>NZ_CP061177.1:1285000-1885000 GCF_017355405.1 Roseomonas haemaphysalidis
GATGGAAATCAGGTGAATATTCCTGAGCCCGCTAGAAGTGACGACCGTGAACCGTTGTTCCTCCTTATCGGATTGGAGGGGCTGCCGGATCGGTCCAGGAAATAGCTCTAGCATATGGTCCGTACCCGAAACCGACACAGGTGGACTGGTTGAGTATACCGAGGCGCTTGAGAGAACCATGCTGAAGGAACTAGGCAAATTACTCGCGTAACTTCGGGATAAGCGAGACCCCTTTGCGGGCAACCGTGATGGGGTGGCACAGACCAGGGGGTGGCGACTGTTTAGTAAAAACACAGGGCTCTGCGAAATCGAGAGATGACGTATAGGGTCTGACGCCTGCCCGGTGCCGGAAGGTTAAGGGGAGATGTGCAAGCATCGAACCGAAGCCCCGGTAAACGGCGGCCGTAACTATAACGGTCCTAAGGTAGCGAAATTCCTTGTCGGGTAAGTTCCGACCTGCACGAATGGCGTAACGACCTCCCCACTGTCTCCAGCATGGGCTCAGCGAAATTGAATTCCCCGTGAAGATGCGGGGTACCCGTGGTCAGACGGAAAGACCCTATGAACCTTTACTGCAACTTCGCAGTGGTGCCAGGACAGAGCTGTGTAGGATAGGTGGGAGCCATTGAACCCCGGGCGCTAGCTTGGGCGGAGGCAACCTTGAAATACCACCCTGAGCTTTTCTGGCATCTAACCGAACCCCGTTATCCGGGGTCGGGACCCTGCGTGGTGGGCAGTTTGACTGGGGCGGTCGCCTCCCAAATGGTAACGGAGGCGCGCGATGGTGGGCTCAAGCCGGTCGGACATCGGCTGTTGAGTGCAAAGGCATAAGCCCGCCTGACTGTGAGCGCGACAGCGCGAACAGAGACGAAAGTCGGCCTTAGTGATCCGGTGGTCCCGCGTGGAAGGGCCATCGCTCAACGGATAAAAGGTACTCTAGGGATAACAGGCTGATCTCCCCCAAGAGTCCACATCGACGGGGAGGTTTGGCACCTCGATGTCGGCTCATCGCATCCCGGGGCTGGAGCAGGTCCCAAGGGTTCGGCTGTTCGCCGATTAAAGCGGTACGTGAGCTGGGTTTAGAACGTCGTGAGACAGTTCGGTCCCTATCTGCCATGGGTGTAGGAGATTTGCGAGGATCTGTCCCTAGTACGAGAGGACCGGGATGGACGTACCTCTGGTGTACCAGTTGTGCCGCCAGGCGCATCGCTGGGTAGCTAAGTGCGGAACGGATAACCGCTGAAGGCATCTAAGCGGGAAACCAGCCTCTAAACGAGATCTCCCTAAGGGCCGTGATAGACCATCACGTCGATAGGCCGCAGGTGGAAGTCTGGTAACAGACGCAGCCGAGCGGTCCTAATAGCCCGATCGATCTCAACTCTATCAACGCGGTCCATCTCACGATGAACACCGCACGCAGCATCCATCCGCGACACACTCACAACACTTCCACCCGATATCACCATCCTCATCACCTCACATCTGTGCACCATCAACTTCGATCCGGCTCGGTGGCCCGGTGGCCATCGCGAGGCTGCCACACCCGATCCCATCCCGAACTCGGCCGTGAAACGCCTCAGCGCCCATGGTACTGTGTCTCAAGGCACGGGAGAGTAGGTCGCCGCCGGGCCACCCAGCCGGATCGTACCGTTGATCACCGCACAGATCCCAACACATACACCCACGCGGGGTGGAGCAGCCCGGTAGCTCGTCAGGCTCATAACCTGAAGGTCACAGGTTCAAATCCTGTCCCCGCATCCCTCACCAAAACCTCCCCCCACTCACCATCAACCCCCGAACGCATCATACGCGTCCGGGGGGTCAGCATGCGTGGGGTGGTCTGGTGGCCTGGGCCGTCACCCGGTAGATGTTCAGCATCGCCATGCCGAGGCCCGCTTCATGACCCCTCCTGCCGACCCTACGCTGATGACGGCCAAGGATCTGTCCGCCGTCATCCAGGCGCGCCAGATATCCTGCCGTGATGTCATGACGGCGCATCTCGATCGCATCGCCCGCTTCAACCCCGCAGCCAACGCCATTATTGCACTGCGGGACCGCAATACCTTGATGGCTGAAGCTGGGGAGCGCGACGCCCAGTTGGCGCGTGGCGAAGTCCTTGGGTGGATGCACGGCCTGCCGCACGCCGTGAAGGACATCGCACAGGTCCGTGGCCTGCCCACCACCCTTGGTTCGCCCCTGCTGCTGGACAACGTCGCCGTCCAGGACTCCCTGATCGTCGAGCGGATGCGCCGCGCCGGCGCCATCATCATCGGCAAGACCAACGTGCCGGAATTCGGCCTCGGCTCGCATACCTACAACACCCTGCACGGCGTCACCCATAACGCTTACGACCCCTCCCGCTCCGCGGGCGGGTCCAGTGGCGGCGCGGCGGTTGGCTTGGCGCTGCGCATGCTGCCTGTCGCCGACGGCAGCGACTTCGGTGGCTCGTTGCGCAATCCCGCCGCCTGGAACAATGTTTTCGGCCTTCGCCCGTCCGCCGGCCGGGTGCCGGCCTGGCCCGCGACCGAAAGCTTCATCAGCCAGCTTTCCACCGAAGGACCGATGGCGCGTACCGTGGCCGATCTCGCCATGCTGCTGTCCACGATGGCCGGGCGCGACGCCCGCGCGCCGCTGTCTCTGGAAGACGATCCCTCGCTCTTCGCCCAGCCGCTCGCCGGCGAGTCCAAGGGACTGCGCATCGGCTGGCTGGGCGACTACGCGGCCAAGCTCCCCATGGAGCCAGGTGTGCGCGAGGTCTGCCAACAGGGTCTCGACCGCCTCGCCACCATCGGCTGCCGGGTCGAGGACGCCCGCCTGCCCATCTCGCGCGAGCAGATCTGGGACACCTGGCTCGGCATGCGTCACTGGCTGACTATGAACAGCCTGCTGCCTTTCTTCAACGACCCCGCCAAGCGCGCGCTCCTGAAGCCCGAGGCGGTGTGGGAGGTGGAAGGCGGGCTGCGCATGTCGGCCGCCGACACGCTGCGGGCTTCCGCTCAGCGCAGCGCGCTGTACCAGGCCTTTCTCGGACTGTTCAGCCGCTTCGACATGCTGGTGCTGCCCAGTGCCCAGTGTTTCGCCTTTCCCGCCGAATGGGACTGGCCCAAGGAGATCGACGGCACGGCGATGGATACCTACCATCGCTGGATGGAAGTGGTGTTCCCCGCCAGCCTGGTCGGCTGCCCGGTGATCAGCGTGCCCGCGGGCTTCGGCGGCGCGCTGGATCTGCCGATGGGGATGCAGATCATCGCTCCGCCGCGTCAGGATCTCGCCCTGCTGCGCCTCGCGCATGCCTATGAGCAGGCGGCCGGGTCGGTGCTCGGGCGGTTGCCGGCCGTGCTCGGGTAACTTTCAGGTCCGGCTGGCGTCTTGCCTGCATGGATACGACCGAACGACCCTGCATCAAGGTGTGCCGCTTCGACGATGTCAGCGGCTGGTGCTTCGGCTGCGGCATGACCAAGCCGGAGCGCAAGGCCTGGAAGCAGGTGCCGGGCTACCGGGCCGCCATTTTGTCCGGCCTGCCGCCACGGCTGGAGGCCCTGGCGGGCGAGGGCCATGTCACCGGCGCCGCCGCCGGCAAGAAGAAACGCGGATGAAGCCCCCTCTATGTCGGCGCGGCAGCCGAAACCTTGGCCGCAAGGCGACGTTGGCTTGCTGTCGATCCCCGCTTCCGGCGGGTCCGAGCAGAAACATTGAAGGAAACGGAGCATGATCCGCATTCCCCTGGCCCTCGCGGCCGCGACTCTCGCCATTGGCGTCGGCAGCTCCATGGCCCAGGCCCAGATGCCGATGGCCCCGAGCTCGCCTTCCATGGCGCAGCCCACGATGCCCGGCATGGCGCCCGCCCCGATGCCGGGTGGTCCCGGCATGGCGCCGCCGCCCGCCGTCGGCATGGCCCCCATGGCGCCTGCCGCCATGACGCCGCCCCCGCCGCACCGCCGCCCGATGCCGGGCCGCGCCATGCGTGGCCAGCCGCCCCACGCCATGGGCGCCGGCATGGGCGCGCCCCCGATGCAGCCGCCGATGGGCCAGCCCCCGATGGTCAGCAACGGCATGGTGCAGACGCCGGCCCAGCCCTTTTCCAACCTGAACCTGCCCAACACGGGCGTGGGTGACGGCGCCTATGGCGGCGGCGGCATGGTGATCGAATACCTGCCGGACGGCACCCGCCGCATCGTGCAGCAGTAAGCCGCACGACGATCAGCCCGCCCGGACCATCCGGGCGGGCTTTTTCGTGCCCGCCGGTCCGCCAGCCTCAGCCACCCCACACGCCCAGCCGCGCCGCCCGCGCCGCCTGCTCCGCCTGCCGCAGCTCCGGCGTGGCATCCGTGGTGGCCCGGCCGCCGCCGTTGGACAGCACCAGCTCCGACAGGTCCCGCCCGTCCACCCGGCAGCGCCAGGTGTTCGCATCCTGCGGCGTGCACACCGCGTCCCGCCCGGCGATCCACTGCGCCATGGCGCCGGTGAAATCCCCCGGCACCCCCACCACCCCACCCAGCCGCACCACGCGCCCCGCCACCTGCAGGGTGGCGGTGTCCAGCACCTGCGGCACGCCGCGCAGCGGCTCGGGCGCCAGAACCGGCGCGGCGGGCAGCGGGGCGGGCGGCGGCGCGGCGGAGGGCGCGGCGGCGGTGCGGATGCGGTCGGCCTGCCGCATGAAGTCCTGCCAGATGCGCGCCGGCAGGCCGCCGCCGCCGACGCGGTTCATCGGGCTGTTGTCGTCGTTGCCCACCCACACGCCCACCACCGCGTCGGCGGTGATGCCGACGAACCAGGCGTCGCGGCTGTCCTGAGTGGTGCCGGTCTTGCCGGCCACCGGCCGGTCCAGCCGGGCGGCGCGGCCGGTGCCGTCGCGCACGGCGGCCAGCATCAGGTCCAGCATGCCCTGCTGCGCCGCCGCGTTCAGCACCGGGGCGCCGCCGCCGCCGGGCGGGCGGGTGTAGAGCGCGCGGTCCCGGGCGCGCACCTCCTGCACCACATAGGGGCTCAGCGCCGTGTTGTAGCCGACGCGGCCAAAGGCAGTGACCATCTGCGCCAGCGTCGCTTCCGTGGTGCCCAGCGCCATGCTGGGCACCAGCGCAATGTCCTGCGTCAGGCCCAGGCGCTTGGCCATCTCCGCCACCCGCGCGCGGCCGACGCTGTCCTGCACCCGCACCGCCACCGTGTTGATCGAGCCGGCGAAGGCCTCGCGCAGCGTCACCGGGCCACGGAAGCGGTTGTCGGCGTTGTTGGGCGACCAGCCGTCGATGGTCAGCGGCGCGTCCTGCACCACCTGGTCGGGGCGGAAGCCCGCTTCCATCGCCGCCGCGTAGACGAACAGCTTGAACAGCGAGCCCGGCTGGCGCTCCGCCTGGGTGGCGCGGTTGAACTGGCTCGTGGCGTAGTCCCGGCCGCCCACGGCGGCCAGCACCGCGCCGTCCGGCGCCAGGGCCAGCAGCGCGGCCTGCCCGGCATGGGCGGCCGCGCCCTCGCGGTCCAGCCACTTGGCCACCACCTGCTCCGCCAAGTCCTGCAGGCGCGGGTCCAGCGTGGTGCGCACGGACAGGTCCAGCGGCAGCGGCCCCACCAGCCGCCGTGCCTCGGCATCCGCCCAATCCGCGAAGTAGCCGCGCTGTACCAGCGGCTCGGGCGGTGCCTGCAGCGCGGGGGGCGCGGCGCGGGCGGCGGCCACGGCCTCCGGCGTCGCGGCGCCCGTGTCCTGCATCACGCCCAGCACCACCTGGGCGCGCTCCCAGGCGGCCTCGGGGTTGCGGGTGGGGGCGAGGGCGGAGGGCGCGCGCAGCAGCCCCGCCACCATCGCCGCCTCGCCCAGGGACAGCTCTCCGGCCGGCTTGCCGAAATAGCGCCGCGCCGCCGCGTCCACCCCCACGGCGCCGGCGCCGAAATAAGCGGCGTTCATGTAGCGGGCCAGGATCTCGGGCTTTTCCAGCCGGGATTCCAGCCACACCGCCAGCACCGCTTCCTGCACCTTGCGGGTCAGCGTGCGGTCCTGCGACAGAAAGGACAGGCGCGCGAGCTGCTGGGTGATGGTGCTGGCGCCTTCGCGCAGCCGGCCGGAGGTGGCGGCGCGCGACAGCGCCCGCAGCAGCCCGCGCGGGTCGATGCCGCCGTGGCTGAAGAAGCGCCGGTCCTCGATGGCGACGATGGCATCCGTCAGCGGCTGCGGCAGGGCATCCGCCGTCACCGGGTCGCCGCGCAGCACGCCGCGCGTGGCGAAGCCGCTGCCGTCGCGGTTTTCCAGGATCAGCGTCGCCGCCGTGCCGGCCGGCTGCATGCCGCCGCCCACCGGCACCCGCAGCATCACCCAGCCCAGCCAGGCGACGGCGGCCAGCGCCAGCAGCCCCACTCCGCCAAAGCTCCAGGGCAGCCAGCGCAGGCGGCGGCGGCGGGCGGGTTGGCTCATGGGCGTTCGTCCTCTCACCGTGACGCTGACGGCACGGGCCATGCGACGACCGGCGCGACGCCGGCACCGCCGCGGCGCAGCCGGCGGGCCAGGGGCGCCACCTGTGCCCCATCCGGCGGCAAATGCCAAATCCGCGCGTGGCGGCGCCGGGGAAAGGCGCTCAGGCGGTCCGCTGCTGCTGCTGTTGCTTCTGGGCCGGCGCGCTGCCCAGCGGCAGCACGATCCGGCAGTGCACGCCGTCGTCGCCGAATTCCAGCCGGGTCTTCGCCTTGAGCTGATAAGGCAGCGCGCGGGTGATCAGCTCGCTGCCGAAGCCGCGCCGCGCCGGCTGGTCGTCCGGCATGGCCACGCCGCTTTCCCGCCAGTCCAGCACCAGCTGGCGGCCGCCCGGCTCGGCCTCCACTGTCCATTCCACCTGCAGGCGGCCGTCCGGCTGGCCGATGGCACCGTATTTCATGGCGTTGGTCGCCAGCTCGTGCAGCGCCAGGGCCATGGGCTGCACCTTGTTGCCCGGCAGCTGCAAGGGCGGCCCCCGCACCTCCACCCGTTCCGACAGCCCGTCGCCCACCGCCACCAGCTCCGCCGCCAGCAGCTCGAACAGCGACACCGACCATTCCGGCGAACAGGACAGGAAGCCCTGCACCCGGCCCAGCGCGCTGAGCCGGGCGTTGTAGGTTTCCCGCCCTGGCGAGGGCGCCATGCTGCGGCTGGCGATCGACTGCACCACGCCCAGGAGGTTGCGGGTGCGATGCTGCAACTCGGCCACCAGGATGCCTTGCCGGTCCTGCGCCCGCTTCAGGTCATCCACGTCGGTGCAGGTGCCCAGCCATTCCGCCACGCCGCCCCGCGGCTGCCCCGCGTCCGGGCCGGCGCGCAGCGGCAGCGAGCGCACGCGGTGCCAGCGGTAGCTGCCATCGGCAGCCCGGCGCAGCCGGCACTCGACATCCAGCCCGCCATGGGTGGGGGAGGACTGCCAGGCATGCACCATCGCGCCCCGGTCGTCGGGGTGCACCACGTCCAGCCAGCCCAGGCCCTGGCAGTCCTGCTGCTCCTGGCCGGTGTAGTCCGTCCATTGCCGGCTGGCCCAGGTCCACCGGCCGTCGCTGACGGAACACCACACCAGCTGCGGCATGCCATCCACCAGCATGCGGAACCGCGCCTCGTCGCCACGCGGGGCGGAAGCCGCCAGCAGCCGGTCGACCGCGGGGCCCAGCATGGCGGACAGCACCGGCAACAGGTCCAGGTCGCCGTCGCTGAATGCCCGCGGCTCCGCCGCATCGGCCTGCAGCAGGCCGAAGCACCGCCCGCCCGGCAGCAGCACCGGCAGGTGCACCACCGCCACCGCGCCGGCGGCAGGGGCGGGCATGGCGGCGAAGCGCCGGTCCAGCCGCGTGTCGCCGATGGCCACCGCCGCCGCCGAGCGGATCGCGGCTTCTTCCGCCGAGCCGTCCCGCAAGGCCGGCGGCGGCGGCGCGGCGTCCCATCCCAGGCTGGCGCGGACCAGCAGCTGCCGCTCGCCGGGCCGCAGCTCCAGCATCCTGGCGCGGCCAAGGCGCAGCATCCCGGCCAGCAGTTCGCAGGCGCGCTGCAGCACCTCGTCCAGGTTCTGCGCGCGCAGGGCGAACTGGCCGAAATCGCCCAGCATCCGCGTCTGCTCCGACAACAAGGCGACATCGACCATCAGGACATCCCGCCGGTGCAGAAACGAGGCGCGAACAATTTATGAAGATAATTCACATCTGAAACAACGTCGCTCAAATCGTTTGGATGCCGGACCGTCATGCCGCGGTCGCACCGCGCCGCGAAACCGGCCGCCTGCCGCCCGCGGAAACGCGGCTAGCCGAAGGCGCCGCATTCCAGCGACACCACGGCGCTCGCCTCGCGCACCAGCGCGAACATCGCCCGCAGCGGCGCCACGATCTCCGCCTGCTCGCGCCCGTAGCCGGCATGGCGCGGCGCCGGCGGCTCAAAGAATTCCAGCGCCTCCTCTGGCGGCGGGGCTGCGGGGAACACCTGGTCCAGCAGGTCGGCGGCGGCGGGCACGTCCAGCCGCAGCAGCCGCTTCACCAGCCCTTCGCGCGTCACGCCGTGGCGGGGCGAGAAGTCAGGCACCGCCACGGCCAGCAGCCAGATGCGGTGGATCAGGCACAGCCGCAGCGCGTGCAGCGCGAACAGCCGGTCGCTCATCAGCGGCACGTCGCCCGGCCAGGCGGCGCGCAGGCGCAAGTCGTCGGCCTTCAGGCGGCGGAACACCGCGCGCGCCGGGTCGCCCAGCGCCAGCTCCTCCAGCGCGCGGGCCACGGCCAGCAGGGCGGCGGGGCGGCCGGGGCGGCGGGTTTCGGCCGCGCGGTCCAGCCAGGTGCCGGGGTCCAGGCTCGCCACGTAGCCGCGCAGCACCTGGGTGTCGGACAGCGCCAGCCCCGCGCGGGCAAAGGCCAGCGCGTTGCCGAAGCGCGGGCTGCGCCGCAGCAGCTCATGGAAGGCCTCCGGCTCCCGCGCCGCGCCGAGGCCGAGGCCGTGCATCAGGTTGGCCGGAAAGCCCAGCTGCTGCAGCACGGCGTTGTTGGGGATGGCGCGCAGCTCGCTGGGGTGGCTGATGGCCACGGGGCCACCGCTGTCGCTTTGCCGGTTGGCGGGGCGCGAGCCGGTGCGGTCCAGCAGCGCGGGGCCGAAGGCGCCCAGCATGGCGGCGTAGCCGCGGTCCTCCACCAGCCCGTTGAAGGCGGCCCGCGCGCCCGCGAACAGGTCGGACGCGAAGCCGCCCTCGGCGTAGACCGGGTCCGGCTCGCCGCCGGGCAGGGGGGCGAAGGCATGCTCGGCCAGCCGGGCCACGGTGGCCTGGGCCAGCGCGGGGGTGCCGAAGAACAGGTAGCCGTCGCCCCCCTGGAACGCCACCTCGGCCCGCACGGCGGTGCGGTGGCGGGCAAAGGCGGCGCGCACCGCCGGCGGGTCCAAGTAATCGAAGCGCTCGGCCAGCCCGTCCGGGTGGCCGCCGCGCCCCAGCCCCTCGCCGTGGGTGTCGAACAGCACCACCTCCAGCCCGGCCAGGTTGTGCCGCGCCAGCAGCTCCGCCACCCGCAGCTTCAGGCGCTCGATCAGGTGGGTGGCCGCCACCTGGCCGATGTAGCGGCCCGAGTCGGAATAGCCGAACTGCAGGCACAGCCGGCCGACGCGGCGCAGATGGGCGCGGAAATGCGGCGAGCGCAGCGCTTCCTCCACCACCCGCTCGCCGCGCTGCTCCAGCGCCTCGGCGGTTTCAAACAGCGGCGAGATCTCGATCCGGTCCTCGACGCCCGCCAGCCGCGCCAGCAGCAGCGCCGCCAGCAGCGTGTAGCCGCTTTCCGTTTCCGCGATCAGGAAGCGCACGGGCTGGCTGCTGTCGATGTGCTTGGTCACCTGCGCCACCGTCATCATCAGCCGGGTGGCGCTGGCCTGGGTGGCCATCAGCCCGCCGGTGTCCACCGGCTCGGCCCGCGCCTCGTCCAGCACCGCGTCGATGGCGGAAAACAGCGCGCGGCGCCGCGCCGGGTCCTCCGGCCCGCCGCCCAGCGCAGGAAAGCGCAGCCGCGCCGCGTTATGCAGCTGCGTGGCGTTCAGCCGCACATGGGTATGCGCCAGCGACAGCCCGTGCGCCGCCAGCCCCGCCCGCGCCACGCACAGCGCCACGCGCGCCCGGTCGTCCGCCGCCGCCGCCAGCGCCGCCGGAAACAGCGCCAGCAGCGGCGCCGGGGTGGTCAGCGCCGCGTCCCGCCGCTCCACCAGCGCGCGGGCGAAGGTCTGCGCCGCCTCGCCCGAGGGGGTGCCGGGGGGCGGGCAGGCGTCGAGCTGCGCGTCCACCGCTTCCAGCGCCTCGGCCGTGCGGCGGCGCAGCGGCGCGGTGCAGTCCTCCGGCAGCGCCTGCAGCTGCGCCGCTAGCCGGGCCAGTTGCAGGCGCTTCATGCGCAGCCTGAGCCGCAGCGTGTCCTGCCAGCCGATATCCGTGCGCCCGTCCGTGTCATAGCCCACCCAGGAGGCCAGGATCACCGGCCGGGGCTCCAGCGTCGTCCAGCGGTCGGGCCAGCAGTCGCGCGCGGTGCCGAGAAAGGCCGCCGCCAGCCGGTCCAGAGCGTCGCGCCCGTTGGCGATGGCGAAGGCCGCCTGGTCGAATTCCTCTTCCAGCGTCGGCGGCACGGGGCGCAGCGGCAGCGGCCCGGGCGGCGCTTCCCCACCGGCCGCCCGCGCCAGCGCTAGCCCCGTGGCGCGCGGCAGGCTGAAGGTCGGGTGGGCGGTAAAGACGGCGGCCATGCGCGGCCGCTCGCAGGCGGCGCGAAACGCTGCCAGCGGCACCGGTTCAGGTGCCGATCTGTCCGCCGGGTCGCGCCGCGCCGCGCGCAGCGCGACCTCCGCCATCGCCGCGTCTGCGGGGGTGGCGCCGGTCAGCCCGGCATCGCGCGCCAGCTTGGCGGCGCGGTCGCGGAAGGCATCCCGCCCCAGCCCCTGAAGCAGCGCCGCCATGCCCGCCAGGTCCAACGCCCCCTCGTCCATCCGCCGGCTCAAGGCCAGCGCGACCGAGAGCGCCGGATTGGCGAAGGGGTCGCCCGCCGCATCGGCGCGGGCGGTGGCGGCGAGCGTGGGCAGGTCGAGGGGGGTCTGGGACATCGCGCGATGCTGCATGGGCGAAGGGTGTTTGTCGCGGGGGGAAAGCCAGGCCGGGGGAAAGAATTCCCCCGGGCCCCATCTTTTTTCCGCCCGTCTTTCCGGCGTGGCCGTTGCGGCGTTCCGCTGGCCACGGCCATGCCGGGGCGGCAGATCAAAAGAAAAGAAGGGGTCCGGGGAATTCGTTCCCCGGCCTTTCCAACCTGCCCGCGAAGGACGATCCTCCCGGCAACAACGGAGGACCAGCCACCATGAACGACACCCCCGCCGCGCCCAAGCCCAAGAAGTCCGTCGCACTGTCCGGCGTCACCGCCGGCAACACCGCGCTGTGCACCGTCGGCCGCAGCGGCAACGACCTGCATTACCGCGGCTACGACATCCTCGACATCGCGACGCGCTGCGAGTTCGAGGAGATCGCCTACCTCCTGGTGCACGGCTCCCTGCCGACGGAGGGCGAGCTGCGCGGCTACAAGGCCAAGCTGCGCTCGCAGCGCGGCCTGCCCGCCAGCGTCATGCAGGCGCTGGAAGCCATCCCCGCCGCCGCGCACCCGATGGACGTGATGCGCACCGGCGTCTCCGCCCTCGGCTGCGTGCTGCCGGAAAAGGACGACCACAGCCACACCGGCGCGCGCGACATCGCCGACCGGCTGATGGCTTGCCTCGGCTCCATGCTGCTCTACTGGTACCACTTCAGCCACAACGGCCGGCGCATCGCGGTGGAAACCGACGACGACAGCATCGGCGGCCACTTCCTGCACCTGCTGCACGGTAAGGCGCCGCGTGAAAGCTGGGTGCGCGCCATGCACACCTCGCTCAACCTCTACGCCGAGCACGAGTTCAACGCGTCCACCTTCACCTGCCGCGTGATCGCCGGCACGGGGTCGGACCTGTATTCGGCCATCGCCGGCGGCATCGGCGCGCTGCGCGGCCCGAAGCACGGCGGCGCCAACGAAGTCGCCTTCGAGATCCAGAAGCGCTACGCCGACCCCGACGAGGCGGAGGCCGACATCCGCGCCCGCGTCGAGCGCAAGGAAGTCGTCATTGGCTTCGGCCACCCGGTCTACACCATCGCCGACCCGCGCAACGAGGTGATCAAGGCGGTGGCGCTGGAACTCTCCGACGAAGTGCATTCCCGCAAGATGTTCGACATCGCCGACCGCATTGAGGCGGTGATGGCCGACACCAAGAAGATGTTCGCCAACCTCGACTGGTTCAGCGCCGTCTCCTACCACCTGATGGGCGTGCCGACGGCGATGTTCACGCCGCTCTTCGTCATCGCCCGCACGGCGGGATGGAGCGCCCACGTCATCGAACAGCGCATCGACGGCAAGATCATCCGGCCGACGGCGAACTACACGGGGCCGGAGAACCGCGCCTTCGTGCCGGTGGCGGAGCGCTGAGCAGACGGGCCGGGGCCAAAAGGGGCTCTGCCCCTTCTGGACTTCCCCGCTGGGTGTTTGAAACACCCCAGACCCCAACGGCAGAAAGCGATGGGGGCTTTCCCGACTTGGCGAAGCGCCTGTGGCGGACAAGATTTTTTATGAAATGGCCGCGCGCACCGCGCGCTCAGTCGCCGGGGGCCATCGGCCTCTGGCGCGCGACGCAAAACAGATGCCGGGGCCTGGGGTGGTTCAACCACCCCAGCGGGGGTCCAGGGGGCAGCGCCCCCTGGCCTTGCGTCATACCTTGGGCAGGTAGGACGTCCGGTCCAGATAAGCCTTGCGCCAGCGGGTGATGCTGTTGCGCTGGAACAGCCCGGCCTGGCTGAAGGGGTCGCCGGCCAGGAAGTTTTCGGCCTGGATGCGGCTGTCGACGTCGACAATGTAGAAGCTGCCGCCGCCGTCGTTGCCGTCATCGGTCAGCTTGGCGCCGCAGGCCAGCAGGCGCGGCGCGTTCTGCGCCAGGTAGTCCAGGTGCGCGGCGCGGTGCTCGGCGCGCAATGTGCCGGCATCGGGCTTGTCCCAGGTCTCGATCATGTAGGGCATGGTGGGGTCCTCCTGGCCCGCAGCGTAGCGCGGTGGGGCGCGGAGGGAAGGGGGGCGGGTCGGAGTGGCACACCCTGCCCGTGTGCCAACGAGGTATCCCGGCGGCACCCCCTTCGGGCACCTCGGGATTCTGGACCGGGCGGTTCGCAGCACACCCGGGCCCTCCGACCCGCTTCCGACCTTTGCCACCCCTGCTGGCGCCGGCCGGTAAACCCGCTGTTGTTTCAAGCGACCGAAGAGGCCCGGGGAGAGAATGCGGGACCCGGGAGAACGGAGGGACGGTGGCCGCCCCCTTCGGTTGCTCGCTGCAACTGCGAGTGATTTGCAATTAAGCCCCGCCACCCGCCGCGTCAAGCACCATCGACGCGGCGGGGCAAATTAAATGCGAATGGCTCGCAAGTCCGTCAGATCACCAACTCGATCACGAAGGGCGCGTCCTGCGCGAAGGACTGCCGCATCAGGTCGGCGCATTGCTCCAGCGTGGTCGCCCGCGCCGCCTCGACCCCCAGCCCGCGCGAAAGCTGCAGCCAGTCCATGTCCGGGTTGCCCAGGTCCAGCATGCCCATGGCCGTCGGCCCCGGGTTGGCGCCGACGTTGCGGTATTCGCCGATCAGGATCTGGTACTTGCGGTTGGACAGGATCACGGTGGTGACCGGCAGCTTCTCGCGCGCCTGGGTCCACAGTGCCTGCAGCGTGTAGAGCGCCGAGCCATCGGCCTGCAGGTTCACCACCCGCCGCTTGCCGCCCGCGCCGATCGCGGCCCCCGTGGCCAGCGGAATGCCGCAGCCGATGGCGCCGCCGGTCAGCGACAGCCAGTCGTGCGGCGCCGCCGCATGGGTTTCCGCGAAGAAGCCGCGCCCGAAGCTGACGCTTTCATCCGCCACGATGCCGCCTTCCGGCAGCAGCGCGGCTAGCACGCGCGCCAGCCCTTCCGGCGTCGGCGCGCCGCGCGGGGCCTCGGGGCGGGGGCCGGCCCCGGGCAGCGGCGCTTCCGGCGCGCCCAGCTCGTCCACCAGGGCCTGCAGCCCGGCCAGCGGGTCCTGCTCGTAGCGCGTCAGCACGTGCAGCTCGGCGGTGTCCGGGTAATGCAGGCTGGGCTTGCCGGGATAAGCGAAGAAGCCCACCGGCCCGCGCGCGTTCACCAGGATGATGTGCTCGAACTTCGCCAGCGCCGCGATCGCCACGTCCGCCACATAGGGCACGCGCTCCAGCGGCACGCGCCCCTGGCCACGCTCCACGCGGGCGTTGGACATCTCGGCCATCACCGTGGCGCCGCCGAACTGCGCCGCGCGCCACGCCAGCGCCTGCGGGCCGGCGCGCAGCGCGGCGTTGCCCAGCAGCACCAGCACGTTTTTCTTGTCCCGCAGCACGCGGGCCGCGTTGCGCACCGCCAGCGGGTCCGGCGCCACCGGTGCCGGCACGGGCAGCGCCGCCGCCGGCTCGCCACCCTCATTCCAGGCCGTGTCCGCGGGCAGGATCAGCGTCGCCACCTGCCCGGGCGCGCCGCGCGCCGCCTGCACCGCCACCGCGGCATCCGCGCCGACGCGCGTGGCATCCGTCGCGGTCCGCACCCAGCCGGACACGGGGCGCGCCCAGCCCTCGGTGTCGGCGGTCAGCTGCGCGTCGTATTGCCGGTGATAGGTCGCCTGGTCGCCCACCACGTTGACGATGCCGCTGCGCGCGCGCCGGGCATTGTGCAGGTTGGCCAAGCCGTTCGCGAGCCCGGGGCCGCAATGCAAGAGCGTCGCGGCCGGCTTCTCCGCCATGCGGTAGTAGCCGTCGGCCATGCCGGTGACGACGTTCTCCTGCAGGCCCAACACGCAGCGCATGCCGGGGATCCGGTCCAGCGCGGCCACGAAATGCATCTCGCTGGTGCCGGGATTGGCGAAGCAGGTGTCCACCCCGCTGGCCAGAAGCGTGTGGACGAGACTTTCAGCGCCATTCACCGGGGCGTTCCTCCTTGGATGCAGGAGCGACAGCGTGGCGGGAAGGGGGGCGCTTGCCAAGGGGAGGACAGGCCAGGGGGCGCCGCCCCCTGGACCCCCGCCGGGGTGGTTGAACCACCCCGGACCCCGACATCTGTTTGGCGTGAAGCCCCGAGGGTCTGAAACCCTCGGGGACTGATGGCTCGGCCCGGGCGGCCTTTATTTTAAAAAACCCAGCAAGCGCCCCGCTCACCCAGAAAGCCCAAAACTGCTTTCAGATGCTGGGGTCCGGGGTGGCTCAGCCACCCCGGCGGGGAAGTCCAGAAGGGGCAGCGCCCCTTCTGGCCCCAACCCTCAATGCGCGAGCCACCCCGGCACCGGCAGTCCCTTGTCCCGCAGGAAATCCGGGTTGAACAGCTTGGACTGGTAGCGCGCCCCCCCGTCGCACAGCACCGTCACCACCGTGTGCCCCGGTCCCAGCGACTTCGCCACGCGGATGGCGGCGGCGACGTTCAGCCCGGCGCTGCCCCCCACCGAGATGCCTTCGTCGATCAGGAGCGAGAACACCTGCGCCAGTGCCTCGGCGTCCGGCACCGTCAGGCTGTCGTCGATCGGCGCCCCTTGGAGGTTGCCGGGCGCGCGCGCCGCCTGGCCGATGCCTTCCGTGACGGAGGAGCCGGGGCTGGCCCGCACCGTGCCGGTCTTCACCCAGGCATCCAGCCCGCTGCCCTCGGGGTCGGCGAGTGTGATGCGGATGCCGGGGTTGCGCGCCTTCAGCGCGCGCGCCACGCCGGCCAGCGTGCCGCCGGTGCCGCAGGCGCAGGTGAAGGCGTCCAGCTTGCCGCCGGTCTGGTTCCAGATCTCGGGGCCGGTGGTGCGCTCGTGCGCCGCGCCGTTGGCGGGGTTGTCGAACTGGTTGGCGTAAAGCACGCCGGCGGATTCGCCGCCCAGCTCCTCCGCCAGGCGGCGGGACACATGCACGTAGTTGCCGGGGTCGGAGAACGGCTTGGGCGCCACCAGCCGCAGGTCGGCGCCGATCATCCGCAGGAAGTCCAGCTTTTCGCGCGATTGGGTTTCCGGCACCACGATCACGCTTTTCCAGCCGCGCGCGTTGGCGGCGAGCGCGAGGCCGATGCCGGTGTTGCCGGCCGTGCCTTCCACCACCGTGCCGGGCTTGCCCGGGGTCAGCACGCCGCGCGCCACGGCGTCCTCCAGGATGCCCAGCGCGGCGCGGTCCTTGACCGAGCCGCCGGGGTTCATGAATTCCGCCTTGCCTAGGATCTCGCAGCCCGTCGCCTCGGAGGCGCGCTTCAGCCGGATCAGCGGCGTGTCCAGCACCGCGCCCCAGAAGCCCTCGGCGATGCTCACGACGGGGCCTTCACGTCCACCCAGCGCAGATAGGGCTTCTGCGCGTCCCAGCCCTGGGGAAAGCGCTCGCGCGCCTGCTCGTCGGACACGGAGGGCACGATGATGGCGCGCTCCCCCGGCTGCCAGTTCACCGGCGTCGCGACCTTCTGCGAGTCGGTCAGCTGCAGGCTGTCGATCACCCGCAGCACCTCCTGGAAGTTGCGGCCGGTGGAGGGCGGATAAACCAGCATCAGCCGCACCTTCTTGTTCGGGTCGATCACGAACACGGTGCGCACCGTGACCGAGGGGTCGGCCTCGGGGTGAACCATGCCGTAGAGGTCGGACACCTTGCGGTCGGGGTCGGAGATCATCGGGAAGTTGACGGCGCTGCCCTGGGTTTCCGCGATGTCCGCATCCCAGCGCGCGTGGTTGTCTAGCGTGTCCACCGACAGGCCGATCGCCTTGGTGTTGCGGCGGTCGAACTCGGGCTTCAGCCGCGCCGTCTCGCCCAGCTCGGTGGTGCAAACGGGGGTGAAGTCCTTGGGGTGGCTGAACAGCACCACCCAGGAGGAGCCGGCCCAGTCATGGAAGCGGATGCGGCCCTGGCTGGTGTCGGCCTCGAAATCGGGGGCGGTCTGGCCGAGCTGGATGGTCATGGGGGCAGCGTCCTTTCTGCTCATGGCGAGGAAATCACGCGCAAAGATCGTGCGTCAACCCGCCCGCCGGAAGGGGGCGGCAGGCGCCGCTGTGGAATTGGCGCGCGGCCGGGGCGCGGGCGCCCCGCGCCGCCGGCTCAGCTCTCGCTGTCCGGGTGGCGCAGCAGCCACAGCCGCTCATGCGCCGCGACGAGGCTTTCCAGGTTCTTGCGGCGGTTGCTGTCGTTGGCCACGGGGCGGCGCGTCAGCATGCGCTCCAGGATCTGCAGCAGCTCCTCGGCCACCTCGAAGTCGGTCTGGTCGCAGGCCTGGTGAAAGGCGATCAGGATCTTGTCGGACAGCCGGCGGGTGTAGCGCGGCGGCGGCGCCACGGCGGGGTTGCGCGGCGCGCGGCCCACCAGGTCCTCGAACTCGTCCTCAGCCATGCGGGCGCTCGCTTCTCGTCGGGGGTGTCAGGCGCGCGGCAACTGGGCGCGGATGGCGGCCGCGATGTCCTCGGCCGAGCTTTGCGGCCGCAACAGCGCCCGCACCCGGCCGTCCGCGCCGATCAGGTAGACGAAGGAGGAATGGTCCATCAGGTACTCGCTCATCTCCGGCCGCTGCACCTTGGCATAGAACACCCGGAACTGCTTCGCCATGGCCGCCACCTGCTCCGGCGTGCCGGTCAGGCCCACCATGCGCGGGTGGAAGTTGGCGACATAGCCCTTGAGCTGCTCCGGCGTGTCCCGCTCGGGGTCCACGGACACGAACAGCGGGGTGGCGCGGGCGGCTTCCTCCGGCGTCAGCAGGTCGAAGGCGTTGGCGATGGTCGCCAGTTCGGTGGGGCACACGTCGGGGCAGAAGCTGTAGCCGAAATAGCCCACCAGCAGCGTGCCGCCGAAGCTGTCCTGCGTCACGGCGCGGCCGTCCTGGTCGCGCATCGCGAAGGCGCCGCCCATGTTCATGCCGGCGGGCAGGCGGATGCCCCCGGCCGGCACCGGCGCCGCCGCGTCGCCCCGCCCGGTCAGGGCAGCGAACTGGCGCTGGAAGCTCGCCCCCAGCGGCTCGTTGGGCTCGCGCCCGAACCACGCGGCGCCCCACAGGGCGCCGAGCCCCAGGACAACCAAAACGACGAGAACCCGGATCACGCGTTGCATGCGCCCTGTCTAGCGGATGCCCGCCCGCCGCGAAACCGCCTGGCGGGTGGACGGATTGTCCTGCCCGCCCGGCCCGCGCCGGCGCTAGCCCTTCTGGCGGATCAGCTCGGCGATGGCGGCGCCCACCGTGTCGCGGAACCAGCGCTCCGCCGGGTCCTGATCGCGCGAGCCGTTCCACACCAGGGCGTTGGAGGTGGAGGCCGGCGTCACCGGCGGAAGCTCCATCACCAGTCCGGCGCGCTGCGCCAGCCGGCGGCCGATGAAGTCCGGCACCGTCGCCACCAGGTCGGTGCCCGGCAGGGCGGCGGCCAGCAGCGTGAAGGAGCCGAGTCCCAGCACCACGCGCCGCTCCCGCCCTTCCGTGCGCAGCAGGGCATCCACGTTGCCTTCCAGGTGCCCGCGCGAGGAGATCAGCGCGTGCGGCCGCGCGCAATAGGCGTCCATGGTCGCGACGGAAGGCGTGGCGGGGTCGCGCAGCACCACCCAGCCGGAATGGCCCACCACCCGCATGCGGGCATTGGCCGGCAGGTCGTCGCCCAGGTAGCCGACGGCGGCGCTGATCTCGCCGGCGGCCAGCATGGGCGGCAGGCTGTGGTGGTCGCCCACCCGCAGCGCCAGGGCGCTGTGCGGCGCCGCGCGGCGGAACAGCGCCAGCAGCGGCGGCAACAGGGCGAAGCTCAGCGCGTCGCTGCAGCCCAGCACGAAGTGGCGGCGGTCGGTCATCGGGTCAAAGGGCAGGGCGGCGGAAATGCCGTCCGACAACGCGGACAGGAGCGGCTCCAGCGTGCCGTACAACGCTTCGGCGCGCGCCGTCGGCCGCAGCTCCTGGCCTTCGCGCACCAGCAGCTCGTCGTGGAACTGCTCGCGCAGCCGCTTCAGCCCGCCCGAGGCCGCCGGCTGCGACAGGAACAGCCGTTCGCCCGCCCGCGTCACGTGGCGTTCCTGCATCAGCGCCACGAAGAGACGCAGCAGGTTGAGGTCGGGCAGGCGGTCGATCTGGCTCATGGCGGTGGTTCCTTCCCCGGCGTGGCCACCCAGGCTCAAGCTCGTTTCGGGAAAGCTGGCATCGCGCAGCGGGCGCTTCAACGGCCCGCGGCGCGGCGCTGCCCCGCCCTGGGGTCTTTCCCCGCGCGGTGCGGCACCAAACATGGGGGGCACCAAGCAGGAGACCGCCATGTTGCGTTGCCCGACCCCCCGATCCGCCCTTGCCGCCCTGGCCGTGCTGGCCCCGCTGGCCGCCCTGGCGCCCACCGCCCAGGCCCAGACCGGCACCCAGACCGGCACCCCGCCCGCCGCCACTACCACCACCGCCCCGGGCGAAACGCTGCTGCGCCTGAGCGAGGCCGGCGAGGTCAGCCGCGCCCCCAACGAGCTGCGCCTGGACCTGCGGGCCGAGGCCCGGGGCACGGAAGCCGCCGCCGTGCAGGCGCAGGTCAACCGCGCCGTGCAGGGGGCGCTGGAGCGTGCCAAGGCGGTGTCGGGCGTGCGCGCCAGCACCACCGGCTACTGGACCAACCGCGAAGGCCCGCCCAACCGCGCCTGGGTGGCCAGCCAGCGCATCGCCCTGCGCGGCTCGGACCCCGCGCCGTTGCTGGAGCTGGCTGGCGCCCTGCAATCCCAGGGCCTGGCGCTGGACAACATGAGCTGGACCCTGTCGCGCGAGGAAACCCAGGCCGCGCGCCAGCAAGCCGGCAAGCTGGCGATCGACCAGCTGCGCGCCCGCGCCGCGGCGGTGGCGGAGCAACTCGGCATGGAGGTGGCCGGCATCCGGCAGATCTCGCTGGACGCGCCCGAGCCCCCCATGCCGCGCATGGCCATGGCGATGCGCGCCGAGGCCCGCCCCGCCCCGCCGCCGGCGGCCGCGCCGGAGGATGTGACCGTGACAGCCAACGTCACGGCCGAGGTTGTGCTGCGGGCGAAGTAGGGGAGAAAAACTCTGGGGAGGGATTCCCCGGGCCCCTTCTTCTGTTTTGGCGGTTTCCCCCGCGGGTGGCGGGCGAGTCGCCGCGGCCGGGGGTGCGAGGGCTGCCTGGCGCGGCGCAGAACACGGATCAGAAAGAGGATGGGGGTTCGGGGGACTTCTTTCCCCCAGCCTTTCCGTCACCGAAGACAGAAAATAACACGGGCCACCCCTGCCGCGCCGCCCGCTGGCCGTGCATGATCGGCGGCACATGTCCGCCACCCTGTCCGGCATCGCGCTCAACCTCGTCGCGCTGCTGCTGTTCACCACCATGGATACCACCGGCAAGCTGCTGACGGCGCACTTCCCCGTGCTGCAGCTGGTGTTCATGCGCTTTGTCTTCCACGTGATGTTCGTGGCGCTGGCCATCCGGCTGCTGACCGGCGCGCTGCCCTGGCGGTCCCGCGCGCCCTGGCTGCAGATGGCGCGCGGGCTGTGCCTGGCGCTGGCCAGCACGCTGTTCGTCTTCGCGCTGGCCTATATCCCGCTGGCGGACGCCACGGCCATCGGCTTCGCCTCGCCCCTGTTCACCGTGGTGCTGGCGGCGCTGTGGCTGCGCGAGCAGGTGGGCTGGCGGCGCTGGCTCGGCGTGTGCATCGGGCTGCTGGGGGTGCTGGTGGCGGTGCGGCCGCCGTTTCTCACCGGCGGGCCGCTGCCGCACTGGGCCACGCTGCTGCCGCTCGGCAACGCCGTGCTCTACGCCATCTACCAGATCCTCACCCGCCGGCTCGCGGCGGTGGACGACCCGCGCGTCACCATCCTCTACACCGGCGTCATGGGCGTGCTGCTGCTGGCGGTGGCGCAGCCCTGGGTGTGGCTGTGGCCGGGCTCCACGGGCACCGGGCTGGCGGCCGGCTGGGGCTGGGCGGGCATGGTGGCGCTGGGCGCGCTGGGGGCGGCCGGGCACGGGCTGCTGGTGCTGGCGTTTTCCCGCGTGCAGGCCAGCCTGCTAGCGCCGCTCGCCTACACGCAGCTCCTGTGGGCGCTGATCGCCTCCGCCGTGGTGTTCGGCCAGGGGCCCGACGGCGTGACGCTGTCCGGCGCCGCCATCATCGCCTGCGGCGGCGTGCTGGTCGCCTGGCCTGCCCGGCGGCGGCGCGCGGCCCCCGCCGCGGCGGCGGCGGGCCCCCTGGCGAGGCGCGGAAAACCATGACCGAAACCCCCGGCGGACAGCCCCCCGACCCCGTGCCCGGCCCCGCCGGCGGCCCCCCGCCGCGTCCGCCGGGGTTGCGCCACAAGGCCCGAGGCGCTAGCGGAAGCCCGGCGCGAGGACAAAATATGGCCAGCATCACCGAGCTTTCCCGTAATCCGACGGCCGACCAGGCCCAGCGCGACCATCCCCGCGCGGCGCTGGACGCCGCCTCGGTGCGGGATGCCTACCGCCGCTGGGCGGGCGTCTACGACGCGGTGTTCGGCGGCGTGTCGGCTTTTGGCCGCCGCAAGGCGGTGGCCGCGGTCAACCGCCTGCCCGGCACCCGGGTGCTGGAGGTCGGCGTCGGCACCGGCCTCGCCTTGCCGCGCTACACCGCCGACAAGCGCGTCACCGGCGTGGACCTGTCGCGCGAGATGCTGATGAAGGCCGAGGAGCGCGTGCGCCTGGAGCACCTGTCCCACGTGGACGGGCTGCTGGAAATGGACGCCGAGCAGATGGCCTTTCGCGACGGCGCCTTTGACATCGCGGTGGCGATGTTCACCGCCTCCGTGGTGCCGGACGCCCGCAAGCTGTTCGGCGAGATGCGCCGCGTGGTGCGGCCGGGCGGCCACCTGCTGTTCGTCAACCACTTCGCCGCCGAGGCCGGGCCGCGCTGGTGGGTGGAGCGCGCCATGGCGCCGCTGTCGCGCGTGCTGGGCTGGCACCCGGACTTCGCGCTGTCCGACCTGCTGGACCGCGACGCGGTGCAGCTCGACGCCGTGGAGCCCTGCCAGCCGGGCGGCCTGTTCACCCTTGTGCAGGTGCGCAACAGCCCGCCCGCCGCCGCCGGCCTGACCGCCGTCGCCGCCGCCTGAGTCGCCGCCGGCCGGGCGGGCGCCCGGCCGCGACTCGGTGCGGTTCCGCCAGCCGCCCCCGGCGGCCCGCGAATCCTCCCTTTGTTCCTGTTATCGGCCGCCCAGTTGCACCCCGCTCACTTGTGCGGGGCAGGGGGCGGCGACTATGGTCCGCCGGAAGCCGGGCCGCCTCTCGCAGGGGTGGTCCAGGGGTGGCTAAGAGGTCGGCCGGGGCGCACGGTGTGCCGCGGCATGGTTCGGAACGGCGCCCGCGGGGGCCGCGCCCCGGGCCTTGTGACGCAAGGTGCCTTGGGGCGCGCAAAGAACGGACGGGCGCATGAGAGACGGTCGCATGAGAGACGGGCTGGCGGGATTGGGAATGCGGGGGATGTCGGCGCTGCGCATGCTGCCGGCCCGGGCCGGGGTCGCCGCCGTGCTGGCGCTGGCCGCGGGCCCGGCGCTGGCGCAGCAGGCCACCGGCGCCGCGGCGCCCAACACCAGCGCCTCGCCCGAGGTGATCGCGCCGATCGACTGGGCCATGGGCCTGCAGCGCTCGGCCGGCCCGGTCAAGGACGCGATCCACGACTTCAATGACCTGGTGATGTACATCATCGTCGCCATCACCGTCTTCGTGGGCGCCCTGCTGGCCTACGTGGTGTGGCGCTTCCGGGCGGAAAAGAACCCCGTGCCGTCGCGCACCAGCCACCACACGCTGCTGGAAGTGGCCTGGACCGTGGTGCCGGTGCTGATCCTGATTGTCATTGCCATCCCGTCCTTCCGCCTCATCTACTATGAGGACCGGGCGGTGGATGCCGACATGACCATCAATGTCACCGGCCGGCAGTGGTTCTGGCACTACGCCTACCCCGACGCCGGCAACATGGCCTTCGACAGCTATCCCATCGCGGAAGCCGACCTGAAGCCGGGCCAGCTGCGCAACCTGGAAGTGGACAACCCCCTGGTGATCCCGGTGGGCAAGACCATCCGGGTGCTGACCACGGGCCAGGACGTGATCCATTCCTTCTTCGTGCCGAGCCTGGGCGTGCAGAAGTACACGATCCCCGGCCGCACGCTGGAGACGTGGTTCAAGGCGGACCGCGCCGGCACCTTCTACGGCCAGTGCAACCAGATCTGCGGCCAGAACCACTGGTTCATGCCGATTGTCGTGAAGGCGGTGCCGCAGGCGGAGTATGATGCCTGGCTGGCGGATGCCCGCACGCGCTTCACGGCCGACAACGGGGTGGCCCCTGCCGCCCCCGCCGTCGCCGCCGTGGCACAGGACGGCGCCACCACGGTGGCGGAGCTGCGCCGCTAAGGAGCGGCGCTTTCAAAGACCGACGGGCTCGAGAGCGGGACGGACACAGATGGCGACCGCCACACACACGCATGACGACCACGGCCACGGGCACGACCACGCCCCCGGCTTCTTCAAGCGCTGGTTCTACAGCACCAGCCACAAAGACATCGGCATCCTCTACCTGTTCTACGCGGTGGCGGCCTCCTTTGTCGGCATCGGGCTCAGCCTCTTGATGCGGATCGAGCTGCAAAGCCCGGGCATGCAGATCTTCGCCGATGGCCAGAGCTGGAACGTGGCGGTCACCGCGCACGGCGTGCTGATGGTCTTCTTCGTGATCATGCCCGCGCTGATCGGCGGCTTCGGCAACTACTTCGTGCCGATCATGATCGGCGCGCCGGACATGGCCTTTCCGCGGCTGAACAACATCAGCTTCTGGCTGCTGATCCCGGCGCTGATGCTGGCCGTCGGCAGCCTGTTCGTCGGCGGCGCCGGCACCGGCTGGACGCTGTACCCGCCGCTGTCCAACAGCACCTACCAGTCGGGCATGGGCGTCGACATGGCGCTGTTCGCGCTGCACCTGGCCGGCGCCTCCTCGATCCTCGGCGCGGTGAACTTCATCACCACCATCTTCAACATGCGCGCGCCCGGCATGACGCTGCACAAGATGCCGCTGTTCGTGTGGGCGATGCTGGTGACCGCCTTCCTGCTGCTGCTGTCCGTGCCGGTGCTCGGCGGCGCCATCACCATGCTGATCACCGACCGCAACTTCGGCACCTCGTTCTTCGACCCGGCCGGCGGCGGCGACCCGGTGCTGTTCCAGCACCTGTTCTGGTTCTTCGGCCACCCCGAAGTCTACATCATGATCCTGCCGGGCTTCGGCATCATCTCCCACGTGCTGGCCACCTTCTCGCGCAAGCCGATCTTCGGCTACCTGGGCATGGCCTACGCCATGGTCGCCATCGGCGTGGTGGGCTTCGTGGTGTGGGCGCACCACATGTTCACCTCCGGCATCTCGGTGGACACGCGGGCCTACTTCATGGCCGCCACGATGATCATCGCGGTGCCCACGGGCATCAAGATCTTCTCCTGGATCGCCACCATGTGGGGCGGCTCCATCACCCTGAAGACGCCGATGCTCTTCGCCATCGGCTTCATCTTCCTGTTCACCATGGGCGGCGTGACGGGCGTGAAGCTGTCCAACGCCTCGGTGGACGTGATCCTGCACAACACCTACTACGTGATCGCGCACTTCCACTACGTGCTGTCGCTGGGCGCGGTGTTCTCCATCTATGCCGGCTTCTACTACTGGATCGGCAAGATGAGCGGGAAGCAGTACCCCGAGCGGCTCGGCCAGATCCACTTCTGGCTGACCTTCATCGGCGTGAACCTGACCTTCTTCCCGATGCACTTCCTGGGCGCGCAGGGCATGCCCCGCCGCTACCCGGACTATCCGGAGGCCTTCGCGGGCTGGAACATGGTCGCCAGCTTCGGCGCCTATATCTCGGTCGCGTCCTTCCTGTTCTTCTTCTACGTCTGCTACCGCACCTTCACGAGCAAGGAGCTGGCCCCGGCCAACCCCTGGGGCGAGGGCGCGACCACCCTGGAATGGCAGGTGGCCTCGCCCCCGCCGTTCCACACCTTCGACGAGCTGCCCCGCATCCGCTAAGCGGGCAGCCAACACGGCACTATGGAGACCGGCGTCATGAGCGACAGTGTCATGAGCAATGGGGCGATCCGGAACGGCATCCAGATGGGGGGGGCTCACGCCCCCCTCGCCACGTCCGACGACCTGCAGCTGGACCTGAGCGAGGCGCGCGACTGGCTCGCGCTGCTGAAGCCGCGCGTCATGACGCTGGTGGTGTTCTCGGGCATCGTCGGCCTGCTGGTGGCGCCGGGCTCCATCCACCCGGTGCTGGCGCTCACCGCCATCCTGTGCATTGCTATCGGCGCCGGTGCCGCGGGTGCCATCAACATGTGGTACGACCGTGACATCGACGCGGTGATGCGCCGCACCGCGTCGCGCCCCATCCCGGCCGGGCGCATCCGGCCGGAGGCGGCGCTGTCCTTCGGCGTGGTGCTGGCCGTGGCCTCCACCATGGTCATGGGGCTGGCCGTCAACCCGGTGGCGGGCGCCGTGCTGGCCGCCAGCATCGGCTTCTATGTCTTCGTCTACACCATGTGGCTGAAGCGCCGCACGCCGCAGAACATCGTCATCGGCGGCGCCGCCGGCGCCTTTCCGCCGGTGATCGGCTGGGCCGCCGTCACCGGGTCGCTGTCGGTCGAGGCGCTGGTGATGTTCGCCATCATCTTCGTCTGGACGCCGCCGCACTTCTGGGCGCTGTCGCTCTACGCCTCGGGCGACTACCAGCGCGCCGGCGTGCCCATGCTGCCCGTGGTGGCCGGCGCCAAGGCGACCCGCCGGCAGATCTGGTGGTATTCGCTGCTGCTGGTGCCGGTCAGCCTGCTGCCCGTCGCCATCGGCATGGCGGGTCCGGCCTATGCCGCCGCCGCCGGCGTGCTCGGCGCCTACTTCCTGTACGTGATGTGGCGCGTGAAGCGGGACGCGCAGGACGAGAGCGGCGTCAGCCTGAGCAACGACGCCCCCGCGCGCGCCGGCTTCCGCTACAGCATCCTCTACCTGTTCGCGCTGTTCACGGCGCTGGCCGCCGACGTGCTGGTGTTCGGCGCATGACGCCCGAGGAGCTGGCCGCCTTTCACCGCCGCCGCCGCGGCCGCAACTACGCCATGCTGGCGGCCCTGCTGGCCCTGGTGGCGCTGTTCTATATGATCGCCATGGCGCGGCTGACGGTGGGCTGACGGCATGCAGGACCCGCAGCTTTCCCGCCGCAACCGGCGCCTCGGCCTGATCTTCGGCGGCGTTGCCGCCTCCATGGTCGGGCTCGCCTTCGCCTCGGTGCCGCTTTACGCCATCTTCTGCGCCGTCACCGGCTACAACGGCACGCCCATGATCGGCGGCGTGGCGCCCGGGGCCACCGACAAGCGCATCACGGTGCGCTTCAATGCCAACACCAACCCGGGCCTGCCGTGGGACTTCGCCGCCGGCCAGGGCCCTTCGCAGCTGGCGCTGGGCGAGGAAGGCATGGCCTTCTACACCGCCCGCAACCGGGCGGAGACGCCGGTCACCGGCATCGCCACCTACAACGTGACGCCCGAGGTCGCGGGGCCGTATTTCCACAAGGTCGCCTGCTTCTGCTTTGACGAGCAGACGCTCGCCCCCGGCCAGCAGGTGGAGATGCCCATCGCCTACTGGGTGGACCCCAAGATCGCCGAGGACCCCAACACCCGCGGCATCAACACCATCACCATCAGCTACACCTATTTCCGCACGCTGGCCGATGCCGAGCGCGCCGGCGCGCTGGCCAAGGCCGGCGAGCACGTGGGCAAGCGCACGGAGTTGATCCGCCCCGGCACGCAGCACACGGCGACGCCCTGATGCCCGCCGCGCTCAAGGCACCGGCGGCCCGCTTGATCCGCGCCCGTTTTTCGGGATTGATGCTCGGCATCGGTCCCGCCGACCACGGCCGGGGCACTGCCCGACCCCGCCCAACCCTTGCTTGATCCGAGTCCAGGAAGTCCGATGGCCAGCAGCAACGTGACGGCGGCCCCCGCCAACCACAACAAGCACCCCTACCACCTGGTAGACCCCAGCCCCTGGCCGATGATCGCCTCGCTGTCCGCCGGGCTGATGGTGTTCGGCATCATCCTGTTCGCGCAGAAGAACATCCACTGGGTGCTCGGCGTCGGCGTGCTCGGCATCCTGGCCTCGATGTTCTTCTGGTTCCGCGACATCATCCGCGAATCGCGGATGCCGGGCGTGCACAACCCCATCGTCCGCATCGGCCTGCGCTACGGCATGGTGCTGTTCATCGCCTCCGAGGTGATGTTCTTCGTGGCCTTCTTCTGGGCCTACTTCCACTTCTACCTGTACCCCGAGCACGTGGCCGGCGCCGCCAAGGCCATCTGGCCGCCCGCCGGCGTGCACACCTTCGACCCGCTCGGCCTGCCGCTGCTCAACACCATGATCCTGCTGCTGTCGGGCTGCACGGTCACCTGGGCGCACCACGCGCTGATCGAGGGCGACCGCAAGGGCATGCTGCAGGGCCTGGGCCTGACCGTGCTGCTCGGCCTCTCCTTCTCCGGCTTCCAGTTCTACGAGTATGCCGAGGCGCCCTTCGCCTTCCACGGCGGCGGCATCTATCCCTCCGTCTTCTTCATGGCCACCGGCTTCCACGGCTTCCACGTGATCGTCGGCACCATCTTCCTGGCGGTCTGCTGGCTGCGCGCCCGCCGCGGCGACTTCACGCCCGAGCGCCACTTCGGCTTCGAGGCCGCCGCCTGGTACTGGCACTTCGTGGACGTCGTCTGGCTGTTCCTGTTCGTCGCCGTCTACCTGCTGGGCGTGGGCGAGATCGCGGTCCACTGACCGAACAAGGCCGGGGGGAACGAATTCCCCCCGGCCCCCCCATCTTTCTTCCGATTTTGCCCCTGCTCCGCGCCCCGCCTCCGCGGTAGCGCCACCGCCACACCGGTGCCGGTTTCCATAAAAGAACCTGCCCCAGGCGCCCCGCCTCCCGCCCACGCCGACAGACAGAAAAAAGATGGGGGCCCGGGGGAATTCTTTCCCCCGCCCTTCTGCTACAGCCACAGTCATGACGTCCCCCTGGCGCCGGCTGCTCCTCCCCATCCTGTGCCTCATCCCCGTGCTGGTGGTGCTGGTCGGGCTCGGCACCTGGCAGGTGCAGCGCCTGCAGTGGAAAACCGCCCTGCTGGCCCAGTTCGCCGCCGCCGAGGCCGGTCCCGCCGCGCCGCTGTCCGGCGAGCCGGAGCCTTATCGCAAGGTCTTCGCCGAAGGCCGCTTCCGCCATGACCGCGAGGCGACGCTGGGCGTGGAGGTGCGCGGCGCCGTGCTGGGCACGCACCTGCTGACTCCGCTGGAGCGCGACGGCGCCGCCCCGCTGCTGGTCAACCGCGGCTGGGTGCCGCTGGATGGCGGCGCCATCGCCCGCCCCGACGGCGTGGTGCGGGTGGAGGGCTACACCCGCCCCGCCGAGCCGGCCGGCAGCATGAGCGCCACCGACGACCCCGCGAAGCGTCGCTTCTACAGCTTCGACCCCGCCGCCATCGGCCCCGCCATCGGCGAGCCGGGGCTGGCACCCTTCGGGCTGGTCGCCCTGGGGCCGGTCGGCACCGCCCTGCCGCAGCCGGCGCAGCACCTGCCGGAGCCGCCCAACAGCCACCTCGGCTACGCCATCACCTGGTACGGCCTGGCGCTCGCCGCGCTGGGTGTCTTCATCGCCTGGGCCCGCATCCGCCTGAAGGAACCCGCATGAGCGCTTATGACCGCCTGAAGGCCCGCTTCGCCCGCATCGCCACCCTGGGCGAGGCGCAGGGCATGCTGCACTGGGACGCCGCGGCGGTGATGCCCCCGGGCGGCGGCGCCGCGCGCGGCGAGCAGCTCGCCACCCTGTCCGGCTTGGCGCATGAGCTGCTGACGGCGCCCGAGGTCGCGGCCGACCTCGCGGAAGCGGAGGCCGCCGGCGACTGGGACAGCGCCAACCTGGCCCTGATGCGCGCCGCCCACCGCCGCGCCACCGCGCTGCCCGTGGCGCTGGTGGAAGCCAGCGCCCGCGCCAACGCCGCTTGCGAGCAGCTTTGGCGCGTGGCGCGCGAGCGCTCGGACTTCGCGATGGTCGCCCCCGCCCTGGCCGAGGTGGTGCGGCTGCAGCGCGAATCCGCGGCGGCACTCGCCGCCGCCACGGGCCTGTCGCCCTATGACGCGCTGATGGACAGCTTCCAGCGCGGCATCCGCGCCGCCGACGTGGAGCCCATCTTCGCCGCCTATGAGCGCTTCCTGGCCGATGCCCTGCCGCGGGCCGAGGCCATCCAGGCCGCTCGCCCGGCCCCCGTGCCGCTGCCCGGCCCCTTTCCCGTCCCCGCCCAGCAGGCGCTGTGCCGCGAAATGGCGGAGCGCGTGGGCCTCGACTTCGCCCACGCGCGGCTGGACGAAAGCACCCACCCCTTCTGCGGCGGCACGCCCACCGACGTGCGCATCACCACCCGCTACGACACCGCCAGCGTCGCCCAGGCGCTGCTCGGCGTGCTGCACGAGACCGGCCACGCGCTGTACGAGCGGGGCCTGCCCGAGGCCTTCGCCCGCCAGCCGGTGGGCGAAGCCGCCGGCATGGCCGCGCATGAATCGCAAAGCCTGATCATCGAGATGCAGGCCTGCCGCTCCAACGCCTTTCTGCGCTTCGCCGGCCCCCGCCTGCACGCCACCTTCGGCGGCGACCCCGCGCCCTACACCCCCGCCAACTTGGCCGGGCTGTGGCGTCGGGTGGAACGCGGCTTCATCCGCGTGGACGCCGACGAGCTGACCTACCCTGCCCACGTGATCCTGCGCTTCCGCCTGGAACGCGCCCTGATCGAGGGCAAGCTGGCGGTGGCCGACCTGCCCGGGGCCTGGAACGAGGGCTTCCAGCGCCTGCTGGGCCTTTCCCCGCCCGATGACCGGCGCGGCTGCCTGCAGGACATCCACTGGTACGACGGCGCCTTCGGCTACTTCCCTTCCTACACCCTGGGCGCCATGGCCGCCGCCCAGCTGATGCGCGCCGCCCGCGCCAGCCTGCCGGGGCTGGACCACGCGCTGGAACACGGCGACTTCACGCCGCTGCGCGACTGGCTGCGCCTCAAGGTGCATGGGCAGGGGGCGCGGCTCGGCTTCCAGGACCTGTTGCGGGCGGCCACCGCCAAGCCGCTGGACCCGGCGGATTTCACGGCGCACCTGACGGAACGGTATCTGATCGACTGACAGGGCGGGCCAGGGGGCGCCGCCCTCTGGACCCCCGCTGGGGTGGCAGGGCCACCCCAGGCCCCGCCATGAGAAAGCAGCCGGCTTTCAGGCCGAAGGCGGCCGCTGGTGAAATTTTTATCGTGAAAAGTCGCCAGCCCCGGCCTGTCAGTCGTCGGGCGGCACGAACCCTCGGCGCGCGGGTCGGGCAAAAGCCGCATCTGCCGGGGTCCGGGGTGGCTCAGCCACCCCGGCGGGGTCCAGGGGCGGCGCCTCTGGCGGCGCAACGCCGCCGTCATGGCACCGGTGACAGGTTCCGCTTCAGGCAGCGCAGGGTAAAGGCGCTGCGCGTGTGGCGCACCCCTGGCAGGCGGTACAGCTTGTCCCGCAACAGGGCCTCGTAACCGGCGGTGCCGCTGACGGCGGCCTTGATCAGGTAGTCGTATTCCCCTGTTGTCAGGTGGCATTCCAGAATTTCCGGCATGCCGTTCACCGCCTGCTCGAAGCGGCTCAGCGCCTCCTCGTCATGCTTTTCCATCATGACCTCCACGAACACCGTGTCCGGCAGGCCCAGCGCCGCCTGGTCCAGCAGCGCCACGTAGCCCTTGATCACCCCGGCGCTTTCCAGCCGGCGCACCCGCGTCCAGCAGGGGGAAGGCGACAGGCCCACCGCCTCCGCCAGCTCGGCGTTGGTCAGGCGCCCGTTGCGCGCCAGAGCGCGCAGAATGCGGTGGTCGGTCTGGTCCATGGCGGCGGGGTCCTGCTGCGGCCAAGCCGGAATTGGCCGGTTCTGCGGCAGACGCAACGGCATTTTCGCCATGTTGTGGTCGAAAATGCCGCCCCTCGCTGGTTTCGGCCGGACAACGGATTTGCTTGACGTGGTTTCGGCCATCGATCACATAACCGAGAGCAGGAAGGGAAAGCGATGCGGTTGCACGGCTATGTCCGCGGGTCCGCGACTTGGCGGGTGCGGATCGCCCTTGCACTGAAGGGGCTTCAGGCGGAGCACGGCCTGCCGCCGGCCACGCCCGACCGCCCGGGGCTGGACACCTATTGGCCCGTGGCGCCGCTCGGCGCCGCGCCCGCGATCACCACCGATGACGGCAACACCTTTCACCAGTCGCTGGCCATCGTGGAATGGCTGGAAGAGCGCTGGCCCACGCCGCCGCTCCTGCCGCCGGACCTCGCCGGGCGCGCGCGCGTGCGCGGCTTCGCCTTTGCCATCGCCTGCGACGTGCACCCCATGCAGACCGGGCGCGTGCTGCGCCGGCTGGCCGGGCTCGGCCTGTCGGACGCGCAGATCCGCGGCTGGGTGCGCCATTCGCTGGACGAGGGGCTGGAAGCCTGCGAGGCCCTGCTCAGCAGCGCCGACGGGCCTTTCTGCTTCGGTGCCGTGCCGACCATGGCCGACATCTGCCTGGTGCCCCAGCTCCACCTGGCGCGGGAGCTGGGCTGCTCCCTGACCTTTCCGCGGCTGCTGGCGGCCGAGGCCGCCTGCCTGACCTTGCCCGCCTTTTCCGCCACCCGCCCGCCGCCCGCCGCGCCGATGGAGTTGCCGTCCGATGCCCGCTGACCCCGCCCCCTCGCGCCGCCGCCCGCTCGCCGCCCTGCTGCTGCTGCCGCTGGCCTGGCCCCTGCCGGCGGCGGCACAGCTCCGCAGCGTGGCGGTGCCGGCCGGCGCCGGCGTGGTGGTCGCCCCGCGCGGGCAGGCCGCGCCGCGCCTGGTGGCGCCGCCGCGCGGCATGGCGGTGGCCGAGCCCGCGGCGCCGGTGCAGCTCGCCCCCGGGCCGGGGCTGGCGGGGCCCATGGTCGGCATCTTGCTGCCGGCGGCGGCGGCGGCGCTGCTGGGCTCCAGCCTCGCCGGCGGCGGCGGGGGTGGCGGCGGCGGCCCGGTGCGCACCCGCTAGGGGCTCCCCCCCTCGACGCCCGCCGTCCCGCCGCCCATGCTGCGGCCCAGAGTTGCGGGGGCCCCTTGCCCCCGCCGGGCCGGGAGAATGGCATGGTTGAGCAGGACGGGCGCGCCGGCGCCGTGGAACGGGCGCGGCGCTTCTTCGACGACGGGGGCTTCAAGGACCTGCTGACGCGGCTGGTGGCCATTCCCTCCACCTCGCAGGAGCCACAGCACCGCGCGGCGCTGGACACCTACCTGTCCGAGGCCATCCTGCCCTGGCTGGACCGCCTGGGGTTCCAGTCCACGCTGCACGACAACCCGCGTCCCGGCTTCGGCCCCATCCTGTCCGCCCACCGCATCGAGGACCCAGGCCTGCCCACCGCCCTACTCTACGGGCACGGCGACACGGTGGCGGGGCTGGACGCGCAATGGTCCGAGGGCCTCGCCCCCTGGACGCTGACGGAGCGCGACGGCCGCTGGTATGGCCGCGGCACCGCCGACAACAAGGGCCAGCACGCCCTGAACCTGGCGGCGCTGGAAGCGGTGCTGGCCGCGCGCGGCGGCAAGCTCGGCGCCAACGTCAAGCTGGTGCTGGAAATGTCCGAGGAGCGCGGCAGCACCGGCCTGCGCGACTTCGTCGCCGCCCATGCCGAGGAACTGGCCGCCGACGCGCTGATCGGCTCCGACGGCCCGCGCGTGGAGCCGGGGCTGCCCACCATCGCCTCCGGCACGCGCGGTACCTTCCACTTCGACCTGGCGGTGCGGCTGCGCCCGGGCGGCGTGCATTCCGGCCACTGGGGCGGCCTGACCACCGACCCCGCCATCATCCTGGCCCACGCCCTGACCACCATCATGAGCCGCGAAGGCCAGATCCTGGTGCGCGACTGGCTGCCCGGCGGCGGCACCGGCGGCGTGCCGGAAGCGGTGCGCGCCGTGCTGGACGGCTGCCCGGTGGGCGGCGGCGGCGCGGCCGCCACGATCGACCCCGCCTGGGGCGAGCCGGGACTGACCGCGGCCGAGAAGATCTACGGCTGGAACAGCTTCATCGTGCTGGCCATGACCAGCGGCGTGCCGGCCAACCCGGTCAACGCCGTGGCCCCCAGCGCCGTGGCCCACTGCCAGATCCGCTACACCGTGGACACCGACCCCGACACCTTCGAGCCCGCCCTGCGCCGCCACCTGGACCAGCACGGTCTGCAGGCGGTGCAGATCGAGAAGGCCGGCCTGCGCATGCCCGCCAGCCGCACCGCGCCCGACCACCCCTGGGTGCGCTGGGCGCAGGCCAGCATGGAGAAGACCCTCGGCCAGCGCGTGCAGATCATCCCCAACAGCAGCGGCGGCCTGCCGGGCGACGTGTTCATGGACCACCTGCACGTGCCGCTGGTCTGGGTGCCGCACAGCTACAACGGCTGCAAGCAGCACGGGCCGGACGAACACCTGATGATCGCGCCGGCGCGGGAAGGCATCGCCGCCTTCGCGGGGCTGTGGTGGGACCTGGGGGAGGCGGGAACGCCGAAGCGCTGAGGGCGCGGCCAGGGGGCGCCGCCCCCTGGACCCCCGCTGGGGTGGCAGTGCCACCCCAGACCCCGCCAGCAGAAAGCGATTCGGGCTTTCCGGGCTGGCACGGCGCCAGCCGCAGGCGGGGAAATTTTATAAAAGAAGCAGCAGGACCCGGCCCATCAGTCGCCGGGGGTTCTCAAACCCCCGGCGCGCAGGTCCGGCAAAAGCCGGAGATGCCGGGGTCCGGGGTGGCTCAGCCACCCCGGCGGGGGTCCAGGGGGCAGCGCCCCCTGGCTACGGCCCGTCACCCGCGCAGGGTCGCTCCCGTCGCCTTAGCCACCGCCGCCACCACCTTGGCGCCGACCGCCTCGATCTCGGCTTCCGTCAGGCTGGCTTCGCGCGGCTGCAGCGTCACTTCCAGCGCCAGCGACACCTTGCCCTCCGGCAGCTTCTCGCCCGCGAAGCGGTCGAACAGCGCCACGTCGGTGATCAGCGTGCGTTCGGCGCCGCGCGCCGCGCGCACCAAATTCTCCGCCGGCACGGAGGCATCCACCAGGAACGCGAAGTCGCGCTTCAGCGGCTGGAAGGCCGACAGCTCCGGCGCCGGCTTGCGGCGCTTCTTGGGGTCGGGGATGGCGTCCAGGAACACCTCGAACCCCACGGCCGGGCCGTCGAGGTCCAGCGTCGCGCGCAGCTCGGGGTGCAGCTCGCCGAAGGTGGCCAGCACCACCTTGGGGCCCTGGCGCACCACGCCGGAGCGGCCGGGGTGGAAGAAGCCCGGGGCGTCGGCCGTCACCGTCACGGCGGCCATGGGCACGCCGAGCGCGGCCAGCACGGCCAGGGCGTCGCCCTTGGCATCCATGGCATCCACCGCGCGGGCGGGGGTGTCCCAGTGGCGCGGGGTGTGGCCGGTGCGAATCCCGGCCGCGACAGCGAGCTGCCCGGTGGGCGAGGCGTCGCGGTAGGCGGCGCCCACCTCGAACAGCGCCACCTCCGCGAAGCCGCGCGCGGCGTTGCGCGCGGCGGCGGTGGCGAGGCTGGCCAGCGGCGTCGGGCGCATCTGGTCCAGGTCGGCGGCGATGGGGTTTTCCACCCGCAGCGCGGCCGGCGTGTCGCCGAACAGTGCCGCCACGCGCCCGTCCATGAAGCCGAAGGACACGCAGTCCAGCATGCCGCGCGACGCCAGCACGCGCCGCGCCAGTACGGCGCGCGACTGGCGCGGCGAAAGGCTGGCGCGCGGCACGGGGGAGGACACGGGCAGCGACACGGGCGGCACGGCGTCCAGCCCGCGCAGGCGCAGCACCTCCTCCAGCAGGTCGCATTCCGGCTCGATCACGGCGCAGCCCTCGGCGGCCTTGCGGGCGCGCTCGGCGGGCAGTTCCGGGTTCTGCGCCAGAATGGCGTCGGGCGCCGCGATGTCGTTGCGCCAGGGCGGCACGGCCACCGTGACGCCCGCCTCGTCGCGCGCCTCGACGGCGAAGCCGAGCCGCTCCAGCCCTTCCACCGCCTGGTCCGGCGTGATGGCGGAGCCGCCGAGGCCGGCGATGCGCTCGAATCGCAGGTGGGCGGTGCGGCGCCAGTCCGGCTCGGCGCCGGCGGAAGCGACGGTGGAGGCCTCGCCGCCGCAAAGCTCGATGATCATGGCGGTGGCGGCGTCCAACGCCAGGGGCGGCAGCGCCGGGTCCACGCCGCGCTCGAAGCGGGCGCGGGCGTCGGAGCGCAGCTCATGCCGGCGGCCGGACAGCGCGATGCGCACGGGGTCGAACAGCGCGGCCTCGATGAACACCTCGGTGGTGCCGGCATCCGAGCCCGAATGCTCGCCACCCATGATGCCGGCCAGCGATTCCACGGCCTCGCTGTCGGCGATGACGATGTCCTCCGGCGTCACGGACACGGTCTTGCCGTTCAGCGCCAGGTAGCTCTCGCCTTCGCGCCCGCGCCGGATGCCCAGCGTGTCGCCCGCCACCTTCTTGACGTCGAAGACGTGCAGCGGGCGGCCGAGGTCGTAGGTGAACCAGTTGGTCACGTCGACCAGCGCGTTGATCGGCCGCAGCCCGATGGCGGACAGCTTGTCCTGCAGCCACTGGGGGGAGGGGCCGTTCCGCACGCCGCGCACGGCGCGCCCCAGCACCCAGGGGCAGTCCGCCGGGTTCTCCACCGTCCAGCGCAGCGGCGAGGGATAGGCCTCCGCCACCGGCGCGTGCTCCAGCGGCTTCAGCGTGCCGAGGCCGGCGGCCGCCAGGTCTCGCGCCACGCCGCGCACCGCCAGCGCGTCGCCCCGGTTGGGGGTGACGCTGATCTCGACGACGGGGTCGTCCAGCCCGGCCCAGGCGGCGTAGGGCATGCCCACCGGCGCGTCGGCCGGCAGGTCCATGATGCCGTCATGCTCCTCGCCGAGTCCCAGCTCGCGGGACGAGCACATCATCCCCTGGCTTTCCACGCCGCGGATCTTGCCGACCTTCAGCACCATGCCGTTGGCGGGCACCACGGCGCCGGGCAGGCCCAGCACGGTCTTCATGCCAGCCCGCGCGTTGGGCGCGCCGCAGACGATGGTGCGCGGGGCCGCGCCGTCGCCCGCATCGACGGTGCACACGCGCAGCCGGTCGGCCTCGGGGTGCTGCACGGCGTCCAGCACGTGGGCGATGCGGAAGGCGGCGAGCGCCGCAGCGCGGTCCTCCACGCCCTCCACTTCCAGGCCGATGGTGTTCAGGCAGTCGAGGATCTGCGCGAGCGTCGCCTCGGTCTCGAGGTGCCGCTTCAGCCAGCTCAGGGAAAACTTCATGGTCTCAGACCCCTTCGGCCAGGGTGGCGGGGGACAGCGGGCTGGTGCCGTAGTGGCGCAGCCAGCGCACGTCGCTCTCGTAGAAGGGGCGCAGGTCGGGGATGCCGTGCTTGAGCATGGTGATCCGCTCGATGCCCATGCCAAAGGCGAAGCCCTGGAACTCGCGCGGGTCGATGCCGCAATTGGCCAGCACGCGCGGGTGCACCATGCCGCTGCCCAGGATTTCCAGCCAGTCGCTGCCCTTGCCCAACTCGCCCGTCCTGCGGTTCCAGCCGATGTCCACTTCCATGGAAGGCTCGGTGAACGGGAAGTACGACGAGCGGAAGCGCACCGGCAGGTCGGAGATGTCGAAGAAGGCGCGCAGGAAGTCGATCAGGCAGCCCTTCAGGTGGCCCAGCGTGATGCCGCGGTCGATCAGCAGCCCCTCCACCTGGTGGAACATCGGGCTGTGCGTCGCGTCGTGGTCGGCGCGCCAGGTGCGGCCGGGCACGATCACGCGGATCGGCGGCTCTTGCGTGATCATGGTGCGGATCTGCACGGGGCTGGTGTGGGTGCGCAGCACCGGGCGCTTCCCGTCCGCGCCGGCGGGCACATAGAAGGTGTCGTGGTCCTGCCGCGCCGGGTGGTGGTCGGGGATGTTCAGCGCGCCGAAGTTAAACCAGTCGGCCTCGATGTCCGGCCCCTCCGCCACCGCAAAGCCCATGGCGCCGAAGATCGCCGTCAGCTCCTCGACCGTGCGGGCGATGGGGTGGATGGCGCCGGCATCGGCGCCGGCGGGCGGAAAGGGGCGGGGGGGCAGCGACACGTCCAGCCGCTCGGCCAGCAGCCGCGCCTGCAGGGCGGCGCCTTCCAGCGTGGCGCGGCGCTGCTCGATCGCCGCTTCCAGCACGCCCTTGACGGCATTCACCGCGGCGCCGCGCGCCTTGCGCTCCTCCGGCGGCACGGCGCCGAGGCCCTTCAGCAGCGCGGTCAGCGCGCCGCTCTTGCCCAGCGTCGCGACCCGCACGGCGTCCAGCGCGCGGAGGTCGGGGGCGGCGGCGAGCGCGGCCTCGGTTTCAGTCTGCAGCTTTGAAAGGTCGTCCGACATGGTGCTTCCGCCCTGAAACGAAAAAAGCCGCCGGACGCCCGGGTGCCCGGACGGCGGCGGCTCCATTCTCGGCACCCGTTTCCGGGTGCGGGGATTACGCTGCGGCCTTGGCCGGCAGCGCCGCCTTGGCCTTCTCGACCAGGGCGGCAAAGGAGGCGGCGTCATCGAAGGCGATGGCGGCCAGCATCTTGCGGTCGATCTCGATGTTCGCCGCCTTGATGCCGGCGATGAACTTCGAATAGGTCAGGCCATGCTCGCGGGTCGCGGCATTGATGCGCTGGATCCAGAGGCCCCGGAAGTCGCGCTTCTTGTTGCGGCGGTCGCGGTAGGCGTACTGCAGCGCCTTCTCGACCCGCTCCAGCGCGGGGCGGTAGGCGGTGGAGGAACGGCCCACATAGCCCTTGGCGAGCTTGAGGATCTTCTTGTGACGGGCGTGGGCGGTAACGCCGCGCTTAACACGTGCCATGGGTCAGGCCTCCTTAACGCGCCGAGCCGTAGGGCATCCACTGCTTCACAGTGTCGCCGTCCTGCTTGTCCATGATGAAAGAGCCACGATTCTGGCGCTTCATCTTGTTGGTCTTGGCGGTCAGCATGTGGCGCTTGTTGCCGGCGCCAGCCTTGACCAGGCCCGTGGCCGTCAGCCGGAAGCGCTTCTTGACGCTCGACTTCGTCTTCATCTTGGGCATTTCGATCTCCTGAAACGGGGGCGCCCGCCAGACGGCGGACACGAAACCACGGCCGGGCATGCCCTACAGGCCCGGACGCGCGGGGAAGAGCGCGGCGTATAGACGCAGAGCGGCGCAGCCACAACCGTTGAATCCGCCGCCCCGGGGGTGACAGCGCGCCGAACCGGGGCGATGCTCCGCGAAACGGCCCCGGACGGGCGCGGAGGATCGCTTGAGCGCGCCGGACACCGGGGAACACCCCAGCAATGCGACCGCCGCCATCGGGCTCACGGTGCTGGCGGGGCTGCTCTACGTGCTGGGCTACGCCATGTCGCGCGACTTGGTCACGCGGCACGGGCTGAGCCCGCTGCAGGTCACCTTTCTGCGCTGCGCCATCATCCTCGCCGCCGGCATCGCGCTCGCCGCCTGGCCGGGCAGCCGCGTGTCGCCGTCCCGGCTGCTGCACCCCGCCCGGGCGTGGGAACAGCGGGCGGCGGCGGCGGCGCTGGTCATCTCCAACGCCCTGGCGGTGCTGGCCTATTCGCTGCTGTCCGTCACCGCCGCCTCCGCCCTCGGCTTCACGGCGCCGCTGCTGCTGGCGGTGCTGGGCGGGCTGTTGCTGCGCGAGCGGCTGTCGGCCGGGCGCGTGCTCGGCACCCTCGTGGGCTTCGCCGGCATGCTGCTGATCGTCCGCCCGGGCGGGGAGGCGGGACTGGCCGGCATCGCCGCCGCCTTCGCGGCCGCGCTGACCTATGCGACCTATCAGATCCTGGTCCGCCGCCTGCGCGCCGTCGCCACCACCACCGACACCGTGCTGCAGGTCGCGCTGGTGGGGTCCGTGGCGCTGGCCGTGCCGGTGGTGGCCGGCTGGCAGCCCGTCAGCCCGCCCGCCGCCGCGCTGGCGCTGCTGGTCACGGCCGTGCAGACCGCCGCCCTGGCCTGCATCGCGGCCGCCCTGCGGCGGGGCGAGGCCTCGCGCCTGGCGCCCTGGCAGTTCACCGGGCTGCTGTGGGCCATGCTGCTGGACGCCGTGGTGGGGCACGCGGCGCCGGCCCCCCTCGCGCTGCTGGGCGCCGCGCTGGTCATCCTGGGCGGCATTCTGGCGCAGCGGTTCGGCGCCCGCCCGCGCCCGTAGCGGCGGACCCGACGCGCTTTCGCCCGGCGCTTTCACCGGGCGGTCTCTTCATTTGTGGGCCGTTCCGCCGCATATCCCACCCCATGATTCCGTTCCGCAAGATGCACGGCCTCGGCAACGACTTCGTGGTGGTCGATGCCCGCAAGCCGGAAACCCTGGGGCCGCTCGGCGTTTCCCCCGCCCGCGCGGCGGCGGTGGCCGACCGGCACCGCGGCATCGGCTGCGACCAGTTCATCGTGCTGGAGCCCACCGGCCCGGGCGCCGACGTGTTCATGCGCATCCTCAACCCCGACGGCTCCGAGGCCGGGGCCTGCGGCAACGCCACCCGCTGCGTCGCCCAGCTGCTGATGGCGGAAACCGGGCGCGAACAGGTGACGGTCCGCACCCTGCGCGGCGAGCTGCCCTGCGAAAGGCTGCCCGACGGCACCATCCGCGCCGACATGGGCCCGCCCAGCCTGGACTGGCGGGACGTGCCCCTGGCCCGCGCGGTGGACACCGCGCACGTGCCCATCGACCTCGGGCCGGTGTCCGACCCCGCCGCCTGCTCCATGGGCAACCCGCACCTGACCTTCTTCGTGGGCGACCTCGACCGCATCGACTGGCCGGCGCTGGGCCGCGCGGCGGAACACCACCCGCTGCTGCCGGAACGCGCCAACATCGGCTTCGCCCAGGTGATCGACACGGACCACATCCGCCTCGGGCTGTGGGAACGCGGCGCGGGGGTGACACTGGCCTGCGGCTCCGGCGCCTGCGCCACGCTGGTCAATGCCCACCGCCGGGGCCTGTGCGGCCGCCGCGCGCGCATCGACCTGCCGGGCGGCACCCTGCAGCTGGAATGGCGGCTGGACGGCCACGTGCTGATGGCCGGCCCCGCCACCACCAGCTTTCTGGGCGCGCTGGACTGGGCGGCGCTGGGCGTCGCATGAGCGTCGAGGTCCTGTCCTTCGGCTGCCGCCTGAACGCCTATGAAAGCGGCGCCATGCGGGAGCTCGCGGTCGGCGCCGGCCATGCCGGCACCGTGCTGGTCAACACCTGCGCCGTCACGGCCGAGGCCGAGAAGCAGGCCGCCCAGGCCATCCGCCGCCTGGCGCGGGAACGGCCGGGCGTGTCCGTGGTGGTGACCGGCTGCGCCGCGCAGATCGCGCCCGCCCGCTGGAGCGCGCTGCCCGGCGTGGCGCGCGTGATCGGCAACGCGGACAAGCTGAAGCCCGAGGCCTGGGCGCTGGACGCCGCCCCCGCGCCGGTGTCCGACATCATGGCCGCGCGCGGCGTGGCGGCCTATCCGGTGGCGGATTTCGCCAACCGCGCGCGGGCCTTGATCGAGGTGCAGCAGGGCTGCAACCACCGCTGCACCTTTTGCGTCATCCCCTATGGCCGCGGCCCGTCCCGCTCGGCGCCGGTGGGCGCGGTGGTGGCGCAGGTGCGCGCGGCGCTGGAAGCCGGCTGCCAGGAGGTGGTGCTGACCGGCGTGGACATCGCCTCCTACGGCCCCGACCTGCCGGGCGCGCCGACGCTGGGCCAGATGGCCCGCCGCCTGCTGGCTCTGGTGCCGGAGCTGCCGCGCCTGCGCCTGTCCTCCATCGACCCGGCGGCGATCGACGACGACCTGTGGCGGCTGCTCGGCAACGAGCCGCGGCTGATGCCGCACCTGCACCTGTCGCTGCAGCACGGCCATGACCTGCTGCTCAAGCGCATGAAGCGCCGCCATTCCCGGGCCGATGCCCTGGCGGTCGCCGCCCGCGCCCGGCGGCTGCGCCCCGGCATCGCGCTGGGCGCCGACCTGATCGCCGGCTTTCCCACCGAGGGCGAGGCCGAGTTCGCCGCCACCCTGGATCTGGTGGGGGAGGCCGGGCTGCAGTTCCTGCACGTCTTTCCATACTCGGCCCGCCCGGGCACCCCGGCCGCGCGCATGCCGCAGCTGCCCATGGCCGTGCGGCGGGAACGCGCGGCCCGGCTGCGGGCCGCTGGCGCCGAGCGCGCCCAACAATTCTACGCTGCCCGGATGGGCGAGGAGGAAGCCGTGTTGCTGGAACATCCCGACCGGGGCCACACCGAACACTTCTGCCCGGTCCGTTTGGCGGCGCCCGCCGGCGCGCGCGGGCAGGTGCTGCGCGCGCGGGTGACCGGCGCCGACGCGCGCGGCCTCCTGGCCGAGGCGGCCTGACGGTGGCGCTGCGCGACATCTGGGCCAAGCTGACCGGCCGCCCGCCCGAGCCCGAGCCCGAGGCGAAGCCCGAGCCGCCGCCGCCGCCGGCCGAATCGCACCCCGCCGAAACCGCCCCGGCGCCCGCCGACACCCGCAGCCCCGCGCCGGCGCCCGCGGCACCGCCGCCCCGGCCGGACGCCACCCCCGCCGCGCCGGCCGACACCCGGTCGGATGCCGTGCCGGACGCGCCGGGCGGGGTTCCGGCCGAGATGCCGGCCGAGGTGCCGGCCCCGGCACCCCCGCGGCCGGCGCCCGCCGCCCCGCCGGAAGCCCCGCCGCCGGCACCATCCCCCGAGGCGCCGCCCGCCCCGCCGGAACAGCCGGCGCCGCCCCCCGCCACGCCGCCCGCGCCCGGCGCGCCGCCGCCCGGCTGGCAGCCGATCCCGCCGGACTGGGCCAGGCCGCCGCAACCCGCCCCCGCCGCGCCGCCGCCGGCCGAAATGCCCGTGCGCGGCCCGCCGCCGCAGCCGGTGCCGCCGCCCGAGGTGCCCGCGCCCACGCGCGACACGCCGCCGGCCATCACCCCCGACATCCCGGCGCCCGTGCCGCCGGTGCCGCCCCCCACCGTGGCCCTGGCGCCGGCGGAACCCGCCGCCCCCGCCGGCGGCTGGTTCGGCCGGCTGAAGGCGGGGCTGTCGCGCTCCACCGCGCGCATGACCGACGGCCTCACCGGGCTGTTCACCAAGCGCAAGCTGGACGACGCGGCGCTGGAGGAGCTGGAGGAGGCGCTGATCGGCGCCGACCTCGGCGTGCCCGCCGCCAGCCGCATCGTGGCGAACTTCCGCCGCACGCGCTTTGGCAAGGAGGTGGGCGACGGGGAGGTGCGCGAGGCGCTGGCCGGCGAGATCGCCGCCATTCTGGAACCGGTGGCCCGTCCCCTGGTGCTGGACGCCGCGCTGCGGCCGCATGTGGTGCTGGTGGTGGGCGTCAACGGCGTCGGCAAGACCACCACCATCGCCAAGCTGGGCCAGCAATGGCGGGAAGAAGGCAAGAGCGTCACCTTCGTGGCCGGCGACACCTTTCGCGCCGCCGCCGTGGAGCAGCTGCAGATCTGGGGCGCCCGCACCGGCTGCGACGTGGTGGCCCCCGCCAAGCAGGGCGCCGACGCCGCGGGGCTGGCCTTTGATGCCCTGACGGACGCCAGGCGCAAGGGCACCGAGGTGCTGCTGGTCGACACCGCCGGCCGGCTGCACAACAAGTCCGCGCTGATGGAGGAGCTGCGCAAGGTGATCCGCGTGATGCGCCGCGTGGACGAGACGGCGCCGCATTCCGTGCTGCTGGTGCTGGACGCCACGACCGGCCAGAACGCCACGCAGCAGTGCAAGGTGTTTTCCGAGCTGGTGGATGTCACCGGGCTGGTGGTCACCAAGCTCGACGGCTCGGCCAAGGGCGGCATCGTGGTGGCGCTGGCGGAGGAATTCGCGCTGCCGGTGCATGCGGTGGGCGTGGGCGAAAAGGCGGCGGACCTCAGGCCATTCTCGGCACGCGACTTTTCCCGTTCGCTGCTGGGCGTGGAATAGCGCGGGGCGGGGCCCCGAACAGCACGGGCCGGAACATCGCTGTCCCGGCCCGCATGGTTTCGAAAGGCCGCTCAGTCGTTGTAGTTGACGCCCGGCAGCTCGCGCAGCTGGTCGCGCGTCATGTTGACGGTGACGCGGCGCTCGCCCGGCGTCAGCTTCAGCTGGTTCATCGGCACCGCGACATACTTGCTGGTGAAGCCCAGGCGGGTCTCGATCTCGATGATCGCGTTGACCACGCGGCCATTCGCCGGATCGACGATCAGGTCCTCGATCTCGCCGATCTCCACGTTGTCCGTGCTGTACACGTCGCGGTCCATCAGCTGCTTGGCGCGCAGGTGGCTGGCATCGATCTGCACGCCCCGCGTGGCGTTCTGCGTGGTGGACGTCGTCTGCGCCTGCAGCGCCACGGGGGCGGCGGCCAGGGCGGTGAGGGCGGCGGCGGTCAGAAGGGCCTTGCGGAACATTGCAGTTCTTTCATGTTGTGGTCTGGCGAGTGTTCAACGCCGGGCCACCGGCCGGGTTGGACAGGCAAAGCGCTTTTTCTCTGCCCGGCATGCCGCGCCCCGCGCCCCATGCGCGGTTCTTGCGATTCCGCAAAGACCTTGCCGCCCGCAGCGAAGTTGCCGGGCCCGCGCCAGCGGCCCGGTGTTCGCGCCGTTGGCGCGGCCGCCCGTCACACGCGCCGCCACACCCAGTACATCGGCTGCCGCCCTTCGCGCAGCGCCTTGGCCTCGTAGCGCGTCGGCGGCCAGCCGTCGGGGCGCCGCAGGTCCAGCGACACCTGCTCGAACGCGTCCTGCCCGCCCATCACCGCCATCACCCAGTCCTGGTAGGTCGGGTCGTCGGTGGCGATGCGCCATTGCCCGCCGGGGCGGATGGCGCGCGCCAGCTCGGCGATGATGGAAGGGTGCACGAAGCGCCGCTTGCTGTGCCGCGCCTTGGGCCAGGGGTCGGGAAACATCAGGAACAGCCGCGACAGGCTGCCCTCGGGCAGCGAGCGGATCAGCCGCCGCGCGTCCTCCGTCCAGAGCCGGAGGTTGGGGGGCAGGGGGGCATCGGCCTCGCCGCCTTCCGGCACCAGCTTGCCCAGCAGGGAGCAGATGCCGTTCTCGAACACCTCCGCGGCGATCAGCCCGGCCCGCGGGTGGGCGGCGACCTGCGCCGCGCTGTGCTCGCCGCCGCCGAAGCCGACCTCCAGCCACACCTCCTCCACCGGCCCGGGAAAGGCGGCGGCGGGGTTCGTGGCGGCGGCCTCGGCCGGCAACAGCAGGCGCGGCAGCGTCACGTCCAGCAGCGCCTGCTGGCGCGGCCGCAGCGGGTGGCCGCGCCTGCGGCCATACAGCCGGTCGGGGACGGCGGGGGAATCGTTCGGGGTGTCGTCGGTCATGGCATCGGTCATGGCATGGGGGGCCTTTCACGGCGAAGGGGGCGGCACCCGTGGCGCCGCCCCCTCCGGTTCCTGCACGCGGCAGATGGATCAGCGGCCGAAGGCGCGCTTCAGCTCGGCCGCCAGATCCGTCTTTTCCCAGGTGAAGGTGCCGAGCTCGGCATCCGGCGTGCGGCCGAAATGGCCGTAGGCGGAGGTCGGCACGTAGATCGGCCGGTTCAGGTGCAGGTGCTCGCGGATGCCGCGCGGCGACAGGTTGACCATGTCGTTGACGGTCTTGGCGAGCTTCACCTCGTCCACGTCGCGGCCCGTGCCGTGCAGGTCGAAATACACCGACAGGGGCTTGGCCACGCCAATGGCGTAGGAAACCTGCATGGTGCACTTCTCGGCCAGGCCCGCGGCCACCACGTTCTTGGCCACGTAGCGCGCCGCATAGGCGGCCGAGCGGTCCACCTTGGTGGGGTCCTTGCCGCTGAACGCGCCGCCGCCGTGCGGCGCCGCGCCGCCGTAGGTGTCCACGATGATCTTGCGCCCCGTCAGGCCGCAGTCGCCGTCCGGGCCGCCGATCACGAAGGTGCCGGTCGGGTTCACGTAGAGCTCGTCCTCCGGCACCGTCCAGCCGTCGGGCAGCGAGGTGGCGATGATCGGCCGCACCAGCTCGCGCACCTGGTCCTGGCTCATGCCATCCTCGTGCTGGGTGGACACCACCACCGAGGTCACGCCGACCGGCTTGCCGTCCACGTAGCGCAGCGTCACCTGGGACTTGGCGTCCGGCAACAGGCCGGCGACCGTCTTGTCCTTGGAGCGGCGCAGCTCGCTGATGCGGCGCAGGATCAGGTGCGAGTAGTACAGCGGCGCCGGCATCAGGTCCGGCGTTTCGGTGCAGGCGTAGCCGAACATGATGCCCTGGTCGCCGGCACCCTCGTCCTTGTTGCCGGCGGCATCCACGCCCTGGGCGATGTGCGCGGACTGCGCGTGCAGGTGCACGGCAATGTCGGCGTTGCGCCAGGAGAAGCCTTCCTGGTCGTAGCCGATGTCCTGCACCGCCATGCGGGCCAGGTGCGCCAGCAGCTCGTGCGTCACGCTGCCCGGGCCGCGGGTTTCGCCCGCCAGCACGATGCGGTTGGTCGTCACCAGCGTCTCGCAGGCGACGCGGGAATAGGGGTCAGCCTCCAGAAACGCGTCCAGCACCGTGTCGCTGATGCGGTCCGCGACCTTGTCGGGATGGCCTTCGGAAACGGATTCCGAGGTAAACAGGTATTCGCCCTTGTCGCGCATGGCCTTGATCGTCCTCTTGTCGCGATGGCGACCGGTGGCCCCGGCCTGGCTGTCCCCCGGGATTCCGGGCGCGGGCTGTTTCGCAGTCGCGGCAAAGGGGGTCAAGCCACCTTGGGGGGTCAGGAGCCCTGCGCGGGCTCGATAGGTCGCGCATCCAGCAGGGCCGCGGGCGCCGCCGGCACCGCATGCGGCACCACCACCTCCACCACCGGCCGGCCATCGGCGCGCGGCCATTCGCCCAGCGGCCGGAAGGTTTCGTCGCCGCGCGGGGTGGGCTTCATGGCGAAGGGCGCGCCGCTGTTGAGGGGGCTGCTCATCGCCGCCGCCGCGTGCGGCGCCAGCAACGCGGCGGCATCGAATTCCAGCAGAATTTGCGGCCGCGCCCGGCTGGCGCCATGCAGCTTCGCCGCCCGCCGCGGGTCGGCCCACAGAAAGACCATGCCGTTCAGCAGCGCCCGCCACGCCGCCGGCCGGTCGGCATAGCCGCCGGTCAGGCAGCGCAGCAGCAGCCCGTCCGGCAAAAGCTGGTCGCGCAGCGAGATGTCTGGCAGGCCGGGGGCGGACAGCGGGGCGAAGTGGCCCTTGCCCCGGTCCTGTTCCAGCAGCGCCGCGCGGCGCGCCGGCGCCACGCCGTAAAGGTCGCACAGCGCCGCGGCCGACAGCAGCCCGTGCTTCTGAAAGGAACCCCAGGCTTCCGCCGGCAGCAGGTGGAACAGCCGCGGGTAGCGTGCCGCGAATCCGCCCGCCCGCGTCACACCACCGGCCGGGCGGCTCGGGCGCGCCGCCACAGGCCCACAAAGCCCACCAGCGTGAAGAACAGCCACAAGGCCTGGGTGACAAAGGAGGGCAGGTTGAAGTTGCCCATCAGCGACATCAGCAAACAGACCGAGCCCAGCCCGTTCAGCAGCAGGTAGCGGCCATCGCCGCTGTGCAAGCGCCCGAGCTGCAGCAGCGCGTAGGCGCTGACATAGGCAGCGACGCCGACAAGGCCAATGAGATCGGAAAATGGCATGCGCTGAGACACCCCGGGAAATCCGCCTCTAGCGTGCCGGATCGGGGTGGTAAAGCGCTGTTTTTCAGGCCCCTGGCGTGCCCCCCACGCCCATCACGTCGCGCATGGAATACAGCCCCGGCGGCCGCCCCGCCGCCCATCGCGCCGCCTGCACCGCGCCCGTGGCATAGACCCGCCGGTCAAAGGACCGGTGCGTCAGCGAGATGTGCTCGGACGCCCCCGCGAACAGCAGCGTGTGCTCCCCCACCACCTGCCCGCCGCGCAGCGCCGCGAAGCCGATCGGCCCGGTGGCGCGCGGGCCGGTGTGGCCATCCCGCCCGCTGTCCATGCCCACCTCGGCCAGCGTCTTGCCCCGCCCGCGCGCCACGGCGGCCCCCATCATCACGGCGGTGCCGGACGGCGCGTCCACCTTCTGGCGGTGGTGCATCTCCACGATCTCGGCATCGAACTGCTCGGGCGGCAGGGCGGCGGCGAATTGCTCGATCAGGGCGAACAGCACGGTCGCCGCCGGCGCGAAATTGGCGGACGCCACCACCGGCACCACCCGCGCCGCCGCCGCCACCGCCGCGTCCTGCGCCGCCGACAGGCCCGACGTGCCCAGCACCAGCGGCGTGCCATGCTCCGCCGCCAGCGCGGCATGCGCCTCGGCCGTGCTGGCGATGGTGAAGTCGATCACCACGTCGCTGCCGGCGAACAGCGCGGCGGCATCGGCGAAGACCGTCACCCCCTGCGCGCCGCGCCGCGCCGTGCCGCCGGCGAGCTGGCAGCCGGCGGCGGCCACCTCCTCCACCAGCAGGCGGCCCATGCGGCCGGAAATGCCGGCGATGCCGATGCGGAGCGTGCTCATCTGTGGTGGGAATCCCTGCGTTGCCGGGGGCCAGTGTGCGGCGGGGGCAGCGTCAGGCAAGGGGTTCTTTTTTGGAAAAAAGAACCAAAAAACTTTTGCTGGTTGGCGTGGCGCGGGACACCTCGTGCCACGCCGCTTTCAGCCAAGGTCTTTTGGCTTCTGTTTCTTCGGAAAAAGAAGGTGGCTGCTTCAGACCGTCCGCACGGCGTGCAGGAACTGGAAGTGCCGGTCGTATTGCTGCAACACGTCCTGCATCAGCTCCTCGCGCGTGAAGCCCATGACGTCGTAGTCCTGGCCGCCGGTTTCCAGGAACACCTCGGCGCGGAAGAAGTGCTCGTCGGTCTTGTCGCGGTCCATGTAGCTGTAGCTCGGCGTCTCGTAGCGGCGCAGGCGCAGCCCGTACTGGAACTCTTCCGGCGTGCCGGGCATGACGGCCAGGAGCAGCCGGTCTTCGCGCTCCGACACCTCGGCTTCCAGCCCGCGCCCGCGCAACTCGGCCGCCACCGCGTCCAGCACCGGGTGTGCCGTATCGCGCAGGAAGCGATCGGCTTCCCCGCGGTGCGGATGTGCCAGGATGCCGTGCAGCTGCCGCTGCCAGGTCAGGCCCTGGCGGGGGCGCAGACTTTGCGCCAGCGCGTCCTGCCGCAGCCCTTCGCGCTGCAGGCCGCGCCACAGGCCCCAGCACATCACCAGCATCACCCCCGTGAAGGGCAGCGCGCTGGTGATGGAGGCTGCCTGCAAGGCCTGCAGCCCGCCCGCGCTCAGCAGCGCCGCCGCGATCACGCCGCCGACCACAGCCCAGAACACCCGGCGCCACACTGGCCCGTCGTCGCGCCCGCCGGCGGTGATGGTGTCGATCACCAGCGCGGAGCTGTCGACGCTGGTGACAAAGAAGAACACTACCAGCGCCATGGCGAACCAAGACACGATGGCGCCGAGCGGCAGCTGCTCCAGGAACACGAAGAGCGCCAGCGTCACGTCGCGCGCCACGGCGTCCGACACGGCGGTGTTGCCCTGGTACAGGTGCATGAAGATGCCGGTGTCGCCAAACACGGTCATCCAGGCGAAGGAAAAGCCGGTCGGCACCAGCAGCACGCCCATCACGAACTCGCGGATGGTGCGGCCGCGCGAGATGCGGGCGATGAACATGCCCACGAAGGGCGACCACGCCACCCACCAGCCCCAGTAGAACAGCGTCCAGTCGCCGAGCCAGGCGCCGGGCAGCTCGTCCGGTGCATAAGCGTACATGTAGAAGGTGCGCAGAACGAACTGGTCGAGGTAGCTGCCGAGGTTCTGCACGAAGGCGCGCAGCAGGAAGGTGGTCGGCCCCACCGCGAAGACGAAGATCATCAGCGCGGTGGCCATCAGGATGTTGACGTTGGACAGGAGCTTGATGCCCTTGTCCAGCCCGGTTGCGACGGACACGGTGGCCAGCGCCGTGATCACCACGATCAGCGGCAGCTGCACCCAGAAGCTGGTGGGCCAGCCGGCGAGGTGGCTGAAGCCGGCATTGACCTGCAGCACGCCGAGGCCGAGCGAGGTGGCCACGCCGAACAGCGTGCCGATGGCCGCGAAGATGTCCACCGCATGGCCGATCGGGCCGTGGATGCGGTCGCCGATGATCGGGTAGAGCGCCGAGCGCATGGTCAGCGGCAGTCCGTGGCGGAACGAGAAATACGCCAGTGACAGGCCCACCACCGCATAGACCGCCCAGGCATGCAGGCCCCAGTGGAAATAGGTGATCCGCATGGCATCCCGCGCGGCGGCGACGCTGGCGGGGTCGCCCACCGGCGGCGCCGTGAAGTGCTTGAGCGGCTCGGCCACGCCGAAGAACACCAGCCCGATACCCATGCCGGCGGCGAACAGCATGGAGAACCAAGCGCCGTAGCTGTAGGCGGGCTCGGAATGATTGGGGCCGAGCTTGACGCGCCCGTGCTTGGAAAAGCCGAGAAACAGGGTGAACATCAGGAAGATCGCCACCGCCAGCAGGTAGAACCAGCCGAAATCAGCCACGATCAGGTCCTGCAGGTGCTTGAAGAACACCGCCGAGCGGTCCGGCGCGACGATGCAGGCGATCACGAACAGGGCGGTGATGCCGGCGGTCCAGAAGAACACCGGCTTGCTGACGCCCTCCAGCAGCCCCATCCGGGCCGGTGTGGGCGAGTGATCTGGCGGGGTGGACATGGACAGCCCTTCCTTCGTCAGGTGGCGGGCCGGTCGGCCCGCCGAAATGGAAGTGGAAAGCCGCCGCGTGGTTCCGGCCGAAAGGCCACGGCAAGGCGTGGCGCGGGCACGACACCGTGCCCGCCGGGGGTGTCCGGCGGGCCGCGACCGTGTGGAGGCGCCGTGGCGCCAATGATGCTGCGGGGGCATGGCCCGCTTTGCCGCGCCGCACAAGGGGCGGAACGGCGGCGCGTGGCCGGCATGTGCCGAACCTGCCAGCGGGGCGCTGGAATGTCGACGTTTCGCGGGGATGTCGTTTTTTCTGGCAGGGGCGGGCGGCGGTGGCCGCCCGCCGGTCAGAACGGGCGGACGATCACCATCACGACGATCAGCACCAGCAGAATGGTCGGCCCCTCGTTGACCACCCGCCAGTACTTCTCGGAATGCCGGCGCTCGTCACGCTCGAAGCCTTTGCGGGCGGCGGCCAGGTGGCCGTGCAGCCCGGTCATCAAGAGAAAGCCCAGCATCTTGCCGTGCCACCAGCCGGCCGACCAGTCGATCACCCCCGGCGTCAGCACCAGCGTGATGCCGAGCAGCCAGGCCAGGATCATGGCCGGGTTCATGATGGCGCGCAGCAAGCGGCGCTCCATCACCTTGAGCATCTCCGAGCGGTCGGAGCCCACGGGGGCGGGGGTGTGGTACACGTACAGGCGCGGCAGGTAGAACATGCCGGCCATCCAGGCGAACACCGCGATCAGGTGCAGCGCCTTGGTCCAGGGGTAGAGCGCCGCGAAGAGCTGCACCGTCATGCCACGATGCCCAGCAGCGCCGGCAGCTCGTCCATGCTGTGGAAGGGCTGCGCGCCCTCGGCCTGCAGCAGGGCGGCGGGCGTCTGGTGCGCGAAGCCCATCACCCGGGCCCCGGCGGCGACGCCCGCGCGGGCGCCCAGCGCGCTGTCCTCCACCACCACGCAGTCGCGCGCGTCCACGCCGCAGGCCTGCGCCGCGGCCAGGTACATGTCCGGCGCCGGCTTGGGGCGCGAGACGTCTTGGTAAGAATAAACGCGGGTGCCGAACAGCTCCGCCATGCCGAGCCCGGCGAGCTTGGCCTGCAGCTCGTCGCGCCCCGAGTTGCTGGCGCAGGCGACGGGAATGCCGGCGGCGGCGACGGCCCGCACCACGGCCAGCGCGCCCGGCATGGGCGGCGTGCCCTGGCGCATGCGCGCCGCGATGGCGCCCGCGATCTGCTGCGGCCATTCGGCGGGCAGCGGGCCGACCTGCGCCTCCACCATCGGCACCATGTCCGGGATGGCGCGGCCCAGGAAGATGCCCTGGCACTGCTCGGCGGAAAGCGGCCAGCCGCGGCGGGTCAGGTCCTCGGCGACCAGGGCGTTGACCACCCCCTCGCTGTCGGCCAGCACGCCGTCGCAGTCGAACAGCACGGCGGCGGGGCGCAGGATGGCGGCGGGGGCGGGGGAAGGGATGTGGTTCATGCCGGCACCTTGGCAGCAGCGCGCGGCGGCTTCACCCCCGTATGCGGGCATCCCGTGTGAACCTTCGGGCATTGCCGCCCGCCGGCAAAGGAGCACAGCCGCCGCTCGCCCGCGCCGCGCACCTGCTGCACCAGCCGCGCCAGCGAGGCGATGAAGGCCGGGTCGCTGTTCTGCGTGGGCGCGCGGTGGTAGCCGGGCACGCCCAGCTTGTGCGCCAGCTCGCGGTATTCCACGTCCAGCTCCACCAGCGTCTCGGAATGCTCGGACACAAAGGCGATGGGGTGCACCAGCACCGCCACCTTGTCCTGCGCCGCTTTTTCCAGCGCCGTCTCGGTGGACGGCGCCAGCCACTTCTGCGGCGTCACGCGGGACTGGTAGCAGAGCTGGAAGTCCAGCCCCTCGATGCCCATGGCCTCCACCAGCCCGGCCATCATCTGCTCCACCTGCCACTGGTAGGGGTCGCCCTGCTTGACGATGGTCTCGGGCAGCCCGTGCGCCGAGAACAGGATGCGCAGCCCCGTGCCTTCCGGCACCTCCGCCCGCGCCTGCTCGTAGGCGCGCTTCAGCCCCAGCGCGGTGGCCTTGAGCATGTCGTCGTCGGAATGCCAGCAGCACAGCGTGCGCGTCGGCCGCTCCAGCCGGATCTTGCGGCAGGCCTCGGCCCAGGCGGTGATGGAGGAGCCGGTGGTGGTGGTGGAGAACTGCGGATACAGCGGCAGCAGCACGATCTCGTCCGCGTCCCAGTCCTGCACGGCCCGCGCGGTGGCGTCCGACAGCGGGTGCCAGTAGCGCATGGCCACGAAGCAGCGCGCCTCGATCGCCTCCTCGTCCTCGTTCAGCGCCGCCTGCAGCGCGCTTCCCTGCTCCTCCGTCAGCGGCAGCAGGGGGGAACGGCCGCCCAGGATGGCGTAGTTCTCCGTCGCCGCCTTGGTGCGCCGCCACGCCACCAGCCGCCCCAGCGGCTCGCGCAGCACCGTGGGCAGGCGGAAGATCGCCGGGTCGGTGAACAGGTTGGTCAGGAAGGGCCGCACCGCCTCGGGGGAATCCGGCCCCCCGAGGTTGAACAGCACGACGGCGACTTTGGTCTTGCGGGCGGGGGTCGGGCGGGCGGGGGGGGACTGCATGATGCGCCTGCACATGCCACCCCGGGCGGTGGGGTCAAGGTGCGGCGGCGGGAAATCGGTGCGAGGGGCAGCGAAGGCCGGGGGAAGGAGTTCTCCCGAACCCCCATCTTCTTTTTGATTCCATCGGCATCCGCTGGCCGCAGGCGGTCCGCCCCAGGCCCGGGCGGCGCGCGTGCCTGGGCCTGTCAGCAGACAGAAAAGAAGGGGTCCGGGGAATTCTTTCCCCGGCCTTCCCGCCCCTCGCAGCACCGCCGCAACTTGTCCCCGGCCCCTCGCGCGCCTAGGTGGTGGCGCAGAACCGGGCCCGACCGGCCCCCCTCCTGACCGTGAGATCGTATCGCCCCATGTCCGACCACAGCCACCAGCCGCCCCAGCCCGCCGACGCCGAGCCGGCCACGGAAGCCCAGCCGCAGCAGCCCGCCGACGCCATGGCCCGCGTGGCCGAGCTGGAAGCCGAGCTGACCGAGATGCGCGACCGCTGGATGCGCTCGGAAGCGGAGATGCAGAACCTGCGCACCCGCACCAAGCGCGAGGTGGAGGACGCCCGGCAGTACGCCGTGCAGAAGTTCGCCCGCGACGTGGTGGAGGCCGCCGACAACCTGCGCCGCGGCCTGGACGCCCTGCCGGCCCAGGCCGAGGGCGAGGCCGAGCTGCTGACCAAGCTGCGCGGCGGCTTCGAGGGCGTGGAGCGCGCCTTCGTCGCCATCCTGGAGCGCAACGGCATCAGCAAGCAGGACCCCGCCGGCAAGCCCTTCGACCCCGAGCTGCACCAGGCGATGGCGCAGCAGCCGCCGCCGGAAGGCGTCGCCGCCGGCACCGTGATCCAGGCCTGGACCCCGGCCTGGACGCTGAACGGCCGCCTGCTGAAGCCCGCCATGGTGGTGGTGGCTGGCGAGGGCGTGTCGGAAACGGCGTGACGTCGCGCTGTGAAAGGGGCGCTGCCCCTTTCACACTTTCCCCGCCAGGGGATTGAATCCCCTGGACCCCCGTTTGTAGCGGGGCGATCAGCTCCAAGTATTTGTTTGTAGTGTCATTAGTTGCCCTCCGGCCGCGGCAGTGCCGGCAGCCGGGGGCGCAGGGGATTCAATCCCCTGCCAGGGGCGCTAGAGGGGGCGGCGCCCCCTCATGAGCCCTTTCCCGCACGGATTTTCGCGCCCAACCCCACCCCCGGGTCTTGTCCCGAAGCGCCGCGCTGAATACATCGGTCCCATCGCCGCCCAGGCCAGCAGGGCGGCATTTTCCCCGCCTGCTGAGCAGTCAAAGGGGGTGGACGCGGTGCCGGACCAGGGCCGTTCCATCCGCCGCAAAGGAGAATTCTGATGAGCAAAGTGATCGGCATCGATCTCGGCACCACCAATTCCTGCGTCGCCATCATGGAGGGCAGCGAGGTCAAGGTGCTGGAGAACGCCGAGGGCGCGCGCACCACGCCGTCCATGGTCGCCTTCACCAAGTCGGGCGAGCGTCTGGTCGGCCAGGCCGCCAAGCGCCAGGCGGTGACCAATCCGAACGACACGCTCTATGCCGTCAAGCGCCTGATCGGCCGCCGGTTCGATGACGCCATGGTCAAGAAGGAAGCGGGCCTGGCCCCCTTCAAGATCGTGCGCGCCGACAATGGCGACGCCTGGGTCGAGGCCGGCGGCTCCAAGCAGGCGCCGCAGCAGATCAGCGCCAACGTCTTGACCAAGATGAAGGAAACCGCCGAGGCCTATCTCGGCGAGAAGGTGACGCAGGCGGTCATCACCGTCCCCGCCTACTTCAACGACAGCCAGCGCCAGGCCACCAAGGAAGCGGGCGCCATCGCCGGCCTCGAGGTGCTGCGCATCATCAACGAGCCGACGGCTGCGGCCCTCGCCTACGGCATGGACAAGAAGCACACCGGCACGATCGCGGTCTACGACCTCGGCGGCGGCACCTTCGACGTGTCGATCCTGGAGATCGGCGACGGTGTGTTCGAGGTGAAGTCCACCAACGGCGACACCTTCCTGGGCGGCGAGGACTTCGACCAGCGCGTCATCGACTACCTGGCCGACGAGTTCAAGAAGGAGAACGGCATCGACCTGCGCGGCGACAAGCTCGCCCTGCAGCGCCTGAAGGAGGCCGCCGAGAAGGCCAAGATCGAGCTGTCGAGCGCCAAGCAGACCGAGATCAACCTGCCCTTCATCACCGCCGACGCGTCCGGCCCCAAGCACCTCGTGCTGCAGGTCAGCCGCGCCAAGCTGGAAAGCCTCGTCGACGACCTGGTGCAGCGCACGCTGGAGCCCTGCCGCCAGGCGCTCAAGGACGCCGGCATGGCCGCCAATGAGGTGGACGAGGTGATCCTGGTCGGCGGCATGACCCGCATGCCCAAGGTCATCGAGGCGGTGAAGCAGTTCTTCGGCAAGGAGCCCGCGCGCAACGTCAACCCGGATGAGGTCGTGGCCATCGGTGCCGCCATCCAGGGCGGCGTGCTGAAGGGCGACGTCAAGGACGTGCTGCTGCTCGACGTCACCCCGCTGAGCCTTGGCATCGAGACGCTGGGCGGCGTGTTCACCCGGCTGATCGACCGCAACACCACCATCCCGACCAAGAAGTCCCAGACCTTCTCCACCGCCGACGACAACCAGACGGCGGTGACCATCAAGGTCTTCCAGGGCGAGCGCGAGATGGCGGCGGACAACAAGCTGCTGGGCAATTTCGACCTGCAGGGCATCCCGCCCGCGCCGCGCGGCGTGCCGCAGATCGAGGTGACCTTCGACATCGACGCCAACGGCATCGTGTCCGTCCAGGCCAAGGACAAGGCGACCGGCAAGGAAACGCAGATCAAGATCCAGGCCAAGTCCGGCCTGTCGGATGCCGACATCGAGCGCATGGTCAAGGACGCCGAGGCGAATGCCGAGGCCGACAAGAAGCGCCGCGCCGGCGTCGAGGCCAAGAACCAGCTTGAGGCGCTGATCCACACGACCGAGAAGTCGCTGAAGGAGAACGCCGACAAGGTGGGCGAGGCCGAGAAGGGCGAGGCCGAGGCGGCGCTGGCGGCTGCCCGCACCGCCAAGGACGGCGACGACGTGGATGCCATCAACAGCGCCGCCGAGCGCCTGTCCGCCGCCGCCATGAAGGTGGGCGAGGCGATCTACAAGGCGACGCCGCAGGAAGGTGCCCCCGAGGGTGCCGCCCAGGCGCAGCAGGGCCAGCCTGGTGCGAACGGCGAGAAGGTGGTCGACGCCGAGTTCGAGGAAGTCGACCCCAGCAAGAAGAAGCCCGGCTGACGGGCGGCTTCCTGACAGTCTGAAGCGTCGCGCCCGGCACCCGAGAGGGGGCCGGGCGCAGCCTTGTTGAGCACCTTACCGCGGGGGAATGACCCGGCCATGGCCAAGCGCGACTATTACGAGATCCTGGGCGCCTCCAAGGGCGCCAGCGACGATGAGCTGAAGAAGGCCTATCGCAAGCTGGCCATGAAGCATCACCCGGACCGCAACCCGGGCGACAAGCAGGCCGAGGCCACCTTCAAGGAATGCTCCGAAGCCTACGAGGTGCTGAAGGACCCGGAGAAGCGCGCCGCCTATGACCGCTACGGCCACGCGGCCTTCGAGGGCGGTGGCGGCGGTGGCGGCGGCAACCCCTTCGGCGGCGGCGGCTTCGAGGACATCTTCGAGCAGATGTTCGGCTTCGGCGGCGGCGGCCGCCAGCGGCAGGGCCAGGCCGCCGGCCGCGGCGCCGACCTGCGCACCGAGGTGCAGATCACGCTGGAGGAAGCCTTCGCCGGCGCCAAGCAGTCCATCCGCGTCGCCACCGGCGTGCAGTGCGAGGCCTGCAACGGCACCGGCGCCGAGGGCGGCAGCAGCGCCGCCAGCTCCACCTGCGGCACCTGCGGCGGCGCCGGCAAGGTGCGCGCGCAGCAGGGCTTCTTCCTGATCGAGCGCGCCTGCCCCACCTGCGGCGGCACCGGCCGCGTGGTCAAGAACCCCTGCAAGGTGTGCCAGGGCGCCGGCCGCGTGCAGCGCGAGCGCACGCTGAACGTCACCATCCCCGCCGGCGTCGAGGACGGCAGCCGCATCCGCCTGTCGGGCGAGGGCGAGGCCGGGTTGCGCGGCGCCCCCGCCGGCGACCTCTACGTGGATGTCGGCATCCAGCCGCACACGCTGTTCCAGCGCGACGGCGCCAACATCTTCGTCCGCGTGCCGCTGCGCATGACCCAGGCGGCACTGGGCGAGGCGGTGGAGGTGCCCGTCATCGACGGCGGCCGCGCCCGCGTCACCATCCCGGCCGGCACCCAGTCGGGCGACCAGTTCCGCCTGCGCGGCAAGGGCTTCTCCGTGCTGCGCTCCGCCGCGCGGGGCGACATGTACGTGCAGGTGGCGGTGGAAACCCCGCAGAACCTGTCCGCCCGCCAGCGCGAGCTGCTGGAGGAATTCGAGGGCGAGGCGGTGGAGCGCGAAAAGAGCAGCCCGGAAAGCGAGGGCTTCTTCTCCAAGGTGCGCGACTTTTGGGAGGGCCTTGGCCGCTGAAGGCTCTGGCCAGGGGGCGCCGCCCCCTGGACCCCTGCCGGGGTGGCTGAGCCACCCCGGACCCCGGCATTTCCGGCCGTTGGCGGACCTGGGCGCCGGGGGTCGATGACCCCCGGCGGCTGAGGGGGCAGGGCCGGTGGCCAGTTTTTTTATGACATCCATGCCCGCTGAACCTGGCGATCCTCAGGTCCTGGAAGCCTGATGCTTTCTCCCGCCGGGGTCCGGGGTGGCTCAGCCACCCCGGCGGGGGGTTCCAGGGGGCGGCGCCCCCCTGGCCACGGCTAAAATCAAGGCCCCGCCCCAGAACCTCTTGAACGCCGGGCGTTTTTCTCTACTTTTCCATTGACGGGCCAGTGGCCGTGACCCTAGCGTTGCGGCGCTGCCAGTCCTTGGCGGCGTACCGGACCTTTCCGGTCTGGCACATCGCCTCGACTTCCCCTCCTTGATCTTCGGGACATTCGCCGGCCGCCCACCTTCGGGTCGTGGCCGCACATGGGCAGGCCCCGGGCCATGCCTTTGGGAAGTGTCCCCTGCTCTACGCCGGAACGGAACGCGTCCCGCCCATGCATCTTTCTGACCTCAAGGCCAAGAGCCCCGCAGACCTGCTGGCTTTTGCCGAATCCCTGCAGATCGAGAACGCATCCAGCCTGCGCAAGCAGGACATGATGTTCGCGATCCTGAAGCAGCTGGCCGAGAACGACCAGGCGATCCACGGGGATGGCACGCTGGAGATCCTGCCGGACGGCTTCGGCTTTCTGCGCTCCCCGCAGTCCAACTACCTGCCGGGCCCGGACGACATCTACGTCTCCCCCGCCCAGGTGCGCCGCTTCGGCCTGCGCATCGGCGACACGGTGGAAGGCCAGATCCGCGCGCCCAAGGATGGCGAGCGGTACTTCGCGCTGCTGAAGGTCAACACCGTCAACTTCGAGCCGCCCGAGGCGCTGCGCCACCGCATCAACTTCGACAACCTGACGCCGCTCTACCCGACGCGCCGGTTGAAGATGGAGAACGAGAACGCCGAGCCGCCGCCCAAGGGCATGCAGAAGGACAACACGCCCCGCGTGATTGACCTTGTGGCCCCGATCGGCATGGGCCAGCGCGCGCTGGTCGTGGCGCCGCCGCGCACCGGCAAGACCGTGATGCTGCAGAACATCGCGCGCAGCATCAGCATCAACCACCCCGACGTCTTCCTGATCGTGCTGCTGATCGACGAGCGGCCCGAGGAAGTCACCGACATGGCCCGCACCGTGCGCGGCGAGGTCGTGGCGTCCACCTTCGACGAGCCGGCGACCCGCCACGTGCAGGTCACCGAGATGGTACTGGAAAAGGCCAAGCGGCTGGTCGAGCACAAGCGCGACGTGGTGATCCTGCTGGATTCCATCACCCGCCTCGGCCGTGCCTACAACTCGGTCGTGCCGTCCTCGGGCAAGGTGCTGACGGGCGGCGTGGACGCCAATGCGCTGCAGCGCCCCAAGCGCTTCTTCGGCGCCGCGCGCAACATCGAGGAAGGCGGCAGCCTGACCATCATCGCGACCGCGCTGATCGACACCGGCAGCCGCATGGACGAGGTGATCTTCGAGGAGTTCAAGGGCACCGGCAACTCGGAGCTGATCCTCGACCGCAAGCTGTCCGACAAGCGCGTCTTCCCCGCCATCGACATCACCAAGTCCGGCACCCGCAAGGAAGAGGTGCTGGTGGAGCGCGCCACGCTGTCCAAGATGTGGGTGCTGCGCCGCATCCTGAACCCGATGGGCACGCAGGACGCGATGGAGTTCCTGTTGGACAAGCTGAAATACAGCAAAACCAACCAGGACTTCTTCGACGCGATGAACACCTGATCCTGCCTGCGGACTTCGCGAAAAGCCCGGCTCGTGCCGGGCTTTTTTTGTGGCGTGGCGGCATGGCCACGGGGCCGGAAGGCCCCTGAACCTTTGCTCCGCCTGCTGGCATTCCGGGCAGGCCTGGCCCCGGGAACGGTCACTCTCCCCCGGGTCCGCTTCGCTGTCTCAGGGCGCCCAGACCCAGGGCTGCAGCCGCAGCAGCGGCAGCCGCATGATGCCGAGCGTCCGGTCCTCCAGCGTCACCGGCAACTCCACCACCGGCGCCCCCGCCGCGTCGGGCCGCGTCATCAGCGGCAGCAGGCGCCGCGCCATGGACAGGTTGCGGGCCGGCACGGCATTGGCCTCGCCCAGCGCGTCCAGTAGCGCGGCGGGGTTGGCGATGCGCAGGGTGCCGATGCCGCTGGGCTGCAGCGCGGCATCCAGCGCCAGGGTGGCGGCGGCACTGCCCGCCATGGCACCCCAGCGCAGCGTCAGGCCCATGATTTCCAGCCGGCCCCCGGCATCGCGCCAGCGGGTGGCCTGGGCGGCGGCGGCGCCGGCGCCGTCCGGCAGGCCATGCAGCCGCGATTGCAGCGTCAGCTCCTCGATGCGCGGGCCAAGCGGCACGTCCACCGGCAGCGCCAGCCCGTGCAGCCGCCCGGACAGCGCCGCCGTGCCCGGCTGGTCGCCGAGGTCCAGATTGATCTGGCCGTTGTCCAGCCGCAGCGGGCCGGCGGGCGTGCTCAGCGCCGCGCCGCGCAGCGCCAGCAAGGCGTCGCGCCCGCCGGACAGGGCGATCTCGGCCTGCGCCGTGGCGGCGGTCAGCGGCATGGGCGGGCCGCCCAGCGCCAGGCTTTGCTCGCCGCTGGCATCCAGGCGCAGCCGCTGCGGCGAGAAGGGGGAAACCCGCGCCAGCACCCGCTCCGCCCGCCAGGCCACGCCGCCGGATTCCAGCCGCACCGCCGGCAGGCGCAGCGTGGCCGCCAGCGGCTCGGGCTGCCAGGCAGGCTCCGCGTATTCCACCACCCAGCCCTGGGCGCGGCGCTGCGCCGCCCAGTTGTCCAGGGCCAGGCGCATCTGGCCGCCCATCCACCACAACAAGGCGGCATAGGCGGCGCACAGCAGCAGCGCCACCGCCAGCAGCGCCAGCAGGACCCGCCGGAAGCGGGAAGGGGAGGGCGCGGCCGGGGCCGCCTGCTTTCGGGATGTCACGGGGCGGGATATAGCGCGCCGCATGCCCCCGCGCAGGATGCCAGACCCCCGCCAACCCCTGCTGGACCCGGATGGACACCTGTATGTGTTCGGCTACGGCTCCCTGATCTGGAAGCCGGGCTTTCCGCATGACGGCGCGCACCCGGCGCTGCTGCGCGGCTTTCACCGGCGCTTCTGCATCTGGTCGCGCTCCTATCGCGGCACGCCGGAGGCGCCGGGGCTGGTGCTGGGGCTGGCGCGCGGCGGCGCCTGCCGCGGCGTGGCGTTCCGCGTGCCCGCCGCCGGGGCCGCGGAGGTGCTGGACTACCTGGACGAGCGGGAAATGACCGGCGGCGTGTACCACCGCCGCGTGGTGCCGCTGCGGCTGCTGGACGGTGGTGGCACCAGGCGCGCGGTGGCCTTTGTCGCCGACCCCAAGGGGCTGGCCTATTGCGCCACCCTGACGCCGGAAGCCATGGCGGCGGCCATCGGCGCCGGGCATGGCATCATGGGCGCCAACCGGGACTACCTGCTGAACACCATCTCGCACCTGCGGGAGATGGGGGTGCGGGACGCGGGGCTGGACCGCGTGGCGGCGTTGCTGCCACCGGCTTGAATCCACAGGGTTCCGAATTGTCCACAGGGTGGAATCGCATTGCCTGTGGTGTTGCTGCCACAGCGTGGGCTGGCTGCGACACCTGCCAGAAACCCCTTGGAAATCAGCACGTTGCAACAGAAATCAATGACATCGTTGCGGTGATGTGGCAGCGAATCCAGGTTTTAGAGGCGCTTGCGCGGCATTCTTGGAAAGCCGGAGAAGTTCCGTTCCCGACTTATCCCACAGAATTATCCACAGGTTGCGGGGCGGGCAGCGGATAACCCGGCGGCAGCAGCCGCTCGCTTTCCGTCTCGATCAGCTGCTGCATCTGCGCCAGCAGCGCGGCGCGCGGCAGGCCGGCGGGCAAGGGCGGCAGCACCGCCACCGTCAGCACGCCGGGGCGCTTGGCAAAGGCGCGGCGGCCCCAGAACACGCCGCTGTCGGTGGCGGCCGGGATGATCGGCCGCCCCACCGCGGCGCCCAGCGCCACCACCCCGGGCAGGTAGGGCACGCGCTGGCCGGGCTGGGTGCGGGTGCCTTCGGGGAAGATGATGATCTGCGAGCCCTCGGCCGCCGCGGCGCCGGCTTCGCGCACCATGCGCTTCAGCGCCGTGGCGCCGCCCGCGCGGTCCACCGCGATGGCACCGTATTTGCGCGCCATGCGGCCCCACACCGGAATGCGCAGCAACTCGCGCTTCAACACGTAGACGGGGTCGCGCAGCAGGGCCAGCCAGATGATGGTGTCAAAGGCGGACTGGTGCTTGGCCGCGATCACCGCCGGCCCGTCCGGCAGGTGCTCGCGCCCGGTGACCCGCACCCGGATGCCGCAGACCACGCGCAGCACCCACAGCATCAGATGCGCCCAGCCCTGCACGTAGCGGCGCAGGATGTTGCGGTGGAACGGCAGCAGCAGCATGCCGAAGCTGACGCACAGCGCCGTCAGCAGAAAGAACAGCGCGTTGAACACCGCCGAGCGCAGCAGCGTCGGCAGCGTCACCGGGGCATCGGGCAGCTGCGCGTCGGTTTCGGCGCTGCGCGGCCGGCGGGGCTGCTCCAGCGGGTCGTTCGGGGCGGCGGGGGCGCGCGGGGGCAGGTCGTCGGGCATCGGGGCTTGGCTCAGGCGGGCGGGGGTCATCGCGGGGGCGCATCGGTCTTGAGGGCGGACAGGCCGAACATGGCGCCGATCAGCTTGGCATATTCGCGCGCCAGCAGCCCAGGCCGCGGCCCCTGCGCCTGCACCGGGTGGGGCACCAGCAGCACGTCCGGCAGGTTGCGCCGCAGTTCCAGCAACGAGCGCGGCATATGGTAGCCGGCGGTGACCACGCGCAGCGAATGGATGCCGTGTTCCCGCGCCCAGTCCGCGATCTCCATGCCATTGCCGCGCGTGCTGGTGGCGAAGCGCCCCAGCGTCACGGTGGGCGGCGTCACGGCGGACGGCGCGGGCGGGGTCAGGGCCGGGCCCTCGGGCGGCGGCGCGTCGGTGGCCTCGTCGCCGTCCAGCCGCTCCACCGTCAGCGGCAGGGCGACGGCGGGCAGCGCCGCCGCCGGCACGTTGTTGCTGCGCGCCAGGTCCGCGAGCTCCGCGCTGCGGCCGACGCCGGACACGATCAGGTGGGCCGCCTTGCCCTCGGCCAGCAGCCGCAGCCCGGCTTCCACCCGCTCCGGCCCGCCGGTCAGCACCGCGATGCCGTCCGTGCGCTGCAGCGGCACCTGCGGCTTGGCGCGGCTTTGCCCCAGAAACAGCGCGAAGCCCGCCAGCAGCAGCGCCGCCGGCACTCCTGGCAGCAGCAGCCAGCCCAGCCCCGCGCCACGCTGCCTCACGGCAGCCGCCGCAGCCAGCGGCGCACGCTGAACTGCGCCGTCGCCCAGCCGATCAGACCCGCCACCGGCGGCAACAGCGCCAGGTCGAGCCAGGGCAGCGACGCCCAGCCCACCGCCTGCCCGCCCGCGAAGGGCGCGGCCAGCGAGGACAGCGCGGCCAGCGCCGGCACCGCCAGCGCGGCGCCGGCCAGTGCGCCGCCCGCCGCCAGCAGCCCGATGCGCCGCGCGAAGCGCCCGGCGATGTCGCGCTGCGTGGCGCCCAGGTCGTGGAAGATCTCGATCGCCTCGCGGCGCGAGGCGATGCCGGCACGCGTGGCCACCGCCACCACGGCGACCGCCACCCCCGCCACCAGCCCCAGCACCGCCAGCGCCACGCCCTGCACGGAACCCGCCAGCGCCGCCAGCCGCGCCACCCAGATGCCGTGCGCTTCCAGCTCGGCACCCGGCACGGCCTCGGCCAGCCGGGTGGCCAGCGGGGCGGGGTCGATCTCGGCATTGACCAGCCGCAGCTCGATCACGGCGGGCAAGGGCAGGGCGGTCAGCCCGTCGTCCAGCGCGCTGCCCAGCCAGGGGCGCAGCAGCGCGCGCATGCGCTCGGCGCTCACCGCCTCGGCGGTGCGCACCTCCGGCATGGCGCGCAGCACCGCCAGCGCCTGATCCATGCGCGAGGCCTGCTCGGGCGGCAGCTGCACCGTCACGGCGGCGGCGGCGCCGGCTTCCCAGCGGTGGCGCAGCGCTTCCGCCCCGCGGCTGCCGGCGAGCGCCAGCGCCGCCAGCAGCGCCATGGCCGCCACCAGCCCCGGCAGCAGCCGGTCGGACAGGGCGCGGCGCAGCCCCAGCGGGTCGCGCGCGTAGCGGGTGCGGCGCTCAGCCCCGCCGCGGCGCGGCTCAGCCATGGTGCACCACCTTGCCGCCGCGCAGCACCAGCGACGGGGCGGGAAAGCTTTCCACCAGCTCCTCCGAGTGGGTGGCCACCACCACGGTGGTGCCCATGCGGTTCATCTCGGTCAGCAGCGCCAGCAGGCGGCGGGCCTGGTGGGAATCGAGGTTGCCGGTGGGCTCGTCCGCCACCAGCAGGGCGGGGCGCGTCACCACCGCGCGGGCGATCGCCACGCGCTGCTGCTCGCCGCCCGAAAGCTGCTGCGGCAGGGAGGCTTCCTTGCCCGCCAGCCCTACCCAGCGCAGGATTTCCGTCACGTCCGGCCGCGCGCTGCTTTCGGCGCGCCCCGCCAGCCGCAAGGGCAGCGCCACGTTGTCGAAGGCGGAAAGATACGGCAGCAGCCGGAAATCCTGGAACACCACGCCGATGCGCCGCCGCAGGGCCGGCAGCTGCGCCCGGCGGTCGGCCCGCACGGTGCTGCCCAGCACTTCCAGCGCGCCGCGCGTGGGCAGCTGCGCCAGGTGCATCAGCCGCAGCAGGGACGACTTGCCGGCGCCGGACGCCCCCAGCAGCCAGGTGAAGCTGCCGTCGGGCAACGTGAAGGTCAGATCGGACAAGGCCTCGGGTCCCCCGGCCCCTTGCGGGGAGGGGTAGCGCAGGCCGACGTCGGTGAAGCGCACCATGGCGGAGGGACATGCCACGCCGCGCGCCGCCATGCCACCCGGCGGATGTGCGCGACGGGCCCCACAATCATCTTGCGGCCGCCGCCGCGCGTGGTCATAGCGCCGGATGCGGATTGAATGCCCGAACTGCGCCAGCGCCTACGACATCCCCCCGGCCCTGCTGGCGGCGGGCCGCCCGGTGCGCTGCCTGCGCTGCGGCCAGTCCTGGCGCCCGGCGGTGCCCGAAGCCCCCGCCGCCGCCGCGGCGCCGGCCCCCCCCGCCGCGCCGCCACCGCCGCGCCGCGCCGTGCCGCTGGCGGAAGCCGCCACCATGCCCATGGGCCCGCCGCGCCCCGCCACGGCGCCACGGCCCGCGCCGCCGGCCGCCGCCGCCGCCACGCCCCCGGGCGAGCCCGCGGCGCTTCCAGCCACGACCGCCAGCCCTCCGCCACCCAGCCCCGCGGCACCCAGCCCTGCGGCCCCGGGGCCTGCGGCCGAGCCGGTGCCCGAAGCCTTGCCCGGGCCGGCGTCCAGGCCGGAACCGCTGCCCAGGCCGGCTTTCAGCCCGCCGCGCGGTCCCGCCCCGGCACCGGTGCCCGAGGCGCCCACGCCCGAAGCCCCCGTGCCGGAAGCACCCGTTCCGCCCGGCCCCGGCCGCCTGGCCACCAAGCCGGACAGCAGCCGCCCCGCGCCGCCCGCCGCGCCGCTCGCCCTGGCCGAGCCGGCGTCTCGCCTGCCGGGCCCCGCCGTGCCCGCCGGCGAAAGCGCGCCGCCGCGCGGCGGCGCCCGCCTGTTGCGCCCCGCGCCCCGCGCTGCCACGCCGCCGGCCCCGGCCCCGGCCCCGGCCCCGGCCCCGGCCGCGCGGCAGGCACCGGTTGCGCCCGTCGCGGCCCCGCCCGCGGCCTCGGTGTCCCCGGCTCTGGCTTCCCCGGCTCCGGCTTCCCCCGGGCGCGGCGGCGCCCCCTGGCTGGCCTGGCTGGTGTCGGTGCTGCTGGTGGCCGGCGCGCTGGCGCTGCTGCTGGCCAACCACACGGCGGTCAGCGCCGCATGGCCGCCGGCGGCGCGGCTGTTCCAGTGGCTGGGCCTGCAATAGGGGCATCATACGCCCAGCATCATTTTCTTCCGTTGCGGTGCCGCCCGACGCACGATCCGCATGGTTCCGGGCGCCGCGCGGCAGGAATCCGCAAGGTCATGCTTCCGCCTTCCGCATCGATGGCGTAAAGACCGGCCTTCGCACGCCTCCGGGAGAGAACGTCCATGAACCGCCGCGCCCTGCTCGGCGCCGCCGCGACCGCCGCGCCGGCTGCCCTGACGCTCGCCACGCCCGCCCTGGCCCAGTCCGCTTCAGCCGCGACGGCGCCCGAGATCCGCTGGCGGCTGACCAGCTCCTTTCCGCGCAACCTGGACATCCTGTTCGGCGCGCCGGAGTTCATCGCCCGGCGCGTGGCGCAGCTCACGGACAACAAGTTCCAGATCCGCGTGTTTCCGGCCGGCGAGATCGTGGGCCCGCTGCAGGCGCTGGACGCGGTGCAGGCCGGCACGGTGGAATGCGCCCACACCGCGCCCTACTACTACACCGGCAAGGACTTCACCTTCGCCTTCTACACGGCGGTGCCCTTCGGGCTGAACACCCGCATGTCCAACGCGTGGTTCCGCCACGGCGGCGGGCGGGAGCTCTCGGCCGAGCTGTTCCGCGGCTACAACATCGTCAACTTCCCGGCCGGCGACACCGGCGCCCAGATGGGCGGCTGGTTCCGCAAGGAAGTGAAGTCGCTGGCCGACATCCAGGGCCTGAAGTTCCGCATCGCGGGCCTCGCGGGCGAGGTGTTCAGCAAGATGGGCGCGGTGCCGACGCAGGTGGCGGCGGCCGACATCTACCCGGCGCTGGAGCGCGGCTCGATCGACGCCGTGGAATTCGTCGGCCCCTATGACGACGAGAAGCTGGGGCTGAACCGCGTGGCGCCCTTCTACTACTTTCCCGGCTTCTGGGAGCCGGGCGCGCGGCTGCACTTCCTGGCCAACCAGGCGGCCTTCGACGCGCTGCCCGCCGCCTACAAGGCCGCGCTGGAAACCGCCTGCGCCGATGCGGATGCCGACATGACCGCCCGCTACGACGCCGGCAACCCGCTGGCGCTGCGCCGGCTGATCGCCGCCGGCACGCAGCTCCGCCCCTGGCCGCGCGAGGTGATGGCCGCCGCCTGGAAGGCGACGCACGAGCTGTACGAGGAAACCAGCGCCCGCAACCCGCTGTTCAAGAAGACCTGGGAATCCTACCGCAAGTTCCGCGACGACGAATACGCATGGTTCCGCGTGGCCGAGAACTCCTACGACAACTTCGCCTTCACCGCCGCCAACACGGTGCGCTAGCCGCGCGGGGCAGGGGGGCGTTTCCCCTTCCTGCCCCGCCCCGCCGGCACGGGCGGAACGATGAAAGGGGGGCTACCCTGATCCCCCGACCGGCCTTCAGGGTCTCCGCAGCCCGTCCAGCAGTGCCCCGGTGCCTTGCCGGATCGCCGCCCAGTCCGGCAGCAGCCGCGCCGCGAAGGTGACTTCCACCGCCGCTGCGTCGCGCATCCGCCACATCTGGCAGGACAGCCCGGCGCGGCACGTCATCAGCAGAACCGGCCGGCCAGGCGCGACACAAAGCCGTTGTGCCGGAAGCGGTGCCGCGCGCGCGCCCCGGTGCTTGAAAGCGGATGACCGGGTGCGGCGGCGCCGGGCCTTCCGCCACGCCGGTGGCGTGCCGCAGAAGCCGCAGGGCATCCGCCGCCCGCCAGCCGCCACCCGGGCGGGACATCAGCAGCGAACGGCGTTCATTGGGGCCGCTCCGGCCCGGCGCGCAGCAGCCAGGCGCCGGGCCGCCGCGCCACGGGCGGGCGAGGTCATGCGCGGCATGATGCGCCGCGCCGGCGCCGCCCGGCCAGCCCCGCCGATTGACACCGCCCCCCGGCGGGGAGCAGCTTTCCCCCCTGCTTTGGGGGAGGCACATCATGGACATCGGCGTACCGCTGCGCGACCTGGGCAAGGTCGAGGTCGGGCCGCTCATCAAGGTGATGGAAGGGCTGACGGAAGAGGACTGGACGGGCAACACCTTTCGCCAGGACGCCGTCGCCGCCACCGCGCATTCGGCCACCGACAACATCATGATGAAGACCGAGTGGCACCCCTCGGCCTCCACCAGCGGGCTGCAGCACTTCGAGGACCTGATCAGCGTCTGGGCCACCCAGACCGGCCGGGACCCCGCGCCATACCTGCCCATCGCGCGGGAAGACACGGACATCTGGCCCGTCTACACCATGCCCGACTGGCTGCGCTTCAAGGAGGTGCTGGAGCCGGTGGTGGACCAGGCGCTGGCGCCGCTGAAGCGCCCGCGCGGCGTGGTGACGCGGCTGGCGCTGGTGCGGCTGCGCGGCGGCGCCACCATCGCCCCGCACGTGGACGCGCACGCCATGGCCGCCAAGGCGCACCGCATCCACGTGTCGCTCAGCAGCACGCCCTCGGTGGAATACAAGATCGACGGCCGCAAGTTCACCATGGACCTCGGCCATGCCTACGACTTCAACAACCGCGTGCGCCATTCCGTGAAGAACAAGGGGCGCGGCCACCGCATGAACCTGTTCATCGACTACTATCCGGAGCCCGGCATGGTGTTCCGCAACCCGCTCGACACCGCGGTGCCGCTGATGGCGCCGCCCACCCCGCGCATCAACTAGGGCGTGGCCACGGCGGTTTGGGGTGACAACGGGGCCAGCCGGCGCTAACCGGCTGGCCCGAACCCCTTTGGCGACTCGCTCGCCCTCCCACCCGACAGGACGCCCGCATGGACGCCACGCTGCTGCTTTCCGCCATCCTGATGGGATTGGTGGAGGGGCTGACCGAGTTCCTGCCCATCTCGTCCACCGGCCACCTGATCGTGCTGGCCGAGGCCATCGGCTTTCAGGGGCCGCCGGGCAAGACCTTCGAGATCACCATCCAGCTTGGCGCCGTGCTGGCCGTCATCTGGATCTACCGCCACGCCCTGGTGCGCATCGCCACCGGCATGTGGCGGCGCGGGTCGGAGGAATACTACATCGCCGTCAACCTGGCGCTGGCCTTCATCCCGGCCATGATCCTGGGCGCCACCCTGCACGGCTACATCACCCGCCTGCTGTTCAACCCGCTCACCGTCGCCATCGCGCTGATCCTGGGCGGCATCGCCATCATCGTGATCGAGCGCCGGCGGCCCACGCCCACCATCCATTCCATTGCCGAGATCGGGCCGCTCGCGGCGCTGCTGGTCGGGCTCGGCCAGGCGCTGGCGATGATCCCGGGGACCAGCCGCTCGGGCGCCACCATCATCTCCGCCCTGCTGGTGGGGGTGGAGCGCAAGACGGCGGCGGAATTCTCCTTCCTGCTCGCCATCCCCACCATGCTGGCAGCCACCGTGTTCAGCCTGTTCAAGGCGCGCGCCGAGCTGGACTTCAACGGGCTCGGCATCATCGCGGTCGGCTTCGCCACCGCCTTCGTGGTGGCGCTGCTGGTGGTGCGCTGGCTGCTGGGCGCCATCAGCCGCATCGGCTTCACGCCCTTCGGCTGGTACCGCATCGCGCTGGGCGTGCTGATTCTCCTGTGGCTGGCGCTGCGCACGCCGGTGGCGTGACGAAAAAGGCCGGGGGAAGGAATTCCCCCGGACCCCCATCTTCTTTTTGTCGGATTCCAGCACCCGCTTGAAGCAGGCGCCGCCCATTCCAGCCAGGCGCCAAAAAGTCAGAAAAAAGATGGGGGCTTGGGGGCATTCATTCCCCCAACCTTCTCCCCCCGCTCACAGCCCCAGCGCCAGCCCCCGCACCAGAACGATCTTCGTCCGTTCCCCGCTGATCCCGAAGTCGTCGTCGTTGATCAGCATCAGCGTGCCGTCCGGCAGCAGCGCGATCCCTTCCAGCTTCACCGGCAGCTCCGGGTGGTCGGCGCTGTCCAACACCAGCCGCTTGTGCAGCGGCACGATGCCCGTGCCGGCAAGGTCGTTGCTCTGTTCCAGCGTCGGCCGCGTCGCGGCATCGTCCCAGCGGCTGCCGCTGATGTCGGTCGCCTCCCCCAGCCGCACCTCGAACAGCTTGGTGGTCTTCTCCGTCCGCTCCAGCACCAGCAGCCGGTCCGGCCCCAGCCAAGCGGCCTCCGAGATGCGCGGGTCGGTTTGCCGGTCCGACGGGTCCAGCCGGAAGGACTGCGGCGCCTCCAGCGGATACACCCACTCCCCCGTGACCCGGTTGCTGCCCGGCTCATACCGCAACACCCGGCTGTTGCGCGCGGCGCGGTACGCCGCCGCATCCGGGTTGGCCAGCGGGTTCTGCACGATGGCATACAGCGTCTCGCCATCCGGCGTCCCCGCCAAGCTCTCAATCCCGCGGTTGGACTGGCGCTTCGCCAGGATCGCCGGCAGCCCCTCCACCACCGGGTAATCCGCCCCCGCCAGCTCCCCCGCCGTGCCCCCCGACGGCACCACCCGCCGCAGCACCCGCCCGTCCGCGCCCACATGCACCAGCGACGGCCCGTTCTCCTCGCCGATCCAGGCACTGCCATCCGGCAGCCGCACCAGCCCCTCGGCATCGATCGCCGACGGGTCGAAGGCCAGCCTGGCCCCCGTGCCGTCCAGCGGCTGCTCCGTCCGCCCCGGCAGCGGGTTGGTCAGCCCCGTCAGCGGCACGCCGCGCCGCGTCTTCAGCGCGATGCTCTCGAACACCTCGAACCGCCCCTCGGCCGGCCGCAGCCGCACGCCGTAGAGCGAAGGCGCATAGCCCGGCACCGGATACACCCGCCCGTCCCGGTCCGCCGCGCACAACACCCCGCGCCGCACCCCCGTCACGGCCTCCGCCTCCGAACACGCGAAGTTCGGCCCCCGGTCCGACAGGGTATAAACGATGTCCGCCGGGTCCCCCGGCCGGTGATACGCCGCGCTGCCGATCCCCACCGTCAGATCCAGCGCCCGCCCGCCCGCGAAGTCCACCCGCCCCAGCCGCAGGATCGGGTCCTCGCTCACCAGCACCGAGATCTCCGGCGCCGCCCGCGCCGGCAAAGCAGGGGCCAGCACCGCCGGCAGCATCAGCACAGTGGACAGCAACAAGGCGCGCATCGTGAACCATTCCGCTTCAAACACAGCCCGCTGGCATAACCCCCCGCACCCCGCTGGCAACGTGACCGTTGCATGAACTCGGCAACCGCCCCCGAACAGTCTAACCTCGCCCCCACACGCATTCGGGGAGCACAGCCATGAACGACCTGTCCAGCGGGGTTCCCCCGGCGGGGCTCATCGTCGCCGTCATCCTGGTGGCGCTCGCCATCCTCACCGCCTTCAAGGGCATCCGCACCGTCCCCCAGGGCGAGAACTGGACCGTCGAGCGCTTCGGCGCCTTCACCCGCGTGCTGCGCCCCGGCCTCAACCTCATCATCCCCTTCATCGACGCCATCGGCCACAAGGTGAACGTGCAGGAGATCGTGCTCGACATCCCCGAACAGGCCGTCATCACCCGCGACAACGCCAACGTGTCCGTCGACGGCATCGTCTACTACCGCGTCATGGACCCCGAGAAATCCGCCTACCAGGTGCAGAACCTGCAACAGGCCCTCTCGGCGTTGGCCATGACCAACATCCGCGCCATCATCGGCGAGATGGACCTCGACGCCGCGCTGTCCTCGCGCGACAAGATCAACTCCCACCTGCTCTCGGTGCTGGACGGCGCCACCGACCCCTGGGGCGTCAAGGTCACGCGCGTCGAGATCCGCAAGATCGAACCCCCCGCCAACCTCGTCATCGCCATGAACACCCAGATGATGGCCGAGCGCGAGCGCCGCGCCACCGTCATGCGCGCCCAGGGCGACCGCGAAGCCGCCGTGGCCCGCGCCGAGGGCGCCAAGGCCGCCCAGATCCTGGAAGCCGAAGGCCGCCTGGAAGCCGCCTCGCGCGACGCCGAAGCCCGCGAACGCCTGGCCGAGGCCGAGGCCAAGGCCACCGAGGTCGTCGCCAACGCCGCCCGCGACGGCGGCACGGCGGCGCTGAACTACTTCATCGCCGAACGCTACATCGGCGCCTTCGGGGACCTGGCCAAGAACCCCTCCTCCAAGCTGGTGGTGGTGCCGATGGAAGCCTCCTCGCTCGCCGGTGGCATCGCCGCCGCGCTGGAACTGTTCCGCAACGGCACCACGCCCCCCGGCACGCTGCCCCCCGCCACCCCGCGTGCCCCCACGGGCAGCGTGCCGAGGGTCTGAGCACCATGGACGCCTGGGCCATCTGGGTCGGCCTCGGCCTGCTGGCCATGGGCGCCGAGCTGCTGCTGCCCGGCGCCTTCCTGGTCTGGATCGGCGCCGCCGCCGTCGGCACCGGCCTGCTGCTGTGGCTGGCCAACCCGGGCACCGCCGCCACCCTGCTAGTCTTCATCGCCCTCCTGGCGCTCGGCATCGGCCTGAGCCTGCGCGTGTTCCGCCGCAAGCCCGGCGGGGCGGGGGAGGGGCTTAACACCCCGTCCTCCGGCCTCGTCGGCCGGGTGGGGGTGCTGCTGGCGGCGGACGGGCCGAGCGGCCGCGCCCGCATCGGTGATTCCGACTGGCCGGTGCGGCTGGAGGATGCGGCCGAGGTGGGCGCGCGGGTGGAGGTGGTGGCGGTGCAGGGGATGACGCTGCTGGTGCGGGCGGCGCGCTGAGTGGGGCGCGCGGCCAGGGGAAGGCGCTGCCTTCCCCCGGACCCCCATCCGCCAGGAGGCTGAGCCTCCTGGACCTGCTTTTACAATAGGCGTGGGCTAGACGCTCATTTCGGCAATACTAAAATTCCAGCTTAAGAACCACATTCATTATTAGGTCTGTAATCATATCATCTGCTTGATGTTGATTGATTTGAACTCGTGACGGATGGGCTGCCATATTTCGGCGACCTAGCTTGTCTTTTAAAATCTGGTGTGTGTTTTTTTCTATTAAGTTAGAAGCTCTAAGAGCATCAATAAATTCGAATTCTTTCAAGAGGTCTAAATCTGACCTTTCTTTAATCATCAAATTTTTCTTGGGAAATTTAGAATTTAATCCTATGTTCAGATTAACAACACGATCTGAATCGCTGAAAATCCAATGTGCTAGATGTGAATATGTTAAGTTCCAGGTCATAACTATACATGCACGAAAAGCTTTGACCTTGTAGCAATTTAACGCCTCATTCAGAAACTCGCGCTCTTCTAGGTTTGGTATTTGGTTCGGCAGATTTGTAAGGGTGCTTACTACAGCGATTTTGACGTGATCAGCTCCAAGGCGCGCATCCAATGCCCGACGTGTGCCGCTGGCAAGCCGATAGCTGCTCCTATCCTTGATAACCTGAGGAGGCTTCTTTGCCGCTAGGCGCGGTAAATACACACTCATGTCAGGGGCGTCTAAACCCGCTTCTTTGAAACATTGACGCAAATGTACCGCATCAAAATTTGTTTTTTTCTGATGAGTTTCAATAAACCAAGCTAAAATAAGCAGTTGATCAACGGCCGTTTCTCTGTAAAAATTTTTTACTGTCCCGGCAAATTCTGCTACCGCGGTCAAGAGGCGCTCATCTTTTCAACTCGAGCCATGCCTAAATGATTAATGACATACTGTCCACGCCCAGAACTTTTGACGAGTTGCGTACTCTTTAGCTTTCGTAATGTACTAGCAAAATCGTCAATGGCGGTTGACCATTTCATGGCACGATAGCAGGTGTAAACATGATTCATGGTCACGGGCTCGTCATTTCGGTGATCTTTAAACCAAGCAAGAATAACAAGATTCTTTTCGTTCTCATTTTTTGGTGGGTGCTCGTTGACAAAGCTTTCGAACGACACGTCGGACGTGAGATCTAAATCTAGGACTTTAGGGGTAGTTAATTTGCGGACGCGTACTTCGCGTGCTTTGCGAGGAGTGGGGACTTCTTCAGGAATCTCATCGTCCGCCTCGATTGGCTCCGGATTGGATTCCGTTAGTAGCTTTTGGGAGTTACTCGTCGCTTCAAGCGATGTTTGAGAAGGAAGGCGCTGCTGGATAACTGTTGTATGAGGTTTGAGGGCATTTTGAATTGCAGAGGTGATTTGGCTCAAATCACCCTCCGGAATTTCTGCGTCTAGCATGATGAATCTGATTCGAGCGACGCCATTCTTCGGGAGGGACGATTTTGCCACTACAGACTCCATGCGAATTACCCTTATGCAAATGTTAAGGATACGGTCTGATTAATGCAACTAACTGTCCAGAATTTTTAAAATAAAAGCCATTTGTCAATGACTTAATAGAAATCTTGTGGGTTTATCTCGGAAGCGCGCGTCATGCCAGGAGGCCTTAGCGCCGCTTGACAAAAGGAAAATATTCTTATATTTTTTGGAAAACTATGGAGTTGAGTCGATGGCTTCCATCACCACCCTCTCCGACACCACCTACGCCGCCCTCATCCACTACCTCCCGCCCCACGCCCCCCAGGGCCGCCGCACCGCCGACCTGCGCCTCCGCCTGGAAGCCATCTTCCACATGGCCCACCACCCCGCCCACGCCTGGCACCAACTGCCGGAACACTTCGGCCGTCCCAACACCGTCGCCCGCTTCTTCCGCCGCCTCACCCACGCCGGCACCTGGCATCGCTTGTTAAAAGCCCTGGCGGAATCACCCCCCAACCACCCCCTCCGCACCATCCAGCACGCCATCTGCCGCGTCTGCCGCCGCGCCGCCCGCCTCGGCGGCCTGCCGCTGCTCGCCCTCATCCGGCGGCTGGACCTGCGCGCCGCCCTCAACGGTCCCCCCTGGCTGCTGCCGGACCCGGCGCTCGCCGCCACCCTCCACGCCATCCCGCTCGGCAGCCTGCAAACGCCCGGGGCGCTGCAAACCCTGTTCCGCCTGTCCCGCGCCGCCCTCGGCCGCGCCCGCATTCCGCGCTCCGTCCGGCTGTCCTGGCCCTAACACCGGCTTGCCCGCGCCCCCCCGCTGCGGCAAACCCCCGGCCACACTTCGCCCAAGCGCAGCAAAAGGAATCCGGCACCATGGCGGTGAAAGACGTGAAGAAGGTGGTCCTCGCCTATTCCGGCGGGCTCGACACCTCCGTCATCCTCAAGTGGCTGCAAACCACCTACCAGTGTGAGGTCGTGACCTTCACCGCCGACCTCGGCCAGGGCGAGGAGCTCGGCCCCGCGCGCGACAAGGCCCTGATGCTCGGCATCAAGGAAGAGAACATCTTCATCGACGACCTGCGCGAGGAATTCACGCGGGACTTCGTCTTCCCCATGTTCCGCGCCAACGCGCTGTATGAGGGCACCTACCTGCTGGGCACCTCCATCGCCCGCCCCCTCATCGCCAAGCGGCAGATCGAGATCGCGGAGATGGTGGGCGCGGACGCCGTCTCCCACGGCGCCACCGGCAAGGGCAACGACCAGGTCCGGTTCGAGATCGGCTACTATTCCCTCAAGCCCGACGTGAAGGTCATCGCCCCCTGGCGCGAATGGGACCTGACCAGCCGCACCCGCCTGCTGGAATTTGCCGAGGCCAACCAGATCCCCATTGCCAAGGACAAGCGCGGCGAGGCCCCCTTCAGCGTCGACGCCAACCTCCTGCACAGCAGCTCCGAGGGCAAGATCCTCGAAGAGCCCTGGGACGAGCCCCCCGAGATCGTCTGGCAGCGCACCATCCGCCCCGAGGACGCGCCCGACAAGCCGACCGAGATCACGGTCGAGTTCGAGCGCGGCGACGCCGTCGGCATCAACGGCGAGCGCCTGTCCCCCGCCACGCTGCTGACGCAGCTCAACGCGCTGGGCAAGGCCAACGGCATCGGCCGCCTGGACCTGGTGGAAAACCGCTTCGTCGGCATGAAGTCCCGCGGCTGCTACGAGACGCCGGGCGGCACCATCCTCCACGTCGCCCACCGCGCCATGGAAAGCATCACCCTGGATCGTGAGGTCGCCCACCTCAAGGACAGCCTGATGCCCAAGTACGCCGAGCTGATCTACAACGGCTTCTGGTTCGCGCCCGAGCGCCGCATGATCCAGGAGATGGTGGACGCCAGCCAGGCCAGCGTCACCGGCACCGTCCGCCTGAAGCTCTACAAGGGCAACACCATCGTGACGGGCCGCCAGTCACCGCACAGCCTGTACTCCATGAAGCACGTCACCTTCGAGGACGACCAGGGCGCCTACGACCAGTTCGACGCCCAGGGCTTCATCAAGCTCAACGCCCTCCGCCTGCGCCTCGGCGCCATGGCGGGCCGCAAGGGTGGTGCGCTCTAGCCGCCAGACCTGGCCAGGGGCTCTGCCCCTGGACCCCGCCGGGGTGGTTGAACCACCCCGGACCCCGACCCCAGTAAGCCTTTTGTCCCTTTTCTTCCTGCCGGCGGGGTCTGGGGTGACACTGTCACCCCAGCGGGGGGTCCAGGGGGGCGGCGCCCCCCTGGCCGCGCAAGCCACTGAAGAACGCCCGCAGCACCGCCCCGCACTCGCCCTCCCGCACTCCGCCGATCACCTCCGGCACGTGATGGCAGGACGACGCCGCGAACACCCGCGCCCCGTGGTCGACGCCGCCCCCCTTGGGGTCGTAGGCGCCGAACACCACGCGCCGCACCCGGAAGAAGCTGGCTGCCTGCGCGCACATCGGGCAGGGCTCCAGCGTCACGAACAGGCTGCAATCCGGCAGGCGGGGGCTTTGGCGCAGCGCGGCGGCCGCGCGCAGCGCTAGGATTTCGGCATGCGCGGTGGGGTCGTGCAGTTCTTCCACGCGGTTGCCGGCGCGGGCCAGCACGCGGCCGTCGGGCGCGCAGACCACGGCGCCCACCGGCACCTCGCCGCGCGCGGCGGCGGCGCGGGCCTCCTCCAGCGCGATCTCGATGGGGCTCATGGCCCTGGGGCTTGCAATGGAAACCGCCGCGCCGCAAGCCGCCGGATGATCCGCATCCTGGCGTTGCTCCTGTTGTTCCCGCTCGCCGCCCTGGCCCAGGTGCCGCCCGAGGTGTCGCGCCAGGGCCAGGCGGCCGGCGAGGCCATCCTGGCCCGCGCCGCGAACAGCGAGGCCGATGCCCTGCCGCGCTTCGCCACGGGCGGCGCGCAGCTCCGCGCCCTGTTCAACGCCGACGCCGTGCTCGCCGCCCGCCCGCAGCCCGAGGCCGGCACGCCCGAGCTCGCGGCCTGGAGCAACACGGCGGCCGAGGTGCTGCGCTTCTACCTCGCCGCCAGCGACCCGCGCACCCGCGCCGCCCTGGCCCGCCAGGGCCGCGCGCTGCCCGACTACCAGGACGAGATCTCGGCCGGGCTGGTGTTCCTGTTGCGCGCCACCGCCAGCGCCGGGCAGGGCGCCGCCGACCACCTGTCCCGCCTGCCGCCCGCCGGGCGCGCGGATCGCGAGGCCGGGCTGCGCCGCATGGGGGAGGGGGCGGCGCAGATGCTGCAGGGCCTGCTCGCCGTGCTGCGCGAGCCCGCGCTGCGCGCGGACAATGCCCGCGCCCTGGCCGGTGCCCTGGCCACCGACCTGCCGCTCCTGCGCGCCAGCCTGCCGGACCAGGCGCGCGCGGCCCTGCAACGGCAGATGGCATCGCTGCGGCTGGCCGATGCCGCTGCCGCCGCGCTGCTGGACCAGGCGCGGCGAGCGCTGTGAGCTATTCCGGCTGGATGCCCGCCGCTTCCGCGATGCGGGTGTTGCGCGCGTATTCGGCCGCGATGAAGCGCGCAAAGGCGGCGCGGTCCTCGTCCACCGGCTCGGCACCCTGTTCCACCAGCCGGGCGCGCAGCCCGGCATCCTGCGCCAGGGTGCGCACGGCGGCATTCAGCTTGTCGGCTTCCGCATCCGGCAGGCCCTTGGGGGCCCAGAGCGCGTACCACAGCGTGAAGTCCAGCCCCGGCAACCCCGCCTCGGCGGCGGTGGGAATGTCCGGCGCGCGGCTGGCGCGGGCGGGCGACAGCACCGCGAAGGCGCGCAGCTGCCCCGCCTCCACCTGCGGCAGCGCCGAGCCAAGGGGCGCGACCATCAGCGCCACGTTGCCCGACATCACGTCCGTCAGCGCCGGCGCGGTGCCGCGGTACGACACGATCAGCGACCGCACTCCCGCCGCGCGCTGCAGGCTCTCGGTCGCCAGATGACCCATGGAGCCCAGCGCCGAATTGGCGAAGCCGAAGCGGTCCGGCTGCGCGCGCAGGGCGGCCAGCAGGGCGGGCAGCCCTTCCGGCGTTTGCCGCGGGTTGCCCACCAGCACCATGGGCGAGGTGGCCAGCCGCGCGATGGGCGTGAAGTCGGCCAACGGGTCGTAGGGCACGCTGCGCATCACGCGCTGCGCCATCAGGTGGATGTCGGCGTTGACCAGGAGGGTCTGGCCGTCGGGGGCGGCGCGCGCCACCTCGGCCGCGCCCAGGGTGTTGCTGGCGCCGGAGCGGTTTTCCACCACCCAGGTCTGTTGCAGGACCTCGCCCAGGCGGTTGGCATACAGGCGGCCGATCACGTCGATCGCGCCGCCGGGGGCGGCGGGCACGATCAGCCGCACGGGGCGGCGCTGCGCCCGCGCGGCCCCGGGGGCGAGCCCCGGCAGCGCGGCGGCGGCGAGCAGGAGGGTGCGGCGAAGCGTCATGGTCGTGGTTCCTTCCCTGGAAGCCCCGCCGGCGCGGCCATGGCTCTGCGGCCTGTGCCGCGCCGGGGCTGTGGTTCTAGATGCCGCCGAAGCCCGCGCGGGCGCGCCAATAGGACCAGGCGCGGTCCAGCGGCCGCTCGCCCATCAGCATGGCCGAGGTGAGCTTGGTTTCCCCCTCGGTCAGGAAGCGCGGCGTGCCCAGGGCGGCGGCGCGGGCCTGCAGCTCGGCGTTGTCCTTCATGCGCACGCACACGAACACCACGGCGGGCAGCGAATGCGCGGCGCAGGTGGCGCCGTGGTTGCGCAACAGCACCGAGGTGCCCTGGCCCAGCGCCGCGGCCAGGCTGTCGGCGCGGGGGATGTCGTCGATCAGCATGTTGGTGTCGCCGAAGCCGTCGCGGCTGTCCCACACCGGCACCGGCCCGCCGAGCACGGAAGCCATGTGGAACACCGGGCGCAGCGGCACCTCGGCCACCGTGAAGGGCAGCACGGCGGGGCAGTGGTGGTGCACGGTGGCCTGCACGTCCGGCCGCGCCGCGAAGATGCGGGCGTGCAGGACGCTTTCCAGATAGGGGCGCAGGCCCTGCGGGTTCACCGCCACGCCGTCCAGGTCGAATTCCAGCAGGTCGTCGCGGCTGACCAGCTCGGGCGAGCGGGAACGGGACAGGAAGAAGCGGTCCGCCCGGCCGGGGTGGCGCACGGCCACGTGGCCGAAATCGTCCAGCACCCCCTCATGCGCCAGGATGCGGTTGGCGATGACGAGGTCGCCCAGCAGGGCGTGCAGGTCCTGGGTCACGCGGGGCTGGCCATGGCGGCGGCGGGGCGGGGGTCGGGCATGGGCGGTTCCTCGTGTTGCTTTTGGGGTGCGGGCAGCAGGACGCGGCCGAGAAAGGCGGCGAGCCCGGCATGATCGTCCAACGGCAGAACATGCGCCACATGCTGGTCCGGGCGCACCAGCACCATGCAGCCCTGGTCGCGGTCGATGCCGCGCAGGTCAAAGATGTCGGGCAGCGGCGCCAGCGCGGGGCAGAAGGCCTTTTCATAGTCGGTCAGGCCGAGGCGCCCCTTGGCGGGGCGCAGCAGCGGCGGCAGGTCATGCAGCTCCAGCGCCCGGTGCGGCTGCTGCAGCACGGCGCGGGTGTCGATCACGGCATCGCCGTCGGCACCCGGGGGCGTGTGGCGCAGCAGGGGCGAGGCGGGGTCCTCGGCCAGGGAGCGGCACAGCGACACCAGCCGCGCGCCGCAGGCATCGGCGAACAGCAGCAGGCGCCAGCGCCCGTCGGCTTCCGCCACATGGCCCAGATGCACCGGCTTGGCGTCGGCCAGCCGCGTCACGGGCGCGGAATGCAGCCGCATGCCGATGGGAAAGCCCGTGGCCAGCCCCTGATGCGTGTCCGGCCCGGTGATCAGCGATGGCGCGTAGCGCATGGCGGTGCCGGCGGTGAAGCGCCCCTGCTGCTGGAAGTAGGCCTGGAACTCCGCCGGGTCGACGCCCACCCCGTCCGGGTCGCCCGGCCGGCGCACGGGGGCGGAGAACATCCGCGCCAGCTTGCGGTCAAAGGCGATCAGCTCCTCGGCCACCGCGTGGCGTTCAAAGGAATAGGTTTCCAGCAGCGCGGGGGGCGACTGGCCGCGCAGCACGGCGGCCAGCTTCCAGCCCAGGTTGAAGGCGTCCTGCATGGACACGTTCATGCCCTGGCCCGCCTTGGGGCTGTGGGTGTGGCATGCATCGCCCGCGATGAACACGCGCGGCACCGCCGCCCCATCGTCGAAGCGCGCGCACAGCCGCTGGCCGATCTCGTAGACCGACCACCACGCCACCTCCCGCACCTGCAGCGTGTAGGGGGCCAGGATGCGCTGCGCCGCGGCGATCAGGTGGTCCACGCCGATGTTGCGGCTGGCCACGCGCTCGTCCGGCGCCAGCTTGTCCAGCTCGATGTAGAGCCGCACCAGATAGCCGCCTTCGCGCGGGATGATCAGCATGTTGCCCTGGGCGGCGGAATGGATCACCGCCTTGAGCCGCAGGTCGGGAAAGTCGCTTTGCGCCAGCACGTCCATGACGCCCCAGGCCTGGTTGGCGGAATCGCCTTCCAGCGTGGCGCCCAGCGCCTGCCGCACGGCGCTGCGGGCGCCGTCGCAGCCCACCACGAAGCGGGCGCGCACCGTCTCCTCCACCCCGCCCGGCCCCGCCAGCCGCACGGCGACGGGGTGGCTGCCGGTGCCGACCTCCAGCCCCAGGAACTGCCGCCCGTAATCCGGCTCCAGCGGCTGTGGCGCGCGGCGCATGCGGTCCAGAAAGAAGTCGTGCACCCGCGCCTGGTTGAGGATCACGTGCGGAAACTCGGACAGCCCGTCCTCGGTGTCCTGAATGCGGCCGCTGCGGCGGATGGCGCCGGAATCGCCCGGCTTCCAGAACACCGTCTCGTTGACCCAGTAGGCTTCGCGCAGCACCCGTTCGGCGAAGCCGAAGGCGTTGAACATCTCCATGGTGCGGCAGGCGATGCCGTCCGCCTGCCCGAGCTGCAGCGGCCCCTCCCTGCGCTCCACGATGCGCGTGGTGATCCCGGGAAAGGCCGCGAGCTGCGCGGCCAGCGTCAGCCCCGCCGGGCCGGAGCCGACCACCAGCACGTCCACCTCCGCCGGGGGCGTGGCGGGGGGCAGGGCACGTGGCTGCTCCGGGTCGCCGGGGCGGAAGCCGTCGAGGTGGAACTGCATGCCGGTGGCCTCCCGCATCGTGCTGATAGAGTGAACACATAAAATATGTATGCGGTCAATGTTGATGGGGGAGGGGAAAGGTCAGGGAAATGAATTCCCCTGAAACCCCTTCTTTTTTCTGGCTGATGTCGGGGAGTGGCTATGGACGCGGGTGCGGCGGCTGCCAGCACGTGGCCACCGGAAACAGATAAAAAGAAGATGGGGCCCGGGGAATTCCTTCCCCGGCCTTGCTTCATTCCCCCGCCGGCAGCCGGCCCACGAAAGTCTTGAGCAGCGCCACGAACTGCCGCTGCTCGGCCGGCGACAGGCGTTGCATCATCTCGGACTGCACCGCCGCCACGCGCGGCCCGATCTCGCGCAGCAGCGCCGCGCCGGCGGGGGTAAGGGACACGGTCTTCACCCGCCGGTCGCGCGGGGAAGGCGCGCGCAGCACCGCGCCCTTGGCTTCCAGCCGGTCCAGCACGCCGCCCAGCGTCGCCCGGTCGATGGCGATCAGCTCCGACAGCCGCGTGGCGTCGATGCCGGGCTGCGAGGCGATGGCTTCCAGCGCCGCGTATTGCATGGAGGTGACGTCGTGCCCCGCCAGATGCGCCGAGAACACCGCCCCCGAGATCTGGTGCGCGCGGCGGATCAGGTGGCCGGGCATCTCGTACAGGGCGTCGATCGACATCGGGGCATCCGGGGTGGTGGCGGGCGCTGTCTAGGGCAGGGCGGCCCCGTGGGGAAACCGGGGGTGGCGGCGGGAATAACATTTGTCGCCGTGCCGGTGCCGGTCTAGCAACCGCGCATGCGCAAGATGCCCCTGATTGGCGTGACCCTGGACGCCGAGCCCGCCGGCGGCTGGTCCAAGCTGCCCTGGTACGCGGTCCGCCAGAACTACCTGTCCGCCATCGCGGCGGCCGGCGGCCTGCCCGTGGCCCTGCCGCACGAGCCGGAACTGGCCGAGCACTACCTGGAGCGGATCGACGGCCTGCTGGTCACCGGCGGCGCCTTTGACGTGGACCCCGCGCTGTATGGCGGCGGCCCGGCGCATGCCACCGTATCCCTGAAGTCCGGCCGCACCGCCTTTGAGCTGGCGGTGACGCGCGGCGCCCTGGCGCGCGACATGCCGGTGCTGGGCATCTGCGGCGGCCAGCAGCTGCTGGCCGTGGCCTTCGGCGGCACGCTGATCCAGCACATCCCGGACAGCGTGGAGAACGCCCTGGCGCATGAGCAGCCCAACCCGCGCACCGAGCCGGGGCACGAGGTTTCGGTGACCGCCGGCACGCTGCTGGCGCGCATCGTCGGCGGCACGCGCATGGCGGTGAATTCCGCGCACCATCAGGCGGTGGACCGGCCCGGCCAGGGCGCCGTCGTCAACGCCGTGGCGCCGGACGGGGTGGTGGAAGGCATCGAGCACCCCGGGCACCGCTTCGCGCTGGGCGTGCAATGGCACCCGGAATACGCGGTGGACCCGGCCGACCCCCGCATCTTCGACGCCTTCGTGGAGGCCGCCCGATGAGCGACGACAGCGAGATCCCCGAGGTCGAGCGCGGCGAGCGCATCGCTAAGTGGCTGGCGCGCGCCGGCATCAGCAGCCGCCGCGACGCCGAGAAGCTGGTGGCCGAGGGGCGCATCGCCATCAACGGCGAAACGCTGGACACCCCCGCCAGCTTCGTGGCGCCCAACGACGTGGTGTCGCTGGACGGCCAGCCGGTCGGCGCGCCGGACCGCACCCGCCTGTTCCGCTACCACAAGCCCGACGGGCTGGTAACCACGCACAAGGACCCGGAAGGCCGCCGCACGGTGTTCCAGGAGCTGCCGGCCGGCCTGCCGCGGCTGGTGTCCGTCGGCCGCCTCGACCTGACCAGCGAGGGGCTGCTGCTGCTGACCAACGACGGCGCGCTGAGCCGCAAGCTGGAACTGCCGGACAACGCCTGGATCCGCCGCTACCGCGCCCGCGTGCACGGCTTCGTCGATGAGCGCGCGCTGGAGCAGCTGTCGCGCGGCATCACGGTGGACGGCGTCGCCTATGGCCCGATCGAGGCCGGGCTGGATTCCCGCCAGGGCACCAACGCCTGGCTGACCGTGGCGCTGAAGGAAGGCAAGAACCGTGAGGTGCGGCGCGTGCTGCAGCACCTGAACCTGACCGTGACGCGGCTGATCCGCACCGCCTACGGCCCGTTCCAGCTCGGCACCCTGCCGCGCGGCGCGGTGGAGGAGGTCAATGCCAAGGTGCTGCGCGACCAGCTGGGCCTGGACGCCCCGCCGCGCATCCGCCGCGGCAAGGACGCCGCCGCCCCGGCCACGCCCGCCGAGCCCCTGCCGGAAGCCATTGCCCGCAGCCGCCCGGCCAAGGCGCCGCAGCCCAAGCTGCCGCGCGCGCGCAACGCCGCCCGCTCGCTGGGGCTGGACGGACCGCCGCGCAACGGTCCCGGCGGCACGCGCGGCGCCCCCAAGCCCGGCACCCGCGCCGCCCGCAAGCCCCGCTAGCCGGTGCGCATCGTCGCCGGCCTGCACCGCGGCCGCCGCCTGGCGGCGCCGGACGGGCAGGCCACCCGCCCCACCGGCGAGCGGATGCGCCAGGCGCTGTTCGACATGCTGTGGCACGCCCCCTACGCCGGCCGCGAGGCCATCGAGGGGCAGGCGGTGCTGGACGCCTTTGCCGGCACCGGCGCGCTGGGACTGGAAGCCCTGTCGCGCGGCGCGGCGGGCGTGAGCTTCATCGAGCAGGACCGCGCGGCACTGGCGGCGCTCCACGCCAACATCGCCGCGCTGAAGGCGGAACCCGCCTGCACCGTGCTGGCCGCCGATGCCACCCGGCCGCCCCGCGCGCGCGCGCCTTGCAGGTTGGTGTTCCTCGACCCGCCCTACGCGAAGGACCTGGTGCCCCGTGCGCTGGCGGCGCTGGCCGGCGCCGGGTGGATCGCGCCCGGGGCGCTGGTCTGCGCCGAGGTGGGGCGGGCAGAGGTGCTGGAAGCACCGGGCTTCGCGGTGCTGGCGGAGCGGGAGCACGGGGCGGCGCGGGTGGTGGTGATGCGCGCCGGTTGATGAGGTGGCCAGGGGCGCTGCCCCTGGACCCCGCTGGGGAGGCTGAGCCTCCCCAGGCCCCTGCGAAAGAAAGCATTCCGGGCCATGAGGCCGGGGCGGGGCGCCGGTCCAATTTTTATAAGGAAAGCCGCCGGCGCCGAACCCTCAGTCCCCGGGGGTCATCGACCCTCGGGGCGCTGAAAACAGATGGCGGGGCCTGGGGGGACACTGTCCCCCCAGCGGGGGTCCAGGGGGCGGCGCCCCCTGGCCTGTCCCCTCAGTGCCGCTCGTAGATCAGCCGGGCGCGAATCGTCCCCGGCACCTCGCGCAACGCGCCCAGCACGCCCTCCGGGTCCTGCACGCTGTCGGCGTCCACCACCACGTAGCCGATCTGCGGGTCGGTCTGCAGGTACTGGGCGGAGATGTTCAGGCTGAAGCGGCTGAAGGCCTCGTTCAGCGCCGCCAGCACGCCGGGCACGTTGTGGTGGACGTGCAGGAAGCGGGTGCCGCGGGTGGTGGCGGGCAGCGTCACTTCCGGGAAGTTCACGGCGCCGAGCGTGGCGCCGGTGTCGGAATAGTCCGACAGCTTGCGGGCGGTTTCCTCGCCGATGCGTTCCTGCGCTTCTTCCGTGCTGCCGCCGATGTGCGGCGTCAGGATGACGTTGGGCAGGCCCTGCAGGGGGGAGGAGAAGACGTCGCCGTTGCGCTTGGGCTCCTCGGGGAAGACGTCGGCGGCGGCGCCCAGCAGGTGGCCGGACTTCAGGGCGGCGGCCAGGGCGTCGAGGTCCACCACGCGGCCGCGGCTGTTGTTGATCAGGATGGCGCCGGGGCGCATGGCGGCGATCTCGGAGGCGCCGATCAGGTTGGCGGTCTGCTCGGTTTCGGGCACGTGCAGCGTCACCACGTCGCTGGCCGCCAGCAGGTCGTGCAGGCTGGCGGCGGCCACCGCGTTGCCGTGGCCGAGCTTGGGGATGGTATCAAAGTAGATGACACGCATGCCGAAGGCCTCGGCCAGCACCGAGATCTGGCTGCCGATGTTGCCGTAGCCGACGATGCCCAGCGTCTTGCCGCGCACCTCCCGCGCATGGGTGGCGGACTTGTCCCAGCCGCCGGCATGCGCGCTGTTGGAGCGGTCGGGGATGCGGCGCATCAGCATCACGATCTCGCCCATCACCAGCTCGGCCACGCTGCGGGTGTTGCTGAAGGGGGCGTTGAACACCGGGATGCCGAGCTGCTTGGCCGCCGCCAGGTCCACCTGGTTGGTGCCGATGCAGAAGCAGCCCACGCCGATCAGCCGGTCGGCGGCGCGCAGCGCCTCGGCCGTGAGCTGGGTGCGGGAGCGGATGCCCAGCAGGTGCACGCCCTGCAGGGCACGATGCAGCGCCTCGCCCTCCAGCGCGCGGCTTTCGCGCTGGATGTTGCTGTAGCCCGCGGCGCCCAGCAGGCTGACGGCGGTGTCGGACACGCCTTCCAGCAACAGAATGCGGATGCGGTCCTTGGGCAGCGAGATGCGCTGGTTGGACGGCACGGGGCTGTTGGGCGGGGCGGGGGGCGCGGTCAGGTCGGACATGCCGCTTCCATGCCTCTGATCGCGGGGCGCGGGAAGTGCCAAACCGGCAGGCAAGTCCTGCCGCCGGCGCAACGGACGCGGCCCGCCCCGAAATCGCCGTGCCACCGCCACGCGGCGCCAGGGCATGGGCGCCATGCGGCGGCGGGGGGCATTGCGCTGTTGCAGGGCGGCGCCGCCACGGCCACCTTCCGCCTCACAAACGGCCCGCCGCCGCAAGAAGCGGGCACAGCCCCACCTCGGAGATTGCCCCCATGGCCCTCGAAACCCTCGCCCTGTCCCCCAGCGCCCGCCGCCGCCTGACGCTGGACGCCCTCCGCGGCATCGCCCAGGGCGACCTGGCCGAGCGCCTGCGCCTGGATGCTGCCGCCCGCATCCTCGGCACTGTCCGCCGCATGGCCGAGGACGGCATCCCCGCCCCGCGCGCCGCGCTGGACTGGAACCCCGCCCTGGTCACCGCCCGCGAGCAGGCCGAGGCGATGACCCCCGCCCAGGTGGACGCCCTGCTGGCCGAGGCCCCGGCCTGGGCCAAGGATGCCCTGGCGGTCCCGGCGCTGCGCCACGCTGCCTGAAGCGGACGCCGCTTTCTGAAAAAAGCCGGCGGGGGCGTGGCCCTCGCCGGCTTTTTCATGTCCGGCGGTGGGGAGGGAAGGCTGGGGGGGAGGAATTCCCCCAGGCCACCAGCTTCTTTTGGCAGCCGAAGAGGGTCTGGTGCAGCCGGATCGCCGCACTGCGGGCGACCCGCCTGACCGGCCGAAACCGTAAGTCCGATAGAAGAAAGATGGGGGTCCGGGGGAATTCCTTCCCCCGGCCTTCTCACAGGTCGCTGATGTAGCGGGCCGACAGGGCCGACTGGTATACCAGCTGCAGCAGGTCGCGCGCGATCTGGAAGCTCTTGGCGCCGAGCTGCGGCAGGGCGATCAGCTCGTCGCCCGGGCGCGGGCCTTCGCGCGGGTCCAGGATCACCTGCCCGCTGGCGCGGCGGATCATCACGGAGCTGGTGTCGCCGCGCTGGGTGACGCCGCCGGCGGCGTCCAGGTAGTCGCGGATGCTCATGCCTTCGCGCCACACCACGCCGCCGGGGTTCAGCACCTCGCCGCCCACCAGCACGGTGTCGGAGCGCTCCGGGATGACGATGGTGTCGCCGTCTTCCAGCCGGATGGCGGCGCAGCGGCCCTGGTTGTCCACCGCCACCAGCCGGCCCTCGGGCTGGATGCGGCGGCCGCGCTGGATGTAGGTGGACACCAGCTGCGCTTCCTGCGCGCGGATCTCGGCCACGCCCGTGGTGGTGGAGGAGGCGGTGAAGAGCTGCCGCTCCAGCCGGTCCAGCGCCTCGTTGATGGAGCGCAGCTGCTGCGCGGCGAGGCGCTTGCGCAGCACGTAGACCGAGCGCGTATCGGCCAGCGCCGGGTTGACGGCCACGTAGTCCAGCAGCTGGCACAGGTTGGCGTCGCGGTCGGCCACCAGCACGGAGGGGCCGATGCGGCTGCCTTCCACGAACACCCGCACGGTGGGGGCGGGGGCATCGGTGATGAAGGTGACGGTGTCCTGGTCCAGCAGCGGCAGGCGGCGCAGCTCCGCCAGCGTCGCGTAGCGCGACCAGGGCTGGCTGTTGCGGGTGCCGCGCACCACGGCGTTGGTGGCCGCCGGCAGCGGGCCGGCGAGGTCCACCAGCTCCTGCCCCGTCATGCTGCGCCCGTCCACCTCGAACAGGTAGTTGTTGCGCACCGCGCCGTCGGCCGAGATGGTGGCGCCCTGCTTGCCGACCACGATGGTGTCGCCGTCCTGCAGGCTGATGCCGGGCAGGGCGCCGCGCAGCAGAAAGGGGTAGAGGTCGATCCGGCCTGCCGTGCGGCCGCCGCGCTTGACCTCGATATCGCGATACGAGCCGCGCGCGGGGTCCACGCCGCCGGCGCGCAACAGGAAGTCCAGCACGGTGTCGGAGGCCGCGCCCATGTGGCGTCCGGGCACGCGCACGTAGCCGGTGACGAACACGCCCACGTTGCCGGCCGACAGCAGCACGGCATAGACCTGCACCTGCTGGGTGTAGACGCGGCGCACTTCCGCCTCGACGTTGCGCTGCAGGTCGCCGGCGCGGATGCCGGCCAGGCGGATCGGGCCGATGGAGGGGAGGAACACGTTGCCCTGCGCGTCCAGCGCCGCGATCACCTCGCTTTCCACGGGGCCCCACACGCGGATGCTGACGCGATCGCCCGCCGCCAGGCGGTAGTTGGGGTTGCCCGTGTCGGAAGGCGAGGGCGCCTGGCGCGTGAACAGCGCGGCGCCGAACACGGTGCGCGACGGCCCGGCGAAGCGGAAGGGCTCGGCCAGCGGACCCTGCGCGGTGGCGCCGGCCTCGGCCTCGGTGGTGGAGCCCGCGCGGTTGATCAGGGTTTCCGGCGGCAGCAGGCTGGGCAGTTGCGCCTGGGTGGAGGAGGACTGCGTCAGCAGCCCCGGCGTGGGCGAGCTCAGGGTCTGCTGCCCGGCGCCCGTCTGCTGCTGCTGGGCCTGCTGCGCCTGCAGCATCTGCTGCTGCAGCGCGGACTGGGCCCGCGCCGCGCCGGGTGCCAGCGCGAGCGCGAGCAGGAGGGGAAGGACGCGGCTAGAGCGCATGTTCACGAACACCCTGGATCAGGAGCCAACCGACCCCGTAGGTCATGGCGAGGACGCCGAAGATGCTGAACAGCGTCAGCGCCGCCTTCGGGTAGAGCGGATATTCCGCGAGGTTGGGCTGCACCACGCGCGACAGGAACAGCTGCTGGCGCTGCGCGTCCATGCGCGCGGTTTCCAGCGAGGCGGCGGCGGAGGCGAGCTGCTTGGTGGCGAATTCGCGTTCCAGCGACAGGCGCTCGAAGGTCGCCAGCCGCTCGGGCAGCGCCGCCTCGCCGGTGGCTAGGCGCGTGCGCTCAGCGGCGATGCGCGCTTCCAGCGCCGCGATGCGGTTGCGCAGCGTCACGATCTGCGGGTTGTCGGCGCGCATGAAGGAGGATTTCTCCTGCAATTCGGTGCGCGTGCTGTTGAGCGCGTTTTCCAGCGCCGCGAAGCCCTGCTGGCCGATGGCGGCGATGCCGGTGGGGTCCACCGCCTGCTCGCGCTGGCGCCATTCGGTCAGCGCCAGCTGGGCGTCCACCACGCGCTGCTCGGCGCGGTCCAGTTCCGCCTGCGCGCTTTCCACCGAGGCGGCGCGGGCGCGCGAGGAGAGCTGGTTGACGAATTCCTCCGAGATGGCGAGCTGCGCTTCCGCCATGCGCCGCGCGTCTTCCGGGCGAAAGGCGCGGGCCTGGATGGTGGTGATGCCGCCGGTGGCGTCCACGGTCACGCTGTTCATGTGGTTGTAGTAGATCTGCAGGAACTCGGCCGGCATGTCCGGGCCCCACAGCCGCGCCAGCCGGTCGGCTTCAGGGCGCCGGTAGATGTCGATCAGCCCCGCGCGCTCGCGCAGCTTTTCCACCGCGTCGTGCGACTGCAGGTAGTCGCGCACCGTGATGGCTTCCTCCGGCATCTGCTTGAAGCCGGTGGCGGCGCCGAGCGCCTCGCTCAGCGCCGAGCCGCCGCGGGCTTCCTGCCGGCCGCGGATCACGAAGCGGGCTTCCGACACGTATTGCCCGGCGGCGATGCCGTAAAGGTACACGCCGGCCAGCACGGTCGGCAGCATCACCAGCAGCAGAAAGAAGCGGCGCTTCCACAGCATGCGCAGCGGCCACGCGGGGCGTGCCATGCGCGGCCGCGCCGCCGTCAGCGGGATGTCAGAGACCCTGGTAGGCGGCGATAGCTTCATCGACATCCTCATAGAATTCCAGCATGCCGTTCCGCAGGATGGCCGCCGTGTCGCAGTATTGCCGGACGTGCATGGCGTTGTGGGACACCATGATCATCGCCGCGTTCTGCCGCCGCATCTGCAGCATGTGCTGGCATTTCGCGGCAAAGCGCGCGTCGCCGGTGGAAAGCGCCTCGTCCACCAGGTAGCAGTCGAAATCCACCGCGAAGGACAGGCCCATCAGCAGGCGGCTGACCATGCCGGAGGAATAGGTGTTCACCGGCTCGAAGAAGTAGCGGCCGAGCTCGGAGAACTCCTCCACGAAGTCCTGTGTCTGCTGCACGGGCGTGCCGTAGAGCCGCGCGATGAAGCGGGCGTTGGACGCGCCGCTGGTGATGGTTTGCAGCCCGTAGGCCCCGCCAATGGGCCAGGAGATGCTCATCTCGCGCCGGATCACGCCGCGGTCGGGGTTCTCCACGCCGCTCAGCAGCCGCAGCAGCGTGGACTTGCCCGAGCCGTTGCGGCCGAGGATGCCCACCTGGTCGCCGCGGCGGATGCGCCCGTGCACGCCGCGCAGGATGACGTGCTGCGCGCCGCTCTTGTGGCTGTGAAAGCCCTTCCAGACGTCGAGCATCTCGATCACCGGCGCGCCTCACCGGGCCATGGAAAGGCGTGGCCGCGCCGCGCGCATCGCCGCCATGGCCAGCACGTTGAGGATCAGGATCCACAGCATCACGTAGGGGAGGCTGAAATAGGACACCACCTTGTCGCCCCATTGGGCGTGGCGCATCGCCTCGTGCACATTGGCCAGCGGGTTGTACAGAAGCGCGTCGCGCGTCGCGGGCGTGACGCTGGCGAGCATCAGAAAGGCGGCGGAGAAGGGCATCATCAGGTAGGTCAGCGGGTGCACCAGGCGCTCGACCGGCTCCACGAACACGATCAGCGCCGCCAGCAGGGTGCCGACGCCGTGGCCGATCAGCGCGCTGAACACCAAGCTGACCACGAACAGCCCGGGGTGCGCCGGCCAGTAGCCGCCGAACAGACCGCCGCCCACCACCAGCAGCCCGATCACCACGCTGCAGGCCGCGGCTTCCAGCAGGGTGCGCGCCATGGTCAGGTCGTGCAGCTTGACGCTGCGGTGGTACAGCAGGGGCATGCTGTGGGTGATGGCGCCGGCGTTGCGCGTCAGGATGCCGCGGAACATGTAGAAGGGCGCGTAGCCCAGCGCGTAGAACAGAAAGACCGGGATGTTGTTGGGCAGCCCGCGGTCCGTCATCCAGTGGATCAGCGAAACGCCGAAGCCCAGCATCATCGGCTCGGCGACCAGCCACAAGTAGCCCACCTTGCTTTGCCCGAAGCGCAGCTGCATTTCCCGCAGCACCAGCGCGTGGAGCACGCCCAGCTGCGCCGAAAGGGCGCCGCGCCGGGCACGGCGGGGGACGTGGTCGCTCATCGGCTCAGGGAGCGAAGACGGCGGCATTGGAGGGCGGCGCGCCGTTGCGCAGCAGCGGGCGCACGCCCACCCACTGGCCCGGCGCTTCCTCGCAGTAGATCAGCTGGCGCCCGGCGGTCAGGCCGCCCAGCAGCAGCTCGCGGCAGGGCCGCCCGCCACCCGAGTTGTAGGCGCGGGTGACACGCGCGGGCGCCTGCGGGTTGCCGACGTATTCCTCCTGACCGATCTGCGCGCGGGCGGCGAAATCGGCCAGCGGGTCCGGCACCCGGGCGGGGACGCTGGCGGGGGCGGAGCGCGCGTCAAGGCTGCTGCCGCCGCCGGACCACAGTGATCCGCCGCCGCCGCAGGCGGACAAGGCGACCAGCAGGGGCAGGGCCAGGCACCGCCTGAACAGCCCCGCCAGCATCGCTGGCGCGAATGATCCGTTCGTTGTGAGAAATCCGTTCACGCCGACTTTGCATCCTGTTTAACGAAGCGGAAGCTACTCCACCGCAATGGCCGTGGCAAAGCGAACCCGCAGCGGGCATGCTGCCTTGCAGCAAATGACTGGAATCGCCCCCGCCCCGGATGCCTCGCCCCGCCGCCGCCTGCTGTTTCCGGCGGCGGACCTGTTGCGCTGGCCGCACCTGCCGGCCTTCTGGCCTGAGCACCAGCCAGTGGCGGGAAACGCCGACCTGCTGGCATGGCCCGAAGGGCGGGCGGTGCCGCCGGACGCGCCCGCCACGCTGCTGCGCTACGCCCCCGGGCCGCTGCGGGCGCCCCGTTTCGGGACGCGGCACGCTCCGGTGGCGCTGCTGCTGCCGCCATGGCCGGCCCCGGAGTCGCGGGGCCCGGAGTCGCGAAAGCTGGATCCGGCCGTTGCCGCCCGCGCCGCCCAGGCGGCGGAGTTCCTGGCCAGGGCGCGCATCGGCGGCGAGCCGGGGTTGCCGGACCCGCGTGCCGCCGCGCTGGGCCTGGCGCCGCGCGGCGCGGTGCTGCTGCTGGACCCCTGCCGTCCGGGGCCGGCCGTGCCGTGCGTCGCCGCCGCCAGGGCCGCCGCCGCGCGGGCGCGCCTGCCGCTGCTGCTGGCGCGCAACCCGGCCGCCCCCGCCGGCGCGCCGCCGGTGTTGCCCGTGCCGCCCGGCGCCACGCGGCTGGACGCCCGGCTGTCGCCCTGGACGCTGCTGGATTGCGCGGCCGACCTGCATGGCGCCAGCGACGAGATGGCGCTGCTGGCCGCCGCCGCCGGGGTGCCGGTGGCGGGCGAGAAACTGGACCCGGTGCCCCGCCTGGCCGCGCTGATCGCCGCTAGCCGCTGCGCCGACCCGTTTCTGCGCCGCCCCTGGCGATTCGAAGAGGCGCTGGAACAGCTGGACGCCTGGTGCCGGGCGCAGGGGGAAAACCGGCCCGTGGCGGTGTGCCTGGGCATGTCCTGGTGGAAGCGCGAGCGCGTTGGCGCCTTGTTCGCCCATGCCGGTGGCATGCCCCGCTTCGCGCGGCGGCCGGAGGCGGCGCTGCGCCAGGCCGCGGCCGCCAGGGCGCGCGACGGCGAGGCCGCGCTGGCCGCCTGGGCCCGCGCCGTGCCCGCCGGGTTCCGGGCCCGTTGCGAGGCCGCCGGCGTGGCGCTGTTGACGGTGGAGGACGGCTTCGTGCGGTCGCGCGGGCTGGGGGCGCGGTTTCTGCCGGGGGCGTCCTATGCCGTGGACGGCTCGGGCATCTACTACGACCCCGCGCGGCCCAGCGCGCTGGAACGGCTGCTGGCCACCGCCGAGTTTTCCCCCGCGCTGCTGGCCCGCGCGGCGGCGCTGCGGGAGGCGATCGTTTCGCGCGGCGTGACCAAGTACAACCTGTCGGGTGCCGCGCCCGTGCTGGCGCCGCCGCCGGGCCGCCCGGTGCTGCTGGTGCCGGGGCAGGTGGAGGACGATGCCTCCGTGCGGCTCGGCGGCGGCGCCATCCAGGGCAACCTGGCGCTGCTGCGGGCGGTGCGGGCGGCGCATCCGGGGGCCTGGATCGTGTTCAAGCCGCATCCGGACTTGGAAGCCGGGCTGCGCCGCAACGCCGTGCCCCTGGCGGCGCTGCGCGCGGTGGCCGACCAGATCGTGTCCGGCGCGCCGCTGACCGGGTTGCTGGGGCAGGTGGACGCAGTGCACACGCTGACCTCGTTGTCCGGCTTCGAGGCGCTGTTGCGCGGCGTGCCGGTCACCACCTGGGGGCAGCCCTTCTATGCCGGCTGGGGCCTGACGGAGGACCGCAACCCCGTGGGACGCCGCGGGCGCGTGCTGCCGCTGGACGCGCTGGTGGCGGCGGCGCTGATCCTGTTTCCCCGCACGGTGGACCCGCTGACCGGCCTGCCGTGCCCGCCGGAGGTGATCCTGGAACGGCTGGACGACCCGTCCGCCTGGCCGCTGCCGAGCGGCGGCTGGTACCGGGGAATGGAGGCGGCGCTGCGGCGGGCGCTGGACCGCCTGCGGGGGCGGGCATGAAAAAGGCCCGCCGGGTTTCCCCGGCGGGCCTGTTCTGATCGCGGGGGCGATCAGATCTTGCGGGTGGAGTCCCGCACGTCGTCCTTGGCCTGGCCGACCGCGGACTGCGCCTTGCCGGCGGTCTTCTCGGCCTTGCCTTCCATCTCGGTGGAGGTGCTGCCGGTCACCTTGCCGGCAACTTCCTTCACAGCGCCCTTGGCCTGCTTCAGCGCGCCGTCGATGCGATCCTTGTCCATGTCAATGGCCTCCGTAAATTGTTGATTACGCTTTGCTTCGCCTGTCCGGTCGGCGGTTCACGCCGGCCTATGGGATGAACGGTTTCACCCTGGCGGAGTTGCAGGGGGAAACGCGGCGCTTGACCCGCCGGCGGTGCGGCGGGTAGACAGCGGCCTCGCGCGTCCTGTGATGGGACACGCGCTTTCGGTCGGTGCGATCCTGTGAGACGCCCGGCTCCGTCGCTCCGCGAAGACTCGCGCAGCGGCGCGTTTTGTTTTGGGCGGGCCTCATCCCGCCGCGAGAAGGAGTGACCAGCGCGGTGTTCGAGGCTCTTTCGGGCAAGTTGAACGGGGTGTTCGATCGGCTGCGCCGCCGTGGCGCGCTGACCGAGGCCGACGTCGCCGAGGCCTCCCGCGAGGTGCGCCTGGCCCTGCTCGAGGCCGACGTGGCGCTGCCCGTGGTCAAGGACATCGTCGCCAAGGTGCGCGAGCGCGCCGTGGGCGCCGAGGTCATCAAGTCCGTTTCGCCCGCCCAGCAGGTCATCAAGATCGTCAACGACTGCTTGGTCGAGGCGCTGGGCGGTGGCGAGGGGGTCGAGCACGTGCCGGGCATCAGCCTGGCCGCCGCCGCGCCGGTCGCCATCCTGATGATCGGCCTTCAGGGCTCGGGCAAGACCACCACCTCGGGCAAGATCGCGCTGCGGCTGCGCACGCGGGACAAGAAGAAGGTCTTGCTGGCCTCGCTCGACGTGCACCGCCCGGCCGCGCAGCTTCAGCTCGAGACGCTGGCCAGGCAGGCGGGCGTGACCAGCCTGCCCATCGTCGCCGGCCAGTCGCCCTTGCAGATCGCGGCGCGCGCCATGGAAGTGGCCCGCGGCGAGCTCTACGACGTCGTTATCCTCGACACCGCCGGCCGCCTGTCGATCGACGAGGCGCTGATGGACGAGGTCGCCGCCGTGAAGGCCGCGACCCGCCCGCATGAAAGCCTGCTGGTGGTCGATGCGATGACCGGCCAGGACGCGGTGCAGACCGCGCGCGCCTTCAACGAGCGCGTGGGCGTGACGGGCATCGTCATGACGCGCGTGGACGGCGATGCGCGCGGCGGTGCGGCGCTGTCCATGCGCGCCGTCACCGGCGCGCCGATCAAGCTGCTGGGCGCGGGCGAGAAGCTCGAGGCCCTGGAGGATTTCCACCCCGACCGCATCGCCGGCCGCATCCTCGGCATGGGCGACATCGTCAGCCTGGTGGAAAAGGCGGCGGAGACCATCGACCGCGCCGAGGCCGAGAAGATGGCCGCGAAGATGCAGAAGGGTCAGTTCGACCTGGAAGACTACGCGGGCCAGCTCAAGCAGATCGGCAAGATGGGCTCGCTGTCCGGCATCCTCGGCATGCTGCCCGGCATCGGCAAGATGAAGGCGCAGATCGAGAACGCCAACCTCGACAACACGCTGCTCAAGCGCCAGGCCGCCATCATCGGCAGCATGACGCCCAAGGAGCGGCGTAATCCAGACATCCTGAAGGCCTCCCGCAAGAAGCGCATCGCCGCCGGCGCGGGAGCCACCGTTCAGGACGTGAACCGGCTGCTGAAGCAGTTCGACGACATGTCCGCGATGATGAAGCGGATGAGCAAGCTCGGCCAGAAGGGGATGATGCGCGGCGGTCTCGGCGCGCTTCTCCCTGGGGCCGGGGGCAAGCGCCCCTTCTAGTTTTCATAGACCAACACAGGAACTGATCCTTATGGGCCTGAAGATCCGCCTCGCGCGCGCCGGTGCCAAGAAGCGCCCCTACTACCACATCGTGGTGGCCGACAGCCGCTCGCCCCGCGACGGCCGCTTCATCGAGAAGGTGGGCAGCTACAACCCGATGCTGCCGGCCGACCACGCCGACCGCGTGCGCCTGCAGGACGAGCGCATCAAGCACTGGCTGAGCGTCGGCGCGCTGGCCACCGACCGCGTCGCCAAGTTCCTCGGCAAGGCCGAGCTGGCGCCGATGCCGGTGTTCCGCGAGCAGCCCAAGCAGTCCGCGCCGAAGAAGAAGGCGCAGGAACGCGCCGCCGCCAACGCCGCCTGACCAGCGACGCCCGGTAGCAGCCAGCCATGGCCAATCAGCGCATCCTGGTGGGGGAGATCGGACGGCCGCACGGTGTGCGCGGGCTGGTCCGTGTCCAGTCCTTCACCGCGCGGCCGGCGGATATCGCCGGCTACGGCCCGCTCTCGGACGAGGGCGGGGGGAAGGTCTTCGCGCTGCACTGGCTGGCCGAGGGGCTGGCGCGCATCGACGGCGTGGCCGACCGCGACGCGGCCGCCAAGCTGACCGGCACTAGGCTCTACGTCGACCGCGCCAGCCTGCCGCCGCCGGAGGAGGACGAGTACTACCTCGCCGACCTCATTGGCATGGTGGCGCGCGACGCGGCCGGCACCGAGCTCGGCACGGTGCGGGCGGTGGAGGATTTCGGCGCGAGCCCCTTCCTCACCGTCATCACCGAGGCGGGCCGCGACGTGCTGGTGCCCTTCACCCGGGCCGCCGTGCCCGAGGTGAAGGTCTCGGAAGGCTGGCTGACCGTGGTGCCGCCCGCCGACGGCGCGCTGCCCGAGGGTCTGGCCACCGCGCCCGAGCCCGACAGCGCCCTGGACGGCGAGGCGCCGCACGCGCTGCCGCGCCGCCAGGATGTCGGCCGCCGCGGCATTCCGCGCCCACCGCGTGGCAGCACGCTGCCATGACGCCCTGGCACGCGACCGCGCTGACCCTGTTCCCGGAGATGTTCCCCGGCACGCTCGGCCATTCCCTGGCCGGCCGCGCGCTGCGGGACGGCAAGTGGAGCCTGGATACCCTCCAGATCCGCGACTTCGCGACGGACAAGCACCGCACCGTGGACGACACCCCCTTCGGGGGCGGCGCGGGCATGGTGATGCGGCCGGACGTGGTGGATGCCGCCTGCGCGGCGGCGCTCGCCGCCGGGCCGGCGCGGCCGCTGGTCTACCTCACCCCCCGCGGGCGGGTGCTGGACCAGGGGCTGGCGCGGGAGCTGGTGGCGGGCCCAGGGGTGATCCTGGTGTGCGGCCGCTACGAGGGGCTGGACCAGCGGGTGATCGAGGCGCGCGAGATGCGCGAGGTCTCGGTCGGCGACTATGTGCTGAGCGGAGGCGAGCCGGCGGCCCTGGTGCTGCTGGATGCCTGCGTGCGGCTGCTGCCGGGTGTGATGGGCGGGGCGACGAGCGCGGAGGAGGAAAGCTTCTCCGAGGCGGCGCCCCTGCTGGAATACCCGCATTACACGCGGCCGGCGGAGTGGGACGGGCGGGCGGTGCCCGAGGTCCTGCTTTCCGGCCACCACGCCGAGGTGGCGCGCTGGCGCCGTGGCATGGCGGAGGCGGCGACGCGCGAGCGGCGGCCGGATCTCTGGTCGCGCCGCACCTCGTCCGTGGCCCATTGATTCTAGAACGTCTTTTCGAGAGGTTATTAGCCATGAACCTGCTGCAGCAGTTCGACGCCGAGCAGAAGGACCGCCTGCTCGCCGCCCGCGCCGTTCCCGAGTTCGCCGCCGGCGACACCGTCCGCGTGATGGTGAAGGTGGTCGAGGGTGAGCGCACCCGCACCCAGGCCTATGAGGGCGTCGTGATCGCGCGCTCCAACAAGGGCCTGCACAGCAACTTCACGGTGCGCAAGCTGTCCTACGGCGAGGGCGTCGAGCGCGTCTTCCCGCTGTACTCGCCCAGCATCGCCGAGATCGCCGTGCTGCGCCGGGGCAAGGTGCGCCGCGCCAAGCTGTATTACCTGCGTGGCCGCACCGGCAAGTCGGCGCGCATCGCCGAGAAGACCGTGGCCCGCGCGCCCAAGGCGACCGCCGCCGAGGCCTGATCCTTTCCGGGATCGGCTTTGCGGGACGCCGCGCCCCGGAAGGGGCGCGGCGTTCTGCGTTTTGGGGATGGTGGAGGAAGTTCGAGGAAAGGCATTCCCCCGAGTCCCCATCTTGCTTTTGCTTCCCTGTTCGGTCGCCGCCGTTGCCCGCGGTTCGCACCCTTGATCGGTGTTCTTTTAAACGAAAAGAAGATGGGGGCCTTGGGGAATTCCTTCCCCCAGCCTTCTCTTCCTTTCCCACCCAAGGCACCCCACGCAAGATTTCGCCTCTTTCCACGGGTTCAGGCGACAGTTATGTGCTGAGCCGGGGTGAGGACCGCGTCTGTCGCGGTGGCAGCCGGCGGGTGCCGGTGCTTCAATGACGGCGCGTCAGGGTCCATATCGCCCGGGATGCCGATGCCGCCTGCCCGTGGCACCGTTTGAACGCCTGTTCCGAGGGAAATGCCGATGTCGGCCACGAAGCCGCGTACGCTGTTCGACAAGATCTGGGATGCCCACGTCGTGGAGACGCTTCCGGACGGCACCGCGCTTCTCTACATCGACCGGCACCTCGTGCATGAGGTGACCAGCCCGCAGGCCTTCGAGGGGCTGCGCATGGCGGGCCGCAAGGTGCGCCGGCTGGACGGCACCATGGCGGTGATCGACCACAACATCGCCACCGACCAGAGCCGCTACACGGGGCAGATCGAGGATCCCGAAAGCCGGCTGCAGGTCGAGACGCTGGAAAAGAACGTCGCCGAGTTCGACGTGCCCTACATCCCGCTGACGGATGCGCGGCAGGGCATCGTGCACATCGTGGGGCCGGAGCAGGGGCTGTCCCTGCCGGGCATGACCATCGTCTGCGGCGACAGCCATACCTCGACGCACGGCGCCATGGGGGCGATGGCGTTTGGCATCGGCACCTCCGAGGTGGAGCACGTGCTGGCCACGCAGACCATCCTGCAGAAGCGCGCCAAGAATATGCGCGTGACGGTGGACGGCACGCTGCCGCCGGGCTGCACGGCCAAGGACATCGTGCTGGCCATCATCGGCAAGATCGGCACCGCCGGCGGCACCGGCCACGTGATCGAATACGCGGGCGAGGCGATCCGCGCGCTCGACATGGCCGGGCGCTTCACCATCTGCAACATGTCGATCGAGGCGGGCGCGCGCGCCGGCATGATCGCGCCGGACCAGACCACCTTCGACTACGTCAAGGGCCGGCCCTTCGCGCCCAAGGGCGAGGCCTATGAGCGCGCGGTGGAATACTGGCAGACGCTGCCCTCCGACGAGGGCGCGCATTTCGACACCGAGGTGGTGCTGGATGCCGCCGAGATCGTGCCGATGGTGAGCTGGGGCACCAGCCCCGAGGACGTCTTGCCGATCACCGCCAGCGTGCCCGACCCTGCCGCCGAGCCGGACGAGGCCAAGCGCGCCCAGTTGCAGCGCATGGTGGAGTACATGGGCCTGGTGCCTGGCCAGAAGCTCACGGAGCTGAAGGTGGACGTGGTCTTCATCGGCTCCTGCACCAACAGCCGGATCGAGGACATCCGCGCCGCCGCCGCCGTGGTGCGCGGCCGCAAGGTGGCGCCGGGCGTGCGCGCCATGGTGGTGCCGGGCTCGGGGCTGGTGAAGCACGCGGCCGAGGCCGAGGGGCTGGACGCCGTGCTGAAGGAAGCGGGCTTCGAGTGGCGCGAAGCCGGGTGCTCCATGTGCCTCGGCATGAACCCGGACAAGCTGACGCCGGGCCAGCGCTCGGCCAGCACCAGCAACCGCAACTTCGAGGGCCGCCAGGGCCCCGGCGGGCGCACCCACCTGCTGAGCCCCGCGATGGCCGCCGCCGCCGCCGTCACGGGCTTTCTGACCGACGTGCGGGAGATCGGCTGAACCATGGACGCCTTCACCAAGCTCACCGGCATCGCGGCGCCGCTGCCGATGGCCAATGTCGATACCGACAAGATCATCCCCGCGCGCTTTCTCAAGACCATCCAGCGCACCGGGCTGGGCAAGGCGGCCTTCGCCAACCTGCGCTACCGCGAGGATGGCAGCGAGAACCCGGACTTCGTCCTGAACCAGGAGCCTTACCGCCGGGCGGAGATCCTGATCGCACATGAGAACTTCGGCTGCGGCTCGTCGCGCGAGCACGCGCCCTGGGCTTTGCTGGACTTCGGCATCCGCTGCGTGATCGCGCCCGACTTCGCGGACATCTTCCACGGCAACAGCTTCAAGAACGGCATCCTGCCGATCAAGCTGCCGCGCGAGGTCTGCGACCAGCTGATGGAAGACGCGAAGATGGGCGAGAACGCACGCATCAGCATCGACCTGGAGCGCCAGGTGGTAGTGCGGCCGAACGGCCAGGAGATTCCCTTCGAGGTGGACCCGCTGCGCCGGCACCTGCTGCTCAACGGGTTGGACGACATTGGCCAGACCATGCAGCGCGGCGCGCAGATCGACGACTACGAGGCGAAGCGGCGGGCGGAGCAGCCCTGGCTTTACGCCTGAAGCGAGACAAGGCCGGGGGAAGGAATTCCCCCGGACCCCCATCTTTTTTCTGATTCATGTCCGGGTGTGTGAGTGGACAGCCCGCGCACCGGAAAACGGATAAAAAGAAAAGAAGATGGGGTCCGGGGAAGAATTCATTCTTCCCCGGTTCCAAGCCAAGACGGCCAAGCACCCCCGATCAGGAAGTGATGGATGACGGCGAACAAGAAGATGCTGGTGTTGCCGGGCGACGGCATCGGCCCCGAGGTGATGCGCGAGGTGCTGCGCGTGGTGGACTGGATGGACCGCCGCCGCCACGTCAGCTTCTCGCTGCAGGAAGGGCTGGTGGGCGGCGCCGCGCTGGAGGCCGAGGGCTCGCCCTGTCCTGACCGCACGGTGGAGCATGCGCTGGAAGCGGACGCGGTGCTGTTCGGCTCCGTGGGCGGGCCGAAGTGGGACAGCCTGCCCTTCGACCGCCGTCCGGAGCTCGGCATCCTGCGGCTGCGCAAGGAGCTGGGGCTGTTCGCCAACCTGCGCCCCGCCACGGTGCTGGACCCGTTGGTGGATGCGTCCAGCCTGAAGCCCGACGTGGTGCGCGGGCTGGACCTGATGATCGTGCGCGAAACCACGGGCGGCATCTATTTCGGCGAGCCGCGCGGCGTGGAAACCATGGCCAACGGCCAGCGCCGCGGCGTGGACACCGAGGTCTACACGGAAGAGGAGATCGCCCGCGTGGCGCGCGTGGCCTTCGACCTGGCGCGCAAGCGCACGGGCCGCCTGTGCAGCGTGGAAAAGGCCAACGTCATGCAGTCCGGCCGCCTGTGGCGGGCCGTGGTGGGCGAGGTGGGCGCCGCCGAGTTCCCGGATGTCGAGCTGAGCAACATGTATGCCGACAACTGCGCCATGCAGCTCTGCTCGCGCCCCAAGCAGTTCGATGTGATCCTGGCCGGCAACCTGTTCGGCGACGTGCTGTCGGACCTGGCGGCGGCGCTGACGGGCTCGCTGGGCATGCTGCCCTCCGCCACGCTGGGCGCGCCGGACTCCTCTGGCCGGCGCAAGGCGCTGTACGAGCCGATCCATGGCTCGGCGCCGGACATCGCGGGCAAGGGCATCGCCAATCCCTGCGCGCAGATGCTGTCCTTCGCCATGCTGCTGCGCTGGTCCTTCGGCATGGAGGAGGATGCGGTGATGATCGAGACGGCGGTGGAGAAGGTGCTGGCCGGCGGGCTGCGCACGGCCGACATCATGGGGCCCGGCACCGCGCGCGTCGGCACCTCCGTGATGGGCGATGCCGTGCTGCGCGAGCTGGACAAGCTCGCGGCCTAACGACGGGCGGGGCGGGCGGGCGTGCTGGACCTGACCGGGGCCGGCGTGATGCTGCTGGTGCTGGCCAGCGGCGCGGTGCTGCTGCTCGCCCTGCTGGTGAAGGTGGGGGCGATGCTGTGGTCTCAGCCGCCGCGCCACCCGCCGTTGCGCGGCGTGCTGGCGGCGCTGGCGGTAAACCTGGCGGCCCTGCTGCTGTTGTGGCGTGACCGCGAAGGCGGCCGGGGCCTGGACGCCATCCTGCGGACGCTGGAGCAGGACCTGGCGGCCACCGCGGCGGCCTGGGGGCTGCTGCTAGCGGCCGTGTGGTGGGGCTTTTCCCGCCCGTGGCGGCGCGCTGGCCGGTGAAAGCCGCCTTTGTCACCGGCCCGCCATAAAAAATCGCCGGATTGCGCGTTCCCCCGGTTGCGCTCCGCCCCCGGGGTGGGTATTCCCCCGCCACTGGCCGGCGCCCGTAGCTCAGCTGGATAGAGCACCAGACTACGAATCTGGGGGTCAGGAGTTCGAATCTCTTCGGGCGCGCCAGTCTTTCCTGATGCAGATCAGGACCTTATCGAAAAGCCCGGCAGAGATGCCGGGCTTTTCGCGTTTGGGCAGACTGCCACCCGGTCCTCCGCCAACGCGGCAAGCCGCGGGAACAGGAGCGAGTGGCCGCGCCGGTCAGACACCGCCGGGGCTGTCCCAGCAGTCGCGAAGCACTGCCGCCGCGAAACGCGCCACCGGCGCGCCGACGGGCAGGACCTGGCCCATCATCAGCATGCCATGGATCTGATCGCTGACATGCAGCGCCGTGACACGGACGCCTTCGGCCTCCAGCCGGGCGGCATAGTCGCGCCCCTCGTCCGCCAGCGGGTCCTGCGCCACGGTCAGCACAAAGGCAGGGGGCGTGCCCGCCAAGCTCGCCGCGCGCAGGGGTGAGACGCGCCAGTCCGTGCGGTCCAGCCCGGCGGGCAGGTAGTGGTCGGCGAAGTAGCGCATGGTGGCGGCGGTCAACGGCACGCCTTCCGTCACGCGGGCGTAGGACGCGGAGGCCATGGTCGCGTCCAGTACCGGGTAGAACAGCAACTGGAACGCGGTGGCCGGCAGGGTCCCGTCGCGCCCCATCAGCGCGAGCACGGCGGCGAGGTTGCCGCCGGCGCTGTCGCCTCCGATCGCGAGGCGCGCGGGATCGATGCCGATTGTGCCGGCCTCGCACGCCAGCCAGCGCAGCGCGGCCGCGGCATCGTCGAGCGCGGCGGGGAAGGGATGCTCGGGGGCCAGGCGGTAGTCCACCGCGACAACCCTGCAGCGGGCCGCATTGGCCAAACGGCGGCACAGGCCGTCATGGCTGTCCAGGTCGCCGATCACCCAGCCGCCGCCGTGCAGGAACAGCAGGCAAGGCTGTGGCCCGGCATCGTCGCAGCCACCGCCGCGATAGATCCGCAGCGTCAGCGGGCCGCCAGGGCCTGGGATGGTGATGTCCCGCACATCGGCCACGTCCTCCGGAGGGGACTGCAACAGCGGGCGCCCGGCAGCATAGGCGGCGCGGGCCTCGGCAGGCGTGAGATCCTGGAAGGGCGGGCGGCCAGCGGCGCGTACGGCGGCCAGGAAGCGGGCGAGGGCAGGATGCAAAGGAGACATGATGCGCGGCCTTGCGGCAGGGGGCGTCAGAAGATTTGGCCGAGGGTCACCGCAGCCTGAAGCGAGGCAGGGTGACCCGGTCCGTCACGTCGTCGAAGATGACCTCGACCGGCAGGCCGACCCGCAGCGCCTCGTTGGGGCAGCCCACCACGTTGCCCGTGAGCCTCACCTTCTCCTCCAGCTCCACCTGCACGGCGTTGTAGGGCAGGTCCGCCTCAAAGGCCGGCAGCCACGCCTTGTGGACGACCACCCAGGAGGAGATGGTGCCGAGGCCGCTGGCCTGCCGCCACATCAGCGCATCCCTGAAGCAGAAGGGGCAGACCGGCCCGGGGGGCCAGTGCGCGCGGTCGCAGGCATCGCACCAGGGCAGCATGATCTTGTGGTCGCGGCAGCCGTTCCAGAAGGGGGCGTTGTCCGGGGTCAGGCGGGGAACGGGCTTGGCGGTGTGGTCTGCGCACATGGTCTTGGCGTTCCTTCGGCGTCAGCGGCGCAGGATCACGGAATCGCCCCAGCAGGTGCCCCATTGCAGGGCCTCCGCGCCGGGAATCTGCCGCGTATCCGCCTCGCCGCGCAGCTGGCGCGTCATCTCGATGATCGAGTTCCAGCCGCACACATGCGCCTCCGACAGCAGCCCGCCCGAGGTGTTCACCGGCAAGGTGCCGCCCGGCCCGATGCGCCCGTCCTGCACCCAGGCCGCGGCCTCCCCCGGACCACAGAAGCCGAAACGCTCCAGCGCGAAAAGCACGAGCGGCGAGAAGGCATCATAGGTGTAGAAGCCCTGCAACGCGTCGCGGCCGATGCCGGCGGCGCGATAAACGGCGAGGTCGCGCTCGCGCGGCGTTTCGCTGCTTGTGGTCTGTTGGTTGATGCCGAGTCCGGGCGGCGCGAAGATGAACTCGCTGCGCCCCGATCGCAGGCCCTGCATGCCGGCCAGCAGCACCGGCGGCTTCGGCATGTCCCGTGCCCGCTCCGCGCTCGCCAGGATCACCACGGCCGCGCCGTCGGTCACCAGGCTGCAGTCGAACAGGTGCAGCGGGTCGACGACCATGCGGGATGCCTGGTGCTGCTCCACGGTCAGCGGACGCTGCATCAGCGCCGCCGGATTGCGCTGCGCGTGGCGCCGCAGCGCGACCGGCACGGCTGCCAGTTCCGCCGAGGTCACGCCGTAGCGCGCCATGTAGCGCTGCATCGCCAGCGCCGCGCCGACGGCGGGCGAGGTGAGGCCGTAGACCGGGTTCTCGCCATGCGTGGCGCCCTGCTCGCGCATGCCCTCCGGGTCGCCCGGCCCGCCGAGGATGCTGGCTTCCCGCGTGAAGCTGACGGCTGTGATGCAGGCCACGACGTCGGCCATGCCGCAGGCGATGGCCATGGCCGCGTGCTGCAGCGTGCTGGTGACGAAGCGCCCGTGTGTCCAGCCCTGGTGGACGTAGTCGACCTCCAGCCCATACACCTCGGCCATGCGGTCGTAGTCGGCGCCGAGCGGCCAGCCCATGTGCAGCGCGAGGCCATTGATGTCGCGCCGCTGCAGGCCGCAATCGGCCAGCGCCGCCTTCAGCGCCCGGGCACCGAGGCCGAGCTGGCTGGTGGGCAGGTGGCGGCCGAACTCGCTTTGCCCGATGCCGACGATGGCGACTGTGCCGTTGAACCGCATCGATGCTCCTGGGCGTGGAATGCCATGCATTACACTGTTGGGGGGGAGCCGCTGTCCAGGGGCAGTGGCGCCGGTGGCCTTTTTGAAAGGGGCGTTGCCCCTCTCGAACTCTCCCCGCCAGGGGATTGAATCCCCCTGGACCCCCAATCCGTCAGGATGTGCCGGCGGGAAACGTAGCTCACAAGATTTTCATTGCAAAACAATGTTTTAGAGCCCCACTGGGAGCCGAAGCGCCAACAGATGGGGGTGCGGGGGATCCAGCCCCCTGCCTGGGGCGTTCGAGGGGGCGGCGCTCCCTGCAGGGCCGCACGCGCACCGGCCACCGGAACGACTTGCAAACCAAGAAGTCGTTAATCATACTAATCGGTATGATCCACCCCCACGGATATGCCCATGCCCGGTGACCAGAGCGGCCCCAGCGCCGCCCGCACGCAGCGCCCCGGCGGGAGGGGCGCATGATCCCGCGCACCCTGTTCTCCGAGGAGCACGAGATCTTCCGCGACTCCGTCCGCCGTTTCATCGCGGCGGAGGTCATGCCGCATCATGACGAGTGGGAGCGCGCGGGCATCGTGCCGCGCGACGTCTGGCGCAAGGCGGGCGAGGCGGGGCTGCTGTGTTCCGAAGTGCCGGAGGCCTATGGCGGCCTGGGCGGCGACTTCCTGTTCGGCGCCATCGTGGTGGAAGAGATGGCGCGGGCCGGCGCCACGGGCCCGACCTTCTACCTGCATTCCGAGATCATCTCGCCCTACCTCGTGCACTACGGCACGGAGGAGCAGAAGCGCCACTGGCTGCCGCGCATGGCCACCGGCGAGGTGATCACCGCGCTCGGCATGACGGAGCCCTCGGGCGGCAGCGACGTGCAGGGCATCCGCACCACCGCCATCCGCGACGGCGACGACTACGTGATCAACGGCCAGAAGGTCTTCATCACCGCCGGGCACAATGCCGACATGGTGGTGATGGCCTGCAAGACCGACCCCAAGGCCGGCGCCAGGGGCGTCAGCCTGATCCTGGTGGAAACCGACCGGCCGGGCTTCAAGCGCGGCCGCAAGCTGGAGAAGATCGGCTGCAAGGCGCAGGACACGGCGGAGCTGTTCCTGTCCGACCTGCGCGTGCCGGTGTCCAACCTGCTGGGCGAGGAAGGCCGCGGCTTCTACCAGCTCATGCAGGAACTGGCGCAGGAGCGGCTGGTGCAGGCGATCCGCGCCGTGTCCTCGTCCGAGGCGGCGCTGGAATGGACGGTGGACTACGTGGTCCAGCGCAAGATGTTCGGCCAGACCCTGGCCGACTTCCAGAACACCCAGTTCAAGCTGGCCGAGATGAAGGCCGACCTCGCGGCGCAGCGCGTGTTCCTCGACCGCTGTATCGAGCTGCACCTGCAGAAGAAGCTGGATGCGGTGGATGCCGCCATGCTCAAGCTGACCACCACGGAGCTGCAGGGCAAGGTCATGGACCAGTGCCTGCAGTTCTTCGGCGGCTGGGGCTACATGTGGGAATACCCCATCGCCCGCGCCTTCGTGGATGCGCGCCTCGGCCGCATCGGCGGCGGCAGCGTCGAGGTCATGAAACAGATCATCGCCCGCAGCATGCTGCCGCGCAACGAAGGTCCCGCGCGGGCGGGATGACGCTCCCCGTAATTCCGGGGGTGGATTTCGCAGTGCAGCACGGATAGGGTAGAAAGACTTACCAACCGGCATGATCACCACCGCAGGGTCCCATGGCTGCACCGACACTGGCCTCCGTGCCCGGAATCCGGGACGAAGTCGCGACGTTGAAGCGGGAGCGCACGCTCTCGGCGGCGGTCGATCTGTTCTACGAACGTGGCTACGAAAACACGACGCTGGATGCGGTGGCCGAGCGGCTGGGCGTGACCAAGCCCTTCATCTACGCGCACTTCCATTCCAAGGCCGAGCTGCTGACCGAGATCTGTACGCGCGGCATCGCCTCCGCGCTGGACGCGATCGAGCGCGCGCTTTCTTCCACCGGCAGCCCGACCGAGAAGCTGCGCGCGCTGGGCGAGCACTTCACGCTGGCGGTGCTGCAAAGCCAGATGCACATCGCGATCTTCGCACGCGAGGAAAAGAACCTGCCGCCGGCGGATTTCGACCGCATCAGCACCATGCGCCGCAGGTTCGACCGCAAGCTGGTGGCGCTGCTGCGCGAAGGGGTGGCGAGCGGCGAGTTCACCGTGCCGGACCCCGAGATGGCGGCGCTGGCGATCGGCGGCATGGTGAGCTGGGCCTATGTCTGGTACCGCCCCAATGGCCGCCTGCCGTTGCCGGCGGTGGCGGGCGAGATGTCGGGGTTGATCCTGTCCATGGCCGGCGCCAAGCCCGCCCCGGCGCGTCGCGCCGCCGCCCCGCGCCGGGCCGCCGCCCGGCGCTGAGCACCGCCCCCCGCGGGGGGCACCGCTGATGGACGGGCCACTGGCGGGGCTGCGGGTGCTGGACCTGTCCTCCGTCATCCTGGGGCCGATGACCGGGCAGTATCTCGGCGACATGGGCGCCGATGTCATCAAGGTGGAAGCGCCGGAAGGCGACATCACGCGCCAGATCGGCCCGCGCCGCTCTGCCCGCATGGGCGCGCTGTTCATGGCCAACAACCGCAACAAGCGCAGCCTGGTGCTGGACCTCAAGAACCCGGCCGCCGGCACCGTGCTGCGCCGCATGGCGCGACAAAGCGACGTGCTGCTGCATTCCATCCGCAGCTCCGCCGCCGCGCGCCTCGGCCTCGGCTACGACGCGCTGGCGGCGGCCAACCCCCGGCTGGTGTTCTGCCACGTGACAGGCTTCTCCGACCTCGGCCCCTATGCCGGGCGGCCGGCCTATGACGACATCATCCAGGCGCTGTCCGGCCTCGCCGCGCTGCAAACGGTGGCGGCGGGCGAGCCGCGCTACGTGCCCTCCATCATGGCCGACAAGATCACCGCCGTGCACGCCGCCTGGGCCATCGCGCTGGCGCTGTTCCAGCGGGAGCGCACGGGGCTCGGCCAGCAGGTGTCCCTGCCGATGCTGGAAACCATGGTGGCCTTCAACGCCGCCGAGCACCTGGGCGGCGCGGTGTTCGAGCCGCCGGTGGGCCGCATGGGCTACGACCCGATCCGCCAGGGGCTGCGGCGGCCGTTCCGCACCGCCGACGGTTATCTCTGCTTCCTGCCTTATAACGACGCGCACTGGCGCCGCTTCTTCCAACTCGCCGGGCATCCCGAGATGGCCGAGGACCCGGGCTTCGCCACGCTGGAGGGGCGGCAAAAGGACCTGGACGCCGTGTGGCGCCGGGTGGGGGAGCTGATCCGCACGCGCGGCAATGCCGAATGGCTGGCGCTGTTCGAGGGGTCCGACGTGCCCTTCTCGGTGGTCAACGAGCTGGAGGACCTGCTGGAGGACCCTCACCTCATGCAGACCGGCTTCTGGCAGATGATGGAGCACCCGACGGAAGGGATGCTACGGCTGCCGGCGATCCCGATCGGCATGTCGGCGGCGCGGCCCGCCATTCGCCTGCTGCCGCCGCGCCTGGGCGAGCATACCGGCGAGGTGCTGGCGGAGTTCGGGCTGTCCACCAGCGAGATCGCCGAGCTGGCGGCGGCGGGGGCATTCGGCCCGCCTGGCTGAAAACGTGATCTACCGATCAGTATGATGCTTGACTGAGCGGTTTTTTAAGCCTCCAATCCGCCCCAAGCCGCGGCGCATGGCGCCAGCGGTCCTCGGGAGGAAGACCAGGATGCTGTCGCGCCGCGCTGCGCTGTCCGGCCTGTCCGGACTTGCGCTGACCGCCCCTGCCCTCAGGGCGCAAACCGTGCCCACCCTCCGCATCGGCATCCTGCAGGACCGCTCCGGCCCGGCGAGCCACCTGGGCGGCGCCGGCTCCGTCGCCTGCGCGCGGCTCGCCGCCGAGGAGATGGCGGAGCGCGCGGGGCTGAAGGTCGAGCTGCTGCAGGCCGACCACCAGAACAAGCCGGACCTTGGCATGTCCATCGCCCGGCAATGGATCGACAGCGGCGTCGATGCGCTGCTGGAGTTCAATAACTCCGCCATCGCGCTGGCCGTGAACGACCTGGTGCGCGACCGCGACAAGGTGATGCTGGCCAACAATGTCGGCAACGCCGCGCTCAGCGGCCGCGCCTGCACACCCAACATGACGCACTGGACCTTCGACACCGCGATGCTGGCCAACAGCCTGGGCAACGCGCTGGTGGAGCAGGGCGGCGACACCTGTTTCTTCATTCGCGCCGACTACACCTTCGGCCAGGCGCTGCGCGACGACACGGCGGCGGTGGTCGAGAAGCGCGGCGGCCGCGTGCTGGGGGAGGTGGCGGTGCCGGTCGGCACCACCGACTTCGCATCCGCCCTGGTGCGGGCGCAGGCCTCGCGCGCCAAGGTGGTGGCGCTGGCGCTGTTCGGCACGGACCTGCTGAACTGCATCAAGCAGGCGGGCGAGTTCGGCATCGGCCGGCGCAACCAGAAGCTCGGCGCGCTGATCATCTACCTGCAGGACGTGCACTCGCTGGGGTTGGCGGCGGCGCAGGGCACGCAGCTCACGGAGTCCTTCTACTGGGACCTCGACGACCGCACCCGCGCCTTCACGCGCCGCGTGCTGCCGCAGACCGGCGGCGTGCCGCCCAACATGGGGCAGGCCGGCGCCTATTCCGCCACGCTGCACTACCTGAAGGCGGTGGCCGCCCTCGGCCCCGCCGCCGCCAAGGCCTCGGGCCGCACTACGGTGGCGCGCATGAAGCGGCTTCCCATCGAGGACGACGTGCTGCGCAACGCGCGCATCCGCGAGGATGGCCGCGTGGTCAGTGACGTCTTTCTGTTCACTGTCAAGACGCCCGCCGCCAGCAAGGGCGAATGGGACCTCTACGAGCGCAGCGCCACCATCGGACCGGACCAGGCTTGGCGATCGATGGCGGACGGTGGCTGCGTGCCGGGCAAGGCCTGAGGAAAGACCGCGATGATGCAGATCCCGCCATCCCCCTACACCTACCCCGAGATGTTTCAGGGCAACGTGCTGGCCGAGGACAACACCTGGTATCCGCTTGGCCAGATCGGCGAAACGCGGCCGCTGATCTTCGATGTCAGCCATGGCTCCTGGGTCAGCATTCTGCGCGCCCGGGGCGCGGGCACCATCCAGAAGCACCGCCACGCCGCGCCGGTGACCGCCTGGACCATGGACGGCACCTGGGGATACCGCGAGCACGACTGGATCGCCCGGCCCGGCAGCTTCGTCTACGAGCCCGCCGGCCACATCCACACGCTCTACATCCACCCCGAGGAAGCGCACATGACGGCGATGTTCCATGTGTTCGGGCCGCTGGTCTACCTCGACGAAAACAACGAGGTCACCGGCTACGACGATGTCTTCCTGCGCCTCGACCGCTACGCCGCGCATTGCCGCGCCGTGGGGCTGGGCGAAAGCTGGGTGCGCTCGCTGATCCGCTGAACGGCAACAGGACAGGCGGGAACAGCCATGGCCGCGACCCAGATGCACCTGATGCAGATGCTGATCCACAGCGCCGGCACGCATACGTTGATGAGCTGGGCGGACCCGGCCGACCTGCAGCTCGCCGGGCTGCGCGACTTCGCCTATTGGCAGGATCTGGCGCGCACGCTGGAGCGCGGCTGCTTCGACGCGGTGTTCTTCGCGGACAGCCCGGCGACGCATGGCGTATACCAGGACAGCGTCGTGCCCTCGATGACATACGGTGCCTCCTGGCCCAACCACGACCCGATGCCGCTGGTGGCCATCATGGCGGCGGCCACGACCAAGCTCGGCTTCGGCGTCACGCTGTCCACCTCCGGCACCACGCCCTATCTGGCGACGCGGCGCATCACCACGCTGGACTATCTCAGCCGTGGCCGGGTGGGGTGGAACATCGTCACAGGCTTCAGCGCCGCCGAGCACCGTGCCAACGGCCTGGCGACGCAGCTGGCGCATGACGAGCGCTACGACTGGGCCGACGAGTTCATGGAGATCTGCTACCGGCTCTGGGACAGCGTGCCGCCGGCGGCCATCCTGGCCGATGCGGCGGCGGGGCGCTTCGCCGATCCCGCGCAGATCACGCCGGTGGACTACGAGGGACGGTATCTCCGCTGCAAGGCGGTGGCGCCCGTGTTGCCGGCGCCCTCCGGCCGGCCGGTGCTGTTCCAGGCGGGCTCCTCCGGGCGGGGGATGCAGTTCGCGCTGAAGCATGCCGAGGTGGTCTTCGCCATCCAGCCGCATGTCGCCGGCATGAAGAAGACCATGGCGCAGATCCGGGCCGCCGCGCGCGAGGCCGGGCAGCCGGAGGACGTGCGCCTGCTGTTCGGCCTGCAACCCATCCTGGGTGGCACCGAGGAGGAGGCACGGCGACGCGCCGACGAACTGCTGGAGCGCATCCCGCTGGATGCCATCCTGGCGCGGCTTTCCGGCGTGCTGGGCACCGACCTCGGCCGCCTCGACCCCGATGCCGCGCTGGGCGAGATGGACACCCAGGCCTCGCGCGGGTTGCTGGCGGCCACGGCCAGCAGCGAGGACGGCCGCGCGGTGACGCTGCGCGATGCCGCGCGGCGCTGGGCGCTGTCCGTCGCCATCCCGCAGTTGATCGGCACGCCGGAGCAGGTGGCCAACCGCATCGAGGCGATCTGGCGCGAAACCGGCTGCGCCGGCTTCAACATCAGCCCCACCACCAGCCCGGACAGCGTGCGCGACATGGTGGACCAGGTGGTGCCCCTCCTGCAGCGCAAAGGCGTCTTCCGCCGCGAATACGCGGGCGACACGCTGCGCGACCACCTGACGCCGCGCTGACCGAGACGCGAGGAACCCACAGCATGAATGACATCCTCCCCCGCCGTGCGGCGCTGGCCCTGCCGGCGCTGTTGCTGGCCGCGCGCCAGGCCCGTGCGCAAGCCGAGTGGAAGCCGACGCATTCGGTGCGGCTGGTGGTGCCGACCACCGCCGGCGGCACCACGGATGTCATGGCGCGGCTGCTGGCGCAGCACCTGCAGCAGGTGTGGGGCCAGCCCGTGGTGGTGGACAACCGTGCCGGCGCCGGCGGCGTGATCGGCACGGTGGAGGTGGTGCGCGCGGCGCCCGACGGCCACACCTTCCTGATGGGCAATGTCGGGCCGCAGAGCATCGTCTACTCGTTGGTGCGCAACCTGCCCTATGCGGAAGGCGACCTGCTGCCGGTGCACGGCATGATCTCCGGCCCCAATGCGCTGGTGGTGCATCCCTCGCTGCCGGTCAGAAGCGTCGCGGACTTCGTGAAGTACCTGCGCGACAACCCGGACAAGCTGAGCTACGGCACGCCGGGGGTGGGGCAGACGCCGCATCTGGCGGGGGTGTGGTTCAACCAGATCCTCGGCACCCGCAGCACGCCGGTGCATTACCGCGGCTCCGGCCCTGCGGCGACCGACCTGTTCGGCGGCACCATCCAGTACATGTTCGATGCGCTGGTGAATGCCGGCGAGCCCGCCAAGAGCGGCCGCATCCGCCTGCTGGCGACCAGCGGCGAGGAACGCTACCCGACGCTGCCGGACGTGCCGACGGTGCGCGAGAGCCTGCCGGAGCTGGCACCCTTCACCACCGCCAGCTGGGTCGGGCTTTTCGCGCCCAAGGCAACGCCGCCCGCGGTGATCCGCAGCCTGGCGGCCCACGCCGGCGCGCTGCTGGCCGAGCCCGCCTCGCGTCAGCGCTTTCTTGACCTGGGCGGCGTGCCGCTGACGCTGCCGACGGAGGACTACGCCGCCTTCGTGCGGGCGGAAACCGCGAAGTGGACAGGGGTGATCCAGCGCGAAGGGCTGAAGATCGACCTAACCTAAGCGCATCGCCTCTTGCAAACCGGTTGGTTCACGATAATACTGACCAGTAAGAGAGGCCTGGCGGCGAGACGCCAGGGCATCGTCGCGGGAGGATCGCATGCGTCAGCGCCAGTCTCATTCGCAGTCCCCGCGGTCCGGGCACTGAGCCGCGCATGCGCCCCCCCTACGCCCGCACGATGTTCGAACTGCTGGATGAGCAGGCCTGTCGCTATCCGGGCGGCGTGGCCGTCATCTGCCGCGACCGCAGCATCACCTATCCCGAACTGGCGCAGCGCGCGCGCCGTGCCGCCGGCCTGCTGCGCGCCCAGGGCGTGCGGCGCGGCGACCGCGTCGGGCTGCTGCTGAACAACCGGGCGGAATGGCTGGAGGTCGCCTTCGGCGCCGCGCTGCTGGGCGCCGTGCTGGCGCCGCTCAGCACCTGGTCCACCAAGGCCGAGTTGGAATACTTGCTGGCGGATTCCGAGGTGACGCTGGTGATCGCCCTGGCCCACTTCGGCCGCGAGGACTTCGCCGCGATGCTGCGCGATCTGCTGCCGCAGGGTGGCCGCTCGGAGCGCTTTCCACGACTGCGCGGCGTGCTGCTGCTGGAAGGCCAGGAGGGCGACGGCTTCCCCGACTACGCCGCCGCCGTGGCCGCGCAGGCGCCGCTGGAAACGCCGCCGCCGGGCGAGGGCGCCAGCGCGCGCGACGACTTCGTCATCCTCTACACCTCCGGCTCCACCAGCCGCCCCAAAGCGATTCCGCTGATGCACTACGCGGTGGTGGAGAACGGCTTCAACATCGGCGAGCGCCAGGGCCTCGGGCCGCAGGACCGCGTGCTGCTGTCGCCGCCGCTGTTCTGGACCTATGGCGGCGTCAACGCGCTGCCCGCCACCTTCACCCATGGCGCCGCGCTGGTGCTGCAGCCGCGCTTCGAGGCGGGCGAGGCGCTGGAGCTGATCGAGCGCCATGGCTGCACCTCGCTCTACACCCTGCCGGGCATGACGGATGCCATGGTGCGCCACCCAGACTTCCGGCTGGAGCGCACGCGCACGCTGCGGCGCGGCATGACCATCGGCAGCCCGCAGGATGTGGTCAAGGCCGCGACACAGCTCGGTGCCCGCGAAATCTGCAACATCTACGGCTCCAGCGAGACCGGCGGCAATTGCTGCGTCACGCAGCACGACTGGCCGCTGGAGCATCGCGCCAACAGCCAGGGCCACCCGCTGCCGGGGGTGGAGATGCGCATCGTCTCGGTCGAAAGCGGCCAGCCAGTGGCCGCCGGCGAGCCGGGCGTGGCCGAGGTGCGCGGCCCCTATGTGATGCGCGGCTATGTCGGCGGCAGCGCGCAGCACAACGCCGCCGTCTTCACCGCCGATGGATGGTTCCGTACCGGCGACATCGGCACCCTGACGCCGGGCGGCGAGTTCAACTTCCTCGGCCGCGACAACGAAATGATCAAGCGCGCCGGCATCAACGTCTCCCCCGCCGAGGTGGAGGACGTGTTGATGCAGCATGGCGGCGTGGCGCAGGCCGGCGTGGTGGGCGTGCCCTCGGCCGAGCGGGGCGAGATGATCGTCGCCTTCGTGGTGCCCAAGGCCGGCGCGGCGCTGGACGCCAAGGTTCTGGTCGATCACTGCCGCGCCGTCGCCTCCTCCTACAAGGTGCCGGACCGCTTCGAGATCCTCGACGCCCTGCCCACCACCGTCACCGGCAAGCTGATGCGGCGGGAGCTGAAGAGCGCCGCCGCCAAGCTGGTCGGCGCGGGCGCCTGAGCATGGCCCGCGAAGCCTGGGGCCGCTGGGGCGCGGCGGACGAGGCCGGCGCGCCCAACCGCATCGGCCGCGAGCAGGTGCGCCTGGCGGCCTCGCTGGTGAGGACCGGCCAGGTGGTCAGCCTGGCGCAGCCGCTCTCCCCCGCCTCACCGGTGCCGAAGCACCGCGCCGGCATGCAGCACTTCATGGGCCGCGACGGCGGCGACTACGCGGCCGGTGCCAAGCGCCCCGGCGGCTTCCAGTTCGCCGAGGACACGGTGGTGCTGCCGCTGCACCTCGGCACCCACATGGACGCGCTGTGCCATGCGTGGTGCGACGACCACCTGTATAACGGCTTCCTCGGCAGCACCGTCCGCAGCACCACCCGCGCGCTGCGCTGCGGCGCCGAGAAGCTGCCGCCCGTCACCACGCGCGGCCTGCTGCTGGACGTGGTGGCGCTGCGCGGCGGGCCGCTGCCGGGCGATGCCAGCATCGGCCGCGAGGCGTTGCAGGCCGCCTGCGCGCGCATCGGCGCCACGCCGGGCGAGGGGGACGCGGTGCTGATCCGCACCGGCTGGCAGGAAGCGCAGCAGCCCGGCGCCGAGGTCGATTTCACCCGCGAGCCGGGCATCGATGTCGAGGCCGCCGAGTGGCTGGCGGACTCCGGCGTCGCCCTGGTGGGCGCGGACAACTACGCGATCGAGGTGCTGCCCTTTCCGCCCGGCACGGTGTTTCCCGTGCATCAGCGGCTGATCCGCGACTATGGCGTGCCGCTGCTGGAGGGCATGGTGCTCAAGCCGCTGGCCGAGGCGGGCGGGGGCGTGTTCCTGTTCGTCGCCGCCGCGCTGCCGCTGGTGGGGGCCACCGGCAGCCCCGTCAACCCGCTGGCCGTGCTGTGAGGGCCGCCGTCGTGCGCCGCACCGGCGGGCCGGAGGCCCTGGTGCTGGAAACCCTGCCGGACCCGGCGCCGCGCGCGGGCGAGGTGATCGTCGCCGTCGCGCATTGCGGGGTGTGCTTCCACGACGTCGTCACCCGCAACGGCACGCTGAAGGCGGGGGTGGAGGCGCCCTTCATCCCGGGCCACGAGATCGCCGGCACCATCGCCGCGCTGGGGCGGGACGTGCGGGGCTTCGCGGTGGGGGACCGGGTGGCCGCCACCCAGCGCTCGCATGTCTGCGGCCATTGCCGCTACTGCCGCTCGGCGCGCGAGCCGCTCTGCGCCGAGGCGGTCTTCACCGGCGACCGGGGGCTGAACGGCGGCTATGCCGACTTCGTGGCGCTGGAGGCCGAGAGCCTGGTGCGGGTGCCGGATGGCCTCGGCCTGGATGCCGCCAGCATCGCCGCCTGCGCCATTGGCACCGCCTATCACGCCGTCGTCGCCGTGGGCCGCGTGCAGGCCGCCGAGACGGTGCTGGTGACGGGAGCGGGCGGCGGCGTCGGCATCCATGCCGTGCAGGTCGCGCGGGCCGCCGGCGCCACGGTGCTGGCCGAGACCGGCTCGCCCGCCAAGGTGGCGGCGCTGCGGGAGGCCGGCGCACACCACGTCATTCTGCACGCACGCGGCGAGGATTTCTCCGCCGCCGTGCGCGACGCCACGGAAGGCGAGGGCGTGGAGGTGGTGGTCGACACGGTCGGCACGCCGGTCTTCGCGCCCACCCGCCGCTCGCTGGCGCGCGGCGGCCGCTGGGTGATGGTGGGGCAGCTCACTGGCGGCTTCGTGCCCTTCAACCCGGCGCAGCTCTTCCTGAAAGGCATCTCCCTGCTCAGCAGCACCAGCGTGACGCGGGAGGAGCTGCGGCGCTGCCTGGCGCTGCTGGCCAACGGCACGCTGCGCGCGGTGCTGGGAGAGGCCTTGCCGCTCTCCGCCGCCGCCGAGGCGCATCGCCGCCTGGAGGCCGGTGCGGCGCTGGGCCGCATGACGCTGGTCCCGGGGGGCTGAGCGGATGTTCGTGGAATCCCTCCTCCAGGCCATCGCCGCCGGCCTCACGCTCGGCGCCTTCTACGGGCTGACCTGCGTCGGCCTCGCGCTGATCTTCGGCATCATGCGCGTCATCAACTTCGCGCAGGGCGACTTCATGATGGTGGGGATGTATCTCGCCGTCGGGCTCTCGGCGCTGCTGGCGGGGCTCGGCGTCGCGGCGCCCTTCGTGGCGGCGCTGCTGGTGGCGCCGCTGCTGTTCATCGCGGGCGCGCTGCTGCACCGCTTCCTGGTGTCCCGCACCACGGGGCTGCAATCGGTGGGCCTCTCGGCGGACGGGCACCAGGCGCAGCTCATCCTGACGCTCGGCATCGCGCTGGTGCTGCAGAACGGCGCGTTGATCCTGCTCGGCTCGGCGCCGGTCGCGGTGGTATCGCCGCTCTCCTCCGCCGCCTGGGAGCTGCCGCTGCTGTATGACGATTTCAGCGCGCTGTTCCTCAACAAGGCGCGCACCATCGGTGCGCTGGTCAGCCTCGGCGTCGCGCTGGTGCTGTTCCGGCTGATCCGCAGCACGCATCTCGGCAAGTCGCTGCGCGCGGCCGCCGACAACCCCGAGGCCGCGACCTACCAGGGCATCGACGTCGATCGCGCGCACCGCATCGCCTTCGGGCTCGGCACCGCCATCGCGGGCGTGGCCGGCGGGCTGATCGTGCTGTCCTACCCGGTGCAGCCCTTCGTCGGCACGGAGTTCATCATCATCATGTATGCCGGCGTGGTGCTGGGCGGCATCGGCAGCATCACCGGCGCCTTCTGGGGCGGCATGGTGATCGGGCTGGTGCAGCAGCTCGCCATCCTGGTGCTGCCGCTGCAGTTGCAGAACACGCTGGTCTTCCTGGTCTTCGTGCTGATCCTGCTGCTGCGCCCGCAGGGCCTGTTCGGCCGCAGCGTGGAGCGCGCCTGATGCCCGACCGCTCCATCCTCCGCCCGCTCGGCCTGTTCCTGCTGCTGGCGCTCGGCTGGCTCGCCATCGGCTTCGTGGTGCAGGACGCCTATTGGCGGCTGATGCTGACGCTGGTGCCGATCTGGGGACTGCTGGCGGTATCGTGGAACATCTTCAGCGGCTACAGCGGGCTGGTCTCCTTCGGCCACGCCGCCTTCTTCGGGCTCGGCGCCTATCTGGTGGCGCTGGGGCAGGCGCGGTTCGGCCTCACGCCCTGGCTCGGCATCCCGCTGGCGACGGTGCTCGGGGGTGCTGCGGGGGCGGCGATCGGCTATCCCACCTTCCGGCTGCGCGGCAACTACTTCGCGCTGGCCATGCTGGCCTATCCGCTGATGCTGGTCTCGCTGTTCGGCTGGATGGGCTTCCAGGAGGTCTCGGTGCCGCTGCACCGCGAGGCGCCGGGCTGGTACATGCAGTTCGGCGACGGGCGCATCGACATCGCCATCGCGCTGGCGCTCCTCACCATCGGCTTCGCCGCCTCGCTGCTGGTGGAGCGCTCGCGCTTCGGCCTGTCGCTGCTGGCGATCAAGCAGAACGAGCTGGCGGCCGAGGCGGCGGGCATCGACACCCGGCGCTGGAAGATGCGCGCCATGGTGCTGAGCGGCGCGCTGGCCGCGGCGGCCGGCGGCTTCTACGCGGTGGTGCTGCTGGTGGTCACGCCCAACAGCGTCTTCGGGCTGGTGGTCTCGGCGCAGGCGATGATCCTGTCGCTGTTCGGCGGCGCCGGCACGGTCTGGGGCCCGCTGATCGGCGCCGTGGTGCTGGTGCCGCTGGGCGAGACGCTGCAGGCCGAGCTGGGGCACATCCTGCCCGGCATCCAGGGTGTCATCTACGGCATCGCCGTCATCGTCGTGATCCTGGCGGCGCCCGAGGGGCTGTACTGGAAGCTGCGGGACCTGCGCCGCCGCGCCCCCGCCATGGCCGCCGCCGAGGCCCCGCCCGCGCCGCCGGCCGCGGCGCTGCGCCCGCCGCTCGGCGCGCCGATCCTGGAGGTCGAGGGGCTGTCCAAGTCCTATGGCGGCGTCCATGCCGTCTCGGATGTCAGCTTCTCGGTGAGGGCGGGCGAGATCCTCGGCATCATCGGCCCGAACGGTGCCGGCAAGACCACGCTGTTCAACCTGCTCAACGGGCTGGTGCAGCCCAGCCAGGGCAGCGTGCGCTACGAGGGGCAGTCGCTGGCCGGTCTGCGGCCTAGCGGCATCTGCCGCCGGGGTATCGGGCGCACCTTCCAGGTGGTGCGGGCCTTTCCGCGCATGAGCGCACGGGAGAACGTGGTGGTCGGCGCCTTTGTCGCCCATGGCACGGACGACGCGGCCACGCGCGCCGCCGACGCCGCGCTGGCGCAGGTTGGCCTGTCGCACCGCGCCGGGGCCGCCGCCGGCACGCTGACCAACCGCGAGCTGCGGCTGATGGAGCTGGCCCGGGCGCTGGCCGCCGGGCCGAAGCTGGTGCTGCTGGACGAGCCGCTGGCCGGCCTCGGCAGCACCGACACGGAAGCCCTGATCGCCGTGGTCCGTACCCTGCCGTCCCTCGGCATCACCGTCGTCATCATCGAGCATTCCATGCCGGCGATGCTCGGCCTGGTGGACCGCTTCCTGGTGCTGGACAACGGCCGACTGCTGACCGAGGGCCCGCCGCAGGAGGTGTTGCGGCGACCCGCCGTGGTGGAGGCCTATCTGGGCCGCAAATGGGCGACGGCCGATGCTGACGGTTGAGAACATCGAGGTCCGCTACGGCGGCTCGGAGGCGCTGCGCGGCGCCGGGCTGGAGGTCAACCGGGGCGAGCTGGTGGCCGTGGTCGGCCCCAACGGCGCCGGCAAGACCACGCTGTTCAAGGCCATCTCCGGCACCGTGCCGGCCGCTGGCCGCGTCACCTTCGAGGGCGCGGACCTGCTGGCGATGAAGCCGCGGGACCGCGCGCATCTCGGCATCGCCCACGTGCCCGAGGGCCGCAAGGTCTTTGCCAGCATGAGCGTGCTGGAGAACCTGGAGATGGGCGGCTCGACAGAGGCCGGCCGCGCCGACCGCCGGCGCGCCTTCGAGCGCATCTTCGCAATGTTCCCGATCCTGGCGGAGCGGCGCGCGCAGCTGGCGGGCACGCTGTCGGGCGGCCAGCAGCAGATGCTGGCGATCGGCCGCGCGCTCGCCTCCTGTCCGCGCCTGCTGATGCTGGACGAGCCCTCGATGGGCCTCTCGCCCGTCATGGCCGACACGATCTTCGATGCCGTACGCGAGATCCGTCGCGAGGGCGGCATGACGATCCTGCTGGTCGAGCAGCGCGTCACCGACGCGCTGGCCGATTGCGATCGTGGCTACGTGCTGGAAGGCGGCCGCGTCATGCTGCACGGCACGCCGGCCGAGCTGTCCCCCGAGAAACTCCGCCGCGCCTATCTGGGCGTGTGATGCAAAGGAACCGCGCCATGACCACCACGCGTCGCGACCTGGGCCGCCTGGCCGTCGCCGCCGCCACCACGGGCCTCGCCCGGCCGGCCCTCGCGCAGGCCCCGCGCGAGATCAAGATCGGGCTGGTGACGCCGCTCAGCGGCGCCTGGGCCAAGTCCGGCGAGCTGTCCCGCATGGGGATGGAGATGGCGGTGGACGAGGTGAACCAGGCGGGCGGCATCAAGTCGCTCGGCGGCGCCCGCCTGCGGCTGGTGGTCGGCGATTGCGGCGATAGCCCGGAAAAGGCCAAGAGCGCGGCGCAGCGCCTGCTCTCGCAGGAGCCCGACATCGTCGGTGGCGCCGGCGCCTATGTCTCCTCCTTCACCCTCGCCGTGACCGAGGTGACGGAGCGTGCGGGCGTGCCCTGGTTCACGCTCTCCTACGCGGACGCCATCACCAACCGAGGCTTCCGCTACGTCTACCAGACCTCGCCCACCGCCGAGGCGCAGGCCGCCGCCGCGCTGCCGACGCTGCTGCAACTGGCGCAGACCGCCACGGGGCAGAAGCCCACCCGGCTCGGCATCGTCATGGACAACACCGCGTCCCCGGTGAACTTCACGCGCCGGCTGCGCGAAAGCGGCGCCCGCGAGCTGGGCATGACCATCGTGGTGGACGAGACCTTCACCCCGCCGCTGGCCGATGCCGGGCCGGTGATGCAGCGGGTGCGGCAGGCGCGGCCGGAGATGCTGCTGCTGCTGCCCACCGCCGTGCCGGACATCAAGCTGACGCTGGAGAAGCTGAACGAGATCGGCCTCGGCAAGGGGCGGCTGCCAGCCATCAACAACGGCGGCCCGATGGGCTCGCCGGACCTGCTGCGCGTGGTCGGCAAGGACATGCTGGAGGGCGTGCTGTTCATCACCGCCACCTGGGGCAACAAGAACACCCAGGCGCTGAACGAGGCCTTCCGCGCCCGCACCGGCGAGGCCTGGATCACCCAGGACAGCCTGTCCAACTACGCCCATGTGATGATCCTGCGCGACGCGCTGGAAGCCGCCGCCTCCATCGACCGCGACAAGCTGAACGCTGCCATCAAGGCGATGGACAGCACGGAGGGCGCGGCCAAGCTGTTTCCTGGCGGGCGCATCAAGTTCGACGAGCGCGGCCGGCGCGAGGGTGCCGCGCTGGTCATCGCGCAGTGGCAGAACGGCGTGCCGGTCACGGTTTTCCCGACCGACGCGGCGGTGGCGCAGCCGATCTGGCCGCGCCGGTAGGATCGCGCCATGTCGCGCCTCCGTCTCTTTGCCAAGGGCCTGCGGGTGATCGACCTCTCGGCCTTTCTGCCGGGGCCGCTCGCCAGCCTGCTGCTGGCCGACATGGGCGCCGAGGTGCTGAAGGTCGAGCCGCCGGCGGGCGACATGATGGCGCAGATCGGCCCGCGCGACGCCGGCGGCGAGCCGGTGTTCTACGGCGCCGTGAACGCCGGCAAGGCGCTGCGGCGGATGGACCTGAAGCAGCCGGAGGTGCGGCGGGAGTTCCTTGACCTGGTGGCCCGCGCCGACGTGCTGATCGAGGGCTTCCGCCCCGGCGTGATGCGCCGCCTCGGCCTCGACTACCTTGTGCTGCGGGCACTGAACCCGGGGCTGATCTATTGCTCGCTGAGCGGCTACGGCGCGGAGGGGCCGCTGGCGCAGGCGGCCGGGCACGACGCCAACTACCTGGCGCTGTCCGGCATCCTGCACCGCAACGGCGCCGATGCGCCGGCTTACTATGATCCGCCGCTGGCCGATTCCGCCGGCTCGCTGTTCGGTGTCATCGCCATCCTCGGCGCGCTTCGGGCGCGCGAGGCGGACGGGATGGGCTGCCGCATCGACATCGGGCTGGCGGATGCCGCCATGCCGCTGCAGCTGTTTCCGATCGCCGAGCTTGGCGCGACCGGCGCGGTGCCGGAACGCGGCGGCGGATTCCTCAACGGTGCCGCCGCCTACTACCAGGTCTATGCCCTGGCCGATGGCCGCCACGCCATGCTGGGCGCGGTGGAGCCGAAGTTCTGGGCTGCCTTCTGCCACGCCGCCGGCCATCCCGACTGGATCGCCCGGCAGCAGGAGCCGCTGCCCCAGCACGCGCTGATCGCCGATGTGGCGGCGGCCATGGCGGCGCTGACGCTGGACGACTGCCTGGCCCGCTTCGGCGCGGCCGATTGCTGCCTGACCCCCGTGCTGGACCTGCGGGAGGCGCTGGCCTCCCCCCACCATGCCGCGCGCGGCGTGGTGCGGCAGGGGCCGGCCGGGGACACCCAGGCCCTGTTTCCCGCGCATGTGGACGGAGAGGCGCCGCGCCCGCGGCCCCCCCTGCTGCGTGAACAATCCCAGGACAAGGAGCGCGCATGCCCTACGTAGTCAAACCCGGCGTCATCGGGGTGACGATCATGCCCAGGATCGAGGGCGACGGCCGCTCGCTGGAGGAGCTGCTTTACGACGCCACCCAGGCGGTGCTGAAGGATGCCGGCATCACGGTCGAGGAGATTGACGGCATCGTCGTCGCCTCGAACGACCAGTACGATGGCCGCGCCATCTCGATCATGATGGCCTCCGGCTCCGTCGGCGGCGTGGACCGCGACATCCTGTCCACGCCTTCCGCCGGCGAGCACGCCTTCGTGCTGGGCGCGCTGCGCGTCGCCTGCGGCCAGTACCGCACGCAGCTGGTGCTGTCCTGGAGCCCGACCGAGGCCTCCTCGATTCCCGAGGCGCAGCGGCTGGCGGCCGACCCCTACTTCCACCGCCGGCTGCCGATGGACGAGCAGGCCTCGCACGCGCTGCAGGCCAGCGCGCTGATGGCGCAGGTACCGGGGCTGGAGGCGGCCGCGGCGGCGGTGCTGGAGAAGAACCGCGCGCATGGCAAGGCCGCCTATCCCGACCTCGTGGCGCAGGCCGATGCCAACGCCAAGCCGACCCGCTGGCCGCTGCCGGCCGGCAGCATGGCGCCGCCGGTGACCGGCGTGGTGGCCATCCTACTGGCGGGCGAGGACTTCATTCGCGAGAAGAACATGACCGATCCCGCCTGGATTGCCGGCATGGGCTGGACCACCGAGCCAGCCTTCCTGGGCGATCGCGACCTGGGCGAGGCCGCCGCGCTGCGCGAGGCCGCGCGGCAGGCCTATGCCGAGGCCGGCATCGACGGCCCGCTGGGCGCCGTGCAGGTGGCCGAGGTCTCCGACGCCACGCCCTTCCAGGAGCTGATGGCCTACGAGGCGCTAGGCCTGGCGCCGCGCGGCGAATGGGCGGCGCTGACGGCCGACAAGCGCTTCGGCGCCGATGGCAGCCTGCCGGTCAACCTGTCGGGCGGCGTCACCTGCCTGAACCCCGTCTATTGCACCGGGCTGATCCGTATCGCGGAAGTGGCGAACCAGGTGCGCGGCAAGGCCGGGCGCCACCAGAAGCAGGGCGTGACGCGCGGTCTGGCCCAGGCCAGCAGCGGCATGGCCATGCAGTACCAGACCGTGGTCGTGCTGGACCGCGAGCAGCAGGGAGCGGCGGCATGAGCGCGCGCGTCGGCATCATCGGCATCGGCCAGTCGGCCTTCAAGGCGCGGCGGGACGACGCCAGCTACCCGGACCTGGTGCGCGAGGCCGTCACCATGGCGTTGAACGACGCGTCCATGGAGCTGGATGACATCCAGGCCGTCGTCTACTCGCTGTCGCCGGACGCGATGGTGGGCATCGGCAATGCCGAGCGCGTCGGCGTCGATGCCGTGGGGGCGCGCAACAAGCGCTTCCTGCGCATCAACACCGGCGGCGCCACCGGCATCTCCTCCGTCGCCGCCGCCTATTACCACGTGGCGGCGGGCGCCTGCGACGTCGTGCTGACGGCGGGCGCCGACAAGGTCGGCGAATGCGGCGACAGCCAGACCGTGCTGAACAAGATCTGGGACCCGACCTATGAGCGGCAATTGCCGCTGGGGACCATCAACATGCTGGCCATGTCGGCCGTCCGCTACATGCATCTGTATGGCATGACGGAGGAGGACATGGCGCGCGTGGTGGTCAAGAACCGCTGGCACGCCGCCAAGAACCCGAACGCGCATCTCCGCAAGGAAACCACGGTCGAGGAGGTGTTCCGCTCGCGCTACATCTCCTGGCCGGTCAAGCTGTTCGATTGCTGCCCGCAATCCTCCGGCGGCTGCGCCATGGTGCTGGCGAGCGAGAAGTACATCAAGGAGAACAAGCTGGACGCGGTGTGGATTACCGGCGTCGGCCATTCCTCCGAGAGCTACTTCCTCGGCGACCGCATGGGCAACGGCCAGACCGCCGACCACGCCGATGCCTTCGCGCTGAAGGGCTCCTTCGAGCGCGCCTACAAGATGGCCGGCATCAAGGAACCGCGGAAGCAGGTGGACGTGGCGGAGCTCTACGCGCCCTTCAGCAACACCGAGTTCCATTCCATCGAGGCCGCCGGGCTGGCCGATCTTGGCCAGTCGCCGGCCATGCTAAAGGAAGGGCGCTTCCAGATTGGCGGCGACATTCCGGTCAACACCTCGGGCGGGGTGCTGTGCACCAATGCCATCGCCGTCACCGCCATGGTGCGCGTGGCCGAGGTCGCACAGCAGGTGCGCGGCAAGGCGGGCGGGCACCAGGTGGCGGGCGCCAAGATCGGCATCGCCAGCGGCAATGGTGGCGACCACCAGTTCTTCGGCACCATGGTCGTCGAAGCGTAAGACACAGGCACAAGGAACACGGACATGGAACTGCTGAAGCGCAAGGAAGACTGGAAGATCACCTACACCCACGCGCTGGGTGAGACGGCGAGCTGGTTCTACGTGCAGCTGCGCGACCACGGGAAAATTTATGGCAAGCGCGACGCCAAGACCGGCCGCGTGCTGGTGCCGCCGCGCTCCTTCTCCGACCAGTCGCTGCAGCCGACCACGGACTGGGTGGAGGTCGGCCCCGGCGGGCGGATTGAGACCTTCTCGATCGTCTACGAGGAGTTCAACAACCTGCCGCCGCCGCCCTATGCCTTCGGCTACGTGCTGCTGGACGGCGCGGACACCGCGATCGGCGGCTTCTTCAAGGGCGTCGACCTGACGGACCCCAAGGCGGCGTCGGAGAAGCTGAAGATCGGCACGCGCATCAATACCAAGTTCGCCGAGAAGCGGATCGGCGACGTCTTGGACTTCTGGTTTGAGCCCGAGGCCGGCTGACGCGCCGGCGCGGCCGGCAGGGAGGAAGACCAATGAAAAGATCCGAGTTCCTGAAGGCCGCCCTCGCGGTCCTGGCCTGCGGCGGGGCGATCCCCGCCGCCCTGGCCGCGGAGGAATACCCCGCCCGCCCGGTGAAGCTGGTGTCCGGCTTCGCCCCGGGCGGCGGCACCGACATCCTGGGGCGTATCGTCGCGCAGCGGTTCAGCGAGCTGTGGCGCGGCAACATGCTGGTCGAGAACCGCAGCGGCGCGTCGGGCAGCGTCGGCGCCGCCTATGCGGCGCGCTCCGCCCCGGATGGCTACACGGTGCTGCTGGCGCCCAATTCCTACACCATCACGCCGCATGTGCAGCCCAACCCGGGCTTCGACATCCTGCGCGACTTCGCGCCGGTCGGCATGATCGCCACCTCGCCGCTGGTGCTGGCGGTGAACCCGAAGCTGCCGGTGCGCACGGTGGCCGAGCTGATTGCCTATGCCAAGGCGCATCCGCGCGAGCTGAACCAGGGCAGCGCGGGCTCGGCCACCGCGCCGCACCTGGCGGGCGAGTTGTTCAACCTGATGGCGGGCACCACCATCGCGCATGTGCCGTATCGCGGCTCCGGCCCGGCGGTGACGGCGCAGCTGGCCAACGAGGTGCAGCTGTCCTTCGGCCCGCTGAATGCCATCGAGGGCTTCGTACGGGACGGGGCGCTGCGCGTCATCGCCGTGCTCGGCGCGGAGCGCTACGCCGGCTTGCCGGACGTGCCGACGGTGGCCGAAAGCGGGTTGCCGGATTACGCGGTGGACCTGTGGTATGCGCTGCTCGTGCCCGCTGGCACACCCGCGCCCATCGTCAGCAAGCTGAACGCCGACCTCAACCGCCTGCTGGCCGAGGAAGCAACGCGGCGCAGCCTGTACGAGAAGGGCTTCGTCACCGCCCCCGGCACGCCTGCCGCCCTGGCCGATGTCATCCGCGCCGACTTCGCGCGCTGGAAGTCGGTGACGGAGCGCGTCGAGATCAAGCTGGATTGAACGCATGACCCCCATCTCCCTCGATGCCGTGGACTTCACCGCGCGGGACCTGTCGCGCCCCGAATGTGTGCTGGCGCTGCGGAACGGCACGCTCTTCGTTTCGGACAAGCGCGGCGGCATCACGCGCATCGCGCCCGATGGGGCACAGGTGCTGCTGGGGCAGGGGCCGGTGGTGCCGAACGGCATCGCGCTGCTGCGCGATGGCAGCTTCGCCATCGCCAACCTGTCGGATTCCGGCGGCGTGTGGCGGCTGGCGCCGGACGGCACGCTGCGACAGGAGATCGACAGCATCGCCGGCCGGCGTCTCGGCAGCGTCAACTTCGTGCGCACGGACCGGCAGGGGCGGCTGTGGATCTGCGTCAGCACGCTGCGCCCGGGCGAGGACCAGTACCGCACCGACATCGCCGACGGCTTCATAGCCCTGCGCGACGAGCGGGGCATCCGCGTGGTGGCGGAAGGCCTGTGCTGGACCAACGAATGCCTGCCGGACGAGGATGCCGGCTGCCTCTACGTCAACGAGACCTTCGGCCGCCGCCTGACGCGCTTCAGCATGGACGCCGACGGTACGTTGAGCGATCGCGTGACCGTCGCGACCTTCGGCCATGGCGACTACCCGGACGGGCTGACGCAGGATGCGGAGGGCGGCCTCTGGGTGGTCAGCGTCGGCAGCAACCGCCTGATCCGCGTGGCGCCGGACGGCACCCGGCAGGTGATGCTGGAGGACAGCGATGCGGCGCATCTGGAGGCGCTGGAACAGTCGCTGCAGGCCAAGCGCCTGACCCGGCCGATGATCCACGAGGCGCGCTCCAAGCGCCTGCGCAACATCAGCAGCCTAGCCTTCAGCGGGCCGGATCTGCGCACCGGTCTGATGGGCAGTCTGGCGGGCGATGCGCTGGCGCGCTTCGCCGCACCCGTGGCTGGCAAGCCGCCGGTGCAATGGGACTGGTCAACACCCTAGGCCGGTCAGGAAGGCTTGAATGGCCCGGCTGTCTTGATATACTGACCAGTAATAAAAAATAATGGCAGGTATATCCTGCCCGGAGGATTGCCCCATGCAGCCCGGCTCCGTCATTCCGGTTCCGTTCGGCCGCCGCGCCGCGCTCGCGGGGGCCGCCGCATTGCTGGCCACCCCGGCGCTGGCGCAGCCGCGCGCCGCCGGCCCGATCCGCTTGGTGGTCGGCTTCCCGCCCGGCGGCTCCGGCGACATCTTCGCGCGCCTGGTGGCGGACCCGCTGCGCGAGGAGCTGGGCCGCACCGTGATCGTCGAGAACCGCCCCGGCGCGGGCGGGCTGACGGCGGCGGAATACGCGCTGCGGGCGCCGGCCGACGGATCGGTGCTGATGATGCACACCGGCTCCTCCGCCGTCTCGGCGCCGATCGCCCGCAAGGTGCCGCCCTACGACCCGGTGCACGACTTCTCCTGGGTAGCCCTGCTGTCCGAGGCGCCCTTCGCCCTGGCGCTCAACCCGCGCCTGCCGGCCACCGACTTGAAGGGCTTCATCGCCTACGCCAAGGCCCGGCCGGGGCAGCTTTCCTACAGCAGCGCCGGCATCGGCACGACGGTGCATCTGGCGGCCGAGGCCTTCAACGATGCCGCCGGCATCCAGGTGCTGCACATCCCTTACCAGGGCAGCGGCCCGGCCATCACGGACGCGATCAACGGCACCGTCGCCTACAATGTCGAGACCTTCGGCACGCTGCTGCCGCACCACAAGGGTGGCGCGCTGCGCATCGTCTCCGCCATGGCGGCGGAGCGCACCGCCATCTCGCCAGAGACGCCGACGATGCGGGAGGACGGGATCGACGTCACCGCCGGCACCTACAACCTGCTGGCGGCGCCCCCCAACACTCCGCGCGAGGTGCTGGCGCCGGTCGCCGCCGCCATCGGCCGCGTCATGGCTCGCCCGGCGGTGCAGGCGCAGCTCCAGGGGCTCGGCATCGCCGGCGTGACGCAATCGGACCCGGATGGCGCGCGCCGCTTCGTTTCCGCGGAGATCGCCCGCTGGACGCCGGTGGTGCACCGCCTCCGGCTGGCGCTGTGACCCAGGCCGCCATCGAGGCCCTGCTGCGGCCGCGTTCCGTCACGATCCTGGGGGCCTCCGACCGCTCCCGCTGGTCGTGCACCGCGTTCGACAACCTGCGGCAGGGCGGCTTCGCCGGCACGGTGCAGCTGGTCAACCGGCGCGGCGGCAGCGTGCACGGGCAGGCGGCGGCCCAGAGCGTCGCCGCGCTGGGCGAGGCGCCGGATCTCGGCCTGGTGCTGTTGCCGGCCGAGGCGGTGGCCGAGGCGGTGCGCGACCTCGGTGCCGCTGGCGCACGCTCGGCCGTGATCCTGACGTCCGGCTTCGCCGAACTGGGCGATGCGGGGGCAGCCGTGCAGCGAGAGGTGGCGGAGGCTGCGGGGCGGGCGGGGGTGCGGCTGCTAGGTCCCAACAGCCTCGGCTTCATCAACTTCGCCGATGGCGTCTGCGCCTGGACCACGCCGGTGCGGGCACCGACGCGGCGCGAGGGCGTGGCCATTGTTTCGCAAAGCGGGGCCACCGCCTATTTCCTGGCCACCCTGGCCTGGCGGCACGATGTCGGGCTGAGCCATGTGGTGGCCACCGGCAACGAGGCCGATCTCGACCTCGCCGCAGTCGCCCTGTCGCTGCTGCGGCAGCCGGCGACGAAATCCCTGGCGCTGTTCATCGAGACGTTGCGCGACCCGGCCGGCTTCCTGGCCCTGGCCGAGGCTGCGCTGGCGGCGCGCAAGCCGCTGGTGGTGCTGAAGGTCGGCACGAGCGAGGTGACGGCGAAGTCGGCGCTGGCGCATACCGGCGCCCTGGTGGGCGACGACCGCGTCTTCGACGGCATTTGCGCGCAATACGGCATCGTCCGCGCCCGCTCGGTCGAGGAGCTGCTGACCACCGCCGACGTGATGGGCCGCGCCGGGCCGCTGCGGCCGGGCGGTCTCGGCATCGTCTCCAACTCGGGCGGCATCTGCGAGATCGCCGCCGACAGCGCGGCCGCGCGCGGCCTGGTGCTGCCGGAGCTGGCGCCGGAGGCGGCGGCGGCGCTGCGCGAAACCATCCCCGGCTTCGCCACCCCGCACAACCCGCTGGACCTGACCGGCGCCATCACGCCAGAGCAGTGCGAGGCGGTGGTGGAGATCGTCGCCGCCCAGCCGGCGCTGGCCGCCGTCCTTTGCCCTTACTACGAGGTGCCGACGGAACAGGCGGACATGAGCGAGCGGCTCAGCGGGCTGCACGCCGCGCTGGCCGCCGGCCTGACCCGCGCCCCCGTCCCGGGCTTCGTAGTCAGCTACACCGCCACGCATCTCACGCCGCTGTCCAAGCGCATCGTCGCCGAAACGGGCATGCCCTACCTCGCTTGTGGCCTGGACTTGGCGGTGACGGCGCTGGCCGGCAGCGCCCGCTGGTCCGGACGACTGCGACAGCCGCCCGCCGCCGTGCGCGTGGCGCCGGCCCCGGAAGCGGAACGTCCCCGCTCGGAGCATGCGGCCTTGCAGGTCCTGGCACGGCACGGCGTGCCCGTGGTGCCGGTCGTGCTGGCGCGGGATGCCGAACAGGCCGTGCGGGCCGCCGCCGCGCAGGAGGGCGAGGTGGTGCTGAAGATCGCCTCCCCCGACATCGGCCATAAGTCGGACATGGGCGGCGTCGCGCTGGGGCTGCGTGGCGCGGAGGCGGTGCGAACGGCGCATGACCGGCTGCGCGCCGCCGCCCTGGCCCATGCGCCGGAGGCGGTGGTGGAGGGCGTGCTGGTGGCGCCGATGCGCCCGCGCGGCATCGAGCTCTTCGTCGGCGTGACGCGGGATCCGCAATGGGGCGCGGTGCTGGCCGTGGGGCTGGGTGGCGTCTGGGTGGAGGTGCTGAAGGATGTCGCCCTGCGCCTCTTGCCGGTGGATGCCGACGAGGTGCGGCGGATGCTGGAAAGCTTGTGCGGCGCCGCCATGCTGGCCGGCCAGCGCGGCGTGCCGGCCGCCGACCTGGATGCCGTGGCGGGAGCCATCGCCCGCATCGGCGACGCGGCGCTCGCCTTCGGGCCGGAGCTCGTGGCGCTGGACGTCAATCCGCTCTGGGTGCGCGGCGGGCAGGTGGAGGCGCTGGACGCGCTCTGCGTCTGGCAGGATGGAGAGGAGGGGGCATGAGCCTGCGTGACACGGCGGCGATGACGGGGGTGGGCGAGACCCGCTACCAGCGCGGCGCCACCCGCCCATCCACCGCGCTGCAGCTGGAGGCGGCGCTGGCCGCCATCGCCGATGCGGGCCTGCGGCCGCGCGACATCGACGGCATCATCCCGATCGGCATCACCGGCGCGCCCGCCGAGGAGCTGGCGACCAACCTGGGCGTGGAGGAGCTGCGCTTTTCGGCGCTGACGCCGATGGGCGGGGCCAGCAGCATCGCCGCCATCCAGTGCGCGGCGGCGGCCATCCAAGCCGGGCTGTGCAACCACGTGCTGATCGCCGCGGGCCGCAACGTCTCGGCCGGCGCCAAGGCCGGCACGCGCATCCACCAGATGCCGCAGTTCCACCTGATCACGGAGTTCGAGCTGCCGCTCGGCGCCATCGCCCCCGCGCAGCTCTACGCGCCGATGGCGCGGCGGCACATGGAGCTTTACGGCACCACCAGCGCGCAGCTGGGCGAGATCGCCACCACGGTCCGCGCCCACGCCCTGCTGAACGACAACGCGGTGATGAAGAAGCCCATGACGCTGGCCGACCACCAGGCGTCCCGCATGATCGCCGACCCGTTCCGCCTGCTGGATTGCAGCCTGGAAACCGATGGCGGCGCCGCCTTCGTGGTCAGCGGCGCCGAGCGCGCGCGCGACATGCGGGCGCCGCGCGTGCTGGTGTCCGGCATCGCCGAGGGCCATCCGGACAGCCCCAGCGCCATCACCCAGCGTGGCGACATGACGCGGCTCGGCATCGCCAAGGCCGCGCCGCGCGCCTTTGGCATGGCCGGCGTCACGCCTGCCGACATCCAGGTGGCCGAGATCTACGACTGCTTCACCTGGGTGGTGCTGTGCCAGCTGGAGGACATGGGATTCTGCGCCAAGGGCGAGGGGGGCGGCTTCGTGGAAGGCGGGCGGCTGCGCCTGGGCGGCGCGCTGCCGGTCAACACGCATGGGGGGCTGCTGTCGCAGGCGCATATGCTGGGGCTGAACCACGTGGTGGAGCTGGTGCGGCAGCTGCGCGGCGAGGCCGGGCGGGCGCAGGTGCGGGGCGCGGAGCTCGGCCTTTGTACCGGCTACGGCGACATGGGCGATGGCGCCATGGCCATCATGCGGCGGGGATGACAGCGATGACCGACACCACAGCCGCGCGGCCGCTGCCGCACGCCTCCGACCTGACCCGCCCCTACTGGCAGGGCGCGGCGCAAGGCAAGCTGCTGATCCAGCGCTGCCTGGACTGCGGCACGCTGCGCCACTACCCGCGCTACATCTGCGACCATTGCCATTCCTTCGAAACGGAATGGGTGCCGAGCAGCGGCCGCGGCCGTGTGCACAGCTGGATGGTGGCGCACCACCCCTACCACCCCGCCTTCACGGACGTGCCCTACACGCTGGTGACGGTGGATCTGGAGGAGGGCGTGCGGGCGCTCGGCCGCTACAGCGTGGCGGACGGCGCCGGGCTGCGGCTGGACCTGCCGGTGACGTTGCGCATGGAACCGGTGGCCGAGGGCGTCGCCCTGCCATTCTTCACCCCGGCGGAGGACTGAGTCATGCGGACGCAACTGGCCAGGCGCCTGGGCTGCGAGGTGCCGATCTTCGCCTTCTCCCACTGCCGCGACGTGATCGTGGAAGTGACCAAGGCCGGCGGCTTCGGCGTGCTCGGTGCCTCCACCTTCTCGCCCGAGCAACTGGAGCAGGAGCTGCGCTGGATCGACGAGCACGTGGCCGGCCGCCCCTATGGCGTGGACGTGCTGATCCCGGCCAATTACGACAAGGCGGCCGAGGCCTCGCTGGGCGAGCTGGAGCGGCTGATCCCGGACACGCAGCGGCAGTTCCTCGACGGGCTGCTGACCGAGGCGGGCGTGCCGCCTTTGCCGGAGGACGAGCGCGCCCGCGTGCGGCAGGAGTTGGCCGAGGGCCGCGGCGGCATGACGCCGGACGGCGCCCGCCGGCTGCTGGCCGTGGCTTTGCAGCACAGCCAGGTGAAGCTGGTCGTCTCCGCCCTCGGTGCGCCGCCGCCGGACGTGGTGGCGCTGCTTCGCGAGCGCGGCCTGATGATCGGCGCGCTCTGCGGCAAGGTCTCGCACGCCACCCGACAGCGCGACGCGGGCGTGGAGGTGATCATCGCCCAGGGCACCGAGGCGGGCGGCCATACCGGCGACATCGCCACCATGGTGCTGGTGCCGCAGGTGGTGGAAGCCTGCCCGGAGATTCCCGTGCTGGCCGCCGGCGGCATCACCCGCGGCAGTCAGATCGCCGCCTGCCTGGCGCTGGGGGCCGAGGGCGTCTGGTGCGGCAGCGTCTGGCTCGGCACGCGGGAAAGCGAGCTGACGCCCTTCGAGAAGGATGCGATCTTCGCGGCCAAGGCCGAGGACACGGTGCGCCGCCGCGCCCGCACCGGCAAGCCCGTGCGGATGCTGCGCAGCACGCTGTCGGAAGCCTGGGAACAGCCCGGCGCCCCCGCCTACCTGCCCACGCCCTTGCAGGGCATCCTGTACAACGAGGCGCACCACCGCGTGGTCCGCGCCGGGCGGCGGGACCTGTATTCCTTCCCCGTCGGCCAGGCCGTCGGCACGATGAACCAGGAGACCTCGGTGCGCGAGGTCATGCTGCAGATGCAGAACGAGTACCTGGCCGCGACCGAGCGCCTCGCCGCGCTGTGGGAGGACTGATGACCGACGAGGTCCTGGTGACGCATGAGGACGGCATCGCCACCATCACCATCAACCGCCCCGACCAGCGCAACGCCGTCAACCGCGCCGTCTCCTACGGCGTCTGCGCCGCCGTGGACGAGCTGGACGCGCGCGACGACCTGCGCGTCGGCATCCTGACCGGCGCCGGCGGCACCTTCTGCGCCGGCATGGACCTGAAGGCCTTTCTGCGTGGCGAGGTCACGCGCGTCGAGGGCCGCGGCATCCTCGGCATCGCCATGACGCCGCCGAAGAAACCGCTGATCGCCGCCGTGGAAGGCTACGCCCTGGCCGGCGGCTTCGAGGCCGTGCTGGCCTGCGACCTGCTGGTGGCCGCGCGCGATGCCAAGTTCGGCCTGCCCGAGGCCAAGCGCGGCCTGGCCGCCGCCGCCGGGGGCCTGCTGCGCCTGCCGCGCCTCTTGCCGCCGCGCATCGCCCTGGAACTGGCCCTGACCGGCGAGATGGTCACCGCCGGGCGGCTGGACCGCTACGGCCTCGTCAACGCCCTGGTGGAGCCCGGCGAGGCCCTGGCCGAAGCGAAGCGACTGGCCCGCAAGATCATCGCCAACGCTCCCATGTCAGTCGCTGCCAGCAAGCGCGTGATGGTGGAGCAGCAGGACTGGACGCTGGAGGAGATGTTCGCCCGGCAGGCGGAGATCACCGGGCACCTGCTGGCCTCCGAGGACGCGCGGGAGGGGGCGACGGCCTTTGCCGAGAAGCGGGTGCCGGAGTGGAAAGGGCGGTGAAGGTCAGGGGAAAGAATTCCCCCGAACCCCCATCTTCTTTTTATCAATCTGGATTGATCGCCGGTGGAGCGGTCGCGCCCCACCCGCACCACCGGACAACAGTCAGAAAAAAGATGGGGGGTCCGGGGGGAATTCATTTCCCCCGGCCTTCTCCCGCTCGGCAAACACCGGCTGCCGCCGCTCACTGAAAGCGGATAACCCTTCCGCCGCATCCGCCCCCGGCAGCAGCGCCATCGCCGCCTCGGCCTCCGCCTCCGGGCTGCCGTGGCGTGCCAGGCGCTTCATCGCCGCCAGCGCCGGGGCACTGCCGGCGGCGAGCGCGGCGCAGCAGGCCCGGGCCTCGGCGGCCAAGGCACCGGTGGGCAGCACGCGGGACACGAGGCCCCATTGCGCGGCCTCGGCGGCGCTGATCCAGCGGCCGGTCAGCATCAGGTCCAGGGCGCGGGGGCGGCCGATGGCGCGGGGCAGGCGCTGGGTGCCGCCCCAGGCGGGGAGCAACCCGTAGCGCGCATGCTGGTCACCGAAGCGGGCGTCCTCGGCGGCCAGGACGATGTCGCAGCACAGCGCCAGCTCCAGGCCGCCGGCGAGGCAGAGGCCTTGCACGGCGGCGACCACGGGGAGGGGGCTGGTGTCCAGCGCGGTGGCCAGGGCGTGGCCCTCGGCCAGGAAGGCGGCGAGGGCGGCGGGCTCCTGGCGCAGGGCCTGGAAGGTGCCGAGGTCCATGCCGGTGCAGAAGTCCCGGCCCTCCGCCTTGATCAGGATGGCGCGGATGGCGGGGGTGGCCTCGAAGTGCCGCAGCGCCGCCAGCATCGCCACCCGGTCCTCGGGCCGCAGGGCGTTGCGGCGGGCGGGGCGGGCCAGGGTGAGGATGCCGATCGCGCCCTCGGCCCTGGCGAGGAGGCCGGTCACAGCGTGACGGCGGTGTTTTTTTCGGGCAGCAGCACGCGGTGGCGCTGGTCGCCCATCTCAGCGAGAAAAGCGTCGGCGTTGGGCTGCAGCGGCGGGAAGGTGGCGAAGTGGCAGGGGATGACCGTGCGCGCCGCCGGCAGGAAGCGCGTGACCGCCATGGCGGCGAGGCGCGGGCCCATGGTGAAGCGGTCGCCGATCGGGGCGATCACCACGTCGGGCTGATAGATCTCGCCGATCAAGGCCATGTCCGAGAAGATGTCGGTGTCGCCCATGTGGTAGACGGTGGGCTCGTCGGCGTCCTTCGGCGTCACCACGGCGCCGTTGGGCAGGCCGAGGGAGTGGGCGATGCCGTCCTCGCCCATCTGGCTGGAGGAATGGAAGGCGATGGTGAGCGCCACGGAGAACTCGCCGAGGTCCACGGCGCCGCCGGTGTTCAGCGGCTCCATCTTTTCCAGGCCCTGCCTGCCCAGCCACATGCAAAGGTCGAAATTGGCGATGACCGGCGCGCCGGTGCGCTGCGAGATCTCGACCGCATCACCCACGTGGTCGGCATGGCCATGCGTCAGCACGATATGGGTGGTGCCGGCGGTGGCGGCCGCGAGGTCGCCGGTGAAACTGGGATTGCCGGTCAGGAAGGGGTCGATCAGCACGACCGAACTGCCGAAGTCCAGGCGAAAGGTGGCGTGGCCGAACCAGGTGAGTTGCATGGCGTGCTCCTTCATGGCGGTGTCGCGGGGCTAACGGCGGGGCCGGCCCGGGGTTGTCAGTGCCCGCGCAGCCGCAGCAGGTGGTGGGGCCCGAGCTGGCCGGTGGCGGTGACGCCGAGCAGCGCCATGTCGCGCGACACCTCCTCGGCCAGCAGGGAGATGGCGTGGCGCAGCCCAGCCTCGCCGCCCAGCGCCGCGGCGTACAGGAAAGGGCGGCCGACGAACACGAAGCTGGCCCCCAGCGCCAGGGCCTTCAGCACGTCGGTGCCGCGGCGGATGCCGCTGTCCAGGATCACGGGCAGGGGCCCCGCGGCCTCCACCACCTCTGGCAGCGCGCGCAGGGGCGAGATGGCGCCGTCCAGCTGCCGCCCGCCGTGGTTGGACACCACCACCGCATCGGCGCCGCTGTCCCGCGCCCGCCGCGCATCCTCCGCCGTCAGGATGCCCTTGATCACCAGTGGGCCGCGCCAGAGCTGCCGCACGCGCTCCAGCCGCCGCCAGTCCAGGTGGTCGCGCTGCGCCAGGTCACGCGGCTCGGTGCGGGACAGCAGGGGGGCGCCGCGCGCGGGGCCGGCATTCTCGAAATGCGGCATGCCGTGGCGACGCAGGGTGCGCAGGAAGGTGCCCAGCGTCCAGGCGGGGCGCATCATGCCGTCCCAGGCCAGCCGCGCGGAGGGGCGCAGCGGGGCGGAGAAGCCGGCGCGGACGTTGTTCTCGCGGTTGGCCAGCACCGGCACGTCCACCGTCACCGCCAGGGTGCCGAAGCCGGCTGCGGCGGCGCGGTTCACGAGGCCTTCCATGCGCGCCATGTCGCCCAGCAGGTAGGCCTGGAACCAGGCGCGCGGGTTGGCGCGGATCACCGCTTCCATGGCGATCAGCGAGGCGCCGCTCAGCATCATCGGGATGCCGGCCGCCGCCGCGCCTTGTGCCAACACCAGGTCGCCGCGATAGGCGGCCAGGGCGCTGAACCCCATGGGCGCGATGCCGAAGGGCGTGGCGTAATCCTGCCCCAGCAGCGGGGTGGCGAGGCTGCGGGCGGAAACGTCGATCAGCGTGGCGGGGCGGAGGCCGTATTCGGCGAAGGCGGCGCGGTTGTCACGCAGCGACCAGTTGCTTTCCGCGCCGCCCGAGACATAGGCGAAGACGGGGCGCGGCAGGAAGCGGCGTGCCGCCGGCTCCAGGTCCTCCAGCGACAGGATGCCGCGCATGCGGCGCGGCAGGGTCGTGGAATCAGCAGTCATTGGCAAGAACCTTTCGATTCGGTGCTTGCCATGCCCGGGCGGGGGAAGATGATACAGGCAAAATAGGGGAGGGCGGCATGAGCGAGCGGGTCATCATTATCGGCGCCGGCGCGGTGGGCGGCTATCTCGGCGCCTATCTGGCGCGGGCAGGGCATGCGCCCGTGCTGGTGGATGCCTGGCCCCAGCATGTCATGGCGATGCAGCGCGACGGGCTGGACATCCGCATGATGGAGGCGGGCGAATCCTTCCGCACGCCGGTGCGCGCGCTGCACATCTCGGACGTGCCGCAGCTGGTGCGGGAAGCCCCCTTCGACATCGCCTTCATCTCCGTGAAATCCTATGACACGGCCTGGGCCACCGCGCTGGTGCTGCCCTACCTGGCGCCGGACGGCTGCATCGTCTCGGCGCAGAACAGCATCAACGAGGACAGCATCGCCGCCGTGACCGGATGGGGGCGGGTGCTGGGGCTTTCGGTCAACGTGCTGGCAGCGGAGCTGGTGGCGCCGGGGCGGATCGAGCGCAACTCGCTGCGCGCCACGGGCGACAAGCTGGGTCTGGTGGTGGGCGAGGCGCATGGGCGCGTCACGCCGCGCGCACGGCGCATCGCCGCCCTTTGCGCCCTGGGGGACAGCGCCGGCGTCACCACAAACCTGTGGGGCGAGCGCTGGTCGAAGCTGACCATCAACGCCATGCGTAACGGCGTCTGCGCCATGACGGGGATGAGCAGCAAGGAACGGGACTACGACCCGGCGGTGCGCGCGCTCTCCATCCGCCTCGGTAGCCAGTCGGTGCGGGTCGGCCGCGCCATGGGGCTGGCACTGGAGCCGATGAGCGGGCTGGACCTCGACCTGCTGGCGCGGGCGGAGGCGGAGCCGGCGGCGATGCAGGCGGTCATCGCGCAGATCCTGGAGGTGGTGGAGAAGCGCGGCGATTCGCAGCGCCCCTCCATGGGCCAGGACATCCTGAAGGGGCGGCGGACCGAAAGCGCGATGATCAACGGGCTGGTGGCGCGGCGCGGCCAGGAGTTCGGCGTCGAGGCCGGGCTGCACGCACAGGTGGACGAGATCGTGCGGCGCATCGAGCGCGGCGAGGCGCGCCCCGACCCGGCGCTGGCCCGCGCGCTCTAGCCTCACCGGGGCGGACCCGCCAACAGCTTCCAGACGCCCTCGGCGGAGGCGACCAGCGTGTCCCCCGCCGTCACCAGCCCGCGCACGAAGACGATGGAGCGGGTGCGCCGCAGCACCTCCGCCCGCACCTCCACGAAGCTGCCGGGGCGGGTGACGCCGATATAGCGGATGTCGAGCTGGATGGTGGCGGCGGGCGCCGCCTCTACCGCGCGGCGCACCGTCATGCCTAGCGCGTGGTCGGCGAAGAGCGCCATGATGCCGCCATGCACCATGTCGCGCCCGTTGAAGTGCTCCGGCCGGGTCTGGAAGCCGAAGGCCACCGCCTCGCCCTCCGCGCGGGTCCAGAGCGGGCGGAAGAAGACCGGCAGGCCGGGGTCGTCCTGCTGCCGCCAGCCCTGCTCGGCCGGGTTCATGCCGCGGCCGCTGGGCGGCGGTACACGCCATAGGCGGGGGCGGGGCCGATGGCATGCATGTTGACCTCCACCAGCGCCGGCCCGGGCACGGCGATGGCCCGCGCCACGGCGGCGCCGAAGTCCTCCGCCCGGTCCACGCGCCAGGCGGGCATGCCGGCGAGCTGCGCCAGCCCCTGCAGGTCCGGCCCCCGCAGCTCGCCGAAGAAGCGCCGGCCCTCCTGAAAGGTATCCTGGATATGGCCGATGGCGGCGTAGATGCCGTCGTTCATCACAATGATGCACAGGTCGGCCTGTTCCTGCACCACCGTCCAGAGCTCGGTCATGTTCATCGCGAAGCCGCCGTCGCCCGCCAGCATCACCGTCTTGCGGCCGCTGCGCCCGGCATGCAGCGCGGCGCCGATGCCGAGCGGCAGGCCCGGCCCGATGCCCGCCCCCACGGGATGGATGGAATCGCGCGGGCCATAGACCGGCATCAGCCGGTGCGCCCAGGTGGCGCCGGCCACCGTGGCGTCGCGCACCCAGAGCGCGTCGCGCGGCATGGCGGCGCGCAACTGCGCCGGGAAGCTGGCATAGGGTCCGAGGGATGCCCGGTAGCTCTCGCTGGCGCGGCGGCGGACGGCGGCGATATCGTCGCCGAAGGTGGGGTCCACTTGCAGCCGACCGGCCAGGCGTTGCCGCAGCCCCTCCAGCACCAGTCCGGCATCGCCGCAGACGAAGAGCTCGGAAGGGTAGGTGCGGCCGCTGGCGCGCGGGTTCAGGTCCACCTGCACCCGCCGCTCCGGCAGCTTCAAGGCGCCATCCAGCATCTCGTGCCCGCGCAGGCGGGAGCCGACCACGAGCATGGCATCGACGCCCTCGTAGAATTCCAGAACTTCCGGCGCGCCGTTGCCGTGCAGGGCGCCCAGCGTGCGCGGGTCGTCCTCCGCCACGATGCCGCGGCCGTTCCAGGAGCTGACGGCACCGAAGCCGAGGTCGAGCAGCGCGCCCGCCCCCGCGCCCGCTTCGCAGGCGCCGTTGCCCAGCCAGAGCATCGGCCGCCGGGCGGAGGCCAGCAGCTCGGCGGCGGCATCCAGCTCGGCCTCGGCGGGCGGCGCGCTCCGGCTGGGCAGCGCCAGCCGGTCCAGCGCCGCCGGGCGCCGCACCTCGGCGCGCTGCAGGTCGGCTGGGATCTCGACGGTCACCGGCCCGCGCGGCGCGGCCAGGGCATCGGCGGCGGCGGCCAGCAGGGCGCCGAAGGCCTCCTCCGGCGCGCGGATGCGGTGGACGGACTTGCAGACGGCGGCCAGCATGGCGCCCTGGCCCGGCAGGTCGTGCACCGCGCCGCTGTCGCGGTCCAGCAGGCACGTCGCGGTCTGGCCGGTGATGTGCAGCACGGGACTGCCGGCAAAGCCCGCCTCCACCAGCCCCGGCACGGTATTGGCCGCGCCTGGGCCGGTGCTGCTGATCACCACGCCGAGACCGCCGGAAGCGCGCGCCAAGCCATCCGCCATGTGTCCCGCGCCCATCTCGCCACGCGCGGGGACGAAGCGGATGGCGTTGCGCCGGCCGATGCCGTCCAGCACGGGGATGTTGTGGACGGAGACGATGCCGAAGGCGGTCTCCACCCCCGCCGCCGCCAGGAATTCCGCCACCAAGTCGCCGACGGTATAGGCCATGGACGCTTCCTTTCCCCGGACCCACTTTGCGCTGGCGAGTCTCCTACTTATCGGTATCTAATCCTGCCCAACGGTTCAAGGCCCGAAGGCCACGCCGACCAGGGAAGGAACGACACCATGGTGAAGGACAGCCTGTGGCGCCGCCGCGCGGTGCTGGGCGTGGCGGCGGGTTGCGCCATGCCGCGCCTCGCCGCCGCGCAGGGCGGCTGGCCGGAACGGCCGGTGCGCATCGTCATCCCCTTCGGCGCCGGGGCCTCCCACGATGTGCTGGTACGGATGCTGGCGGAGCAGTTGCAGGTGAGGCTCGGCCAGCCCTTCGTTTGCGAGAACCGCGTCGGCGCCGGCGGCAACATCGGCACCGAGGCGGCGGCCCGCGCGGCGCCGGACGGCTACACGATCAACGCCGCGACCATCGGCACGCTGACTATCAACCAGTTCCTCTATGCCAAGCTGCCCTACGATCCGGCGCGCGACTTCACGCCCGCGACGCTGATCTGGGAAGGGGCCAACTGCCTGTTCGTGTCGGAGAAGAACCCGTCCCGCACGCTGGCCGAGTTCATCGCCTGGGCCAGGGCACGCCCTAACGGTACCACCTTCAGTTCCGCCGGCGCTGGCACGACGCCGCACCTGGCGGGCGAGCTGTTCTACCGCAAGGCGGGATTCCGCGCGCAGCACGTGCCCTATCGCGAGGGCGGGCAGCGGGTGCTGGACCTCGCCAGCGGCACGCTGGACTTCGCGGTGGACAACGTCGCGACCTATACAGCGCTGCTGGGGGAGGGGAAGGTGCGCGCCATCGCGGTCGCCGCCGCGCAGCGCTGGCCGACGCTGCCGGAGGTGCCGACCATGGCCGAGGCCGGCATGGCGGGGATGGAGGTGCCGACCTGGGGCGCCTTCGCCTTCCCCGCCGGTACGCCGCCGGCGGTGGTGGCGAAGCTGGCCGAGGCGGTGCGCCAGATCACTGCCGACCCCGCCATGCAGCAGCGCTTCCTGCGCGCCGGCGGCCGGGCGGTGTCCTCGACACCCGAGGACACCGCGGCCTTCGTGGGCCGGGAGCGCGAGCGGTGGCAGGGGGTGGTGCGGGACTCGGGTGCGCGGATCGACTGATCCGTCAGCCCACGCGGAAGCCCCGGTAGTTGTCGCGCACCACCTCCTCGCAGATCCGGGTGTAGTTCCCGAAGCCGCCGACATAGGGCAGGAAGACGCGCGGCTTGCCCGGCACGTTGGCGCCCATGTACCAGGAGTTGGCGACCGGGAAGAGCGTGCGGTCCGCCACCTCGTTGACGTGGGCAACCCAGTTCTCCTCCGCTTCCGGCTCGGCCTCGATGGTGGCGATGCCGTGCGACTGCAGATGCGCCAGACAGTCGGCCACGAAGCCGACATGCTGCTCGATGGCGACCACCACGTTGGTCAGCACCGAGGGGCTGCCCGGGCCGGTGATGATGAAGAAGTTGGGAAAGCCCGCGATCATGATGCCGAGATAGGTCTTCGGCCCGTCCCGCCACTTGTCGCGCAGCGCCTCGCCGCCGCGCCCGCGGATGGCGATGCGGTCCAGTGCACCGGTCACGGCATCGTAGCCGGTGGCGAAGATGATACTGTCGAACGGGTAGTCCCGTTCCGTCGTGCGCAGGCCCTCACGCGTCACCCGCTCGATCGGCGTCCGGCGGACATCGACCAGCGAGACGTTGTCGCGATTGAAGCTGTCGTAGTAGTCGGTATCGACGCAGATGCGCTTGGTGCCGATCGGGTGGTCCTTGGGCACCAGCGCCTCGGCCACCTCCGGGTTTCGCACGATGGCGCGGATGCGGGTGCGCACATAGTCGGCGGCGGCCTCGTTAGCCTCGGGACGCACAAAGATGTCGTTGAAGGCATGGGTGTAGTTGGCGCCGCCACGGCCCCAGCGGCGCTCGTACTCTGCCTGCCGCTCTGGCTCCTCAACGTCGAAGGTGCCGCGCTGACTGTACTCGTAGAGGATGCCGGAGCGGGTGTCGCGCGCGCGGGCGCGGTGCTCCGCGTAGTTCGCCTTCCAGGCGGCCTGCTTCTCCGGCGCCAGCGGTTCGTTCCAGGCGGGGATGCTGAAGTTCGGCGTGCGCTGGAACACGGTGAGATGCGCGGCCTGCTTCGCCACCACCGGGATGGTCTGGATGCCGGAAGAGCCGGTGCCGATCACCGCGACGCGCTGGCCGGTGAAGTCCACTGGCTCATGCGGCCAACTGCCGGTGTGGTACCAGCGGCCCCCGAACTCCTCCAGCCCCGGCATCTCGGGCCGTTTGGCGGCGGACAGCGCGCCGGTCGCCATGATGCAGAAGCGGGCCGAGACGCGGTCGCCTTTGTCGGTCTCGACGTGCCAGAGCTTCGCCGCCTCGTCGAAGGTGGCGGCGGTGACGCGGGTTTCGAACCGGATGTCCCGCTTCAGGTCGAAGCGTTCGGCGGCGTGCTCGATGTAGCGCAGGATCTCGGCCTGCGCCGGGTAGCGCTCGGTCCATTCCCAGTCCTGCTGCAGCTCATCCGAGAAGGAATAGGAATACTGCAGGCTTTCCACGTCGCAGCGCGCGCCGGGGTAGCGGTTCCAGTACCAGGTGCCGCCGACGCCGCTGCCCGCCTCGAAGCCCCGCGCCGTCAGGCCGAGCTGGCGCAGGCGATACAGCATGTAGAGGCCCGCGAAGCCCGCCCCCACCACCACGGCGTCGCAATCCGCCCGGCCGCGGTCTGGCACAGTGTCATTCATGGCGCATCCCATGGGCTCTTTGTGAGGGCTTCCGCCCGGACCTGTCGTCGCAACAACAGGCTTGACGAACGCTTTGGTCCGATAAGATACTAAACGGTAAGTCGGGCTGTCCACCAGGAAGTTGATCCGGCAATCAAGGCCTTGGGGGAGGATCGCGTGCGGCCAGTTGCCTGCCGTCCGGCTGAACGGCGTGCCCGAGCAGAGATGCGCGATGCTTGACCTCGTCCTGGCGCAGGCGGTCAACGGGCTGGTGCTCGGCTTCGTCTATGTGCTGATCGCGGTCGGCCTTTCGGTCATCTTCGGGCTGCTTGGCATCGTCAACTTCGCGCATGGCGCCTTCTTCGCGCTCGGCGCCTATTTCACCGTCAGCCTGCAGGCGCAGTTCGGCTGGTGGGCGGTGCTGCTGGCGCCCTTCGCGGTGGGCGTGGTCGGCGCCTTGGTCGAGCTCACGCTGATCCGCCGCCTCTACGGGCGCGAGCCGCTGACCGTTATCGTCCTCACCTTTGCTCTGGCGCTGTTCCTAGAGGCGCTGATCCGCCTCGCCTGGGGCACCCGCAGCTATCCCTTCTCGCCGCCGCCGTTCCTGCGCGGCTTCCTGGAATACGGGCCCTTCCTGATCACCCAGTATCGCCTGGCGGTGGTGGTGGTCACGGTGCTGCTGCTGGCGCTGCTCTGGTTGCTGCTGGTGCGCACGCCCTTCGGCCGCATCCTGCGCGCCGGCAGCCGCGACCCGGAGATGGTGGGGCTGCTCGGCATCAACTTCCCCCGTGTCCTGACCGGCGCCTTCGGCCTGGGCTGCCTTCTGGCGGGCGTCGCCGGCGTGCTGGCGGCGCCGCTGTGGAGCGTCACGCCCTCCATGGCCGCCGGCGCCATCATGCCGGCCTTCGTAGTGGTGACGATCGGCGGCCTCGGCTCCTATGGCGGCGCCATCCTGGCGGGGCTGATGGTGGGGCTGGTGACGGGGCTCGCCGTGCAGTTCTGGCCCGAGGCCTCCTCTGCCGCCATGTACGGGCTGATGGCGCTGGTGCTGCTGCTGCGCCCGCGCGGGCTGCTGGGCGAGCGGTGGGAGCGCTTCGAGTGACGCGCCTCACCCGCAACCCGGCGCTCTGGGCCGGGCTGGCGCTGGCCGCGATGTCCGTGCTGGCGGTGCTGGCCGGCATCCCGCTGTCGCGCGTCACGCAGATCGGCATCTACATGCTCTACGGCGCCGGCGTGAACCTGCTGATCGCTTATGTGGGGCTGACGCCGTTCGGCGCCTCGGTGTTCTTCGGCTGCGGCAGCTACGTGGCGGCGCTGGCCATGCAGCATGTCGCGGGCAACGAGGCGATGGGGCTGCTGGCCGCACTGCTGTTCTCGCTGGTCTTTTCCGTCGTACTGGGGCTGGTGGTGCTGCGGCGGCGCGGTCTGTATTTCTCGCTGCTGACGCTCGCCGCCTCGCAGATCGTCTTCGAGGTGGTGTTCCGCTGGACGGCGCTGACCGGCGGCGAGAACGGGCTGCAGAACCTACCCCGGCCGCTGCTGCCAAACGCGCTGTCCTTCCACCTCTTCGCGATGGCCTCGGTCGTGCTCTGCCTGTGGCTGCTGTGGCGGCTGGTGCATGCGCCGCTGGGCCGCGCCTTCCAGGGGGTGCGGGACAACGAGGCACGGATGGCGAGCCTGGGCTACGACACCTTCCGGCTGAAGCTGGTGGGCTTCGTGCTGACCGGCAGCTTTGTCGGCTTCGCCGGCGGGCTGCTGGCGCTGATGCTGCAGGGCGCCTACCCCAACAACCTGAGCTGGCAGCATGCCGGCGACGCCTTGCTGATGGTGGTGATCGGCGGCGTGCACCACGCCCTCGGCCCGCTCTGGGGCGCCGCCGTCTTCATCCTGCTGGAGGACTGGCTGAGCGCGCTGCTGGAGAACTGGTGGCTGGTCTTCGCGCCGGTACTGATCGTCTTCGCGCTGGCCGCGCCCGAGGGGCTGCACGGCCTGCTGCGCCGCGCCACGGGCCGCGGCGGCTGGAGCCTGGTGCGCCCCGGCCTGCCGCCCCGCCCCGCCGCCATCCGCCCCTACGTCGCCGCCGATGGCGCCGCCCTGGACCCGGCGGTGCCGCTGCTGACCATCCGCGGCCTCAGCCGCCACTTCGGCTCGCTGCATGTGGCGCGCGAGATCGACCTCGACGTCATGCCCCGCCAGCTGCACAGCCTGATCGGCCCCAATGGCGCCGGCAAGACCACCTTCTTCAACATGCTGACCGGCATCCTGCCGCCGAATGCCGGGGAGATCCGCTTTCTCGGCACTGACGTCACCCGCATGGCGGTACACCGCCGCGCCCGGCTGGGGCTGGCGCGCTCCTTTCAGATCATTTCCATCTTCCCGCACCTGACCGCCTTCGAGAATGTCCGCCTCGCCGTGCAGGCCCGCAGCCCGCACCGCCACGGCATCTGGCGCGACGCCCATGCGCTGCGCGAGATCAACGAGGAAAGCTGGTCGTTGCTGGCCGCCGTGGGGTTGGAGGCGCGCGCCGGCGAGACTGCCGACAGCCTGCCGCATGGCGCGCGCCGGTTGCTGGAGATCGCCGTCACCCTGGCCACCGACGCCAAGCTGCTGCTGCTGGACGAGCCGCTGGCGGGGTTGGCGGAGGCCGACCGCGTGGTCGTGTCCCGCCTCATCCGCCAGCTCGCCACCAGCCACGCGGTGCTGCTGGTGGAGCACGACCTCGACCGCGTGGTGGCGCTGTCCGACCGCATTTCCGTGCTGCACCAGGGGCGGCTGATCGCCGACGGGCCGCCGTCCGCCGTGGTGGGGGACCCGGCGGTGATCGCCGCCTATCTCGGCAAGTCGGGTGAGGCGCCGGCGGTATCGGCCGCGCCGCCCTTGGCAGCCCCCGCCGTACCGTCTCAGGCAGGCGAGGAATTGCTGCGGGTGGAGGGGCTGGTCGCCGGCTATGGCGGCAGCAAGGTGCTGGACGGCATCGACCTGCTGGTCCGCCCCGGCGAAGCGGTCGCGCTGCTGGGCCGCAACGGCGTCGGCAAGACCACGCTGCTGCGCGCCATCACCGGCACCGTGCCGGTGACGGAAGGGCGCATCCTGCTGCAGGGAAAGCCGGTCCAGGGGCAGCCCACCTATGCCATCAACCACCGCGGCATCGCCCTGGTGCCGGAAGGGCGCCGGCTGTTTCCCAACCTGACGGTGCGGGACAACCTGCTGATCGCCGCGCGCCCGGGCGGCGCCTCGCTGGAGGATGCCTTCCGGCTGTTCCCCCGGCTGCGCGAGCGCGCTTCCGTGGCGGCGGAGAACCTGTCGGGCGGCGAGCGGCAGATGGGCGCCATCGCCCGCGCGCTGATGACGCCGAGCCGGCTGCTGCTGCTGGACGAGCCTTTCGAGGGACTGGCGCCGGCCATCGTGGCGGAGCTGACCGAGGCCATCCTGCGGCTGCGCGGCGAGCGCGCCATCATCCTGGTGGAGCACCATGCCGAGAAGGTGCTGCCGGTGGTCGAGCGGGTCTACGTGCTGGTCAATGGCCGCGTGGCGCATGCCGGCCCCAGCGCGGATTTCGCGGCGGACCACGCGCTGCAGGCGCGGCTCTTGGGCGTGGTCGAGGCATGACAAACGAAATCAACGAGCGCCGCGAAGGCGACAGGGAGCAAGGCATGGCGCAGGTGAATCACGGGCCGGGGCGGCGGCAGGTCGTGGCGGGGCTGGCGGCGGCGGCGCTGTTACGCCCGGCCATCGGCCGCGCGCAGGGCGGCGAGGCCATCAGGATCGGCCTGGTTTATCCGAAGCAGGGCACCTTCGCCGATCTCGGCGCGGGCGCCGCGGCGGGCGCGCAGCTGATCCTGGAGCAGGCGGGGGCGCGCGTGCTGGGCCGGCCGGTGCAAACCATCTGGCTGGATGACCCGAACCCGCAAAGCGCCCAGCAGAACATGCAGAAGCTGATCGAGGAGGAGAAAGTCACCGCCGTGCTGGGCGGCGCCAGCGGCGCCACGGCGCTGGCGCTGTCCGCCCTCGCCAAGCGCGCCAAGATGCCCTTCATCACGCTCAGCGGCGCCACGACGCTGACGGGCAAGGACTGCAACCGCTACACCTTCCGCTGCAACGCCCCCGCGCCCGTCGCGGTGCGCGCCATCGCGCCGGTGCTGCTGGAACGCGGCAAGCGCTGGTACTTCCTGATGCCGGACTATGCCTTCGGTCAGGATGTCTATGCCGCCTACAAGGCCTTCCTGGACGCTGCCGGCGGCCAGCAGGTGGGCTACGACAAGACGCCGCTCGGCACCTCCGACTTTTCCGGCTTCATCCTGAAGATCCGCCAGGCGCGGCCGGACGTGGTGGTGACCGCGCTGTCGGGCAACGACCTGCCGCTGCTGCTGAAGCAATACGCCGACTTCGGCATGAAGGACGGCGCGCCCATCAGCAGCCCGATCATCACCGATACCGACATCGTCAATGCCGGGCAGCAGGCCTCGGGCATCTACGGCAAGGTCTGGCACTACGAGGACCCGAAGAACTCCGAGGCCGACAACGCCTTCACCAAGGCCTATGTCGCCAAGATGGGCCGCCCGCCGCATGCCAATTCCTTTCTCGCCGCCGTCTCCATGCGGCTGATGCTGGCGGGTATCGAGAAGGCGGGCTCCACCCAGGCGGACGCCATCGTGCGGGCGCTGGAGGGTGTGCGGATCGAGGATGGCGATTTCCCGATCTTCTTTCGCGAATGGGACCACCAGCTGATGCACCGCGCCGTGGTGCTGAAGGTGCGGCCGCAATACACCGACCCGTGGAAGGCGCTGGAGGTGATCAAGAGCGCGCCCGATGCCCCCGCCGGGCTGGACGCGCTCTACGGACAGCGGGCCGACAGCGCCTGCGCCATCGGCGATCTGTGACGGGGGACGGGGACATGAAGCGCTTCGCGGTCATCGGCGCCGGCGCGGGCGGGCTCTGCGCCGCCAAGAACCTGCTGGCGCGGGGGATCGAGGTGACGATCCTCGAGATCGGCTCCAAGATCGGCGGATTGTGGGTTTATGAGAACGACAGCGGGATGAGCCCGGCCTACCGCTCGCTGCACATCAACTCGGAGGCCCGCGTCAGCTCCTTTGGTGACTTCCCGCTGCCGGAGGACGGGGGCCTCTACCCCGACCACCGCGACATGCACCGCTACTTCGAGCGCTACGCCGCGCATTTCGACCTGACGCGGCGCATCCGCTTCAACAGCCGCGTGGTCGCGATCGCGCCGGGGGACGACCGCTTCACCTTGCGGCTGGACAGCGGCGAGGAGGAGGTCTTCGACGGCGTCGTCGTGGCCACCGGGCACCAGAGCGTGCCGCGCCATCCGCCGGAGGTCGTGGCCTTCACGGGCGAATACCTGCACGCCCACGGCTACCGTGTGCCGGAGCCCTTCGCCGGCAAGCGCGTGCTGGTGATCGGCCCGGGCAACAGCGGCGTGGACATCGCGGCCGACATCTGCACGGTGACGGAGCGCACGGTGCTCTGCGCCCGCTCGCCGGTGCTGATCATGCCGCGGATGATGTTCGGCGTGCCGAACTCGCGCATCCTCGGGCTGGTCGAGAAGCCCTGGGTGCCGATGCGCTTGCGCATCTGGTTCCGCTCCATGCTGACGCGCATGTTCCATGGCAGCATGGAACAGTGGGGCTTCCGCACACCCAAGGGCCGCACCCACCCGATCAGCCACCCGACGCTGATCTCGCACATCGCCTGGAAGCGCATCGCGGTGAAGCCCGGCATCCAGGCCATCGAGGGGCGTGAGGTGCGCTTCGTGGACGGCACTGCGGAGCAGTTCGACAGCATCATCGCGGCCACCGGCTATCGCACCGAGTTCCCCTACCTGCCGGAGGAGCACGTGCCGCTCGCCGGTACGCGGCTCGCGCTATACAACCGGGTCTGTCACCCCTCGCTGCCAGGCCTGTACTTCGTCGGCTTCTTCGATGTCAGCGGCGGCAGCAACATCCGCATGATGGACGACCAGTCCGAATACATCGCGGCCGTGGCCAGCGGCGCCGTGACGCTGCCGAGCCGCGAGGCCATGCTGGCCGCCATCGCCGACGACCATGCCTGGGCGGAGAAGCAGTTCCCGCACAGCCCGCGCTACGGGCTGGAGCTGGACCCGCGCCGCTACCGCCATGGGCTGGCGCGCGACTATGCCCGCGCCGGCGTGAGCCGCCCGGCCGCCGCGGCCCCGGCGCCGCAGCCGGCCACGGCCGCGCGCGGCTGATGGCGATGTACGGGCTGCAAGGCCGCGTCGCCCTGGTCACGGGCGGCGGCGGCGGCATCGGGCGCGCCATCGCGTCGCGCCTGGCGGAGGAGGGCTGCGCCGTCGGCATTCTCGACCGGGATGCGGCGGGCGCCGAGCAGACGGCGGCGCTGGTGCGGGCCGCGGGCGTACCGGCGGCCGTGGCGGTCGGCGGCGTGGAGCGACCGGAGGACGTGACGCGGGCCGTGGCGGCGCTGACGGTCGCCCTGGGCGCGGTCGATATCCTGGTGAACAATGCGGGTATCCTGCGTACCGCGCCCTTTCTGGAAACGAGTGCGGAAACCTGGCGCGAGACGCTCGCCGTCAACTTGGATGGCACCTTCCATGTCTGCCATGCGGCGCTGCCGCAGATGGTCGCGCGGCGGCGTGGCGCGATCGTGAACATGTCGTCCTGGACGGGCAAGAAGGGCGTGCCGAACCACTCTGCCTACAGCGCCAGCAAGTTCGCGATCATCGGCCTGACCCAGAGCCTCGCTGGCGAGATGGCCGCGCATGGCATCCGCGTGAACGCGGTCTGCCCTGGCATCATCGTCGACACGCAGATGCGAACCGAAGCCGAGGAACTGAACCGGCGTCAGGGCCTGCCCGACGTCGAAGCCCGGGCAAAGGGCATACCGCTGCGCCGGCCGGGCTACCCACAGGATATTGCACGCGTGGTAGCCTTCCTGGTCTCGGATGAGGCTGACTACATGACGGGGCAGGCGGTCAACATCACCGGCGGGCTCTGGATGTCCTAGCCACGCCTGCGATGCCGGCAATGCCGAAACGACAATGACGGAGGAGCGAAATCATGCGGAAGATCTACCCCGATGCGCGGGCGGCGCTGGAGGGCGTGCTGCGGGATGGCATGCTGATCCATTCGGGCGGCTTCGGGCTGAGCGGCATCCCGACCCTGCTGATCGAGGCGATCCGCGATTCCGGCGTGAAGGACCTGACGGTGGTGTCCAACAACGCGGGCATCGACGGCGCCGGGCTGGGGCTGCTGCTGGAAACGCGGCAGATCCGCAAGATGATCTCCTCCTACGTCGGCGAGAATGCCACCTTCGCCAAGCAGTTCCTGGCGGGCGAGCTGGAGATCGAGTTCAACCCCCAAGGAACGCTGGCCGAGCGCATCCGCGCCGGCGGCGCCGGCATCCCCGCCTTCTTCACCAAGACCGGCTACGGCACGGCGGTGGCCGAGGGCAAGGAAACCCGCGAGTTCGACGGCGAGCACTACGTGATGGAGCGCGGCATCATGGCGGACCTTGCCATCATCCACGCCTGGAAGGCCGACACGGAAGGCAACCTGGTGTTCCGCAAGACGGCGCGCAACTTCAACCCGATGATGGCCACCGCGTCGCGCATGACCATCGTGCAGGTGGAGGAGCTGGTGGAGCCCGGGCAGATCGACCCCGACCACATCCACACGCCGGGCATCTACGTGAAGCGCATCGTGCGCGTGCCGGCCAACTACGAGAAGCGGATCGAGCAGCGCACCACGCGCAAGCGCGTGACCGACCTCAACCCCGCCCACAGCAACGTCGCCTGAGGAGCCCGCCCATGGCCTGGACCCGTGATGAGATGGCGGCCCGCGCGGCGCGCGAGCTGCAGGACGGCTTCTACGTCAACCTCGGCATCGGCATCCCGACGCTGGTGGCCAACCACATCCCCGACGGCGTGTCGGTGCAGCTGCAATCCGAGAACGGCATGCTCGGCATGGGGCCGTTTCCCTTTGAGGGGGACGAGGACGCGGACCTGATCAACGCCGGCAAGCAGACGGTGACGGCACTGCCGACCACGAGCTTCTTTTCCTCGGCTGACAGCTTCGCGATGATCCGCGGCGGGCATATCGACCTGTCGATCCTCGGCGCGCTGCAGGTGGCGGGCAACGGCGACCTGGCGAACTGGATGATCCCGGGCAAGATGGTCAAGGGCATGGGCGGCGCCATGGACCTGGTAGCCGGCGTCAAGAAGGTGGTGGTGCTGATGGAGCACACCGCCGGCGGCAAGCCCAAGCTGCTGAAGGCCTGCACCCTGCCGCTGACCGGCAAGGCGGTGGTGGACGTGGTGATCACGGAACTGGCCGTCTTCAGCATCGACCGCGCGCAGGGGCGGATGACGCTGGTGGAACTGGCCCCGGGCGTCACCGAGGCCGAGATCCGCGACAAGACCGAAGCCGATTACGAAACCAAGCTCGCCTTGGCCGATATCGCTAACTGACGGGTAGACACCCACTGGCACTCTCTGCGCACTTGAGAGTGCGATGTCAAAAGGCTTTGTCGGCAGCGCGGATGTCGGGTCGCTACGGCAGATGGCTGCGCTCAGCCGCCCGAACCGAACGCCTTGCGGCGTCATTCACGGGCACAAACTCAACCTGTTTCTAAACCTGAGAATCTGGTTCGTACGGTAGCTGATGCAGAGACGAAAATCTTCGAGTACGGGATATCATGCCAAATGGGCGGGAGGGGGCGTACCGAGGTCTCGGTGTGAGCTGTTAATACTCGTTGATAGCTCTTTGTGCCGAGCACGGGCGTTCCATTCGCCAACCCGCAAATTTGGGGGCAGAATCCCGAGTCCCTTGGGCGCGCCAGTCTTCTCTGAGAATGCTCTGGAACTCTACGCGTTCAGGGGCCGGCGGTCAGTAACGCGCGGTGGCCTGTTCCGCCGGGCGGGCCGCAGCCACGAAGGCGCGCGTGATCAGCGACGTGGTGACATTGGCGAAGAAGCGCGCGCCCATGGCCGCGTAGCGGTCCTCGTCCGCGGGGTTCAGGGCGATGATACCCGGGCATTTGCCGGCGCCCGAGACCGCCGACAGCCCGGCCGAGATCGCCTGCTGCACCGCGGCCACGCTCCAGTCGCTGCCATGGCCCATGGCGTGGGCGAGGTCGTTGGGGCCGATGAACACGCCGTCCACGCCATCCACAGCCGCGATCTCCGCCGCGCGGCCAATGGCTTCCGGCGTTTCGATCATCGCGATCAGCGCCACGCCGGCATTGCTGCAAGCGGTGTGGGCGTCGCCGCCGAAGGCGCCGTAGCCGGCGGCGCGGTTGCTGAAGGCGGCACCGCGGCGGCCCAGCGGCGGGTAGCGCACCATGTCCACCAGCGCCCGGGCCTCTGCCGCATCCTGGACCATCGGCACCTGCACCGCGCTGGCGCCCATGTCGAGCACGCGGGGGATGTCGGCGGCGAAGCAGCGCACGACGGGGATGATGCCGGCGGCGCGGGCGGCGCGCAGCATGTGCTCGGTGTCGCCGAGGTCGGCGCTGCCGTGCTCGTTGTCGATGATCACGAAGTCGAAGCCGGCATGGCCGCACATCTCCACGATGGCGGGGCTGGGCAGGCCGTTGAACACGCCGCGCAGGCGCCCGCCGGCGCGCAGCAACCCGGGCAGGCGCTGGTCGATGGGGTGGTGGCGGGGATCTGGCATGGCGGGGCCTCGCGGGATGATCAGGGGGTGGCGATGGAAGGTAGTGGCACAGCGTCCCAGCCCGTCAGGCGCTCTATCGCGCGGCCGGCGCGCAGCACTCCCGCCTCGTCAAAAAAGCGCCCGACCACCTGCACGGCGAGCGGCAGCCCGTCGCGGCCCAGGCCCACCGGCACGCTGAGCGCCGGGTGGCCCGAAACGTTGAAGGGGCTGGCCTGCAGCGGCCAGGACACCGGGCCGAGCTGCGAGACGAAGGAGGGCGCCGTGTCCAACGAGATGGCGGTCACCAGCACGTCGTTGTCACGCAGCGCGGCGCTGACGGCGGCGGCGAGGGACGCGCGCAGCCGTTGCGCGTCCAGGTAGTCGGCGGCCGCGATGCCGGCGCCGGGGAGGAAGCGGCCCGCGGCGGCCTCGCCGTAGTCGTGCAGCCGGCGGGCCAGATCGCGGCGGTGGATAGCGAAGGATTCCGCCGCCATGATCACCCGGCTGCAGGCGATGAACTGCGCCAGGTCGGGCAGCGCCACATCGCGTACCACCGCGCCCGCGGTCCGCAGCCGTGCCAGCGTGGCGGCGATGCCGGCGCGCGCATCTGGCGCCAGGGCCGGCTGATCCTCGAAAAAGGCGCGGGGCACGCCGATGCGCAGGCCCCGCACGCCCTTGTCCAGCGCGGCGCGATAGTCCGGCACCGGGTGGTCGATGCTGCCGGGGTCCAGCGGGTCATGGCCGGCCATGTTCTGCAGCGCGATGGCCGCGTCCTCCACGCTGCGGGCGATGGGCCCGCAGTGGTCCATGGTCCAGGACAGGGGGAAGACGCCGCGCCGCGACACCCGGCCGAAGCTGGGCTTCAGCCCCGCGACGCCGCACCAGGCGGCCGGGCCGCGAATGGAGCCGGAGGTGCAGGACGCCGTCGCGACGCGCAGCAGCCCGGCCGCCACGGCGGCGGCGGACCCGGAGGAGGAGCCGCCGGGAATGTGGTCCGTGTTCCACGGGTTGCGCGCGGGGGGGAAGGGCAGGTCGAAGCTGGTGCCGCCGAGCGCGAACTCAAAGGTGGCGAGCTTGCCCAGCAGCACCGCGCCGCCGGCGCGCAGCCGCGCCGTCACCGCCGCGTCCGCCGGCGCCACGTGGTCCAGCCGCAGGCGGGACTGGCAGGTGGTGGGCAGGCCCGCGACGTCGAAGATGTCCTTGGTGGCGTAGGGGATGCCGTGCAGCGGGCCGCGGTCGTGGCCGCCGCGCAGCTCGGCATCCGCCGCGCGGGCGGCGGCGAGAGCGGCGTCCTCCTCCACCCGCACAAAGGCGTGCAGGGTGCCGTCCAGCGCGGCGATGCGCCCGAGGGCGGCGCGGGTCACCTCCTCGGCGGAAAAGGCGCCGCGGCGCAGCCCCTGGCCGAGCTGCGAAACGGACAGTGCCAGCAGGCTCACGCCGCCCCCGGCGGGCGGTAGCCGAGCGGCAGGGGCGCCTCCGCCGGGCAGGCGGCGCGGATCAGCAGCACATGGCGGTGCAGCGCCAGCGCGTCGGCGACCGTCGCCGCCATCCGGTCGGGCGGCAGGGAAATGCCGGCCCCGGCCAGCGCCGCCCGCAAGGCGGCTTCCACGCCAGCGTCCCCGCTCACTGCGCACCCCGGCGGGCGGCGGCGCGCTTGGCCATGTCGGCGAACCACATCAGCGCCACGGTGCCGACGACAAAGACGGTGGAGGCGGCGGCGATGACCGGCGACACGTTGAACTCGATGTCCTCGAACATCTTGCGGGTGATGGTCTTGTGCTCGATGCCGGAGATGAAGAAGGACACCACCGTCTCGTCGAACGAGGCCAGCGCCGCGAACACCGCGCCGGCCAGGATGGCGGGGCCGATCAGCGGCATGGTGATGGACCAGAAGCAGCGCAGCCGGGAGGCACCGAGGTTCAGCCCCGCCATTTCCAGCGAGGGCGGCAGGCGTTGCAAGGCGGCGGACACCACCAGCACCACGTAGGGCACCGCCAGCGCCGTGTGGATCAGCACGAAGCCGAGCCGCGTGCCGGTCAGCCCCAGCGGCGCGAACTGCAGGTAGACCGCGATGGCGACGATGATGTGCGGCACGATCAGCGGGGCCAGCAGCAGCGCTTCCAGCGTTTGCCGCCCGGGCAGGCGGCCGCGCACCAGGGCGATGGCGCCCATGGTGCCGATGACCGAGCTGCACAGCGTGGTCCAGGCCGCGATCTCCAGCGAGAACAGCGTCGCCGCCACCCATTCCGGGTCGCCGAAGAAGGTCTCGTACCATTTCAGCGAGAAGCCGCGCGGCGGGAAGGCGAGGCTCTCGGTCGGGCTGACCGACATTGGCAGGATCAGCAGCGTCGGGATCATCAGGAAGACGAGGATGACCGCGCAAAGCGCCAGGAAGGCCCATTCCCAGGGGCCGGTGCGCCTAGTCATGGGCCACCACCCGGTCCAGCCGCAGCAGGCGCTTGAAGGCGACGGTCAGCCCCAGCGACATCACCAGCAGCACGCAGGAGATGGCGCCGGCGAAGGGCCAGTTCAGCAGCGTGGTCGCCTGCTCGGCGATCAGGGTCGCGATCATCAGCGTCTGCGGACCGCCCACCAGCGCGGGAGTGACGTAGAAGCCGAGCGACATGACAAAGACCAGCAGGCAGCCGGCGAAGACGCCCGGGAGGCTGAGCGGCAGTGTGACGGAGAAGAAGGTCCGCACCCGCCCGGCGCCGAGGTTCAGCGCCGCGCGCGGCAGGTCGGGCGAGATGCTGCCGAGTGCCGAGGCGATGGGCAACACCATGAAGGGCAAGAGCACGTGGGTCATGGCCATCAGCACCGCGCCATTGGTGTAGAGCATGGTCCAGGGTTTGGCTTCCGGGTCCCAGGCCAGCAGCAGGGAGTTGATGACGCCCTTGCGCTGCATCAGCATGATCCAGGCGTAGGAGCGGATCAGCGCTGAGGTCCAGAGCGGGATCATCACGCAGACCAGCGCGATCTTGGCGCCGCGATGCCCGGGCCGCGCCATCAGCGCCGCGATCGGGTAGCCCAGCAGCAAGGCGGACACGGTGCAGACCAGCGCGATCCACAGCGTGCGGACGATCACCTGCCGGTACAGCGGCTCCACCCACAGCCGCCGGTAGTTGTCGAGGCTCAGCGCCGGTTCCGTGACGCTGGTGAGCAGCAGCTTGCCGATCGGCAGAAAGAATGCCCAGGCCAGCAGCAACAGCAGCGGTGCGATCAGCAGCAGCGACAGCGACAGCGGCAGCTGGCCGCGGCGGGATGCGGCGGCCATCAGCCGGGCTCCGGAAAGACGATGGCGCTGCCGGCGGGCCAGCGCGCGATCACCGGCGTGCCCGGCTGCAGCAGGGCGAGTTCCGAGCGCGCGCCGACATCGACACGCAGCGTATCGCCGCCCTGCAGCTCGATCTGCACGGCGGTGTTGGCGCCGTTGAACACGCTTTGGGTGACCTCGCCGCGCAGGCCGGTGGCATCGTTGGCGGCGGCCCGCGCCAGCTCCACATGCTCAGGCCGGACGGCGAGGCGGACGCGGCTGCCGGGCGCCGCGCCCTCGCCCTGCGCCAGGGCCGTGCCGGCCGCGCAGCGCAGCGTGCAGGTCTCGCCCGTGACGGATTCGACCGTGGCGGACAGCAGGTTCATCTCGCCGATGAAGTCGGCGACAAAGGCATCCGCCGGGCGGTCGTACAGGTCGCGCGGGCGGCCGAGCTGCGCCAGGCGGCCGCCGTTCATGACGGCGACGCGGTCCGACATGGTCAGCGCCTCTTCCTGGTCGTGCGTGACGTAGATCACGGTCGCGCCGAGCCGTTGCTGCAACTGGCGAAGCTCGAACTGCATGTGCTGGCGCAGCTTCTTGTCCAGGGCGCCCAGCGGCTCGTCCATCAGGATCACCGGCGGCTCGAAAACAATGGCGCGGGCCAGCGCCACGCGCTGCTGCTGGCCGCCGGAGAGTTCAGCCGGCTTACGCTCGGCATGCGCGTCCAGCTTAACCATCTCCAGCGCGCGGCGCACCTTCTCGTCGCGCTCGGCGCGGCCGACGCGGCGCATGCGCAGCGGAAAGGCAATGTTGTCGGCCACCGTCATGTGCGGAAACAGCGCGTAGCGCTGGAACACCATGGCGATGTCGCGCTTGTTCGGCGCGAGGCGGGTGATGTCGCGCTCGCCGACCGTAAGGCGTCCTTCGTCGGGTTCCTCGAATCCGGCCAGCATCATCAGCAGCGTCGTTTTGCCGGAGCCCGAGGGGCCGAGCAGCGAAACGAACTCCCCGGCGCCGACGGTAAGCGACACGCCGCCCACCGCCGTGACGCTGCCATAGCGCCGCCAGACGTCGTGGATGCCGACCTCAAGGCCGTGGGAGCCACCCGCGCGCAGGTTCATGAGCTGCTGTCCGCAGCCGAGATCGGACGTCTCATTCGTTTGTTCCCAGACATCATAGCGATTCTTGTTGTTGCAAACATCTTTGCCATACGAAGCATCCTTGGCAAGCGGCAAGGAAACGATCTAGGCTCATCACGCACAACAACACAGCGCGGAGAGCCTGCATGCTCGTCAACCGGCGAAGCTTCCTTGCCAGCACCACCATCGGCACCGCGGGCCTGCTCGCGGCACCGCGCGTCCGGGCGCAGGCGCCGTCCCCCACGCTGGAGAATACGCTGGTGGTCCGCACCACGGGCGGCGTGTTCGAGCAGTCGCTGAAGCGCAACTTCTTCGACCCCTTCACCAAGGCGACCGGCGTGCGCGTCATCCCCGTCGCGGCGTCGGACGCCGACATGCAGGCCAAGGCGGCGGCGATGCAGGCGGCGGGCCGCGTGGAATGGGACATCATCTCGCCGCAGATGAGCGAGCTGGCCAACCTGTCGCACCTGCTGGTCGATCTCGGTGACTGCGGCAGCATCCCGAACATGGCGACCGCCTTGCCCGGCACCTGCGGCCGCTACGGCGTGCTCTACCTGGTCGGCGCGCAGGTGCTGGCCTACGACACGCGCAACTACAAGGACCGCCCGCCGCGCACCTGGATGGACTTCTGGAACGTCAGGGATTTCCCCGGCCGCCGCGCGCTGTCCAACAGCGGCGGTCCCTTCGCCACCATCGTTTCGGCGCTGATCGCCGACGGCGTGCCGCGCGACAAGCTGTTTCCGCTCGACCTCGACAGGGCCTTCCGCAAGCTGGATGAGATCCGGCCGCATGTCGCCGTGTGGTGGCGCACCGGCAGCCAGAGCTCCTCGATGTGGGAAAGCGACGACATCGACATGGCGTTGATGTGGAGCGGCCAGGCCTGGGCCACCAAGAAGACGGGCTTTCCGCTGGACTGGAGCTATGAGGACACGCTGGCCAACTTCGGGGCCTGGGCGATCCTGAAGAACTGCCCGCACCCCAATGCGGCGCGCGCCTTCATCAACTTCTACCTGGGCAGCGCCGAGGGCGGCGCCGGCTTTGCCCGCGACGTCGGCTACGCCACGCCCAACACCGCTGCCGCCGCGCTGATGACGCCGGCCGAGCGAGCCGAGCTGATCACCACGCCGGAGATCATGGCCAAGCTGATCGACATGGACCCGGCCTGGGTGCAGCAGAATCGCGCGCGCACCCTGGAACGCTGGAAGGAATGGATCTCGGCGTGAGCGACCTGCCCAGCCCGCGTCTCCAGGCCCCGGAAGGGGCCTGGGATTCGCATATCCATATCCTCGACCCGCGCTTCCCGCCCATCGCGGACGCGGTGTACCAGCCGCCCGTGGCGACGGTGCAGGATTACCGCGCGGTGCAGCAGCGCCTCGGGCTGCGGAAGGCACTGGTGATCCAGTCCTCCACCCACGGCACCAACCATGACTGCCTGCTGGATGCCATCGCGCAGCTCGGCCACGGCACGCGCGGCGTCGGCATGGTGGCGGCCGACGTGGCGCCCGCCGAGCTGCGGCGGCTGACGGACGGCGGGGTGCGTGGCGCGCGCTGCCTGATGACTCCGGGCGGCGTGCTGTCATGGGACGACGTGCCCAGGCTGGCCGCGCGCATCCAGGCGTTCGGCTGGCACACCAACATCCAGATGCGCGGCAACACCTTTCCCGAGCGCTTCGAGGCCATCGCCGCGCTGCCGGGGCGCGTGGTGATCGACCACATGGGCCTGTTCAGCCGGCCGATCGAGCCGGACCACCCGGAGGTGGGCTTCCTGCTGCGGCTGCTGGATAGCGGCAAGGTCTGGGTGAAGCTGTCCGCGCCCTATGGCGGCGGCATCATGGGACCGCCGCCCTTCACCGCCGCCTGGCCGCTGGCGCGTGCCCTGGTGCGGCACGCGCCGGAGCGGCTGGTCTGGGGCAGCGACTGGCCCAACACCTTCATGACGGAGGTCTACAAGCTGCCGCCCGGCGACCCGGCGCTGTTGCTCGACCTGCTGCTGGAATGGGCGGATGACGACGCCACGCGGCGCCGCATCCTGGTGGACAACCCCGAAGCGCTGTTCGGTACCTGATCGCACGGCTCAGGCGGAAACCCAGGCGTTGAACCGGTTCAGCACCGCGGCCCGGTTCGCCGCCAGCCAGTCGTAGTCCACCGTCACGATGCCGGCCAGGCGCTCGGGGCTGGAGATCAGCTCCTCCTTCTCCTCGGCTGACAGGAGCGCCTGGCTGGCCTTGTTGGAGGTGGTGTAGCCGGTTTCGCGCGAGAAGGCGGCATGCGCCTCCGGGTTGGTCATGTAGAAGTCGATGAAGGCGCGCGCCGCGTTGGGGTGCGGGGCGCCCTTCAGGATCGCCCAGGCGCCGAAGTCGGCGATGGCCTGATTGTAGGTCCAGGCCAGCTTGGCGCCGCGCCGCTTGGCGGCGAAGGCCGAGCCGCTCCACATCAGCGACATGGCGATGTCGTCGCCGTCCCACATCTTCTGGCTCTGGTCACCAGTGCGCCACCAGGTGGCGACATGCGGCTTGATGGTATCCAGCTTGCGGAAGATGCGGTCGAGGTCCATCGGGAACAGCTGCTCGCGCGGGATGCCATCCGCCAGCGCGGCCAGGATCAGCGTCGCCCAGGGGCTGCCAGTGTTGGGCAGGGCGCGGCGGCCGGGGAAGTTCTGCACGTCGAAGAAGTCCGCCCAGCTCTGCGGCTTGCGCGACGTGTAGAGGTCGGAATTCCAGGTCAGGCACTGGCCGCCGGTCAGGTACAGCACGCCGTAACGGCCGCAGGTGCCCGCCACGCCGTCACGCGCCACGTTCGGCATGGCGCCGCAATCGCCGAGGTCCGTCAGGTACTGCGAGATCTGCGACAACTCGCTGAACTGCGGCGCGATGATGTCCCATTCCACGCGGCCGGCGGCCTGCATGGCGGCGGTCTTGGCCATCATGTCCCCGTAGGTGGCGGAGAAGGGGATGACGCGCACGCCGGTGGCCTTGCTGAAGGGATCGAAGAAGTTGCGCTTCAGCGAGGCCTCGAACACGCCGCCGGTGCTGCGGATCAGCAGGGTAGATTCCAGGGTGCCCTGGGCCAGGGCGGGGCGGGCCAGCGGCAGGGCGAGGGCGGCGGCGCTGGCGATCAGATGGCGGCGATGCACGGTCATGGCGGTCTCCTCCTTCAGGTGGATGCGACGACGATCATCTCGACGCGGATGTCCTTGTTGGCCATGGTCACCTGGCAGCAGGCGCGCACCGGCGGGCATTCCGGGTCGGCCCATTCGTTCCAGGCCTGGGTGAAGGCGGGAAAGTCCAGCACATGCGCCAGCCACACGGTGATGTGGCCGATCTTGCGCTTGTCCGAGCCGTGGCGGGCCAGACGCTCCTCGATCAGCGCGAAGACTTCCTTCGCCTGCTCCACCACCGTGCCGCGGCCGACCAGCGTCGTGGTCGGGATCACGGTCATGTAGATGGTGCCGTTGATGATGGCGGCGTCGGCGGAAACCACGGGGGTCGCCTTGAACCGCTCGGGCGACTTCAGGAAGTGCTGGATGCTCATGCGGTGGTCGCCTTGCTGGAGGAACGCCGCCCGAAGCGGTCGATGGCATAGGGCGCCATGTCGATGTCCGGCGTATCGCCGTGCCAGAGCTGCGACAGCGCGCGCCCGGCGGCGGCGCCGTTGATCATGCCGGAGGAGGAGAAGCCGAACATGTAGTACAGGCCGCGCGTCTTGCGGGAATCGCTGATCACCGGCAAGGCGTCCGGCAAGTAGGAGCGGAAGCCGCGCCAGGTGGAGGAGGGCGTGGCATTCACCCCCGGCAGCACGGCGGTGATGTGGCGCAGCATGTCGTCGATCTTGGAGCGCACCGGCGCCGTCGCGGCGCCGCCGAACTCGTAGGTGCCGGCGAGGCGGATGCCATCGCGCATGGGCGTGATGGCGAAGCGGAAGTCGAGCGGCAGCAGCGGCGTTTCCAGCGTCACCCCGGGCTGGCCCAGCATCACGTGGTAGCCGCCGACGGCCTGGTGCGGCACCGCCTCGTCCATCGCTGCCGCCAGCTTCGCGGTGCCGGTGCCGGCGGCCAGCACCACGCTGCCGCCCGGCACCAGGCCGGTCCGGGTGTGCAGGCCGGACACGCGGCCGCCCTCGGTCGCCACGCCCTGCACTTCGGTGCGGATCTGCGTGCCACCCCGGGCGATGAAGCTTTCGAACAGTCGGGCCACGAAGGCTTCCGGGCTGGTGGTGTGTTGGAAGTCGGGCGAATACACCCCCGCCGCGTAGCGCGGGCCGACCGGCGCCAGCTCCCGCATCCGGGCGCCGTCCACCTTCTCCATTGGCACGCCGGCAGCGCGGTAGGCCGCCAGCGGGCCGTCCCAGTCGCGATCCCGCTCGGCTTCCGACAGGTTCAGCGCCAGCGAGCCGCGGGCGCGCACCAAATCGCTCATGCCGGCCTCTTGCCACAGCGAGGCATAGGTCTGCTCGCCGCTGCGGCACAGCACGGACAGCGCGGCGGTGATGCGCTGCACGTCCGCCGGGTTGGCGTTGGACAGCATCCGCATGAACCAGGGCGACAGGCCGAGGAATTGCGACCAGCGGACGTTGAGCGGCGAGGCCGGGTCCCGCAGCATAGAAAACAGCGAGCGCGCGGTGAGGCCCGCGAAGACCGGCCGCGTCTTGGTGTTGACCACGATGCCGGCATTGCCGAAGGAGGCGCCGGTGCCGGGGGCGTTCGGATCGACGATCGTCACCCGCGCGCCGGTCCTCTGGATGAACAGCGCGGCGCAGACGCCCGCGATGCCGGAGCCGACGACCAGGCAATCCGCCTGCGGGGAGGTCGCGGGCATCAGCGGCGCTCCGGCTTCGGCAGGCGCAGGTGGTCGCGCAGCGTGGTGCCCGCGTATTCGCGGCGGAACAGCCCGCGCCGCTGCAGCTCCGGCACCACCAGTTCCACGAAGTTCCGCAGGCCCAGCGGCACGACGGGGAAGGTGAGCACGAAGCCGTCGCAGGCCCTGGCGTGGTACCAGTCCTCCAGCATGTCGGCGACCTCGGTGGCACTGCCCTTGACCACGGGGGTGCCGAAGTCGCGCACCACCATGCGGGCTGCGTCCCGCACCGTCATGTTGCCAGCGCGGATCTGCTTCACCACCAGGGTGCGGACGGTGCTGCTGCCGACCACGCTGTCCGCCAGCTCCGGCATCGGCCCATCCAGCGGCAGGCCGGACAGGTCCTTTGTGACGATCTTGGACAGGTAGTCGACGCCGAGCGCGGGCGGGATCAGCGCGTTCAGCTCCTCGTACAGTTCGTCGGCTTCCGCGCTGCTTTGGCCGGCGAAGACGGTGACGCCGGGGATGAAGCGCAGGCTGTCCGGGTGACGGCCGTACTTCTCCATGCGGCCCTTGATGTCGGCGTATTCCGCCTGGCATGTTTCCTTGGAATCGCCGGCGCCGAACATCGCGTCCGCGTGTCGCGCCGCCAGTTCCTTGCCGGCGGGGGACTGGCCGGCGGTGAAGATGACCGGGTGGCCCTGCGGCGTGCGCGGCACGTTGAGCGGGCCGGCGACCTTGAAGAACTTCCCGGCATGGTCCAGCGCCCGCACCTTGGCGGGGTCCAGGAAGCGGCCGCTTGCCTTGTCCTGCACGAAGGCGTCGTCGGCCCAGCTGTCCCACAGCCCGCGCACGACTTGCACGAACTCCTCGGCGCGTGCGTAGCGCTCCTCCCGTCCCACCGGCTGGGCGTGGCTGAAGTTCAGCGCGTCGCCGGCGTTGGAGGCGGTGACGGCGTTCCAGCCCGCACGGCCGCCGCTGACATGGTCCAGCGACGCGAAGCGGCGGGCGACGAACCAGGGTTCGTCAAAGGTGGTGGTGGCGGTGGACACCAGCCCGATGCGGCTGGTGTGCCCGGCCAGCGCTGTCATCAGCACCACCGGGTCAAACACGCCCGGGCGGGCGGAGGGGAAGTTGGCGGCGAACAGCGCGGGCTTGTCCATGTCACGGATGCCATTGCCGTCCGCCAGGAACAGCCCGTCCAGCAACCCGCGCTCGGCCAGCTGCGCATACTCGATCATGCGCTGCAGGTTCATCACCGGCGCGTCATAGGCAGTGGGGTGCCGCCAGCCGCCCAGATGCGCGCCGATCATGTTGGGAATGGCCAGCAGGTGCATCATGGCGCGGCGGCCTCCTCTGCGGCGCGGGTCAGGCGGCGTTGCGGGTCAGGCGCAGGGCGGCGGCGCGGCGGTGGCCTTCCAGCCCCTCGCTGGCGCTTTGCCGCACGGCGGGCGGCGCCACGGCGGCCACGCCGCGCCGGTCCAGCCACTGGTGCGTGCAGATCTTCAGGAAGGAGCCGACCCACAGCCCGCCGGTGTAGCGGCCCGCGCCCATGGTCGGCAGCGTGTGGTTGGTGCCGCAGCACTTGTCGGAATACACCACGCTGGCCTCGGTGCCGATGAACAGCGAGCCGTAGTTGCGCAGCTTGGCGGCCGTCGCATGCGGGTCGGCGGTGTGGACCTGCAGATGCTCGGCGGCGATGCTGTCGGAATAGGCCAGCATCGTTGCTTCGCTGTCGCACAGCACGATCTCGCCGCGGTCGCGCCAGGCCACCGCCGCCACGGGGGCGGTGGACAGGTCCTGGAGCTGCCGCTCGACGGCGGCGAGCGTCGCTTCCGCCAGCGCGGCATCGGTGGTGATCAGGCCGACGCGGGTGTGCACGTCGTGCTCCGCCTGGGCCAGCAGGTCGGTGGCGATCATCTCGGCATCGCCGGTGCTGTCCGCCACCACGTAGATCTCGCTGGGACCGGCGAGCTGGTCGATGCCCACGGGGCCGAACACCTGGCGCTTGGCCTCGTTCACATAGGCGTTGCCGGGGCCGACGATCTTGTCGACCGCCGGCATGGTTTCCGTGCCGAAGGCCATGGCGGCGATGGCCTGCGCGCCGCCGATGCGGAACACCCGGTGCGCGCCGGACAGGTGGCAGCCGGCGATCATGGCCGGGTGCGCGGTGGGCGGCAGGCAGGCGATCACCTCGTCGCAGCCGGCGACGACCGCGGGCACGATGGTCATGATGGGCGCCGACAAGAGCGGGTAGCGGCCGCCGGGCACATAGGCGCCGACACGGGCGATGGGGATGACGCGGTGGCCGAGATGCAGGCCGGGCAGCGCCTCCATCTCCAGCGGCAGCATGGTGGCGCGCTGGGCTTCCGCGAAGGCCCGCACGCGCTCGATGGCGAATTCGGTGTCGGCACGGGTTTGCGGGTCGAGGTTGCGCACCGCTTCCTCGCGCTCGGCCATCGTCACCTCGGCCGGGTCGGGGGCGGTGCCGTCGAAGCGCAGCGAGAAGTCGCGGACGGCGGCGTCGCCGCGCTGGCGCACATCGGCCAGGATGGCACGCACCGCGTCCTGCACCGCGGCGGTGCCGCTCGATGCTTCCTGTTCCGGGGACTTGACGAAGCTCACCCCCGGCAGAACACCGCTGCTCAGTACCATCTCGTGTATTTCCTCGGTCTTATCCGTTGCGCCGATGATCCGGGATCGGCCGGGCGGTCGCAACAAATCCATGCGTCCCCGGGGCGAGTTGGTTCATTATCCTCAACACTGTGCGTCGCGGCGGCCAGGCGGCCCGCCGCATACGGAAGGGGGTGGGCGATGCCGGAGATCGGACGCAAGCTGCGGGAACTGCGGGCCCGCCGGAGCCTGGGCATGCGCGAACTGGCGGCGCGTTCCGGCGTGTCGCATTCGGCGATCTCGCTGATCGAGCGCGACCGCATGAGCCCATCGGTGGACACGCTGTCGGCGCTGCTGGCGGCGCTCGGCACCACCATGTCCACCTTTTTCGGCGACCTGGACAGCGGCGTTCCCTACAGCCCCTTCTACGGCGCGGAGGAGCTGGTGGAGATCGGCCGTGCCGACCGGGTGTCCTACCGCCTTGTCGGCATGAACCATCCGAACCGGCGCATGCTGCTGTTGTGTGAGCGCTATGCCCCGGGCGCGGCCACCGAAACGGCGCTGTCGCACGTGGCGGAAGAGGCGGGCATCGTCGTGCGCGGCGCGGTGGAGGTGACGGTGGACGGCAGTACCCGCGTGCTGAACAAGGGCGACGCCTATTACTTCGACAGCCGCTCGCCGCACCGCTTCCGCAACGTGTCGGACGGGGTGAGCGAGATCATCAGCGCCGTGACGCCGCCATCCTATTGAGCCGGCTGTGCAGGATTCTGGACAGGCTCCGGCGCCCGGCCCCCGGCCGGCCGTGGGGATCAGCCCAGGGTCCTGACCTTTTCCCGTAGGCGGCCCAGACTGCTATAGCAGTAGCGCCGGACGGCGCGGGTCATTAGCATCCCTCTCAATCCACCGGCGGCGGGGACCGCCGGGGCCAAGAAAGAGGGAACAAGATGCAGAACGCTTCACGTCGTGGCGTGCTGGGCGGTGGCGCCGGGCTGCTGCTGGCCGCGGGCATGGGCACCGCCCGGGCGCAGGAAGCCCCCCGCAGCCCGCTGGTGCTCAACATCGTCGACGCGGCGGGCAACCTCGCGCTCACGCAGAAGGCCTTCGAGAACTACCGCCGCGCCAAGCCGCGCAACGTGTCCCGCATGGTCTTCACCAAGGCACCGGCCCCCGAGGTCCCGGGCAAGATCAAGGCGCAGCAGGACGCCGGGCGGGTCGACATCGACATGGTGATCGTCGGCACCGACGCGCTGTCCGCCGGCATCCAGCAGGGGCTGTGGAACGAGCTGACCACCGCCCACGCGGCGGCGCTGCCCAACCTGCAGGAGATCTTCCTGGACCCGGCCTGGCGCATGCAGGGCCTGGCGCGCGGGCAGGGCGTGGTGGTGTCCTACTACCCGTCGGGCCCGCTGCTGGAATACATGCCCGCCAAGGTCGCCACCCCGCCGGCCAGCGCCGAGGAACTGCTGGCCTGGGCCAAGCAGAACCCCAACAAGTTCTCCTACGCCCGCCCGGCCAATTCCGGCCCCGGCCGCACCTGGCTGATGGGCCTGCCCTATATTCTGGGCGACAAGGACCCCTCCGACCCCATGGCCGGCTGGGACAAGACCTGGAGCTACCTGAAGGAGCTGGGCCAGTCGATCGAGTCCTACCCGACCGGCACCGGCGTCACGATGAAGGAGCTGGGCGAGGGCACGCGGGACATGATCATCAGCACCACGGGGTGGGACATCAACCCGCGCGTGCTGGGCATCGTGCCGAAGGAAGCGAAGATCGGCACCCTGCGCAACTTCCGCTGGGTGGTGGACGCGCACTACCTGGTCATCCCCAAGGGCGTGTCGGAGGAGCGCATGCGCGTGCTGCTCGACCTCGCGAGCTTCCTGCTGACCAAGGAAAGCCAGGCCTATACCTATGACGAGGGCTACTTCTACCCCGGCCCCGCCGTGAAGGGCGTGACGCTGGACATGGCGCCCAAGGAAAGCCAGGACGCAATCCGCGAATACGGCCGCCCGGAATACGAGAAGCTGATCGCCGACGTGCCGACCGAGCTGCCGCTCGACGCCGACAAGATGGTGCAGGCCTTCCGCCGCTGGGACGAGGAAATCGGCGCGCGGAGGGGCCGGTGAGCGAACAGGGTATTCCGGCATGACCAACGCGGCGGAATTCCGCGAGCTGCGCCTCGACAACATGCGGCGCAGCTTCGGCAACCTCAATGCGCTGAAGGGCATCGACCTGACCATCCGGCGGGGCGAGTTCATCGCCCTGCTGGGCCCTTCGGGCTGCGGCAAGTCCACCGCGCTGAACTGCCTGGCCGGGCTGCTGCCGCTGACCGGCGGCAGCATCTGGCTGGACAGCAAGCGCATCGACACCCTGCGGCCGGAACAGCGCGGTTTTGGCATGGTGTTCCAGAACTACGCGCTGTTTCCGCACATGACCGTGCGGCGCAACGTCGCCTTCGGGCTGATGATGCAGGGCGTGAACAAGGCCGAGGCCGCGCGGCGGGTGGATGAGGCGCTGGCCACCGTGCGGCTGCAGGCGCAGGCGGACAAGCTGCCCGGGCAGCTGTCCGGCGGCCAGCAGCAGCGCGTCGCCATCGCGCGCGCCATCGTCATCGAGCCGCCGCTGGTGCTGATGGACGAGCCGCTGAGCAACCTCGACGCCAAGCTGCGGCTGGAGATGCGCGCCGAGATCCGCCGCATCCATGAGGGGCTCGGCTCCACCACCATCTACGTCACCCACGACCAGGAGGAGGCGCTGTCGCTGGCCGACCGCATCGTGGTGATGCGCGAAGGCGAGATCCGCCAGGTCGGCACGCCGGAGCAGCTCTACGCCCATCCCGCGCATCTCGATGTCGCGGACTTCATGGGCTACCGCAACCGGCTGCACGGCCGCGTGGCGGGGCGGGACGGCAACCTCGTCACGCTGGACATGGGCGATGGCGGGCGGCTGACCGGCACGCTGAGCCGGGCGGTGGGCGAGCCGCTGGGCGGCACCGCCGTGATCGCGGTGCGGCCGGACGACATGACCACCACGCACGAGAATGCATCCGGCGTGCCCGCCACGGTGCGGGCCATCGAGTATCGCGGGCGCGAGTTCCACGGCATCGCCACCACGCCCTCCGGCACGGACCTGTTCTTCCACACGGACCACGCGGTGGAGATCGGCACCACGGTGCGGCTGGCGGCGGAGCCGCAGCGCGCGCTGGTCTTCGCGGGGGAAGCGGCGTGAGCGCGGTGATCGACGACCGCCCGCCGCTGCGCCTGCGCCTGGCCGCGCGCGGGCTGGACCCGGTGGCGCTGCTGGTGCTGCCGGCGGCCCTGGTGATCGTGGCGCTGTTTCTCTACCCCTTCCTGTACGGGCTGTGGCTGTCCTTCCGGCCCAAGGACGGCAGCCTGCTCGGCAACTACGCCCGGTTCTTTTCCGACCCGTTCCTGTACGACACCATCTGGGCCACCATGCGGCTGGCCGTGCCGGTGACGCTGCTGAACCTGCTGCTGGCCATTCCCGTGGCCTTCCGGGTGCGGCTAATGCGCAACCAGCGGCTGCTGACCACCATCCTGATCCTGCCCATCACGCTCGGCACCGTGCTGGTGGCGGAGGGCATGCTGTTCTACTTCGGCGCCCAGGGCTGGTTCAGCCGCAGCGTCATGATGCTGGGCCTGTCCTCCGGCCCGGTGAAGCTGACCAACAGCTATATCGGCGTGTTCCTGTCGCTGCTGATCACGGGCTTTCCCTTCACCTTCCTGCTGACGCTGTCCTACGTCACGGGCATCGACAACTCGCTGGAACAGGCGGCGGCGACGCTGGGCGCCGGGCCGCGCTCGCGCTTCCGGCACATCTTCCTGCCGCTGCTGCTGCCGGGGCTGGCCATCACCTTCTGCCTCAGCTTCGTGCAGGCCTATTCGGTGTTCCCCTCCGCCGTGCTGGTGGGCGAGCCCGCGCGAATAACCAGGGTGATCTCCATCGCGGCCTATCAGGCCGCCTTCGAGGAATACGACTACTCGCTGGCCTCCGCGATCGCGATGATCATGGGCTTCACGCAGCTCGCCGTCGTGGTGGCGGTGCTGGCGTCGCGGCTGCTGTTCTACCGCGGCCCGGCCGGCGGCGGCAAAGGCTGAGGAACCACCGTCATGCACAGCAATCCCAGCCTCTCCACCCGCCTCTGGGCCGCGGCCCTCTGGGTGGTCGTCGGCTTCTTCGTCCTCAACCTGCTGGCGCTGATCGCCTCCGTGGTGGTCAGCTCCTTCGGCACGCGCTGGCTCGGCACCTGGCTGCCATCGGGCTTCACCACCCGCTGGTACGCCGCCGCGTGGGAGGAATTCCAGCTCAGCGACGTGCTGCTGGTCACCTTCCAGGTCGCCTTCTCGGTGGTCATCCTGTCCGGGCTGCTCGGCGTGCCGGCGGCCTATGCCATGGCGCGGCGGAACTTCCCCGGCAAGCGCGTGCTGATGCTGCTGTTCCTGTTGCCGCTGCTGGTGCCGCCCATCACCTACGGCATCCCGATGGCGACGGTGCTGTACCAGACAGGGCTCGGCGGCACGATGGCCGGCGTGATCCTGGCCAACCTGGTGCCGACCGTGCCCTTCGTGATTCTGGTGATGATCCCCTTCGTGGAGCAGATCGACCCGCGCATCGAGGACGCGGCCCGCGTGTTCGGCGCCGGCACCATGCGGCTGTTCATCCATGTGCTGACGCCCCTGCTGCTGCCCGGCGTGCTGGCCGCGCTGCTGCTGGTGCTGGTCCGCACCATCGCCATGTTCGAGCTGACCTTCCTGACCGCGGGGCCGACCAGCCAGACCCTGGTGGTGGCGCTCTACTACTCGGTCTTCGCCGCCGGCGTGCGGGCGGTGCAGTCGGTGGACGCCATGGCGGTGATCTACATGCTGGCCACGCTGGTGTGGCTGGTGATCGCGCTGCGCTTCGTCAGCCCGACGCAGATCGTGTCGCGCGCCAAGCAACAGCAGGCGCATTGAAGAAGGCTGGGGGAAGGAATTCCCCCAGACCCCCATCTTTTTTCTCCGGGTTGGTGCTGGTGGGTAGGGCAGCGCATGTGTGAATCTTGAAAAGTCACTTGGGCTGAACCCTCAGTCGCCGGAGGCCATCGGCCTCCGGCGCACCCGCAACGGGCACCCGCTTTCAACAGGCGCCAACAAGCAGAAAGAAAAGAAGGGGTCCGGGGAATTCCTTCCCCGGCCTTTCCTTCTTCTACCCCGCGCGCGGCTTCTTAGACCCGATCTGCTCGTCCCACCGCCGGAAGGCGGCCACCAGCCGGTCCGGCGTCAGCGGCGGCGCCACGGGGCGGTCGCGGAACCAGCCCTCGTATTCCGGCCGGCCGAACTCGCGGATCACGTCCTGGCTTTCCTGCGGCGCCATGGACAGCGGCGCGCCGTCGATCACCGGGCCGGGGTAGAGGTAGCCCTTGTCGTAGGTCATCGCCTGCTGCGGCGGCTGCAGCAGAAAGGCCATCAGCTTGGCGGCGACGGCCACGCGTTCCGGCGCGACGCCCTTGGGCACGGCCATGAAGTGCGCGTCCGGCAGCCAGTGGGTGCCGTCCAGCATGAAGACCTTGGCTTCCTTGGGCACGATGCCGATGGCGCGGGGGTTGATGTCCCAGCCGCAGGCGGTGGCGATGATGTCGCGCGAGCCTTCGCCGAACTCGCGCATCGTGGCGGCGGTGCCGGTGGGGTAGTAGTCGATGGTCTCGCCCAGCGCGTGCAGAAAGTCCCAGCTCTTGTCCCAGCCATTGACCGGGTCGGCGGGGTCCTTGTCGCCCAGGATGTAGGGCAGGCCCTGCAGCAGGGTCCAACCCGGGCCGGAATTGGCGGGGCGGGCGTAGACAAAGCGCTTGGGATGGGCGCGCGCCCAGCCGAGCAGGTCGGCCGGCGTGCGGATGGTGTCGGTCATGCGGGCGGGCATGTATTCGAACAAGGGGCCGGAGGGGGTGTAGGACACCTCGATGCCGTAGCCGCGGCCGAAGTTGTCCTGCAGCATCTTGGCGCCGGGGATCAGGATCGTATTGAGATCGGGCAGCACGTCGGAGTAGGCGGGCAGCATCTGCGTCCAAAGGTTCTGGTTGATGCCGTCCGACAGCGGCCCGAGGCCGAGCAAAACGAAGTCGATATCCACCCGCCCGGCATCCTGCTGCGCCCGCAGCTTGGGCGCCAACTCGGGCGAGGGCGCCACCTGAATGTTGAGGCGCGAGATCAGGCGCGGGTTCTGCTGACGGAACAACTCGATCGCCGGGCGGTCGATCTGCAGCGCGCCGGCGACATCCATGATGGACAGCGCGATGGGCGCGCTGGGCAGGGCGGGCGATTGCGCGTGGGCATGGCGCAGGGCGGCGGCCGTGGCGGCGGCGCCCAGCAGCGTGCGCCGGCCGAGGGAATGGTTGGGCATGCTTCCTCCGTTACTTTTTAGCGCGGCCGGACGGGAGGGCCACGCGAGCCCGGTCGCGCCCTGCGGCGCGCCGGTCCCGCAACGAGCATGCCGCACTCCGCCCCGGCGCGGCAGCAACTTATGCGGCGGTCACGCCCGCCACGCGGCAGGGGCGGCCATTGCGCGCGCTGGCCAGCAGGGCATCGACCAGCCGGTGCACCTGCAATGCGGCGGCCCCGCTGGCGGCCGGCGCGCGCCCGTGGTCCAGCGCGTCCAGGAAGTCGGTCAGCACGGCGCGGTGGTTGTCATGCGGGAAATCCATGGGGTCGGCGCCGGTGCCGCCGTTGCCGCCCGGGCGCAGCTCGGTGATCTCGCCGTCCTGGTGGCACACGCGCAGGTCCACGCCGCTGAGCGTGGCGGTGGCAAGGGTGCCAGACAGCTCGATCCGCTCGGGAAAGCCGGGAAAGGCGGCGGTGGTGGCTTCCAGCGTGCCCAGCGCGCCGCTGGCGAAGCGCAGCGCGGCGCAGGCCAGGTCCTCGGTTTCCATGCGGTGCGCGGCGCTGGTGGTGGCGTAGCCCGTCACCTCGGCCACCGGGCCGGCCAGGCTTTGCAGCAGGTCCAGCGTGTGGATGCCCTGGGTGATCAGCACGCCGCCGCCATCGCGCGCCAGGGTGCCGCGGCCGGGCTGGTCGTAATAGGATTGCGGGCGCCACAGGCGAATGCCGGCGGAGGCCGAGATGAGCGGGCCGATCCGCCCCTCGCGTTGCAGGGCCGCGCACCGCAGCGCCGCCGCGCGGAAGCGGTGCTGCAGCACCAGACCGAGGGTGACGCCGGCGGCCGCGCAGGCGGCGACCAGTTGCTCGGCCCGTTCCGTCGTCACCTCCAGCGGCTTTTCCAGCAGGATATGCTTGCCGGCGGCGGCGCAGCGGCGGACGAGGTCGAGATGCGTGTCCGGCGGCGTCAGGATCATCACGCAATCCACCGACGGGTCGCCGAGGATCGCGTCCAGGCTGTGTGCCAGCGGAAAGGGAAAGCGCTGCGCGAAGTCCTCGCGCCGCGCGGCGCTGCGGGCAAAGGCGCCCGCCACCTCCACGCGGTCGGCAAGGTCGAGCAGCGAGCGGGCATGCGGCGTGACGGCCATGCCGAGGCCGATCAGCCCGATGCGGTGCGGGGCCGTCACGCGCCGCGCGCTCAGAACTGCGGCATGGGCGGCAGCGGGTCCATCGGCACCTTGAACCAGCGCTGGTGGATGCGGTCCAGCTCGCCATCCGCCACCAGCTTGGCGATAAAGCTGTTGGCGTAGTCGCGCAGCGCCTCGTCCTGCTTGCGGAAGGCCATGCCGTTGGCCTGGGCGCGCAGCGTGAACTTGGGCTCGATCTGCAGGTTCGGGTAGTTGGCGGTGAGCTGCGCCAGCACGGTGGAGCTGGCGCCGATCGCCTGCACTTGGCCGGAGATGATGGACTGCGTGGTGGTGGCGTCGTCGTCGAAGCGCATCACGCGGATCTCGCGCGGCGCCACGGCCATCAGCGCGCTGTCCTGGGTGCTGGCGCGCGCCACGCCGACGCGCACGCCCTTGAGGTCGTCCGGCCCGCGGATGCTGGTGGCCTTGGGCGCCAGGATGTAGGTGGTGAAGGCGCTGTAGGGGTTGGAAAACAGCACCTGCTTGGCGCGCTCCTCCGTGATGCCGAAGGTCGCGATCAGCATGTCCACCTTGTTGGTCAGCAGGAAGGGGATGCGGTTGGGGCCGGTGACCGGCACCAGTTGCAACGTGACGCCCAGGTCCTTGGCCATCAGGTTGGCGACGTCCACGTCGTAGCCGGCGGGCTGCTGGTTGCCGTCGATGCCGCCGAAGGGCGGATAGTCGGTCAGCACGCCGACCGACAGCGTGCCGCGCTTCTTGATCTCGTCCGGCGTGGCGGCGCGGGCGGGGCGCGCCAGCAGGGCCGCGCCGCCGGCCATCGCCAGGGCCGCGAGCGTCGCGCGGCGGGTGATGCGGATGTCGTTCATGATGGCGTTTCCTTCCGTTGTGGTTATCGGGTGGCCGCCGCCAGCCGCCGTTCCATCCGCTTGCTGTAGGCCGACAGCGGCCAGCAGACGGCGAAATAGGCGAGGCCGACGATGCCGAAGATGGTGAAGGGCTGGAACACGGCGTTGTTGATCACCTGCGCCGCGCGCGTCAGTTCCACGAAGCCGATGATGGAAGCCAGCGACGTGCCCTTGATGAGCTGCACCAGAAAGCCGACGGTGGGCGGGATGGCGATGGGCACCGCCTGCGGCAGCACCACCAGCCGCATCTGCGACCAGTAGCGCAGGCCGAGGGCGGCCGAGGATTCCCATTGCCCGCGCGGCACCGTCTCGATGGCGCCGCGCCAGATCTCGCCCAGGAATGCGCTGGCGTGCAGCGACAGGCCCAGCGCCGCGGCGCCCCAGGGGTCGACATCGAAGCCGAACAATCCGGGCACGAAGAACGCCAGGAACAACTGCATCAACAGCGGCGTGCCCTGAAACAGCTTGATGTAGCCGAAGGCGACCCAGCGCAGCGGCTTGATGCGGCCGCTGCGCATCAGCGCGATCAGCATGCCGCCGATGCTGCCGCCCACGAAGGCCGCCGCCGACAGCAGCAGGGTCCAGCGGATGGCCGCCAGGATGAACAGGATCTCGCCGGAGCCGAGCGTGCGCATCAGCGGACCGCCGGCTGGCGCAGAAAGGCGCGCTCGATCCAGGCGAAGATGCCCCAGAACAGCAGCGACAGCGCGAAGTAGATGCCGGTCACCACGAAATACACCTCGAAGGAGCGGAAGTTCCGGGCCTGGATGTCGTTGGCCGCCCCCGTCAGCTCGCTGGCCGCGATGGCCGAGCAGACGGAGGAATTCAGCATCAGCAGGATGAACTGGCTGGTCAGCGCCGGGTAGACCGCCTGCACGGCGGGCTTCAGCACGATCAGCCGGAAGATCTGCAGCCGGCTCAGCCCCAGCGCCCGCCCGGCCTCGATCTGGCCCTTGGCGATGCTCTCGATGCCGGCGCGGATGATCTCGATGCCATAGGCGCCGACATTGACCACCAGCGCCAGCAGCGAGGCCTGGTCGGCTTCCAGCCGGATGCCGATGGCGGGCAGGCCGAAGAACACCACGAAGATCTGGATCAGGAAGGGCGTGTTGCGGATCAGCTCGATATAGGCATCGATCACCCAGCGCAGCGGGCGCGGCCCGCCGGTCTTGCCCAGCGCGCCCAGCACCGCCACCACCATGCCGATCGCCATGGCGGCGGCCGACAGCCACAGGGTGCGCAGCGCGCCGGCCAGCAGCTCGTCCCAGGCCGCGAAGACCTGGGAGAATTCGAAGACATAGTTCATGCCGCCGGGCTGCCGGCCCGCAGCGACGACTGTGACATGGGACCCGATCCTTCCCCCGCCGTTTCCGGCTGGCCGTTCCGGCCTGTGCTTGTTCCTGGACGCCGGCGCGACCGGCGCGGAAAGGCTCGCCTGGATCGGCACGCCGTGCAAGGCCCGGGCAATGACAGGGGAGTGACCCGGGATGCTGGCGCCTTGCCTCGGTCGTCCGCAGATGCGAGAAGCGCAGCATCGCTTGTTCGGCCTTTCATTCTGGCGGGGCTTCCATGACGGTCAGCTCATCCCGCTCCGGCGCTGCGGCGGTTCCGCCCCGCCGGCGGCGCCCGGGGGCCGCCGCGTGACCGACCGCCGCCTGTTCGACGCCTCGCCGAACCCCTACCTGCTGCTGGACCGCCGGCTGCACATCGCGGATGCCAACCGCGCCTATCTCGACACCGTGCGGCGCGACCTCGATGACCTGGTCGGGCGCTGGGCGTGGGACGCCTTTCCGGGCGAGCCGGACACGGTGCGGCAGGTGATCGCCTCCTGCGAGCGGGTGATCCGCACCGGGCAGCCCGACACCATGGCGCTGCTGCACTTTGCCATTCCGCGCCCCGCGGCGGAAGGCGGCGGCTTCATGGACCGCTACTGGAGCCTCACCCACGCGCCGGTGCTGGATGCGGCGGGCGCGGTGGAATTCGTGTTGCAGCACCCCATCGACGTGACGGAGCTGCAACACCTGCAGGCGGCGATCGAGCAGTCGGGACTGTCCTCGGCGTTGCAGGTGTCGCCGGCGCAGAGCGGCATCTTCCAGCGTGCCCAGAGCGTCTACGACAGCAACCTGACATTGCGGGCGCAAAGCGAGCGGCTGACGGAGATGTTCGCCCAGGCGCCCGGCTTCATGGCGCTGCTGCGCGGCCCTGAGCACCGGTTCGAGCTGGCCAACCAGAGCTACATGCAACTGATCGGCCACCGCCCCGTGCTGGGCCGGACGGTGGCCGAGGCGCTGCCGGACGCCGCCGCGCAGGGCTACGTCGCGCTGCTGGACCAGGTGTTCCGGAGCGGCGAGGCGCATGCGGCCAGCGGCGCGCGCTTCGCCGTGCAGGCCGTGCCGGGCGGGCCGGAAGACGAACGCTTCATCGACTTCGTGTGCCAGCCCATCCGCGACGAGGCGGGGCAGGTCACCGGATTGTTCGTGGAAGGTTCCGACGTCACGGCCCGCAAGGCGGGCGAGGCGGCGCTGGCGGACAGCGAGGCGCGCTACCGCACCCTGTTCGAAACCATCGAAACCGGGTTCTGCATCATCGAATTACGCTTCGACGGGGCCGGGCGCGCGGTGGACTACCGCATTGTCGAGGCCAACCCGGCCTTCGAGCGGCTGACCGGGCAGCATGGCGTGACGGGGCGCTGGGTCAGCGACTTCGCGCCAGAGCTGGAGCGGCACTGGTTCGACACCTACGGCGCCGTGGCGCTGACCGGCGAGCCACGGCGCTTCGAGAATGCCGCCCGGGCCTTTGGCCGCTGGTACGACGTGCAGGCGCTGCGCATCGGCGACCCGGCTGCCCACCGCGTGGCAGTGCTGTTCAACGACATCTCCGAACGCCGCCGGGCGGAGGAGGCGCTGCTGGACCTCACCGCCTCGCTGGAAGCGCAGGTGGAGGAACGGACCCGCGACCGCGACCGGATGTGGCGCCTGTCCACCGACATCATGCTGGTGGCGGGCTTCGACGGCCACATCATGGCGGTCAACCCGGCCTGGGAAGCGGTGCTGGGCTGGACCACGGCGGGGCTGGTGGGGCGCAGCTTTCTGGAACTGGTGCACCCCGACGACCTGCAAGGCACGCTCGACGCTGCGGCGCAGCTGCGCGGCGGCGAAACGGTGCGGCGGTTCGAGAACCGCTACCGGCACAGCAACGGCACGTACCGCTGGATCACCTGGGCGGCGGTGCCGGGCGACGGGCTGATCAACGCCGTGGGCCGCGACGTCCAGCAGGACAAGGAACGCGCCGAGGCCCTGCGCCGGTCCGAGGAAGCCCTGCGGCAAAGCCAGAAGATGGAGGCGGTGGGCCAGCTCACCGGCGGGCTGGCGCATGACTTCAACAACCTGCTGACCGCCGTGACCGGCAGCCTGGAGCTGCTGCAGTCGCGCATCGCGCAGGGCCGCTTCGACGAGCTGGACCGCTTCGTGGCGGCGGCGCAGAACGGCGCGGCGCGGGCGGCGGCGCTGACGCACCGGCTGCTGGCCTTTTCCCGCCGGCAAACGCTGGACCCGCGCCCGACCGACGTGAACCGGCTGGTGCGCGGCATGGAGGAGCTGGTGCGGCGCACGGTGGGGCCGGAGATCGCCGTGTCGCTGCAGGCGGCGGATGATCTGTGGAACACGCTGGTGGACCCGGGGCAGCTGGAGAACGCCCTGCTCAACCTGTGCATCAACGCGCGCGACGCCATGCCGGGCGGCGGGCGGATCACGGTGGAAACCGGCAACCTGTGGCTGGACGAGCGTGCGGCGCGGGAGCGCGACCTGCCGCCCGGCCCTTATGTCTCGCTCTGCGTCGCGGACACGGGCGCGGGCATGGCGCCCGACGTGATCGCCAAAGCCTTCGACCCCTTCTTCACCACCAAGCCGATCGGCCAGGGCACCGGGCTGGGGCTGAGCATGATCTATGGCTTCGCGCGCCAGTCCGGCGGCCAGGTGCGCATCCGCTCGCGGCCGGGCGAGGGTGCGCGGGTGTGCCTGTGCCTGCCCCGCTATGTGGGCGAGGCGGGCAGCCCGCCGCCGCGGCCCGAGCTGGCGGACGCGCCGCGCGCCGACACGGGCGAGACGGTGCTGGTGGTAGACGACGAGCCGGCGGTCCGCATGCTGGTGGCCGAGGTGCTGCAGGAGTTGGGCTACGCGGCGTTGGAAGCGGCGGACGGCGCCGCCGGCTTGGCGCTGCTGCAATCCCCCGCGCGGGTGGACCTGCTGGTATCCGACGTCGGGCTGCCGGGCGGCATGAACGGCCGCCAGCTGGCCGACGCGGCGCGGCTGCTGCGCCCCGGGCTGCGGGTGCTGTTCATCACCGGCTACGCCGAGGCCGCGGTGCTGGGCGAGGGACAACTCGAGCCCGGCATGCACGTCATGACCAAGCCCTTCGCGATGCAGGCCCTGGCCAGCCGCATCAAGGCGCTGATCGCCGGTGGCGGGGCGGCTCAGCCGGCGCGGCCCATCTCGCGGTAGGTGAAGTCCGTTGTCGCCGCGGCCGCGTCCCGCACGGCGAGGTCCAGCAGGTGGTGGTCGGGCGACAAGGCGCAGGCCGGGTCGGTGCGGCCCGCATTGCCGGTCAGCGCAAAGGCCTGGCAGCGGCAGCCACCCCAGTCCTGTTCCCGGCGGTCGCAGCCGCGGCAGGGCTCGGGCATCCAGTCCGTGCCGCGAAAGCGGTTGAAGGCGTCCGAGCCCGTCCAGATGTCCGCCAGGGACAGGTCGCGCACATTGGGGAAGTGCAGGCCCGGCAGGCTTTCGGCGGCGTGGCAGGGCAGCACGCGGCCGGCGGGCGAGACGGCCAGGAACGACCGCCCCCAGCCCCCCATGCAGGCCTTGGGCCGCGCGGCGTAGTAGTCGGGCACCACGTAGTCGATCACCAGCCGCCCCGTCAGGGCGCCGCGCGCGGCCTCCACCATGGCGGTGGCGGCGTCCAGCTGCGCGCGGGTGGGCAGCAGGGCGTCGCGGTTGCGCAGCGCCCAGCCATAGTACTGCACATGCGCCACCTCCAGCCGCCCGGCGCCGAGCTGCAGGGCCAGCTCGATCAGCTGGTCCAGCCGGTCGAGGTTCTGCCGGTGCACCACGGCGTTCAGCGTCAGCGGCAGGCCGGCGTCGCGCACCTCGGCCGCGAAGCGCAGCTTGCGCTCGTGGCCGCCGCGCAGCCCGCCGATGCGGTCGGCCGAGGTGGCCTCGGCGTCCTGCACGGACAGCTGCACGTGGTCCAGCCCGGCGGCGGCCAGGGCCCGCAGCCGCGCGCCGTCCAGCATCACGCCCGAGGTGATCAGGTTGCTGTACAGCCCGGCGGCGGCGGCATGCGCCGTGATGGCTTCCAGGTCGCGCCGCACGGCGGGCTCGCCCCCCGACAGGTGGAGCTGCAGCACGCCCAGCGCCGCCGCCTCATGGAACACGCGCCCCCAGGTATCGGCGTCCAGCTCGGCCGAGGCGCGCGACAGTTCCAGCGGGTTGGAGCAGTAGGGGCAGCGCAGCGGGCAGCGATGCGTCAGCTCCGCCAGCAGGCCGATCGGTGGCGGCGGCGGGATCACGCGCTCACCACGCCGCGCGCCCGCAGGTCGTCCAGCAGCGCGGCGACATCGGCGGCGATGCGCTCGCGCGGGGCGCTGAAGCGGGCGGCGAGGTCGTCAACAATGGCGCCCAGGCTGCGGCTGCCGTCCACGAGCCGCAGCACCTCCAGCGCCACGGCGTCCGGCACGAACAGCCGCTCCGGTCCCATCACCACCCAGCGGCCGCGCGCGCGGTCCTCGCGCAGCTTCATGCCCAGGGCGAAGCGGGGGATGGCGGCATCGTCCATGCTCACGCCGGCCGGAATGCGCCGGGGGGCGGCAGGGCGGGGCTGACATAGGCGTGGTGCAGCGCGTCCAGCTGTGCCCACAGCAGGTCGCACTTGAAGCGCAGCGCGGCCAGCACCTGCTCCTGCTGCTCGCGCGTGCGGGCTTCGCGCGCCACGTAGCCGAGGGCGAAGTCCACGTCCTGCGGCGCCTGGGTCAGGCGCGGGGTGAAATAGGCCAGCGTATCGGCATCCACGAAATCATAGGCGCGCAGCATGCCGCTGACGCGCTCGGAGATGATGGCCGGCGAGAACATCTCGGTCAGCGACGAGGCGACGGCTTCCAGCACGGACCGGTCGCGCACGAAATGCACATAGGCATCCACCGCGAAGCGCGTGGCCGGCAGCAGGCCCTGCAGGGACGTGACGTAGCTGTCTTCCAGCCCCAGCCCGCGCGTCAGCACCAGCCAGCGCTCCACGCCGCCGGGCTTGCTGCCGTCGCCGTCGTGGTCCTCCAGCCGCCGGCGCCATTCGCGGCGCAGCTTGGTGGTGGGCAGCCGGGCCAGCAGCGTGGCGTCCTTGGCCGGAATGCTGGCCTGGTAGTAGTAGCGGTTCAGCGCCCAGGCCTGCACCTGTCCCTTGGACAGCTTGCCGTCATGCAGCAGGCGGTGGAACGGGTGCAGGTTGTGGTAGCGCTCGGCGCCAATGGCGCGCAGCGCCGCGTGCAGGGCCTCGGGCGTCAGCAACTCGGTCAAACGGTGAACTCCATGCCGTCCTCGGCCACAGTCCAGCCGGCGGCGACGACGGCCGCGCGTTCCGGGCTGTCGGCCAGCAGGACGGGGTTGGTGTTGTTGAGGTGGACCAGCACCGGCCGCGCCACGCCCAGCCCGGCGAAGCCCGCCAGCGTGCCGTCCGGCCCGTCGATGCTCATGTGGCCCATGCGCGCGCCGGTCTTGGGCCCGGCACCGGCGCGGATCATTTCGTCGTCCCGCCACAGCGTGCCGTCAAAGAACACCAGGGCGGCGCCGCGCAGCCGCTCGCGCAGCGCCGGCGTCAGCGCCGCGCAGCCGGGGATGAAAAAGGCGGCCGGGCCGTCCCCCGCGCGCAGCGACAGGCCGATCGTCTCGCCGTCGTCGGCGCGGCCGGGGTCCTCGCCCCGTTCCAGGAACAACGGCACCTTGCCCGGCACGGCAAAGGCCTCCACCGTCAGGCCCAGCGCGGTTCCCGCGGCATCGCGCAGCGCCAGCGGGGTGCCGACGGGCAGCGCGCGGCGCGGCACCAGCGCCGGGTCCAGCGCGCGAAAGATCGGGTTGGCGTCCAGCACCGCCAGCGTGGGCACGGCGCCGTGTAGCGCGAAGGCGTGGCGTTCGCGCAGCGACAACAGGCCGGCCAGGGTATCGACCTCGCCCCCGGTCAACACCACGGCGGCGATGGGCGAATGGCGCACGGCATCGCCCCGCGGATGCAACGCGGGCGTGGCGGCGATCTGCGCCAGCAGCTCTGGTGCCGCATTCAACAGCACCCATCGTTCGCCATCGGCACTGGCCGCCAGGGAGCATTGGGTGCGGGGCAGGGCGGCCGGGTCGCCGGCACGCGCGCGGCGGCAGCCGGGACCGGCGGAGTTCCACTGCGGAAAACCGCCGCCGGCCCCGGCACCCAGCACGATCAGCTTCAGCATCGCCTGGCGGGGCCAGGGCAGCGCCGTCTCAATCCTTGCGGATCTCGGCGGAAGCGTAGGCGGTGACTTCCATCGAAACGGCGATCTCGGTCACGGTCGGGGTGGTCCAGGTCATGGCGCTGCTCCTCGGGTTGGTCGCCCGCCCAGCGTGCTGCGAGGCGTCAACTCCTGCAAGATGGGAAGCGGGGGGCGGGTTTCACCGGGGGAAGACGGCAGGGCCGGCGAAAGAGCCCCTGATGCTGTTCTTTTCGCTGTTCTGCTGCTGGTGGCGCGGGCGGGCCGCCGCTGCCCGGGCCTCATGCCGGCAAAACCCGGCCACCGGATGTTCCGCAACAAAACAGAAAAAAGCCCGGGCGTTCGGAGGAATTGCCTTCCCCGACCTTCTGCCGTCGCCCCAGCCGTGCCTACCCTGTTGCCGACCAGGGGGAGAAGACCATTGGACGTTTCGAATGTCGTGGCCAAGGCCGTGGCCGTGGTGGGCGCCGCGGCGGTGGCCGTGCGGCGGGTGACCGGCGGCACGCCGGAGCCCGCCTGGGGCAGCACCCCCGCCATCCCGCCCGGCAAGTCCCAGGGCGCCATCCCGACGCTGAAGATGCCCACCGCCCAGGGCTGGGCGCCGGGGCACAAGCCCACCGCCGCGCCCGGGCTGGCGGTCAACGCCTTTGCCACCGGCCTGCTGCACCCGCGCTGGATCTACGTGCTGCCCAATGGGGACGTGCTGGTGGCGGAGGCGACCAGCGTGCCGCGCGCCGCCAAGTCCGTCTTCGACTACGCCAAGATCAGCACCATGAAGCGCGCCGCCGCCGTGGGCGTCAGCGCCAACCGCATCACCCTGCTGCGCGACGCGGATGGCGACGGCGTGGCCGAGATCCGCGAGGTGTTCCTGGAAAACCTGAACCAGCCCTTCGGCATGGCGCTGATCGACGGCACCTTCTTTGTCGGCAACACCGACGGCATCGTGGCCTTCCCCTACGAGGAGGGCGCGACGCGCATCACCGCCCCCGGCCGCAAGCTGGTGGACTTCAAGCCCGGCGGCCACTGGACCCGAAGCCTGCTGCCCAGCCCGGACAACAAGCAGCTTTATGCCGGCGTCGGCTCGCTGACCAACATCGCCGACAACGGCATGGCGGAGGAGGAAGGCCGCGCCGCCATCCACGTGCTGGACCTGGCCACCGGGCAAAGCCGCATCTTCGCGTCCGGGCTGCGCAATGCCGTGGGCCTGGCCTGGGAGCCGCAGACCGGCGCGCTGTGGACCGTGGTGAACGAGCGCGACGGCCTGGGCGACGAGACGCCGCCCGACTACCTGACCTCCGTGCGGGACGGCGGCTTCTACGGCTGGCCCTACAGCTACTGGGACCGGGTGGTGGACGACCGCGTGCCGCAGGACCCCGCCGCCGTGGCGGCTTCCGTCACGCCGGACTACGCGCTGGGCGGCCACACCGCCTCGCTCGGCCTGTGCTGGCTGCCGGAGGGCACGCTGCCGGGCTTCCCGGCCGGCATGGCGATCGGCCAGCACGGCTCGTGGAACCGCAGCACGCTGAGCGGCTACAAGCTGGTCTTCGTGCCCTTCGCCGATGGCAAGCCCTGCGGCCCGCCGCGCGACATCCTGTCCGGCTTTCTGGCGCCGGACGAGAAGGTCTCCTACGGCCGCCCGGTGGGCGTGACGCTGGGGCCGGACGGCGCGGTGCTGATGGCGGATGACGTGGGCGATGTCATCTGGCGGGTGACGGCGGCCTGAGAAGGGGGGAGAAGGTTGGGGGAATGAATTCCCCCAAACCCCCATCTTTTTTCTGATTCATGGTCCGGTGGCGGACGCTCGCCTGGACCGCCGCCGGTCATTGAGCGCCGGAAGCGATCCTAGAAAACAGAGCAGAAAAAAGATGGGGGTTCGGGGGAATTCCTTCCCCCGACCTTTCTTCCCTGTCAGGGCTTGTCCGCGTAAGCCCGCGCCGTCACCGCCTCGATCCGGCAGGGTTGGCCGGGCTGCAAGAGGCCCGGCGCCGCTTCCGCCTCGATGACCTGCCCGGCGAGGTCGATCTCCAGCTGCTCCTGCCCGCCGCTGCGCCGGGCGTGCAGCAGGGTGGCGTTGCCCTCGCCGGCGGCGGCGGGCCGGATGCGCCATTCGTGACTGCGGACGAAGGCCACCGCCGGGCCCTCGGCTTCCGGCGTGGCGCGCAGCGCGGCGCGGGGCAGGGGCGGCAGGGGCAGGGGGTCGAAATGCAGCGCGTCGGCGGCAAGCCGCGCGGGCAGGCGGGCGGCGTGGCCCAGGAAGCCGGCGACAAAGGCGCTGGCGGGGCGGTCCAGGATGGCGGCGGGGGTGTCGAACTGCACCACGGCACCGGCCTGCATCACGGCCACGCGGTCGGCCAGCTCCATCGCCTCCTCCTGGTCGTGGGTGACGAACAGGCTGGTGAGGCCGAGCTCGGCATGCAGCGCGCGCAGCCAGCGGCGCAGGCCCTTGCGCACCTCGGCGTCCAGCGCGCCGAAGGGCTCGTCCAGCAGCAGCAGGCGCGGCTCGATGGCCAGCGCGCGGGCCAGCGCCACGCGTTGCCGCTGGCCGCCGGAGATCTGCTCCGGCAGGCGGCGGGCAAGCTCGGCGATGCCCATGCGCCCCAGAAGCGCCTCCACGCGGCGGGCGATCTCGGCGCGTGTCGGGCGTTGCGCGCGCGGGCGCACGCGCAGGCCGAAGGCGATGTTCTCGAACACGCTCATGTGCCGGAACAGCGCGTAGCTCTGGAACACAAAGCCGATGCCACGCTCGCGCGCCGGCACGGCCGACATGTCCCGCCCGTCGATACGCACCGTGCCCGCATCGGCGAAGTCGAGGCCGGCGAGCACGCGCAGCAGCGTCGTCTTGCCGGAGCCCGACGGCCCGAGCAACGCCACGAACTCGCCGCCCCGCACGGCCAGCGATACGTCGCGCAGCGCCTGCGCGTCGCCGAAGCGGCGGGACAGCTGCGCGACCTCCAGGCTCATGCGGGCAGGCCGCGCCGGGTGCCGCGTTCCAGCAGCGTCTTGGCGGCGAGCGTGACCAGCGCCAGCAGCGCCAGCAGGGCGGCCACCGCGAAGGCGGCGACGAACTGGTACTCGTTGTACAGGATCTCGACATGCAGCGGCATGGTGTTGGTTTCCCCCCGGATGTGGCCGGACACGACGGACACGGCGCCGAACTCGCCCATGGCGCGGGCGTTGCACAGCAGCACGCCGGACAGCAGCGCCCAGCGGATGTCCGGCAGGGTGACGCGCCGAAAGGTTTGCCATCCGGACGCGCCGAGGGTGGCGGCGGCTTCCTCGGCGCCGCGCCCCTGGTCCTGCATCAGCGGGATCAGCGTGCGGGCGACAAAGGGAAAGGTGACGAACAGCGTGGCCAGCACCAGCCCCGGCACCGCGAAGACGATCTGCACGTCATGCGCCTGCAGCCAGGGACCGAACCAGCCCTGCGCGCCGAACAGCAGCACCCACACCAGCCCGGAAATGACGGGGGACACGGAAAACGGCAGCTCGATCAGCGCCAGCAGCAGGCTGCGGCCGGGAAAGCGGAACTTGGCGATGCACCAGGCCGCCGCCACGCCGCCCGCCATGTTGACCGGCACGGCGATGGCCGCGACCAGCAGCGTGAGCCGCACCGCCGCCACGGCGTCCGGCTCGGACAACGCCTGCCACGCGGGCGCCCAGCCGCGGCGCAGCGCCTCGGTGAACACGGCGGCGAGCGGCAGCAGCAGGAACAGCCCCAAGAGCAGCGCGGCGGCGCCGATCAGCAGCCGGCGCAGCCAGCGGGGCTCGGCCGTCGGGCTCACGCCGGGCGCCACAGCCGGCGCGCGAGGTTCAGCGCCAGCAGCATCAGAAAGGACAGCGCCAGCATCGCCAGCCCCACGGCGGCGGCGCCCGCGTAGTCGAACTGCTCCAGCCGGGTCACGATCAGCAGCGGCGCGATCTCGCTCACCATCGGCATGTTCCCCGCGATGAAGATGACGCTGCCATATTCGCCGATGGCCCGCGCCGACGCCATGGCGAAGCCGGCCAGCAGCGCGGGGGCCAGCGCCGGCAGCACCACGCGCCACAGCGCCTGGGCGCGGGTGGCGCCCAGCGTCGCCGCCGCCTCCTCCGCCTCGCGCGGCAGGTCGCGCAGCACAGGCTCGACGCTGCGCACCACGAAGGGCAGGCCGACAAAGAGCATGGCTAGCCCGACGCCGAGCGGCGTGTAGGCCACCTTCAGCCCCAGCGCCGCCAACGGCGCGCCGATCCAGCCATTCGGCGCGTAGAGTGCGGTAAGCGCGAGGCCCGCCACGGCGGTGGGCAGCGCGAAAGGCAGGTCCACGGCGGCGTCCAGCAGCCCGCGCCCGGGAAAGCGGTAGCGCACCAGCACCCAGGCCACCAGCAGCCCCAGCGGCAGGTTGAGCGCCGAGGCCGCCAGCGCCGCGCCAAAGGACAGCTGCAGCGCCGCCAGCACGCGCGGCTCGGTGACCGAATGCCACAGGCCCGCCGGCCCCAGCTCCGCCGGGCGCAGCAGCAGCGCCAGCAGCGGCAGCAACACCAGCCCCCCCAGCCACAGCAGCGTGACACTCAGGCTGAAGCCGAAGCCCGGCACCGCGTCGCGCCGGCGCGGCATGCTCACCGGCCGCCGGGCCGGTAGATCCGGTCGAACAGCCCGCCGTCGTCGAAATGCGTGCCCTGCGCCTTTTGCCAGCCGCCCAAGGCCGGGTCGTCGATGGTCACCATCTCGAGCTGCGGAAAGCGGCTGCCGGCGGCCGTCAGGGCGGCGGCGTCGCGCGGGCGATAAAAGTGCTTGGCGACCAGCGTCTGCCCTTCCGGCGCGTAGAGCCCCTGCAGATAGGCTTCCGCCAGGGCGCGGGTGCCGCGCCGGTCGACGTTGCGGTCCACCACCGCGACGGAGGGCTCGGCCAGGATGGACAGCGGCGGGTAGACGATGTCGAACTTGTCCGCGCCGAACTCGGCGGCGGCGAGGTGGGCCTCGTTTTCCCAGGCCAGCAGCACGTCGCCCTGGCCGCGCTGCACGAAGGAGGTGGTGGAGCCGCGCGCGCCCGTATCCAGCACCGGCACGTTGCGGAACAGCCGCCCCAGGAAGTCCTGCGCGGCGGCGGCGTCGCCGCCCGGCTGCCGCAGGGCCCAGGCCCAGGCCGCCAGGTAGTTCCAGCGCGCGCCGCCGGAGGTCTTGGGATTGGGCGTGATGACGGCAACGCCGGGGCGCGCCAGGTCGCCCCAGTCCCGCACGCCCTTGGGATTGCCCTTGCGGACCAGGAACACGATGGTGCTGACATAGGGCGCGCTGTTGTGCGGCAGGCGGGACTGCCAGTCCGGCGCGATCAGCCCGCGGGCGGCGATGGCATCCACGTCGTAGGCCAGAGCCAGGGTCACCACGTCGGCCTGCAGCCCGTCGATCACCGAGCGCGCCTGCCGGCCCGAGCCGCCATGCGAGGTATTGGCCCGCACCGCCTGCCCGGTGCGCGCCTGCCATTGGGCGGTGAACAGGGCGTTGAAGTCGCGGTACAGCTCCCGCGTCGGGTCGTAGCTGACGTTCAGCAGCGTGGCGCCGGCCTGGGCCCGCGCGGGCGTGCCGGCCATGAGGGCAGGCAGGGCGAGCAGCGCCAGCTGGCGGCGGGCGATCGCGGGACGGGTCATGCTTGGCTCCTGTCCTGGGCGGGCCTTGGCGGCCGCCTGTGGTGCGGCGAAGCATGGTTCCGCAGCGGCCGGGGCGGCGCAACAGCAAAAATCACGATGGAAGATGGTTGGTCGCGCGATGCACGACGCCGCGTCGTGCTAGCGGGGGCCGGGTGCTGCCGCGCTCCGCCGGCGGCCTACAGGCCGCCCAGCGCCACCGCGAAGACCAATGCCACCAGAACGCCCGCCACGACGCCGGCAACGCCTCTGCTGATGACCATGTTCCCGCCCTCGTCCGATGAGTGACCGATGCGGAACAAACACGCCGGGCGGGGGAAAGGTTCTCCGGCGCCGGCGGGGTGGCATCGATTTCCCCCGCCTGCCGGGCGGCCTAGACTGCGCCGCGCACCCTGCTCGTGGAGCCACCGATGCGACATGTCCTTTCCCCTGAAACCGGCGCGCGCTTCGCGGCCATCACGCTGGGCCATGTTGGGCGGGAATATCCCAACAAGCCGGACCATACCCTGTCGGGGCCGGAAGACGCCCGCACCCCCGCGACGCTGCACCCGGTGTTCTTCGGCAGCTACGACTGGCATTCCTGCGTGCATGGCTACTGGCTGCTGGCGCGCATGCTGCGGCGCTTTCCGGATGGGGCAGAGGCACCGGCCATCCGCACGCTGTTCGACCGGCAACTGGTGCCGGCCAAGGTGGCGGGGGAATGCGCTTATCTGGCCGCGCCCACCGCGCGGGGCTTCAAGCGGCCCTACGGCTGGGCCTGGCTGCTGAAGCTGGCGGACGAGCTGCGCCGGCTGCCGGAGCCGCGCTGGGGGGAAGCGCTGGCGCCGCTGGCGGAGATCTTCGCGCAGCGCTTCCGCGACTTTCTGCCCATCGCCACCTATCCGGTGCGGGTGGGCACGCATTTCAACACCGCCTTCGGCCTGCGCATGGCGGCCGATTTCGCGGCGGGCGGCGGCGACGCCGCGCTGCTGGCGCTGCTGCGCGACACCGCGCTGCGCTGGTATGGCGAGGACACCGACTGCCCCGCCTGGGGCGAGCCCAGCGGCGACGACTTCCAGTCTTCCGCGCTGATCGAGGCGGAATGCATGCGCCGCTTGCTGCCGCCCGGGGAATTCCTGCCGTGGTTCGACCGCTTTCTGCCCCGGCTGGCGGAGCAGCAGCCGGCCACGCTGTTCCGCCCGGCGGCGCCGAGCGACCGCAGCGACGGCAAGATCGCGCATCTGGACGGGCTGAACCTCAGCCGCGCCTGGTGCTTCCGCGCCCTGGCGGCCGCGCTGCCGGACGGCGACCTGCGCTGCGCGCCGATGCGGGCGGCGGCGGAGCGGCACCTGGATGCCAGCCTGCCGCACCTGCTGGACGACTACATGGGCGAGCACTGGCTGGCGAGCTTCGCGACGCTGGCGCTGGAGGCCTGAACGGCATTTCTCAGGCGCGGTCCCGGCGCATGCCGTCCACGAACACGTCCAGCAGCCGCAGGACGTTGTGCTGCCAGCCGGGCGCGCTGGAGCCGTAGCACAAGCTGACCAGCAGCCGCAGCAGGTCCTCCGGCCCCACGTCGCCGCGCAGCGCGCCGGCGGCGACGGCACGGTCGATCAGCCCGCCCACCGCCGCCGTCAGCCGCTCGGCGGTATAGGCGGACAGGTCGGTGGTGCCCTGCATCACGATGGCCAGCGCGGCCGCCATGCCCTTCTTGGTGGCCACGAACTCGACATTGGCGCGCAGCCAGCGGCGCAGCGCGGCCACCGGGTCCGGCCCGCCTGCCAGCTGGCCCGCCAGCTCCACCAGCTGCTCGACCTCGCGGCGGTAGACGGCCTCGAACAGGGATTCGCGCGTCGGGAAGTGGCGGTACAGCGTGCCGATGCCGACGCCGGCCTCGCGCGCCACGGCTTCCAGGCTGCTGTGCGCGCCGTCGTCCCGTCCGAACACCCGCTTGGCCGCTTCCAGCAGGCGCTCGCGGTTGCGTGCCGCATCCGCGCGTGGCCGCCGTGCTCGCCCGGGGGGCCGTGCCTCCACCGCAATGACTCCTTGATAAACGGAGGGTGCCTCCGTATAAGACTCTCTGCGCCCGGCCCCTGTCCGGATGCAACATCTCTCATCGGAGCGTCCCATGAGCCTGTCAATTTCGCTCACCGTCAACGGCGTGGTGCACGCCGTGGCGCTCGACGACCCGCGCGTCACCCTGCTGGACCTGTTGCGCGAGCGGCTGCACCTGACCGGCAGCAAGAAGGGCTGCGACCGCGGCCAGTGCGGCGCCTGCACCGTGCTGCTGGACGGCCGCCGCACCAATGCCTGCCTTGTGCTGGCCGTGGCGCAGGACGGCGCCAGCGTCACCACCATCGAGGGGCTGGCGGATGGCGGCGCGCTGCACCCCATGCAGCAGGCCTTTATCGACCACGACGGCTTTCAATGCGGCTTCTGCACGCCGGGCCAGATCATGAGCGCGGTCGGGCTGGTGCGGGAAGGCCAGGCGGGCAGCGACCCGGAGCGGGTGCGCGAAGGCATGAGCGGCAACCTGTGCCGTTGCGGCGCCTATGCCGGCATCACCGAGGCGGTGCTGGACGCGCAGGCGAAGATGGAGAAGGCCGCGTGAACCGCTTTGAATTCCTCCGCCCCGCCACGCTGCCGGAAGCCGTGAACATGGCCAGCGCGCCCGGCGCCGCTTTCCACGCCGGCGGCACCAACCTGCTGGACCTGATGAAGGGCGGCATCATGCGCCCCGACCGGTTGGTGGATGTCAGCCGCCTGCCGGGGCTGGACGGCATCGAGCACGCGGCGGATGGCGGCGTGCGCATCGGCGCGCTGGTGCGCAATGCCGAGCTGGCGCACGACGCGGGCTTCGCGGCACGCTTTCCGGCGGTGGCCGAGGCGCTGTTGTCCGGCGCGTCCGCGCAGCTGCGCAACGCCGCCACGGTGGGCGGCAATCTGCTGCAGCGCACCCGCTGCGGCTATTTCTACGACACCGCCAGCGCCTGCAACAAACGCCAGCCCGGCGCCGGCTGCGACGCGCGCGGCGGCGAGAACCGCCTGCACGCCATCCTGGGCTGGAGCGAGCATTGCATCGCCACGCACCCCTCCGATTTCTGCGTGCCGCTGCTGGCGCTGGGCGCGGTGGTGGAGATCGAGGGGCAGCACGGCCGGCGCGAGGTTCCGCTTGCCGGGTTCCACCTGCTGCCGGGCGAAACGCCCGAGCGTGAAACCGTGCTGGCGCCGGGCGAGCTGGTGGTGGCGGTGCGGCTGCCGGCCGAAGCCGCGCGCTTTGCCGCGCACAGCCGCTACCTGAAGCTGCGCGAGCGCACCTCCTACGCCTTTGCCGTGGTATCCGCCGCCGCCGCGCTGCGGCTGGAAGGCGGGCGCATCGCGGAAGCGCGCATCGCGCTTGGCGGCGTGGCGCTGAAGCCCTGGCGCGCCGAGGCCGCCGAGGCGGCGCTGGCCGGCCAGGCGCCGGAGCCCGCCGCCTTCGCCCGCGCGGCGGAACTGGCGCTGCAAGGCGCCGCGCCGTCCGGCGACAACGGCTTCAAGATCGGGCTGGCGCGGCGCATCGTGGCGCGCGCGCTGGCCCTGGCGGCGGCCGGCACGCCGGACCGCGTGCCCGCCCTGCCAGCCTCGCCCTTCGCACCCGTTCCGGGAGGCCCGATCCATGTCTGACACCGTGCAACACCGCCATGGCTCCAGCATCGGCCAGCCGCTGACGCGGCGCGACGGGCCGCTCAAGGTCACCGGCCAGGCGACCTTCGCCGCCGACAACCACCCGGACGGCATGCTGTTCGCGGTGCTGGCCGTCAGCGGCATCGCGCGCGGCCGGGTGGTGGCGATGGACCTCGCCGCCGCCCGCGCGCATCCCGGCGTGGTGGAGGTGATGACGCCGGCCAACCGCCCGCCGCTGGCCGCCGACCCGGATGGCAAGGACCATCCCTTCATGTTCCGCATGGAGGCGTTGCAGAACGACCGCGTGCGCTACCCCGGCCAGCCCATCGCCGTGGTGATCGGCGAAACGCTGGAAGCGGCGACGGAGGGCGCCGCCCTGCTGGCGCCGCGCTACGAGGCCGAGGCCGCGCGCGTCGGGCTGGACGGCGCCGCCGTGTTCACGCCGCAATCCGTCGGCGTCGGCAACCCCGCCGCCGTGCAGCACGGCGACGTCGAGGCCGGGCTGGCGGCGGCGGAGCACCGCATCGAGGCGACCTACGAGACGCCGGCGCAGTACCACAATCCGATGGAGCCGCACGGCATCGTCGCGGCCTGGGACGGCGACCGGCTGTCGCTCGACACGCCCAGCCAGGGCATGGCCATCGCGCAGGGGCGCTTCGCGCAGCTCTTCGGCATCCGCCCCGAGGATATCGAGATCCGCAGCCCCTTCCTCGGCGGCGGCTTCGGCTCCAAGGGCCTGCCGAACGGGCCGCAGGTGCTGGGCATCCTGGCGGCCAAGCTGGTGGGGCGGCCGGTGAAGCTGGTGCTGCGCCGCGAGCAGATGTACGGCCCGGTCGGCCACCGCGCGCCGACGCGCCAAACCATCCGCATGGGCACGGACGCGGCGGGTGGCTTCACCGCCATCAGCAACCACACCCGCACCGCGACCAGCACCTTCGACGACTTCCTCGAGCCCGCCGCGGATGTCGCGCACACGCTGTATGCGACGCCGGCGCTGAGCACCAGCCACGACGCCGTGCGGCTGGACACCGGCACGCCCCTGTTCATGCGCGCGCCGGGCGAGGCCACCGGCTCCATCGCCCTGGAAAGCGCGATGGACGAGATGGCCGAGGCCTGCGGCATGGACCCGCTGGAGTTCCGCCTGCGGAACTACGCCGAGGTGGAGCCGGCATCCGGCAAGCCCTTCTCCTCCAAGGCGCTGCGCGAATGCTACGCGCAGGGCGCCGCGCGCTTCGGCTGGGCCGGGCGCCCGCTGAAGCCGCGGCAGATGCGCGATGAATCCGGCCTGCTGGTCGGCTGGGGCATGGGCACCGCCACCTTTCCGGCGCTGATGTTCGCCGGCAACGCCCGCGCGGTGCTGCGGGCCGATGGCGGCGGCATCGTGCAGACCGGCGCGCACGACATGGGGCAGGGCGCCTGGACCGCGCTGGCCCAGGTGGCGGCCGACGGCCTCGGCCTGCCGATCGAGCGCATCGACTTCCAGTCCGGCCATTCGGGCCTGCCGGATGCCGGCATCGCCGGCGGCTCGGCGCACATGGCCACGGTTTCCACCGCCATCCACCATGCGGGCGGCGCGGTGATCGAGAAGCTGGCGGCACTGGCCTTCGGTGACCAGCGCTCGCCGTTGTTCGGCGCGGGCAATGCCGGCGTGGTGGCACGAAACGGCCGCCTGCACCGCCGCGACGACGAATCCCGCAGCGAAAGCTACGCCGAGATCCTGGGCCGCGCCGGGTTGCAGGAGATCGAGGCCAACGGCACCGGCGCGCCGGACCCCGCGGCGCAGGGCAACTTCGCCATGCATTCACACGGCGCGGTGTTCGTGGAAGTGAAGGTGGACCCCGAGTTCGGCCAGGTGCGCGCCACGCGCGTGGTCGGCGCCTTCGCGGCCGGGCGGGTGATCAACCCGCGCATGGTGCAAAGCCAGTACTTCGGCGGCATGATCTGGGGCGTCTCTTTCGCGCTGCACGAGCACGCGGTGACCGACCGCCGATCGGGCCGCATCATGAACGCCAACCTCGCCGAGTACCACCTGCCCGTGAATGCCGACGTGCCTTCGCTGGAAGCCATCCTGGTGGAGGAACACGACCCGCACATCAATCCGCTGGGCATCAAGGGCGTGGGCGAGATCGCCATCACCGGCACGGCGGGCGCGGTGGCGAACGCGGTGTGGCACGCGACGGGGGTGCGGGTGCGGCATTTCCCGATCGCGCTGGAAAGTCTGATGAGCGTGGATTGAGAAGGGCGCTGCCCCTTTCATGCTTTCCCCGCCAGGGGATTGAATTCCCTGGACCCCTTTTATCCAAAGGGGGACCAGGATTTCCTTTTGAAAGATCTTGCTGCCGGCGATGAAGTCGGAAACATCCCGTCGGCCTGGAAGCAAACAGGCGGGGGTGCAGGGGCTTCAATCCCCTGCCGGGGGAGTTTGCGGGGGCGGCGTCCCTGCAAAGGCCACAGGCGCCACCCGCACCGGCACCGTCGCGCTCGCTCCATCCGCGTCCAGCACCGTGACGCGGTAGTGCCCGGGCCCGTCCGGCCGCCAGTCGGCGTCACGCCGTGCCAGGGTGCTGGCGAGCGGCGCGCCGTCCACCAGAAAGGTCAGCGGCCGCCGCCCGCCGGCGGCGCGCAGCATGACGGGGCCGTCGGTGATCTCCACTCCGGCCGGGGGAAACACGAGGCGCAGGCGGTCGGACAGGTTGCGCGCCGTGGCCGTGGCGGGCGTGCGGGGCGCGTCCGGGCGCGGGGCGGCGGGCAGCAGGGCGAAGCTGCGGGCCAGCAGCGGCAGGGCCAGGGCGGTGCCGGTGGCGCCGCCGGTCGCGGCCACCATGGGCGTGCCGTCCGGCCTCCCCACCCACACCCCCACCGCGTGGCGGCCGTCGAAGCCCAGCGCCCAGCCGTCCCGCCCGCCCCAGGAGGTGCCGGTCTTCCAGGCCACGCCCGCCGGCCCGCCGCCGGGAAAGGGGCGGGTCAGGATGGCGGCCACCTGCGCCGCGGCGCGGGGCTGCACCACGGGCCGGCCATCGGCGGCGCGCCCGCCGTCGGCCAGGGCGGCGTAAAGCCCGGTCATCTCGCGCAGCGTCACGCCCACGCCGCCGAGCGCCAGCGGCAAGGTGGCCTCGGCGCCCGGCGGCAGGCGCGGCAGCACGCCGGCGCGCTTCATGGCGGAGGCGAGTTGCAGCGGCCCCAGCCGGTCCAGCAAGGCCACGGCGGGCAGGTTCAGCGAGCGGCGCAGGGCGTCGGCGGCGGTCACACGGCCGGTGAAGCCGTGGTCGAAGTTTTCCGGCGCGTAGCCACCGAAGCGGCGGGGCATGTCGTCCAGCAGCGTGTCCGGCCGTGCCTGCCCGTCCTCGAAGGCCAGCGCGTAGAGCAGCGGCTTCAGCGCCGAGCCGGGCGAGCGGATGGCCAGCGTCAGGTCCAGCGCGCCGGCCCGCGCTTCCTCGCCCCAGGCGCCGCCGGACAGCGCGCGGATGTCGCGCGTGCGCAGGTCCAGCACCACGGCGGCGGTGGACACGCGCGCCGGCAGGCTGGCGCGGGCTTCCGCCAGCATCGCTTCCAGCGCCTGTTGCAGCGGCGCGTCCAACGTGGTGCGAAACAGGCCCGCCCGTGCCACCTGCCGCGCGTAATGCGGCGCCAGCGCCGGCATGGCGTGGCGCGCGGCGGGAACGGCGGCGGCGACGTCGCGGTCCGCCTGCGTCACGCCGGTGGCGCGGGCGGCGCGCACGCGCAGCAGGGCGTCGCGCGCGGCAAGCGCGGCGGCGGGGTGGCGGTCGGGGCGCAGCGCTTCCGGCCGGCGGGGAATGGCGACCAGCAGGGCGGATTCGGCCGGGTGCAGCGCGCGGGCCTCGCGCCCGAACCAGGCCAGCGCCCCGGCCCGCACGCCTTCGATGTTGCCACCCATGGGCGCCAGCGTCAGCCACACTTCCAGCACCCCCCGCTTGCCGAGGCGCGCTTCCAGCTGCACCGCGCGCGCCATCTCGACCAGCTTGGAGCGCAGGGTGCGCGGCCGGGGCTCCAGCAGCCGCGCCGCCTGCATGGACAGGGTGGAGCCGCCGGACACCACGCGCCCCGCCCGCAGCCACTGCGCGGCGGCGCGGGCCAGGGCCAGCGGGTCGATGCCGGGGTGCCGCCAGAAGCGCGCGTCCTCCGCCGCCACGAGCTGCGCCAGCAGGTGCGGCGGCACGTCCTCCGGGGCGGTCGGCAGGCGCCACACGCCGCCGGGGGCGGGCAGGGCGGCCAGCGGGCGGGCGGCCCGGTCCTCCACCAGCACGGCGTTGCGGGCCATGCGGGACAGGTCCGGCGGAAAGGCCCGGTCCAGCGCCAGGGCGCCCGCCGGGACTGCCGCCAGCAGCAGCAGCCCGGCAAGCAGCCGGCGGTGCCTCATTCCACCGGCTGCACGTCGATGCGCCCGCTGTTCTGCCGGGCGAACACGGCGGGGCGGTACATGTCCCGCGCCTCGGCGCCCGGCAGCTCGAAGCGCCCCGGCGTCACGGCGCGCAGCACCACGGCGAAGCGGCCGGCGGGGCGGCTGGCGGTCAGCTCGGTGGCCAGGGCGAAGCGGTCGTCCAGTGCGGCGGTGGTGTCGGGCTCCGTCAGCTCACCCAGGAAGTCCATGCCGGGCACGGTGCCGGAAGGCAGGCGGCTGGCGACCTCCCACCCCGCCGGCAGGCCCTGCTGCACCAGGGTGCGGTGGCTGTCGCCGTCCTCGGCGCGGGCTTCCAGCAGCAGGATGAAGCGGGTGTTCTGCCGCAAGGCGTCCAGGTTCAGGTCGCTGCCATCCATGGCCAGAAAGCGGCGCGACACGCGCAGGCCGGCGCGCGCCGCCGGCAGCGGCTGCGCCGGCAGGCCGGTCACGGACACGGACTGGATGGTAGCGCGGTCGCCCGCGTTGCGTGCCGTCACGGCGCCGCCGGGGGTGGCGCTGACCACGGGCGCGGCCGGCAGCGCGCTGCCGTCCAGCGCGATGCGCACGGGCTGCGCCCCCTGGCCCAGGCTGGCGGCCAGCAGCACCGCCCAGGCCTGTTCCTGGGTGGAGGTGGTGTCGGGCGACAGCTCGCGCGCGCCGGGCAGGCGGCCAAGCTGCGCCGCCAGGCGGTCGGGCAGCAGGCGGCTTTCGCGCAGTAGCAGGGTCACGGCCAGGGTGTCGCGCGCGGCGCTGCCGTAGTCGTGGAACCAGAAGCGGCGGGTGCCGGCTTCCAGCGCGGCGCGAAAGGCGGCCTCGGCGCGCGGCGCGTCGCCCATGCGGGCCAGGGCGGCACCAAGCTGGGCGCGGGCCAACGGCGTCGGCAGCGCGTCCAGCTGCTCGGCCAGCCGGCGGGTGGCGCCGGGCAGGGGGCGGCCGGCCAGCGCCAGGGCGTGCAGGCGATAGGCCTGGTCGGCCAGCTCCTCCGGCGTGGTGGGGGACACGTCGTCGGCATCGCGCGCCAGCGCCACCAGGGCGGCGTTCAACGCACCTTCCGGCACGGTGGCGCCGCTGTCGCGGGCGCGCGCCAGGGCTTCCACCGCATAGGCGCTGATCCAGGGGCTGGCCTCGTTCTGCGCGCTCCACATGCCGAACAGCCCGTCGAAGCGCTGCTTGTCCAGCAACGAGGCGATGGCGGAGCCTAACTGCTGCTCGCGCTGCGGCAGGCCGGAAGCGGTGGCCAGCGCCAGCACCTTGGTGGCCGATTGCTCGGCGCACCACAGCGGGAATTCCAGCGCCGCGCGCATCAGCGCGTCGGCGTCGTAGCGCACTGGCTGGCCCCAGGTGGCGCGCACCACGGTGCTGCCGGGCACGAAGCGGGAAAGGTCCGGCGCGATGCGCGCCTCGGCGCCCGGCGCCAGCTCGGTGACCGCCACCTCCGTGACGCGGGGGCGGGAGGAACGGATGGTGATGCGGCTTTCGCGGTCGGCGCGGAAGCCGCCGGGGCCGGTGACGGCCAGCCGCACCACGCCCTCGCCCGCGCCGGTGGCGCGCAGGGTGGCGAAGGGCTGGGCGCGGGCGCCGGTGGCCAGCGTCGCCGCCAGCCGCGCGGGGCCATCCAGTGCCAGCGGGCCTTCCAGCGTGATGGTCGCCGCGACCTCGCCCTGCGGCAGCTCGATGTTGTGCAGCAGCAGGGGCAGGCGGGCCGTGTCGCCCGGCGCCAGGAAGCGCGGCAGCATGGCCTCCGCCACCACCGGGTCGCGCACCGTCACGGCGCGGGAAGCGCCGCCGACACGCTCGCCCGACCAGGCGACCACCATCAGCCGCAGCTCGCCCGCGAAGTCCGGCAGGTCCAGCGGCACGCGGGCCACGCCGTCCGCGCCGGCCTCGACGATGCCCGAGAACAGCGAGACGACGCGCTGCGGCGGCTGCACGGCGTCGCCCGCATCCATGTCGCCGCCCTGCCGCAGCGCCGCCAGCTCACCCTCCGGCGGCGGGATCAGCCGGCCGTAGTCGTCGCGGATGTCGGTGCCGAGGCGGCGGCGGCCGAGGAAATGCGCCACGGGGTCAGGGCTGGGGAAGGCGGTGATGCGCAGCACGCCCTCGTCCACGGCGGCCAGCGTCAGCCGCGCGGGGCCGGCGCTGTTGCCGATGCGCACGGGCACCTCCACCCGCTGGCGCGGACGCAGCAGGTCCGGCGTCTCGATCGCGACGGCCAGCCGGCGCGGCGCCGGGTCCAGCGCCACCCAGGCGAGGCCCAGCGCGCGGCGCGGCTGCCCCTCGGCGGCGGCGCCGGGGCGGAACAGCGTCACGGCGACATAGGCGCCCGGGCCCCAGGCGGCATCGACGGGAACGGTGACTTCGCCGCCGCCGGCCGCGATGTCGGCTTCCTGCACGGATACCAGCCGGTCGGTCAGCACGGCGATGCTGGCGCGGCCGGCGAAGGGCGGGTTGATGCGGATGCGCGCGGTGGCGCCCGGCGCATAGGCGCGCTGGTCGGCCGAGACATCCACCTTGTCCGGCACTTCCGCGCTGTCCGAGCCGACCCAGCCGGAGCGGAAGCGGATGGCGGCGATGGCCAGGCCGCCCGGCTGCGTCACCTCCAGCCGGTAGCGGCCAAAGGGCAGGGCGCGCGCGAAGCGGGCGGGCGTGCCGGGGGCGGTGGTCAGCGTCGCGGTATCCACCGGCTCGTCGCGCCACACGGTCTGGTAGCGCGCCACGCTACCGCGCGTGACGATGCGCCATTCCGGCCGTTCGCGCACCAGCTTGGCGGCCAGCCGGCCACCCAGCGCGGCGCCGTTGGGCGACACCAGCGCGACATCAAAGGCGGCCTCGGCATTGGCGTCCACGCTGCCGCCGTCAAAGGCGGGGCGGATGGCGACAAAGGGGTTGGCGCCGCGCACCGGCAACTCCACCCGCGCCGTGCTGCCGCGCCCGTTGGGGTCGGACACCGTGATGGTGTAGGCGACCCGCAGCGGCCGCGTGGCGTCCGGCACCTCGGGCAGGCTGGCGGTGAACACGGCCTTGCCGGCGGCATCCGTGGTCACGCTGCCGCCGGGCACCTCGCCGCCGGCCAGCGGCTCCTCGGCCAGGCCGAAGCGCCAGCCGTCCCACGGGCTGCGGCGGGCGGTGCCGTCGGCGGCATCCGCCGCGAAGGGGGCGGGGTCCAGCGACAGGCTGCCTTCCACCGCGCCTTCCAGGTCGGCGGCAGGGGCGCCGTACAGGAAGCGGGCTTCCAGCGGGACCTCCAGCGGCGTGCCGGGCACCAGCGGGCCGGGGGCGGGGCCGAAGCTGACCGCCAGGCGCTCCGGCACAAAGGCATCCACCCGGAAGGTGGCGGTGGCCACGGGTGGCTGAGTCGGCTCGACCCGCGCTTCCAGCGTCCAGGCGCCGGCGGCGGCGCCGTTGGACAGCGGCACGGACCAGGACAGCGCGCCGTCCGCGCCGCGCGGCGGCACGGCCTCGGCCGCCACCTGCCCGTTGGGGCGCAGCAGCCGCAGGCGCAGCGGCACGTCGCGCGGCTGGCCGGCGGCATCACGCAGCAGCGCGGTCATGTTCACCGTCTCGCCCGGACGATAGATGCCGCGGTCCAGCCACAGGAAGGCGTCCAGCGGCCCGGGATGCGGCATGCCCTCGGCGCCGCGGTCGGACAGGTCAAAGGCGGCGGCATCGAGGTTCAGCGCCACCAGGTCGTCGCCCAGCACCGCGTGCAGCGCCACGGGGGCCACCGGGCCCTCGCCGCGCAGCAGGGGCGCGGCAAAGCGCACCAGCCCGTCGGCGCCGGTTTCGGCCTCGGCCAGGATGTCGTTGTTGCGCGCCATCAGCGCGACCTTCACGCCCGCGCGCGGCCGTGCCTCCTGCAGCGAGCGGACCTGCGCGGCCAGTCCCGCCGCGCCGCGCCACGCCGTGACGCCGAGGTCGGTGCTCAGGATGTTCAGCCCCGTGGCCACGGGGCCGTCCTCGCCGTTGCGGGCTTCGGCATCGCGCGCCAGCAGCACGTAAAGCCCGGGGCCGGCGGTGGCGATCTCGGCCGGCAGCGGCAGCACGATGCGCGACAAGGCGTTGCGGCGGAACCCGGGCACCTCCGCCGTGCCCTGCCACACGGTGCGGCCCCAGCTGTCGGACACGTCCTCGGCGGAGTAGGCGCTGATCGCCTCGGTGATGGTGTTTTCGCGGCCAAAGGGCAGCAGGTTGCGTTCCGTCACCCGCACCAGCCGCAGCGCCAGCTTCTCGACATTCATGGTGGCCAGGCCGACGCGGGCCGCCTGGCCGCGCGGCAGCAGAAAGCGGCTGCCGTCGAAGGCCAGCCGCGCGGTGCGGTCGGGCATGGCGATGTTGACGGGCGTTTCCGCCAGCAGCCGCGCGCCGTCCTCGCCGGGCAGGCCGGCACGCAGCGTCAGCCGGGTGCTGCGGCCCCAGGGCAGGCCGGCGACGCAGAGCGCGCCGTCCTCGCGCGTCACGGCCATGTCCGGCAGCGCGGGCTCGGCGCGCACCCAGTCGGCGGGGCGGAACGCCGGGTCGCGGCTCAGGGTGCCGGCGAAGCTGATGCAGGCGCGGGCCGGCTCGGCTTCCGGCTCGGTCCGCACGCGCTGCACCAGCAGGCCGGCGGCACGGCGGGCGGTGGCCAGGGCTTCGCGCGCCGCCGCGTCGCGCGGCGCGCGCTCCACCACCGCGTCCAGCATGGCGATGGCCTGCGGCCAGCGGTTCAGCTGCTGCAACGCCACGGACATGACGCGCAGCGCGGGGATTTCCGGCTCGCCGGCTTCCACCAGCCCGAAGTTCTGCCACGCCGCCTGCAACGCGCGCGCCGGCTGCGCCGGCGTGCGGGCCAGCTGCGCGCGGGCCAGCGACAGCCACATCCCGGGCGCGGGCTCCGGCATGCCCAGGCGCTGCTCCCAGGCCAGGGCCGCCGCGTTCCAGTCCTGCCGTCCTTCGGCCTCGCGCGCCCGCGCTTCCGCCTGCTGGCGCTGCTGCGCCGTGGCGCCGGCGGGAAAGCGCCGGGACAGCTCCGCCGCATAGCCGGAGGCATCGGCGGACAGGCCGGGCACCTCCACCGCCTGCTGCGCCAGGGCCGGCGTGGTGCCGGCCAGCAGCAGCACGAGCCCGAAAGCACGCGACAGGGACAGGAACATGGTGCCGGGTTTCCTTGGACTCGATGCGGTCGGCTTTACGGCACCTTAAGGCAGCACCGTGACCGTGTCGTTGCAATCATGCCCGCCACCCCGGCGCCAGCGCCTCAGCCCCCCGGAACCACCTGCCTCAGGCGGTGGACGTTGCGCGCCGCACCCTGGCTCAGCCAGTCGGGCAAGGCTTCCGGCGCCATCGGCTCGGCGTACAGGAAGCCCTGGACCACGTCGCAGCCCAGGGCCTGCAGCATGGCGGCCTGGCGCTCGTCTTCCACGCCCTCGGCCACCACCGCCAGGCCCAGGCCACCCGCCAGCGACACGGTGGCGCGCACGATCTCGGCCGCGCGGGCGTCCAGCCCCAGGCGCTGCACGAAGCGCTTGTCCAGCTTCACGCCATCCAGCGGCAGGCGCAGCAGTTGCGACAGGCCAGAATTGCCGGTGCCGAAGTCGTCCAGCACCAGCCGGGCACCGCGGCCGCGCAGCGCCGCCAACTGGTCCAGCGTGCTGTCGCTGACCCGCTCCAGCAGCACTTCCTCCGTGATCTCGATCTCGATGTCGCGCAGCGACAGCCCGGCGCGTTCCACCTGGGTGGCGAGCTGCAGCGCGATGCCGGCGCGCGATACCTCGGCCGCCGACAGGTTCAGCGCCAGCCGCGTGCCGGCCAGCGCGGCGGCGGCGGGCCCCGCGCGCAGCGTGGCAAAGGCGGCCAGCGCCAGGTCCCGCACCGCGTGGCCGAAGCGCGCGGTGCGCTCGGGCCCGATCACCGCCAGCATCTCGCCCGGCGGCACGGCGCCGACCTCGGGGTGGGTCCAGCGCGCCAGCGCTTCCAGCGCCACCAGCGCATGCGGGGTGCCCAGCGTGACGATCGGCTGCAACTGGACGCTGGCGCCCGGCACCGGCTGCCCGGTGCCGGCCACGGGCGCGCCGGCATCAAAGGCGCGCAGCATCAGCGCGATCCGCAGCAACTGCGCCGCGTCCTCGCGCCGGGCGTGGCCGATGCTCCCCCGGCCGCCCTGCTTGGCGCGGATCAGCGCCTCGTCGGCGATGCGCAGCACGATGCCGGCGCGCTCCTCCGGCGCGGCGTCCGCCGGCACGTCCTCCGGCGCGAGGGCGACGCCCAGAGTGGCGCCGAGCCGCAGCAGGCGGCTGCCGAACGGCACCGGGCGGTGCAGCGCGGCGCTGGCGCGGCTGGCGATCTCGCACACCGCCGCGTGGCCGCCCGGCTCGGGCAGCAGCAGGACGAATTCATCGCCGCCGATCCGCCCCACCATGTCCGAAGGGCGCACCGCTTCCCGCAGGCGCTGCGCCGCCGCCTGCAGCAGCGCGTCGCCGGCGGCATGCCCTTCGCTGTCGTTGGCTTCCTTGAAGTGGTCGAGGTCGATGGCGATCACCGCCACCGCGCCGCCGGCGGCCAGGCTTTCGGCCAGCGCGGTCATGGTGGCGCGCCGGTTGGGCAGGCCGGTCAAGGGGTCGGTCAGCGCCGCCTCGCGCGTGTGGCGCAGCGCGCGGCGCAGTTCCAGGTTGGCGGTCACTGCCCGTGCCAGGGTCTGCAGGGTGCCCACTTCGCTGGTTTCAAAGGTGCGGGACTTGTTGTCGAACACGCACAGGCTGCCCAGCGCGTGGCCTTCGGGATTGACCAGGGGCACGCCGAGATAGGCGCGCAGCGCCGCCGGGCCGGTGACAAAGGGATTGTCGCGGAAACGCTCGTCGCGCGTCGCGTCCGGCACCACCAGGGGCTGGCCGGGGGCCAGGATGGTGTGGGCGCAGAAGGAATCCTCGCGCGGCAGCTCCGCGATGTCGGCGCCCACCCTGGCCTTGTTCCATTGGCGCCCCGCATCGACCAGCGACACCATGGCGATCGGGCTTTGGGTCAGGCGGGCCGCCAGGGCCACGAGGTCGTCGAACGCGGCTTCGCTGCCGGTATCGAGAACGCGGTAGCTTTGCAGCGCGGCAAGACGTTCGGCCTCGTTCAAAGGCAAAGGGGCAGGCGACATGGCGTCCTTCGCAACGGCCCAGGCCTGCACGCCACGCGAAAGGCGGGGCGCCGTTCAGGCTGCGGTTCGCCATAAAAGCTAACCGATGCGGCGTCGCGATCAACGTCCGGTTGGAAATTCCGACACAACTTTACAGGTCGCGCGGCCCCGGCGCGCCGCAGCCGTCACAACCGCCGCGCGGCCTGCCCGAAGGCATCGCGCGCGGCGATCAGCGCGCCGATGCTGCGCTGATGCAGCTTGGCGCTGGCCGCATCACCGGGCTCGATCTCGCAGCCCATGTCCTGCGCGGCATCGACGCCCTCGGCCAGCTGGTCGTGCACGCTGTCCAGCCGCTCGCGCATGCTGTCGGCCTGCAGCTCGCCGGCCCAGTCGCTGATCACCGCCGCGGCTTCCCGCTGCAACCGGGCGGCGTCGAAACCGCGGGCGATCAGATCGGAAAAACGGCGCAACGCCGCCTGCGCGGGATCGGCGGCGGGGCGGGCGGGAGCGGGCTTCGCGGGTTTGCTCATGGCTGGTGTTCCGTGTTGGGCGGAGCGTAATGCATGAACGAATCGGGAACAAGCGCCTGCGAGGAGCGGCCGGTGAGGCTTCGAGCCCTGCGCCGAGTGCAGCCGGGCCATGGCAGATCAGGGCTATCACGAAAATGCGAGGCGTAGCATACAGGGGCAGGGTTATTTCTTGTCCGGTTTCGATGCTCAAAATGCGCAAAGTGAACGCGGAAAAAATGCAACAGTCTCCAATTTGCGACTTGCTGGGCAAAATGCTGTGGCAGGCGCAGCCGAACGTTGCTGTGGCGGCTCCCCCGCGACCGGATGCCGGCGCATGAGCGGGACGCGGCGGCGGCGCGTGGCGCATGGCTTGCCAGGCCGGCATGCCTGGCTGCAACCGGAAGCCGGCCGTGCCCGTATGGTTGGCAGGACTGCCGGGGGATATCGCATCGTGGCGGACGCGCGGCCAAGCCTGGGCGACCTGATCCAGGGGCTGGAAATGCTGGAAGAGGTGATCGTCGACGGCGACGCGGTCGCCCGCGCGGTGGCGCTCTGCCTGCTGGCCCTGCTGATCGACCGCTTTCCCACTCTGGACCTGCAGGAACGCGCCGAGGACATGCTGGCCTCGTTCCTGGCCGACTACCCGACGGGCGCGGAACTCCGGGCCACCATCGGCCGGCTGCGCACCGCGCCGCAACGCAGCCTGAGCTGAGCCACGCCGGGTCGGCGGTGGCGATCGCCGGCAGGCGTGGTCCAAAGCATTGGTTCCGGGAGCCAGCCCGCCGGGCCGGAGCGCCGGATGTCGTAAAACCGTCATCGATTCGTCATAACGTCGCCCCGGCAGCCCCGCCGGATGTCAGGGGAGGCCTTGTGCCATGACGTTCGTGGTTGCCGTGATCAGCTTGGCGGGCGCCATCGCGCTGTTGCTGTGGGGCACGCGCATGGTGCAGACCGGCGTGCAACGCGCCTTCGGGCCGCGCCTGCGGGTGGTGCTGGCGCGCGCGCTGCGGCACCGGCCGGGCGCCTTTCTGGCCGGGCTCGGCGTCACCGCCGCCCTGCAAAGCAGCACGGCCACGGGGCTGATGGCGGCGGGCTTCGCGGCCAGCGGCGTGGTCGGGCTGGTGCCGGCGCTGGCGGTGATGCTGGGGGCTAATGTCGGCACCACGCTGATCGTGCAGCTGCTGTCCTTTGACGTCGCCTTTCTGTCGCCCATGCTGATCCTGGCGGGCTTTCTGCTGTTCCGCCGTCCCGCCGGCAGCCGCGCGCACGACCTGGGCCGCGCCGTGATCGGGCTGGGCCTGATGCTGCTGGCCTTGCGCCAGCTGATGGAGCTGATGGCGCCGCTGGAGCAGTCCGCCACGCTGCGCGAGCTGTTGCGCATGATCTCCGTGGTGCCGCTGCTGGATGTGCTGCTGGCCGCCGTGCTGACCTGGGCGATGCACTCCTCGGTCGCCGTGGTGCTGCTGGTGATGTCGCTGGCGGGCCACGGCATCGTGCCGCCGGAGGCCGCCTTCGCGCTGGTGCTGGGCGCCAACCTGGGCAGCGCCGCCAACCCGCTGCTGGAAGGCGCCGGGCGGGCCGACCCGGCGGCGCGGCGCCTGCCGCTGGGCAACCTGGTGAACCGGCTGGCGGGCGTGGCGCTGGCCTTGCCGCTGCTGCCCTGGCTGGCCGGCGTGATGCCGCCCCTGGCGGGCGACGCGCCGCGCGCGGTGGCGCTATTCCACACCGGCTTCAACCTCGTGCTCGCGCTGGTCTTCCTGCCGCTGCTCGGCCCCTATGCCGCGCTGCTGCGCCGTTGGCTGCCGGCGCGGCCGCAGGCGGCCGACCCCGGGGCGCCGCTGTATCTCGACCCCGCGGCGCAGCCCGCCCTGGCGCTGGGTGCCGCGACGCGCGAGGCGTTGCGGCTGGCCGACCTGCTGCAGGGGCTGCTGGCCACCGCCGACGCCGCGCTGGCCGCGCGCGGCGGCACCCGCGGCACGCCCCCCGGCAGCAAGGAACTGGACGAGGCGCTGAGCCGGCTGGCCGATTCCATCCGCACCTACCTCGCGGCGCTGGATACCGAATCGCTGGAGCCGCGCGACCATCAGCGGCTGGGCGAGATCGTGGTCTTCGTGACGCAGCTGGACCAGGCGGGCAGCGTGGCGCGCCGCATCCTGCTGCCGCATGCCGTGGCGCTGGGCCGCCAGCCGCACCCGCCCGCCCCGGCCGCGCTGCAGGAGCTGCGCGCCGCGCTGGCGCGGCTCACCGCCAACCTGCGCACCGCCGCATCCCTGTTCATGACGGAGGACCCGCGCGCCGCGCGACTGCTGGCCGAGGAAAAAGAAGCCTTCCGCACCCTGGAGGCCGAGGCGACGCGCCGCTACCTGGAGCACCTGCGCGGCAGCGGCGGTGGCGATGCGCTGGTGCTGGATCTCCTGCGCGACATCAAGCAGATCAACAGCCATCTCGTGGCCGCCGCCGCCTATCCGGTGCTGGAGCGGCTGGGCGTGCTGCTGCCCAGCCGGGTGCTGGGGACGGAAGGCGTGGCCGGGGGGGAATAGGCGCCCCCGCGCCGCTGTCCTGGCGTCAGGACGCGCGGCCAGGATTCGGGGATGCGCCGCCGGCCCGCCGCAAAATTTTTTCGTCGCTGTGGCGGCTGTGCCCAAGCCTGTGGAGAACCCCTGATAACCGGCTGCTAGCAGGCTTTTCTGCGGTGCTGGCTGAAGGGGGATAACCCCTATCCTTGGGGTGTGCCCTGCATCCCGGCGCTAAATCTGGTGTTGAAGGCGGCGGGCGGCGGGTGCAAACCTCCGCCCCTCGACGCCACTCTCAAGGATGACCCGCCGTGTTCGATGCCGTTCAGCTCGAAGGCCACAGCCAGGTTCGCCTGGACCGCACGCGGGACGCGCTGCTGACCGATTTCGGACGCGCCACGCTGGATGACCGCTACCTGATGCCGGGCGAATCCTATCAGGATCTGTTTGCCCGCGTGGCCAGCGCCTATGGCGATGACACTGCCCACGCCCAGCGCATCTACGACTACATCAGCAAGCTGTGGTTCATGCCGGCGACGCCGGTGCTGAGCAACGGCGGCACCACGCGCGGCCTGCCGATCTCCTGCTTCCTGAACGAAGCCAATGACAGCCTGGATGGCATTGTCGGCCTGTGGAACGAGAACGTCTGGCTGGCTTCCAAGGGTGGCGGCATCGGCTCCTACTGGGGCAACCTGCGCTCGATCGGCGAGAAGGTTGGGCAGAATGGCAAGACCAGCGGCATCATCCCGTTCATCCGGGTGATGGACAGCCTGACGCTGGCGATCAGCCAGGGCTCGCTGCGCCGCGGCTCGGCCGCCGTGTACCTGCCGGTGTCGCACCCGGAGATCGAGGAATTCGTCGACCTGCGGCGCCCCACCGGCGGCGACCCCAACCGCAAGGCGCTGAACCTGCACCACGGCGTGCTGATCCCCGACGCCTTCATGCGCGCGGTGGAAGCCGACGAGGAATGGGCGCTGTGCAGCCCCAAGGACGGCGCCATTGTGCGCAAGATCTCGGCGCGCGGCCTCTGGATCCGCATCCTGATGGCGCGCATCGAGACGGGCGAGCCCTACATCATCAACTCTGACCACGCCAACAACGCGCGGCCGGAACACCAGAAGCTCGCGGGCCTGGAGATCAAGACCTCCAACCTCTGCGCCGAGATCATGCTGCCGACCGGGCGCGACCAGCACGGCCAGGACCGCACCGCCGTGTGCTGCCTGTCGTCGCTGAACCTCGAGACCTGGATGGAGTGGAAGGACGACCCGCACTTCATCCCCGACGTGATGCGCTTCCTGGACAACGTGCTGCAGAACTTCATCGACACGGCGCCCGACAGCATGGCGCGCGCCCGCTACAGCGCCATGCGCGAGCGTTCCGTGGGCCTCGGCGTCATGGGCTTCCATTCGTTCCTGCAGGCGCAGAACGTGCCGTTCGAGAGCGTCATCGCCAAGGTGTGGAACACCCGGATGTTCAAGCACATCCGTGCCCAGGCCGACATCGCGAGCCGCGTGCTGGCGGAAGAGCGCGGGCCCTGCCCGGATGCCGCGGAATACGGCTTCATGGAGCGCTTCTCGAACAAGATGGCGATCGCGCCCACCGCGTCCATCAGCATCATCTGCGGCGGCGCCAGCCCGGGGATCGAGCCGATCGCGGCCAACGTCTACAACCACAAGACGCTGTCCGGTTCCTTTATCGTGCGCAACCCGTCGCTCAAGAAGGTGCTCGCGGCGCACGGGCGGGATGACGAGGACACCTGGACCTCCATCACCGTCAGCAAGGGCAGCGTGCAGCACCTCGACTTCCTGACGCAGCAGGAGAAGGACGTCTTCAAGACCGCCTTCGAGCTGGACCAGCGCTGGGTGGTGGAGCATGCCGCCGACCGCACGCCCTATATCTGCCAGAGCCAGTCGGTGAACGTCTTCCTGCCGGCCGACGTGCACAAGCGCGACCTGCACCAGATCCACTACCAGGCGTGGAAGAAGGGTGTGAAGTCGCTGTACTACTGCCGCAGCCTGTCCATCCAGCGCGCCGACACCATCAGCGAGAAGGTGGCCACGCAGCCCAAGCTCGGCTTCGCCGAGGCCGACAGCCTAGAAGCGGTGCTTCCGCTGACGCCGCCCCGCGCGCCGATGGCGGTGCCGGCGGACAGCACGGATTACGAAGAGTGCTTGGCCTGCCAGTAGCCGGTTAAGGAAACGCCTGGAGGAAGGGATTCCCTCAGGCTCCTGACTTCTTCCCGGCGATGGGTGGCTGTCAGGCGCGGGGCCGGGCGCCTCCGGTCCGCCGGCCGGGGGAACGGCCTCGGTATCGTCAGGGACGTTCTGTTTTCGGCCGCCGTCCCCGCAACTGCTGTTCGCGCAGGAAGATGAACATCCCTGCCGCGATGATCAGCGCGGCGCCCGCCAGCGTCAGGACGTCCGGCAGGTCGCCAAAAAAGGCGTAGCCGAAGATCACGCCCCACAGGATCATGGTGTACTGGTAGGGCACCACCGCGGATGCCGGCGCAAGGTGCAAGGCGCGGTTGACGCACAGGTTGCCGCCCAGCGAGCCGACGCCGAGAAACAGCATCAGCACCAGGTCCAGCGCGCCAGGCGGGGTCCAGCCCTGTGCCAGCACCAGCACCGCGCCGAACAGCAGCGCCGCCACCAGCTGGGCCGTCATCAGCACCGTGCCGGGCACCGCCGCCAGCTTGCGCGTGGCCAGCATGAAGCAGGCGTAGCTGAAGCTGCCCGCCAGGGCGCAAAGCGAGCCGAGCGAGATGGACTCCACCGACGGGTGCAACGCCAGCACCACGCCGCAGAAGCCCACCACCACCGCCGTCCAGCGCCGCCAGCCCACCGGCTCACGCAGCAGCCATGGCGACAGGGCGGTGACGTAGATCGGGCCCGCCATGTAGTAGGTCATCACCTCGGCCAGCGGCAGCTCCACCAGCGCCCAGAAGAACAGCGAGGTTTCCAGCGTCGAGAAGAAGACCCGCAGCAGCTGCAGCCCGGGGCGCGGCGCGCTCAGGAAGGCCACCGGGCCCGTGCGGCGGATGAAGGGCGCCATCACCATCAGCCCGGCGATGCTGCGGACCAGCACCAGCTGGCCCACCGTGAAGCCGCCCACCAGCCATTTGCCCAGCGTGTCGTTGACGGCGAACAGCAGCACGCCGGCCAGCATCATGGCGATGCCCGCGCCATGCCCCGGCTGCGCGGCATCGCCCGCGCCCGGCGCCGCCGGCGGCGGGGTGGTGGACATGGGTCGGGCCCTTTTGTGCTGGTGCCCGCGCGCGGGCCGTGTGTGGTGGCCATTGTTTCCTGGCGGGGACTTGGCGGCAAGGCCACGGCGTGCTGGATCGGTGGCCTTTCCACCGGCAGCAGGTGCTCGCATGCGGTTCCAGGGCCTTTCGGCATTCCCCATCACCCCCGCCGACGCGCAGGGGCGCGTGGATACCGCCGCCTTGGCGCGCCTGCTGCGGCGCCTGGTGGCGGCGGGGGTGGATTCCGTGGGCCTGCTGGGCAGCACCGGCACCTACGCCTATCTGGACCGCGCCGAGCGGCGGCGGACGGTGGAGGCGGCGGCGGCCGAGCTGCGCGGCGCCGTGCCGCTGCTGGTCAGCATTGGCGCGCTGCGCACGGATGACGCGGTGCGGCTGGGCCAGGACGCCCGCGCGGCGGGGGCGGACGCGGTGCTGCTGGCGCCCGTGTCCTACACGCCCCTGACGGAGGACGAGGTCTTCGCGCATGTGCAGGCGGTGGCGGCCGGGGCCGGCCTGCCGGTGGTGCTGTACAACAATCCGTCCACCACGCATTTCACCTTCAGCCCCGGGCTGATCGCGCGGCTGAGCCGGGTGCCCGGGGTGGCGGCGGTGAAGAACCCGGCCCCCGACGCCGATGCGGTGGCGGCCGAGCTGGCGGCGCTGCGGGCCGGTGCCGCGCCGGGCTTCTCCATCGGCCACAGCGGCGACTGGAAGGCCACCGAAGCGCTGCTCGCTGGCAGCGAGGCCTGGTACAGCGTGGTCGGCGGCCTGTTCCCCGAGCCCGCCATGCGCATCCTGCGCGCCGTCCGCGCCGGCGACGCGGCCGAGGCACGGCGGCTGCACCGGTCGCTGCAGCCGTTGTGGGACCTGTTCATTGCCCACAGCAGCCTGCGGGTGATGTATGCGGCGGCCAACCTGCTGGGCCTGACCGACGCGCAGCCGCCGCGCCCGATCCTGCCGCTGGCGGGGACGGCGAGGGAGCAGGTGGCGGCGGTGATCGGGGCACTGGCGCTGCGCTGAGCGCGACTCGGAGGGCGGATCATTCTTGGGCTTCGCCGTATATCGCGAGGCAAAAGAAGGGCTTGGCCAAGGCCCCTTCCGCGCGCCGGATGGCGCCGTTAAGACGGCCGCACCACCGCATCGCCGACCCTGCAGGAGTTCACGCCATGTCCGACACCGCGGAAGCCCCCAAGTTCGACCTGCTGACGGCCAACCCGGTCTACAAGCCCTTCCGCTATCCCTGGGCCTATGACGCCTGGATGACCCAGCAGCGCGTCCACTGGCTGCCGGAGGAAGTGCCGATGGCCGACGACGTGAAGGACTGGCAGCGCACCCTGACGGAAGGCGAGCGCAACCTGGTCACGCAGATCTTCCGCTTCTTCACCCAGGCGGATGTCGAGGTGAACAGCGCCTACATGAAGCACTACAGCCAGGTGTTCAAACCCACCGAAGTGCTGATGATGCTGTCGGCCTTCAGCAACATCGAGACCATCCACATCGCGGCCTATTCGCACCTGCTCGACACCATCGGCATGCCGGAGGTGGAGTACCAGGCGTTCCTGAAGTACCAGGAGATGAAGGACAAGTATGACTACATGCAGTCCTTCACGGTGGACAACAAGAAGGAGGTGGCCAAGACGCTGGCCGCCTTCGGCGCCTTCACCGAGGGCCTGCAGCTCTTCGCCTCCTTCGCCATCCTGCTGAACTTCCCGCGCTTCAACAAGATGAAGGGCATGGGGCAGATCGTCACCTGGTCGGTGCGCGACGAGACGCTGCACTGCCTGTCCGTGATCCGGCTGTTCCGCACCTTCATCCAGGAGAATCCGGAGATCTGGACGGCGGAGTTCCGCGAGGAGCTGACCGAGATCTGCCGCACCATCGTGCACCACGAAGACGCCTTCATCGACCTCGCATTCGAGATGGGCAGCGTGCAGGGCCTGACGCCGGACGAGGTGAAGCAGTACATCCGCTTCATCGCCGACCGCCGGCTGCAGCAGCTCGGCCTCGACCCGGTCTACAACATCGAGAAGAACCCGCTGACCTGGCTGGACGAGATCCTGAACGCGGTCGAGCACATGAACTTCTTTGAAGGCCGCGCGACCGAGTATTCCAAGGCCAGCACCTCCGGCACCTGGGAGGACGCCTTCTCGGACGGCGTGTTCAGCGACAAGCAGCCCGAGGGCGCGGTGCTGCCGTAGCGGCGCCACCGGGGGGGCCGTCGTCCCCCCGGCATCGCCCGGTGGTCAGCCCACCGGGTTCTTGCGCGGCTTGCCGGCGGGCTTGGGCGCTGCCGGCTTCGCCGCCGCGGCGGGCTTGGCGGCTTTGGGCGCCGCCGCCTTGGCCGGCTTCGCCTTGGGTGAGGGCTTGGCGGTCGCCGGCTCGCCCGGCGCTTCCTCCAGCGTGGCGGACAGGGCCGGCGCCGGCTCGTCCTCCGGCGCGGCGGGCAGGGCGGCGGCGCGTTCGGCCGGGTCGGCCAGGTTGTCGGCCTGCTGGTCGTCGGGGCTGCCGCTGCGCTCGTCGCCCTGCTCGATCTCCCGCCGCGCGCGGTGCCAGTGGTCGTCCGGCACGCCGTGCTGGCGGCCTTCCTGTTCCCACAGCTGGTAGGCCCGCTCGCGGATCCGCTGGTCCTGCGCCTTTCGGTCGTCGCTCATCGTCATCTCCATCGTCTCGCTGGGAACGCACGGCCGGGCCGGCGTTCTGCGCGCAGAGTGACGCGCCGGACCCGGCGCGTCCACTTGGCTGCGTGTCCCGCCGCCGGGGCCGCGCTTGGCGGGAAGCGGCGGCGCCGGCGCACGGCCCGGTTGCGCCGCCTGCACGGCCCGGTTGAAGCCGGGCCAGCGCGCGGGCAGTTGTGCCGCCAAAGCATGACTGCGTGTTGCGGCGCGGCCGTGCACGACCGATAAGACCAGCGACCGCGCCTCATCAGGACCAGCATTCATGCCCGACGCCATGCCGCTTCTCGTCACCCACAGCGGCAGTTTCCATTGCGACGAGGCCTTTGCATATGTCGTGCTGCGGCTGGCGCTGGGGCTGGGCCAGGCGGGCGAGGACCACCGGCTGGCCCGCACGCGCGATGCCGCCCTGATCGCCCAGGGCGATCATGTCTGGGATGTCGGCCTGGTCTACGATGTCGCCGCCTCGCGCTTCGACCACCACCAGCGCGGCGCCCCGTCGCGCGAGGACGGCACGCCCTTCAGCGCCGCCGGACTGGTGTGGCAGACGCATGGCGAGACGGCGGTGCGTGCCCTGCTGGCGCCCGCCGACGCCGGCTTCGCGCCCGCCATCGCCGCCGACATCGACCGGGTGGTGATCCGTCGCATCGACGAGGTGGACAATGGCGTGGCCGGCGCGCGGGAGCCGCTCGACCTCGCTTCCCTGGTGGGCGACTGCAACCTGTCCTGGGACGCCCCGGCCGAAGGCCGCCAGGAGGCGGAGGACGCCGCCTTTCTGCAGGCGGTGACATTGCTGGATGGCGTGCTGCGGCGCCGCGTGGCGGCGATGCGGGCGCGGCTGGCGGCCGATGCCATGGTGGTCGCCGCCCACAAGGCCTCGCCTGACCCGCGGGTGCTGGAGCTGGAGCGGGGCATGCCCTGGAAGAACGTGGTGTTCTCGCACAGCCTGCCGGTGCTGTTCGCTGTCTACCCGGTGCCCAACGGCAACTGGATGGTGGACGCCATGCCGCCCGAGCCGGGCTCCTTCGCGCAGCGCCTGCCGCTGCCGCAAAGCTGGGCCGGGTTGCAGGACACGGCGCTGGCCGAGGAGTCGGGCGTGGCGGATGCCGTGTTCACGCATCTGCGCCGCTTCGTGGGGGCCGCGCGGTCGCGGGCGGGGGCGGTGGCCATGGCGCGCAAGGCGATGGCCATCGGCGGGCTGGTGGTGTGAGGCCGCGGCCGGGGAGGGCGGTGCCGTCCCCGGTGCCGCGCTGCCTCAGCCCGGCGCGCTGTCGTCCAGCGCGCGATTGACGGTCAGCGCCAGCAGGGTGCAGACGGCGCCGGACAGCAGGTAGCCACCCACGGCCGCCAGCCCCAGCCAGTCCGACAGCACCAGCACCACCAGCGGCGCGAAGCCGGCGCCGAGCAGCCAGGCGAGGTCCGAGGTCAGCGCCGCGCCGGTGTAGCGGTGGCGGGTGGTGAAGTTGGAGGCGAGCGCGCCGCTGGCTTGGCCGAAGGACAGGCCGAGCAGACCGAAGCCGATCAGCACGAACACCGTCTCGCCCCCGCGCCCGCCGCCCAGCAGAAAGGGCGCGGCAAAGGAGAAGACGGCGATCAGCACGGCGCCGATGCCCAGCAGCTTGCGCCGCCCGATGCGGTCCGCGATGGCGCCCGACAGCATGACCGCGACAATGCAGATGCCCGCGCCCATCATCTGCACCGACAGGAAGTCGGCCGGCGAGCGGTCGGTGAACAGCGCGATCCAGGCCAGGGGAAACACCGTGACCAGGTGGAACAGCGCAAAGGACGCCAGCGGCACGAAGGCGCCGATCAGCACCGTGCGGCCGTTGGTGCGCAGCGTCTCGGGGATGGGGGCGGGCAGCAGCTCGTGCTTTTCCAGCATGTCGCTAAATTCCCGCGTCACCACCAGGCGCAGCCGCGCGAACAGCGCCACGACGTTGACCGCGAAGGCCACGAAGAACGGGTAGCGCCAGCCGAAGTCCAGAAAGTCCTCGCCGGACAGGGTGCCCAGCAGAAAGGCGAACAGGGCGGCGGCCAGCAGAAAGCCCAGCGGCGCACCAAGCTGCGGCATGGCCGCGTACCAGCCGCGCTTGCGGTCCGGCGCGTTGAGCGACAGCAGCGAGGCGAGGCCGTCCCAGGCACCGCCCAGCGCCAGCCCCTGGGCGATGCGGAAGGCGGCCAGCAGCAGCACCGCGTAGACGCCGATGGTGTCGTAGCCCGGCAGAAAGGCGATGGCGGCCGTGGAGCCGCCCAGCAGGAACAGCGCGATGGTCAGCTTGGTGCCGCGCCCGTAGGTGGTGTCCACCCAGATGAAGATGGCCGATCCGATGGGGCGGGCGATAAAGGCCAGGGCGAAGATGGCAAAGGAATACAGCGTGGCCCTGACCGGGTCGATATGCGGAAAGAACAGGCTGGGAAAGACCAGCGCCGAGCCGATGGCGTAGACAAAGAAGTCGAAGGACTCCGACATCCGCCCGATGATCACGCCGAGCGCGATCTCGCTGGACGCGACGGCGTGGTGGTCCGCGTTGATGTCGCGCGCGTCGCGCTCCAGCACCGAGGAATGCAACGGAGCGCGGCCTTTGGTTTCGGTGATCACTTCGCCCTCATTTCGACGTCCAGTGGCCCGGCCCGGGGTCCGGAATGGCATAAAGCATCCGGACCCCGCCGCCGCCCATAGGACAAAACGTCCAATCCCCTGCGGCGTTGTGACATCCTAGATGGTGCCTCACGCATCACAGTGTTCCGAGCGATTGGCATGCCCCGCAAGACCCGACGCCACCACCCCCTGACGCGCCTGCTGGCCCTGGCGCCGCTCGCCCTGCTGCTGGGCGGCTGCAACCTGGTGATCATGAACCCCGCCGGCGACGTGGCGGCGCAGCAGCGTGACCTGATCGTTTACTCCACCCTGCTGATGCTGATCATCATCATCCCGGTGATCCTGCTGACGCTGCTGTTCGCCTGGCGCTACCGCGCTTCCAACAAGGCGGCCAAGTACGACCCCGAGTGGCACCATTCCACGCAGCTGGAGGTGATCATCTGGGCGGCGCCGCTGGTCATCATCGTGGCACTGGGCGCGCTGACCTGGGTGGGCACCCACCTGCTCGACCCCTACCGCCCGCTGCAGCGCCTGGATGCCGAGAGGCTGATCCCGGAAGAGGTGCGCCCGCTGGAGGTGGAGGTGGTGGCGCTCGACTGGAAGTGGCTGTTCATCTACCCGCAGCAGGGCATTGCCACGGTGAACGAGCTGCGCGCGCCGGTGGACGTGCCGATCAACTTCCGCATCACCGCCTCCTCGGTCATGAACGCGCTGTCGATCCCGTCGCTGGCCGGCATGATCTATGCCATGCCGGGGATGGAAACCAAGCTGCACGCCGTGATGAACCAGGAAGGCGTGTATGACGGCATGTCCGCCAACTACAGCGGCGCCGGCTTTTCCGACATGCGCTTCAAGTTCCATGGCATGAGCCAGCAGGGCTTCGACGCCTGGGTGGCCGAGGCCAAGGCGGGCGGCGGCGGCACGCTCGGCCGTGCCGAGTACCTGGAGCTTGAGCGCCCCAGCGTGCGCGACGCCGTGAAGCGCTTCTCGGCCATCGACCCGGCGCTGTTCAAGGCGGTGGTGGAACGCTGCGTGGACCCCGCAAAGATGTGCATGAGCGACATGATGGCGATCGACGCGCGGGGCGGCATGGGCGCCGCCGGTACGGTCAACGTCGCCAGCCTGGATTACGACAAGACGGCCCGGCGCGGCAGCGGCCCCTCGCCGGCCGCCCCCGCCCGCCGCTTCGTGCTGGCCCTGTGCACCCCGGCCGACCCGCTGGGCACCGGGCTGGTGGCATCGGCCGCCACGCCCGACGCCGGAAAGGCCACCAACTGATGCCGCGCCCCGACGACGCCCTCCCCATGGCGGTGCCCGCCGCCCACGGAATGTCTCTGGCGGCGCCTGCCGCCCTTGGAATGACAGAATAAACCCATGGCCACCAATCCGGACGTCCTGAGCCCCGTGTTCGGCCGGCTCTCCCTCGACTCCCTGCCCTTCCTGCACGAGCCGATCGTCGCCATCGCCCTTGTGGGCGTGGTGCTGGGCGGGGTCGCGATCCTCGGCGCCATCACCTACTACCGCCTGTGGGGCTACCTGTGGCGCGAATGGCTGACCACGGTGGACCACAAGCGCATCGGCATCATGTACGTGATCCTGGCGCTGGTGATGCTGCTGCGCGGCTTCTCGGACGCCATCATGATGCGCGCCCAGCAGGCCATGGCCTTTGCCGGGTCCGAGGGCTACCTGCCGCCGCACCACTACGACCAGATCTTCACCGCCCACGGCGTGATCATGATCTTCTTCATGGCCATGCCCTTTATCACAGGGCTGATGAACTACGTGGTGCCGCTGCAGATCGGCGCGCGCGACGTCGCCTTTCCGTTCCTCAACAACTTCTCCTTCTGGATGACCGCCGCGGGCGCCGCCATCATCATGATGTCGCTGTTCGTGGGTGAGTTCGCGGCCACCGGCTGGCTGGCCTATCCGCCGCTGTCGGGCTCGTCCTACTCGCCCGGGGTGGGGGTGGACTACTACATCTGGGCCCTGCAGATCGCGGGCATCGGCACCTTGCTGTCCGGCATCAACCTGCTGGTTACCATCGTGAAGATGCGCGCGCCGGGCCTGCGCATGATGAAGATGCCGATCTTCACCTGGACCTCGCTCTGCACCAACGTGCTGATCGTGGCCGCCTTTCCGGTGCTGACGGCCGTGCTCGCGATGCTGACGCTGGACCGCTACGCCGGCACCAACTTCTTCACGAACGACTTCGGCGGCAACCCGATGATGTACGTGAACCTGATCTGGATCTGGGGCCACCCCGAAGTCTACATCCTGGTGCTGCCGGCCTTCGGCATCTTCTCGGAAGTGGTGTCCACCTTCAGCAGCAAGCGGCTGTTCGGTTACACCTCCATGGTCTACGCCACGGTGGTCATCACCATCCTGTCCTACCTGGTCTGGCTGCACCACTTCTTCACGATGGGCTCGGGCGCCAGCGTGAACAGCTTCTTCGGCATCACGACGATGATCATCTCGATCCCGACGGGCGCCAAGATCTTCAACTGGCTGTTCACCATGTACCGCGGCCGCATCCGTTTCGAGGTGCCGATGCTGTGGACGGTCGGCTTCATGGTCACCTTCGTGATCGGCGGCATGACCGGCGTGCTGCTGGCGGTGCCGCCGGCCGACTTCCAGCTGCACAACTCGCTGTTCCTGATCGCGCATTTCCACAACGTCATCATCGGCGGCGTGGTGTTCGGCCTGTTCGCCGGCGTGACCTACTGGTTCCCCAAGGCCTTCGGCTTCAAGCTGGACCCGTTCTGGGGCAAGATGTCCTTCTGGTTCTGGTTCGTGGGCTTCTACTTCGCCTTCATGCCGCTTTACGTGCTGGGCCTGATGGGCGTGACGCGGCGCATGAGCAAGTTCGACGACCCGTCGCTGCAGATCTGGTTCGTTGTCGCCGCCTTTGGCGCGGTGCTGATCGCCTGTGGCATCGGCTCCTTCCTCATCCAGCTCTGGGTCAGCTTCCGCAAGCGGGAGGAGCTGCGCGACCACACGGGCGACCCCTGGGGCGGCCGCACGCTGGAATGGGCCACCACCTCGCCGCCGCCCGACTACAACTTCGCCTTCACGCCCGTGATCCATAATCACGACGCGTGGTGGGACATGAAGCACCGTGGCTACAAGCGCCCGGTCAGCGGCTTCGAGGCGATCCACATGCCCAAGAACACCGGCGCGGGCGTGATCATCGCGGGCCTGGCCGTGGCCTTCGCCTTTGGCATGATCTGGTACATGTGGTGGCTGGTGGGGCTGACCGCCGTGGCGCTGCTGGTCACCGCCATCGCGCATACCTTCAACTACGACCGGGACTTCTACATCCCGGCCGAGACGGTGACCGCGGTCGAGGACCGGCGCACCCAGATGGTCGCGGGGGAGTAAGCGGATGTCCATCCAGGCCCCCCACGCCGGCCCGCTGGCCGAGCCCGTGTCGCAGGAAGACCTGGTCTTCTACACGGCCGACCACCACGTGAACCCCGGCTCCGGAACCCTGCTCGGGTTCTGGATCTACCTGATGAGCGACTGCCTGATCTTCGCGGTGCTGTTCGCGACCTATGGCGTGGTTGGCCGCAATTATGCGGCCGGCCCCGGCCCGGCCGACCTGTTCGACCTGAACCTGGTGGCGCTCAGCACCGCGATGCTGCTGTTCTCCTCCATCACCTACGGCTTCGCCATGCTGAGCATGGCGCGGGGCCGCAAGGGCGCGACGCTGCTGTGGCTGGCGGTGACGGGGCTGTTCGGCCTCGGCTTCCTCGGCTGCACCGCCTATGAGTTCAACCACCTGATCCACGAGGGCGCGGTGCCGAGCCGCAGCGCCTTTCTGTCCGCCTTCTTCACCCTGGTCGGCACCCATGCCCTGCACGTCGCCTTCGGTGCGATCTGGCTGGTGGTGCTGATGGTGCAGGTGGTGCAGCGCGGGCTGGTGCCGGAGAACCGCCGCCGGCTGATGTGCCTCAGCCTGTTCTGGCACTTCCTGGACGTCATCTGGATCGCCGTCTTCTCCTATGTCTACCTGATGGGGATGCTGCCATGAGCGCGCAACCGCATGCCGCCGCCCACGACCACGACCACGGCCACGCCCATGACGATGTGGAGGACGGCGCGCACGGCTCGCTGAAGGGCTATGTGGCGGGCTTCCTGCTGTCCGTCGTGCTGACCGCCATCCCGTTCTGGCTGGTGGGGGGCGACGTGCTGGGCTCCTCGCGGCTCACCGCCTTCGCGGTGATGGGCTTCGCGGTGGTGCAGATCGTGGTGCACATGATCTTCTTTCTGCACATGAACACGCATTCCGAGGCGGGCTGGAACATGCTGGCGCTGGTGTTCACCGCCGTGCTGGTGGTCATCATGCTCGCCGGCTCGCTGTGGGTCATGTACCACCTGAACACCAACATGATGCCCGGCATGCACGACATGCGGCAGATGCCCTGAGGCCAGCGCGGTGACGGCCGAGCCGGTGGCGGCGCCGTCCTCGCCGCGCAAGCTGGCGGTGCTGGGAACCCTGGCGCTGCTGGCATTCATGGCCCTGCTGGCGCTGGGCACCTGGCAGGTGGAGCGGCGCGCCTGGAAGCTGGACCTGATCGCGCGCGTGGATGCCCGCATCCACGCGCCGGCGGCGCCCGCGCCGGGCCCGGCCGACTGGCCCGCCCTGACTGCGGCCGGGGACGAGTACCGCCATGTCACGGCCACCGGCGCCTTTCTGCCGGGCCAGGACACGTTGGTGCAGGCTACCACCGCGCTGGGCGGCGGCTTCTGGGTGCTGGCGCCGTTCCGGACCGATGGCGGCTTCACCGTGCTGGTCAACCGCGGCTTCGTGCCCGGCGAACGCCGCGACCCGGGCAGCCGCGACCCTGGCTTGGCGCAGCGCCGCGTCACCGGCCTCCTGCGCGTGACCGAGCCCGGCGGCGGCTTTCTGCGCTCCAACGACCCGGCGGCCGACCGCTGGCATTCGCGCGACGTGGCGGCCATCGCGGCCAAGCGCGGGCTCGGGGAGGTGGCACCCTACTTCATCGATGCCGAGGCGGTGCCCGGCGCGGCCCCCCTGCCGGTCGGCGGGCTGACGGTCGTGAGCTTTCCCAACAGCCATCTGGTTTACGCGCTGACATGGTATGGTCTGGCGCTGATGCTGGCCGGTGCCATCTGCTACGTGATGCGCGAGGAATGGCGGGCACGCCGCCGGGCCGCCGCGCGGCGCTGAGCCTGCCCGACGCCGGATGGGGGAGGGCGATGGCAGCTTCATGGGCCCTGCCGGGCGAGGCCACGGCCGGCAAGAACCTGCTGCAGCTGGTGCAGCTGCGCTGGATCGCGGTGGTGGGGCAGGTGCTGACCATCGGCACGGTGCAGCTCGGCTTCGGCATCCCGCTGCCGCTGCGCGAGATGGCGGCGATGCTGGTCACGCTGGTGGCCATCAACCTCCTGTCCATGCTGCGGCTGCGGCTGCGCGCCGCCATCGGCCCGACCGAACTGTTTCTGGGCCTGCTGCTCGACGTCGCGGTGCTGACGGTGCAGCTCTACCTCAGCGGCGGCGCGACCAACCCCTTTGTTTCGCTCTACCTGCTGCAGGTGACGCTGGCGGCCATTCTGCTGGAAGTGCGCTGGGCCTGGGCGATGGTGGCCATCACCGCGCTGTGCTGCCTGGGGCTGACGCTGGACTACCGCCCCCTGGTGCTGCCGCCGCCGCTGCACGAGCGGCTGTTCCAGCTGCACCTGATGGGCATGCTGGCCTGCTTTGTGCTGGATGCCACGCTGCTGGTGATGTTCGTCACCCGCATCAGCGGCAACCTGCGGGCCCATGATGCCGACCTGGCGCAGATGCGCCAGCAGGCGGTGGAGGAGGACCACATCGTCCGCATGGGTCTGCTGGCATCCGGCGCGGCGCATGAGCTGGGCACGCCGCTGGCCACCGTATCGGTGATCCTGGGCGACTGGCGGCGGATGCCGCAGCTGCGCGCCATGCCGGACCTGGCGCAGGAGATGGACGAGATGCAGGCCGCCATCCAGCGCTGCAAGGCGATCGTCACCGGCATCCTGCTGTCCGCCGGCGAGGTGCGGGGCGAGGCGCCGGAGGTGTCCAGCGTGCACGCCTTTCTGGATGGCGCGGTGGAGGACTGGCGTGCCAGCCGCACCGCCACGGGGCTGGTCTACGAGAACCGCTTCGGCGACGACCTGCCGATCGTCGCCGACCCGGCGCTGGAGCAGGTGCTGGCCAACATCCTGGACAATGCGCAGGAGGTTTCGCCGGCGCATCTGCGGCTGCGGGCCACGCGGCGCGACGCGGAGTTGGTTCTGGAAGTCAGCGACCATGGGCCGGGCTTCGCGCCCGACATGCTGCGCGAGCTCGGCAGGCCCTACCAGTCCAGCAAGGGGCGGCAGGGCGGCGGGCTGGGGCTGTTTCTGGTGCACAACGTGGTGCGCAAGCTGGGGGGGAGCGTCGCCGCGCGCAACCGGCCGGAAGGCGGGGCGATGGTCACCGTCACGCTGCCGCTGGCGTCGCTGGCGCTGGATGGGGAAGATCGCGATGGACGATGAGCGCCTGCTGCTGGTGGTCGAGGACGACGCCAGCTTTTCCCGCACCCTGTGCCGCTCCTTTGAGCGGCGCGGCTACACCGTCATGGCGGCGGCGGGGCTGGAGGAGATGCAGGCACTGATCGCGGAGCGGGTGCCGCAATACGCTGTGGTGGACCTGAAGCTGGCCGGTGCCTCCGGCCTCGCCTGCGTGCAGGCGCTGCACGCGCGCGAGCCCGCCATGCTGATCGTGGTGCTGACCGGCTTCGCGTCCATCGCCACGGCGGTGGAGGCGATCAAGCTCGGCGCCTGCCACTACCTCGCCAAGCCATCGAACACGGACGACATCGAGGCCGCCTTCGGCCATGTGGCGGGCGAGGTGGACACGCCGCTGACGCAGCGCGCCACCTCCATCAAGACCCTGGAATGGGAACGCATCCACCAGGTGCTGGCGGAAACCGGCTTCAACATCTCCGAGGCCGCGCGGCGGCTCGGCATGCACCGCCGCACCCTGGCCCGCAAGCTGGACAAGCAGCAGGTGCGCTAGCGGCGCCGGCTCAGGCGGCCGGCCGTCCGCGCACCGTCAGGCTGGCCTCGTTGCGCGGGTCGGCGTTGTGGAACAGCCAGCAGGCCAGCGCGGCGGCGGGCACCGACAGCACGAGCCAGGCTTTCAGGACGACCATGGCGGGCTCCGCGAAGCTGATCAGATCCGTCATGCGAGTGAACCAACCGACATGGCCATGGAGCGTGTCCGAGCGAGAGGGCGGGTCGTCGTGGAACCATATCCGCGACAGGAACATCTTTCTCGCTCTGCGCAATTCTGTCAACAAATTTGCGTTATCGACTGAGGCGCAGGTCAATTTGGCCCAGCTTGTGCTAGACGGGCGTTCGCCATTGCAGCGCCGCCGCCGGGGGCAAGCCCCGGCGGGGATGGCTGGTCACTTCTCGGCGGTGTCCGGGGCGGCCTCGGCCGTGTCGTCCTCGCCGGCGTCCGGGCGGACCTCGCCGGCATCGAGGGCGGCCTGTTCCTTTTCGGCAGCCTTCTTCTGCGCCTTGGCTTCCGCCTTCGCGCGCTTGGCGCCATCGCGCTGGGCGCGTTCGAAATTGTAGTTCGGCTTGCGCATGGGCGATTCCTTGTCGCTGGTTGAGTGGGGCCGCGGCGGCGCCGGGGCGCGACCCGGCGCTGTGGCGGGTGCGCCGTCTGGGCCGCCTGCGGCGCGGCGGCCGGTCCGGGCCGGCCGAAAACCGCTTCCGGGCCATGAGACTACCGTCCGCCCCCCGCGCCGTCGAGGCCGCTTGCGCCATGCCGGGCTTCGGTCACCACCGGGAGGGTGCGCCGTCCGGCTCGCCAGGGCCTTCACCGCTACCACCACAGCGCAAGGCCGTGCTGCCGGAGCATCGTGATCGCGCCGGCGCCGGCCGGCATGCGTGCAACACGGCGAGGCCTGGCTCCGGGGTCGGTTGCCATGCACCGCAGGCGAGGTGGCGCGGGGCTTCCGCAGGGCATCGGGGCGGGGATGGCCGCACCACAAGCTGGCCCCGCTCCGCCAGCCCGGATAACAGGAGGGACGCGGCATGGAGGCCAATGATCCAGGCGGCAACCCCAGCCCGTGCGTGCGTTTCTCCAACGCATGCAGGGCCGGGCCTGTAAATAAATTTTGACAGCCCGGCGGCTGTCCGGGGCGCAAGCGGCATGGCCACCTTCTTCACCGCCGACACGCATTTCGGCCATGGCGGGGCGCGCGGCCTGTACCGGCGCCCGTTCGGCTCCATCGGCGAGATGGACGCGGCCCTGGAACGCGGCTGGAACGCCGTGGTGGGGCCGCAGGACGAGGTCTGGCACCTGGGCGACTTCGCCATCGGGCCCAAGCCCGCGGCGCAGGCGGCGCTGCTGGCCAGGCTGCACGGCCGCAAGCACCTGATCCTCGGCAACAACGACAGCGCGGCGACGGCGGCGTTGCCCGGCTGGCACAGCACCGCCAGCTATGCCGAGCTGGTGGTGGACAGCCAGCCGCTGGTGCTGTGCCATTACGCGTTCCGGTCCTGGCGCAACATGGCGCGCGGCTGGATCAACCTGCATGGCCACAGCCATGGCCGCCTTGCCCCCATGCCGCGCCAGTTCGACGTCGGTGTCGACCCGCGGGGCTTCCGGCCGGTGGCGCTGGCGGAGCTGCTGGCCGCCACCCGCTTGCGCGCGCCCCGGCTTCGCGCGACAGCTTCGGAGCCCCCGCACGAGGACCCCGCCCCATGACCTGGTCGATCCTGACCCATGACCCCGAAACCGGCGCCTTTGGCGTCGCCGTCGCCACCTGCGCCTTCGCCGTCGGCGCGTCCTGCCCCTACCTGCGGCCGGGGGTGGGTGCGGTGTCCACCCAATCCTTCACCAACCGCTACCTTGGCCCTGCGGTGCTGGACGCCATGGCGCGCGGCCTGCCGCCGGACGCGGCGATCGAGGCGGCGCTGGCGGGCGATAGCAACCGCGCCTACCGGCAGGTGCATGCCATCGACCGGCATGGCCGCGCCGCCGCCTGGACCGGCGCTTCCTGCGTGGTCTGGGCGGGCAGCTTGGCGGCGCCCGGCATCAGCGTCGCCGGCAACATGCTGGCCGGGCCGGATGTGGTGGCGCGCACCCTGGACAGTTTGCTGGCCGATGCCGGATCGCCGCTGCCGGAGCGGATGATGCGCGCCATGGATGCCGGCGAAGCCGCCGGCGGCGACCGCCGCGGCCGTCAGTCAGCCGCCATGAAGCTGATTTCCAGCGAGGACTTCCCCGACCTCGACCTGCGGGTGGACGACCATGCCGCGCCGCTGGACGAGTTGCGCCGCCTGGTGGGCATCTGGCGGCGCGAGCGCGCGCCGTCGCTGCCTACGGCACCGCGCCGGGCCGACCCGTCCGGCACGGTGGACCGGGCGGCGACGCAGGCGGCCTGGGCGGCGCGGGGACTGGATCTGCGCTTCGGCGACGAACCCGGCTGAGGCAGGCGCGCGACGCCGCCCGGCCTTCACCGCTTGGATGGCGGCGCCTCGCCACGGGGCGCGTCCTCGCCGGGACGTGCCGCCGAGACGGGCCGGCCGTCGCCGGTGAAGGTCACCACCGTCACCAGCCCGCTGCGGTCGGTCGCCTGGCAGGTGGCGCGCTGCCAGACCTGCCCGTCCGTGCTCATGGCAATGCGGCAGGTGCCGGTCACCTCCTTGGCGGCGCTGCGGCCGGACACGGAGGTGTGCATGCGCGACAGGACCATGGTGTAGTCCTCCGGCCTCGGCTGCTCGTCCCGCTGCGCCTCGAAGCCGATGGTGACGTCCCGCCCGGATTGCACGGACAACAGGATGCTGCCGTCCTGGTGCAGCACATACACCAGCCCGCTGGAGCAGGGGCGGGGGTCCCGGTTGACGCTCATCTCGCAACGCCCGGGGGCGCCGATCACCAGCCGGGGCAACGGCTGCCCCGGCGTGGCGCGCTCCGGCACGGGCCGGGTGGTTTGGGCGATGGCGGGCCCGTGCGGCAGCGGCAGGCCGCCGGCGAGCAGGGCGCAAAGCATGAGGGCACGCATTCCGGCCTCCCTGTTCCCGCCCCCCGGGAGGGGGCGAGCCGACAGCCGAGCCGCCAAACCGGGCAGGAATAAGACAACGGCGCCGCGCCGCCTGGACGCCGCCCGGACGCGGCGGTTCAGTCCCGCCGGTGACCGCGCAGCCGCGCCACGATCATCAGCGCCACGCCCAGGGCGATGACGCCGAAGGTGGCGGGCGAGGTCGTGATGGTGTCGATCAGCGCGGCGGGCACCCAGATCAGGGAATCCAGGATGGTGCGCGGGATCCACAGCAGCGTGTCCCACCCCACCACATGCGCGGCGATGCCGATCGCGACCAGAAAGACACCGAGGGACCACAGGCGGGTTTGCATGGGTGGTGTCTTAGCGCGGAAACAGGCTGGGGAAACTGGCGGACCCGAAAGGATTCGAACCTTCGACCTCTGCCTTCGGAGGGCAGCGCTCTATCCAGCTGAGCTACGGGTCCCGGCCAGGGCTTCCCTTTAGCGGTTCGCCCCGCGCCGGGGAAGCCCCGAAAACCGGCCGATCAACGGTCGGCCAGCGCCTTTTCCACCGCCACGGCGGCGGCCAGCAACGCGGCGTCCGCGTCATGCGCGCCGCTCAGCATCAGTCCCACCGGCGCCTCGCCCGGGCGGTGGCAGGGCAGGCTGATGGAACAGCGGTCCAGGAAGTTGAAGGCCGCCGTGTTGCGCAGCAGCAGCAGGTTGATGCGGGCGTATTCCGCCTCGTCCTCCACCGCCGCCAGCGGTGGCGGGGGCAGCGCCACGGTGGGGCACAGCACGGCGTCATAAGGCGCGGTGCGCGTCCCGGCGGCGGCCGTGATGCGGGCACGCTCGCTCCGCAGCGTCACGTATTCGCCCGCCGTCATGCCGGCGCCGCGGCGGATGCGGGCGATCACGCGCGGGTCGTATTCCCCGCCCGCGCGCTCCATCAGCGGCCCGTGCCAGGCGAAGGCCTCTGGCGCCACCAGGCCGCCCGTGGCGTTGGCGCGCGGGATCTCGGCCAGCTCCGGCATGCTGAAGCGCTCCACCACGGCGCCCGCGGCCGCGAGGCGCGCCAGCGCGCGCTCAAAGGCCGCCGCCACCACGGGGTCCAGCCCGTCAAACAGGTAGCTGCCCTCCGGCACGCCGAAGCGCAGCCCGGACAGGCCCCCGGGGGCGGGCGGCTCGGCCGCCTCGGCGCCAGCCATCAAGCCGTGCAGCACGGCGCAGCAGCCGGCGGTGTTGGCCAGCGGCCCGATGCTGTCGAGCGAGGGCGACAGCGGCAGCACGCCATCCAGCGGCACGCGCTTTGCGGTCGGCTTGTAGCCCACCACGCCGCACAGCGCGGCCGGGATGCGGCAGGAGCCACCGGTGTCCGAGCCCAGCGCGGCCAGGCCCATGCCATCCGCCACCGCCACGCCCGCGCCGGACGAGGAGCCGCCCGGCAGCCGCCCCGTGGCACGGTCCCAGGGCGAGCGGGGGGTGCCGAAATGCGGGTTCACGCCCAGGCCGGTATAGGCGAACTCCACCATGTTGGTGCGCCCCAGCACCACGAAGCCGGCGCGCTGCAGCCGCGCCACGGCGGGCGCGGTGGCCGCCGCCGGCGGCGCGTTCCGCAGCGCCACGGAGCCGGCGCGGGTGGGCACCCCCTCCTGGTCGAACAGGTCCTTCACCGAGATCGGGATGCCGGCCCAGGGGGAAGGGGCGCGGCCGGCGGCGCGCAGCGCGTCCATCGCCCGCGCGCTGGCCAGTGCCTGTTCGGCCTGCACGTCGACAAAGGTGCGCGAACCCTCGCCGGCCGGATCGGCGATGCGGGCCAGCGCGGCCTCGGCCAGCGCCACGGCCGTGGTGCGGCCGGCGGCGAGATCGGCCCGCGCGGCGGCGAGCGAGGAGGGGGCGTGCGGCATCGGGAGCAGTCCTCGGTGAACGGTCGGCGGATGCTGCGGGCAGGGGGGACGGGCCGCAACCCGGGAAGCCCGCTTTTCCGCCGGCCAGGCAGGCGGAGCCGGGCCAGGACAAAGGCCGGGCTTGCTCCCTGCACGGGAAACAGGGCGCGGGCAGGCGTCCCGCGCGGCGTGCCATCTGGCGGGAATCCGGGCCCCCGGCCCGGCGCCGCGCCACCTTGCGGCCCGCCCCGCCGCCGGGCAGGCTGCGGCAACGCCGGGGGGCAAACCCCGGCCACCCTGCTGTCCAAGGATCTTCCGCGCATGACCGCTGCTTCCAAGCCTGTTCTGCTGACCGGCGCTTCCGGCAATCTGGGCCGTGTGCTGGCGCGGGAACTGGGCGCCATGGGCCACCGGCTGCGGCTGACCGACCTGACGGCCTTTCCGGACGAGCTGCCGGCAGGCGCCGAGTTCACCCGCGCCGACCTGAACGACGGCCCCACCATCCTGCGGCTGGCGGAAGGCTGCGGTGCCATCCTGCACTTCGGCGGTGCCTCCACGGACCAGCCGTTCGAAACGGTGATCGGCCCCAACATCCGCGGTCTGTACCATGTGTACGAGGCGGCGCGGCGCGAAGGCGCGCGGGTGCTGTTCGCTTCCTCCAACCATTCCATCGGCTTCCACGAGCGCCCGGCCGGCAACGCGGCCAGGCTGGACGCCGACTGCGCCTTTCGGCCGGACAGCTTCTACGGCCTGTCCAAGGCCTATGGCGAACTGATGGGGCGCATGTACTGGGACAAACACGGGGTGGAGAACCTCAACGTCCGCATCGGCTCCTCCTTTCCTGAGCCGATCGACGCGCGGATGCTGGCCACCTGGCTGTCCTTTGGCGACCTGTCGCGGTTGTGCGACCGCTTTATCGGGGCGGAGCGCGTCGGCCACGCCGTGGTCTGGGGTGCCAGCGACAACCCGGACACCTTCTGGGGCGAGGACCACCGCGACCGCATCGGCTGGGCGCCGCAGGACAGCGCCGAGGCGTTCCGCGGCAAGGTGGGCGGGCTGACCTCCGGCAATCCCGTGACCGAGCGCTACCAGGGCGGTGGCTATTGCGCCGTCGGCTACAGCCGCGACCGGCCGAGCCCCGCCGACGCCTTCGCGCTGGATGACGAGGCATGATGCCACCGGACGGGCTGGAACTGCGGGCCGGCGACTGGCGCGCCGTGCTGCGCCCCGCGCACGGCGCCGCCTTTGCCGCGCTGGAACACCGCCACCGCGCGGTGCTGGAGCCGCTGGATGGCCGCGACCCCCTGCGCAGCAGCGCCGGCGCCTTCTGGATGCTGCCCTGGACCAACCGCCTGGACGGTGGCCGCTTTCCCGTTGGCGGCACGGACTACCGCCTGCCCATCAACCGCCCTGACGAGGGCAACGCCCTGCACGGCCTGGGCCGCGAGGCGCCCTGGACGGTCGAGCTCGCCGGCGCCGACCACGCGGTGCTGCTGCAGCGGCTGCAACACAGCCCCTTCGACTATGCCGCCCGGCTGGAGCTGCGCCTGGCCGACGACGCACTGCGCATGCGGCTGCGGCTGGAAAACACCGGCGGCGCGCCGTGCCCGATGGGCTTCGGCTGGCACCCCTGGTTCGCCCGCCCACCTGGCTGCAGCCTGCGCTTCGCAGCCGCCGCGCGCATGGTGAAGGGCGAGCGCGAATTGCCGGTGGCCGCCGAGCCGAGTAGCGGCCTGGACTCCGCGGTGGCCGAGCTGATGGGGCTGGACGGGCATTTCGCGGGATGGGACGGCGTGGCGGTGCTGCACCGGCCGGACCTGACGGTGACGCTGCGGGCCAGCGGCGCCTGGGCGCGCAACCTGCAGGTCTTCGTGCCGGACGACCACCGCGAGGTGGTGTGCATGGAACCGGTGAGCCACGTGCCCAACGTCATCAACACGCCGGCGCTGGCTTCCTATGGCGCCATGCAGGTGCTGGCGCCGGGCGAGGCGATGGAAGGCAGCCTGGAACTGCTGGTGCGGTAGCGGCCCGGCGACCCGCGGCAAACGATGGGCCGGGAGCCTTCGCTGTCCGTGGCCTTGCGTCGCGCGCATCCGCCCGGCCATTTTGCCGCATGCCGAACGCGCTTGTCCTCGGGGCCGGGATCATGGGCCTTTGCACCGCCTGGGGGCTGACCCGTGCCGGATGGTCCGTCACCGTCCTGGAGCAGGACGCGGTGCCCAACCCGCGCGGCTCCAGCGTCGATGCGCACCGGCTGATCCGCCATGCCTACGGCGCCGAGGCCGGCTACCAGCGCATGGTGGATGCCGGCTTCGCCGCCTGGGACCTGTTGTGGGCGGAGCTGGGCGAAAGCCATTTCGTGCCGACCGGCGTGCTGGCCCTGGCCTCGGCCGCCGGCGGCTGGCTGGCCGACAGCCGCGCCACGCTGCGCGCCGCCGGCCACGCGGTGGAGGACCTGCCCCCCGCCGCCATCCCCGCCCGCTTTCCCATGCTGCGCGATGCCGGCGTCGTGGATGCCCTGGCCACGCGCCCCGGCGGCGTGCTGCTGGCCCGGCCGGTCGTCGCCGCGCTGGCCCGCCATCTCGCCGCGCGCGGCGTGCGGTTCGAGCAGGGGCGCGCCGCCCGGGTGGACCCCGCGCGCGCCGCGCTGGTGCTGGACGGTGGCGGCACGCGGCAGGCGGATTGGCTGGTGCTGGCCGCCGGCCCCTGGGCGCCGCGCCTGTTGCCGGAACTGCGGGGCGAGGTGGTGGCGTCCCGCCAGATCGTCGTGGACCTGGAGCCGCCGGCGGCGCACCGCGCCGCCTGGGCAGCCGCCCCCATGCTTCTGGACCTGTCGCCCGATGGCGGCTTCTACGCGGTGCCGCCGGTGGCGGGCACGGCGCTGAAGATCGGCGACCACCGCTTTTCCCGCCGGGGCGACGCGGAACAGGACAGCCGCGCCGCCACGCCCGCCGAGGCCGAGGCGATCCTGGCCCTGGCGCGCCCGCGCCTGGCCGATGCCGCGGGCTACCGCGTGCTGGGCGCCCGCGCCTGCTACTACGACGTGGAGGAGGCCGAGCGCTTCGTGGTCCGCCCGCTGGGCGACCGGGCCATCGTGATGAGCGGCTTTTCCGGCCATGGCTTCAAGTTCGGCGCCGTGCTGGGGCTGGCGGTGGCCGCGGCGGCGGGTGATGCCGCGCTGGCCGCCGCGCTGCCGCGCTGGGCGGCCGGGCAGGCCCCGCCGCCGCCGGGCATGCTGCCGGACTGCTGCCGCGCCGCCATGCCGGCATGAGGCTAGCGGCCGGGACACTGCTGCTGTCGCTGGCGGCCGGCCCGGCGCTGGCGGCCGCCACGCCGGACGGCGCGGTAGCGGATTGCCGCCGCCCGGGCTCGGACGCCGAGCGTGCGGTATGCGCCAGCCCGGCCTTGCAGGCAGCCGACCTGGCCCTGGCTTCCCTGGTGGCGGACTGGCGGCAGCGCGCGCCGGAAGCGGCGGCGCAGCAGCAGGACTGGCTGCGCCGGCGCGACCGCATGTGCGCCCCCGCCATGCGCCCGGATTGCCTGGACATCGCCTATGCCGAGCGCACCGCCTGGCTGCGCGCAGCCCTGGCGGCCCTGCCGGCGACCATGCCGCCGCCGCCGGCGCCGCCCGCCGCCGCGCCCGCGCCGGTGCCTCCGCCGGTGCCGGCCGAGGCACCGGCGCCCCGACCGGCCCCGGCGGCGGTGGCCGTGGCATCCATGGCGGCGCGGCTGGCCACGGCGCCCTGCGCCACGGTTGGCAGCACCGCTTTGCGGGGGCAGGGCTGGGGGGTGGGCGATGCGCCCTTCGGCCTGGCGCTGGACCGCTGGTCGCAGCCCGATTTCGCCGCGCTGATGCGCCGGGCCCGGGAATGCCAGGCGGAGAACGTGGACAACGCCCGCAACCTGCAGCTCATGCTCAATGTCTTGAACCAATTGCGCGCCACGGCACCGGCCCTGCCGCCGGCGGCACCCGCCGTGCCGCGCCCACCTGCCCCACCGCAGCCTGCGCCGCCGCCCGAGCCCGCGCGGCAGCCCGCCGCCACGGCCATCGACTGCGCCGACCCCGCCCTGCTGCAGGACGTCGCGTTTACCTTTCAGGGGACGCCCGGCGTGTCGCGGGGCGCGCGCATCCGCCAGATGCTGCGGCCACGGCCTTATTCAGACGTCATCACGGAGGCTTATGGCGCCACGCCGGCGCTGCGGGCCGAGTTCCAGCGGCTGCAGCCCTTCATGGCGCCCGTGCCGCAATGCCTGGTGGATGCGGAAACGGACGGCGGCGCGGTGACGCTGTCCTACCGGCTGTATGCCGACGCCGGGCGCATGCTGATCGAGGTGCAGCGCATGCCATGACCGCCGGGCGGGGGAGGGGACCCCCCCGCCGCCGAGGTTATTCGCCCTGCTGGCTGGGCTTGCGCTTGTGGCCGGGCGCCACGTCCACCGGCCCGCCATGCAGCGAGGCCATCTCGTTGGCGTCGCCCGGCTGCGGCTCGCCCGGCGGGATCGGGTTCTCGACGGAGCCGGCGGCGACCTCGTCGGTGTCCTCGGCGTCGGGGCGGCTGTCGTTGACGCTGGGGTCGCGGTCCATGGCGGTGCTCCTGTGTTCCGGCGGCATGGGGTGCCGCCCTGAACAGGGAGAACCGGCGGGCCGGCCGGGCGGTTGCACCGCCGGCCGGCGATGCTCAGTCGCGGCCGACAACGATATCCGGCGCGTCCTCGGCCTTCATGCCGACCACGTGGTAGCCGCTGTCCACATGGTGCACCTCGCCGGTCACGCCGGCGCCGAGGTCGGACAACAGATAGACGCCAGCGCCGCCGACATCCTCGATGGTCGTGTTGCGCTTCAGCGGCGCGTTGTACTGGTTCCACTTCAGGATGTAGCGGAAGTCGCCGATGCCGCTGGCCGCCAGCGTCTTGATCGGCCCGGCGGAGATGGCATTCACCCGGATGCCGCGCGCGCCCACGTCCACCGCCATGTAGCGCACGCTGGCTTCCAGCGCCGCCTTGGCCACGCCCATCACGTTATAATGCGGCGTGACACGTTCGGCGCCCAGATAGGTCAGCGTCAGCAGGCTGCCGCCCTCGCTCATCAGCGCCGCGGCGCGGCGGGACACGGATACGAAGGAATAGCAGGAGATGTCGAGCGCCTGCAGAAAGGCCTCGCGCGGGGTATCCATGTAGCGGCCGCGCAGGAACTGCTTGTCGGCGAAGCCGATGGCGTGGACCAGGAAGTCCAGCTTGCCCCAGCGCTGTTCCAGCGTCTCGAACACCGCGTCGATACTGCTCTCGTCCGTCACGTCGCAGGGTAGCACGATGTCGCTGCCCAGGCTTTCCGCCAGCGGGCGCACGCGCTTCTCCAGCGCTTCGCCCTGGTAGGTGAAGGCCACCTCCGCCCCCTGGGCGGCCACGGCGCGGGCGATGCCCCAGGCGATGGAGCGGTCGTTGGCGACGCCCATGATCAACCCGCGCTTGCCCGCCATCAGCGTGCCGGTGGCGGGCCCGGGGGTGTTCGTTTGCGAGGCAGCTTCCATGTTCAGGCGAGACCGGTTCCGTTGAAGGGCAGGGAAAGGCAGCATGGCCCGGGGCGCGTGTGGCCCCCGGCCCGGGCGTGGCGTTGCAAGGGTCTGGGCGTGGTGGCACACCCCCGCCGCCTGGGCAAGAGCACGCCGCGGCACCGGCTGGCAGCAAAGGCGGAGAGCGCATGACCGAACCCACCCCCGATACCGAGCCCTTCGCGCTCTTCTCCGCCTGGCTGGCGGAGGCCGAGCAGTCCGAGCCGAACGACCCCAACGCCATGTGCCTGGCGACCAGCACGCCGGACGGCTTCCCCACCGCGCGCATGGTGCTGCTGAAGGGGCTGGACCCCCGCGGCTTCGTGTTCTTCACCAACCACAACAGCCGCAAGGGCGGGCAACTGCTGGCCAACCCCCGCGCCAGCCTGAACTTCCACTGGAAGTCGCTGCGCCGCGCCGTGCGGGTGGAAGGCTTGGTGGAACAGGTCTCGGCCGCTGAGTCGGACGAGTACTACGCGACGCGCCCGCGCCGCTCGCGCATCGGGGCCTGGGCTTCCGACCAGTCGCACCACCTCGGCTCCCGCGCCGAGCTGGAACAGGCGGTGGCCGATACCGAGGCCCGCTTTCCGGGCGAGGATGTGCCCCGCCCGCCGCACTGGGGCGGGTTCCGCGTGCTGCCGTCGCGCATCGAGTTCTGGCGGGACATGCCGTTCCGGCTGCACGATCGGCGGGTGTTCCACGCGGCGGCGGGCGGGGGCTGGACGTCCGAAACCTTGTATCCCTGACGGGACAGGGCCGGGGGGAATGGCTCCCCCGGCCCGGCCCGGCATTCCCGCTTCTGGCGCCGCCCCTGGCCGTTGGTGTATCGAGGGCGATCCGCAGAAGGGTTTCCCTCCATGTTGTCTCGCCGTTCGCTGCTGCTCGCGTCCAGCGCCGCTGCCCTGGCCCCGGCCGCCCTGGCCACCTCCGCCGCGCGCGCGCAGACGCCGCCGGGCGTGCTGGTCTTCGCCAAGCAGATCGACGACATCATCTCGCTCGATCCGCATGAGATGTTCGAGTACACGGCCACCGAGATCGCCGGCAACGTGTACCAGAAGCTGGTGACCACCCCGAACAGCAGCCCGTCCGAGATCCGCGGCGAGCTGGCGGAGAAGTGGACCGCCTCCGACGACAACAAGACCTTCACCTTCACCTTGAAGGACGGGCCGAAATTCGCCTCCGGCAAGCCGGTGACGGCCGAGGACGTGGCCTTCTCGCTGTCCCGCGCCGTGATCCTGAACAAGCCGCCGGCCTTTATCGTCAACCAGTTCGGCTTCACCAAGGACAACGTGGCCGAGCGCATCCGCGCCACCGACCCGCGCACGGTGGTGCTGACCACCGGCGAGCCGACGGCGCCCTCCTTCCTGCTGTACTGCCTGTCCGCCGCCGTCGGCTCGGTGGTGGAAAAGGCGGCGGTGATGGCCAATGCCAAGGGCGACGACCTGGGCAATGCCTGGCTGAAGCAGAATTCGGCGGGCTCGGGCCACTACGCCGTGCGCTCCTGGCGCGCCAGCGACAGCGTGATGCTGGACGCCAACCCGCATGCCAGCGAGCCCCCCAAGGTCAAGCGCATCATCATGCGCCACGTGGCCGACCCCTCGGCGCAGTTGCTCGGCCTGCAGAAGGGCGATTTCGACATCGCCCGCAACCTGGTGGCCGACCAGATCGCGACGCTGAGCAAGGACACCTCCTACGAGGTGCAGTCCGCCCGCAAGGCCAGCCTGCTGTACCTGTCGCTCAACCAGAAGAACCCCAACCTCGCCAAGCCCGAGGTGCGGCAGGCCATCAAGATGGCGATCGACTACGCCGGCATCCAGAAGAACATCGTGCCGACCACCTTCAACGTGCACCAGGCGATGGTGCCGGCCGGCCTGCCCGGCGCGCTGACCGACACGCCCTTCCAGAAGGACGTCGCCGCCGCCAAGGCCGCGCTGGCCAAGGCCGGCGTGCCGGACGGCTTCGAGCTGTCGTTCGACTACACCTCGGCCGCGCCGTATTCGGACATCGCCCAGGCCATCCAGTCCAACCTCGCCGAGGTCGGCATCCGCCTGAAGATGCTGCCGGGCGAGCAGCGCGCGGTGATCACCAAGACCCGCGCCCGCACGCATGACATCGCCATGGTGCGCTGGGGCTCGGACTACTTCGACCCCAACAGCAACGCCGAGGCTTTCTCCATCAACACCGACAACGGCGACGAGGCGCGCAACAAGACGCTCGCCTGGCGCGCCTCCTGGCTGATTCCGGAGCTGTCGGCCAAGACGGTGGAAGCCCTCAAGCAAACCGACGCCGGCACCCGCGCGCAGATGTACCAGGACATCCAGAAGGAGCACCAGCAGGTGTCGCCCTTCGTCATCATGCTGCAGGAGATCGAGGTTTCGGTGTCCCGCCCCGGCGTGCGCGGCTTCGACATGGGGCCGATGAACGACCGCCATTCCTACGTCAACATTTCCAAGGGCTGAGTATTCTCTTTATGCGATCCGATGGGGAACTTCAGGCGGAACTGCTGCCGCCTGAGGGCGAACAGGCCGCCGCACCGGTTGTGCGGCGGCCCAGGCGCTCGAAAGCCTGGCTGCGCCTGCGCGGCACCTTGTCCACGCTCGCCAGCGTGCCGATCACGCTGTTTGGGCTGGCACTGGTCACCTTCTTTATTGGCCGGGTGGTGCCGATCGACCCCGTCCTCGCCATCGTCGGCGACCGCGCGCCGGCGGACGTGGTGGAGCGCGCGCGCCTCGACCTCGGGCTGGACCAGCCGCTCTACGTGCAGTTCTGGCGCTATCTCGGGCAGATCCTGCACGGCGACCTCGGCCGCTCGGTGATGACCTCCAATTCCGTCACCGACGACATCGCCCGCTACTTCCCCGCGACCTTCGAGCTGGCCACGGTGGCGATCATCGTCGCCGTGGTGATCGGCGTGCCGCTCGGCGTCTGGGCGGCGACCAAGCAGGGCAAGTGGCAGGACCAGGCGGTGCGGCTGTTCTGCCTGGCCGGCCATTCGCTGCCGGTCTTCGTGCTGGGCCTGCTGTCGCTCCTGCTGTTCTACGCCAAGCTCGGCTGGGCACCCGGCCCGGGGCGGCAGTCCATCTACTTCGAGGGCATGGTGGACGAGCGCAGCGGGATTCTCACCGTCGACAGCCTCCTGGCCGGCGACTGGGGCGCCTTCTGGGACGCGCTGGCGCATCTGGCGCAGCCGGCCGGCGTGCTGGCCTTCTTCTCGCTCGCCTACATCGCCCGCATGACGCGCGCCTTCATGCTGGCCGAGCTGAAAAGCGAATACGTCACCACCGCCCGGGCCAAGGGCCTGTCCAACGCCCGCATCGTGTGGCGCCACGCCTTCGGCAACATCACCGTGCCGCTGGTGACCGTGCTGGCCATGACCTATGCCGGGCTGCTGGAAGGCGCAGTGCTGACCGAGACCATCTTCTCCTGGCCCGGCCTCGGCCAGTATCTCACCGTGTCGCTGCTGAACGCGGACATGAACGCGGTGCTGGGCGCCACCCTGGTGGTGGGGCTGATCTACGTGGCGCTGAACCTGTTGGCGGACGCGCTCTACCGGCTGCTGGACCCGCGGGTGACCTGACGCATGAGCGATACCACTGTGAGCCGCCGCGACTGGCTGCTGTCCGACACGCCCACTTCCCGCGCCCAGGCGCGCTGGGGCCGGCGCTACCAGACCTGGCTGGCGTTCCGCCGCAACGGGCTGGCCGTGGCCGGCCTGGCCGTCATCCTGGTGATGCTGGCGCTGGCGCTGCTGGCGCCCGTGCTCGCCACCCACGACCCCGGCGTGCAGTCGCTGGCCGACCGCCTGCAGCCGCCTTCCGCCGCCCACTGGCTGGGCACGGACGAGCTGGGGCGCGACACCTGGTCCCGCCTGCTGTATGGCGGCCGCGTCACGCTCGGCATGGTGGTGGCCGTCGTCATCCTGGTGGCGCCGCTGGGGCTGATCGTCGGTTGCGTGGCGGGCTATGCCGGCGGCATCGTCGACAAGCTGCTGATGCGCGTGACGGACGTGTTCCTGGCCTTTCCGCGCCTCATCCTGGCGCTGGCCTTCGTGGCCGCCATGAAGCCGGGGGTGGAAAGCGCGGTCATCGCCATCGCGCTCACCGCCTGGCCGCCCTATGCGCGGCTGGCGCGGGCCGAGACGCTGACCATCCGCAACACCGACTTCATCGCCGCCGTGCGCATGACCGGCGCCAGCCCGTGGCGCATCATCCTGCGCCACGTGACGCCGATGTGCATGCCATCGCTGACCGTGCGCGTGACGCTGGACATGTCGTCGATCATCCTGACGGCGGCGGGCCTGGGCTTTCTCGGCCTTGGCGCGCAGCCGCCCATCCCGGAATGGGGCACCATGATCGCGACGGCGCGGCGCTTCATCCTGGAGCAGTGGTGGGTGCCGGTGATCCCGGGCATCGCCATCTTCACGGCGAGCCTCGCCTTCAACCTGCTGGGCGACGGCCTGCGCGACGTGCTGGACCCGAAGCAGCGATGAGCGACCTTCTCGTAGACATCAAGGACCTTCGGGTCGACTTCCCGAACAGCGCGGGCGGCTACAACCCGGCGGTGCGCGGCGTCTCGCTCTCCCTCGGCCGCGAGAAGCTCGGCATCGTGGGCGAGAGCGGCTCCGGCAAATCGGTCACCGGCCGCGCGCTGATGCGCCTGCTGCCGGAGGCCGCGAAGGTGCGGGCCGAGCGGCTGGTGTTCGACGGCATCGACGTGCTGGCGGCCTCGGAGCGTGAGATGCGCCGGCTGCGCGGCGGCCGCATCGGGCTGATCCTGCAGGACCCGAAATACAGCCTGAACCCGGTGATGACGGTAGGCCGGCAGATCGCGGAAGCCTGGCGCGCGCACCATAAGGGCGGCGCCCGCGAAGCGCGCGACGCGGCGGCGACGCTGCTGGAACAGGTGCGCATCCGCGACCCCGGCCGCGTGCTGGATGCCTATCCGCACGAAGTCTCGGGCGGCATGGGCCAGCGCATCATGATCGCGATGATGCTGGCGCCCGACCCGGACATGCTGATCGCCGACGAGCCGACCAGCGCGCTGGACGCTTCCGTGCAGGCCGAGATCTTGTCGCTGATCGAGAACCTGGTGTCCGAGCGCGGCATGGGGCTGATGCTGATCAGCCACGACCTGCCGCTGGTCGGCCGCTTCTGCGACCGCGTGGCGGTGATGTATGCCGGCCAGGTGATGGAAACCCTGCCGGCGCGCGACCTGCACCGCGCCGAGCACCCCTATACCCGTGGCCTGCTGGACTGCATGCCCGCCCTGTCGCAGAAGCGGGCGCGGCTGCCCACGCTGACACGCGACCCGAGCTGGCTGGAGCAGCACCGTTGAGCACGCCCATGATCGAGGCCAAGCGCCTCAACGTGCATTTCGGCTCCAACCACGTGGTGCACGACGTCGGCTTCGCCATCGCGCCGGGCGAGACCTTCGGGCTGGTCGGCGAAAGCGGCTCGGGCAAGTCCACCGTGCTGCGCTGCCTGGCCGGGCTGGTGGACAGCTGGGACGGCGAGCTCGCCATCAATGGCGAGAAGCTGGGCCACAAGCGCGACCGCGCCTTCTTCAAGCGCGTGCAGATGGTGTTCCAGGACCCCTACGGCTCGCTGCACCCGCGCCAGACGGTGGACCGCATCCTGTCCGAGCCGCTGGCGGTGCACGGCATCGCCGATGCCGAAACGCGCATCACCCGCGCGCTGGAGGAGGTGGCGCTGCCGCGCACCGCGCGCTTCCGCTTTCCGCACCAGCTTTCGGGTGGCCAGCGGCAGCGCGTGGCGATCGCCCGCGCGCTGATCGCCGATCCCTCCGTGCTGCTGCTGGACGAGCCGACCAGCGCGCTGGACGTGTCCGTGCAGGCGGAGGTGCTGAACCTGCTGGCCGACCTGCGGGAAGCGCGGCAGCTCACCTGCATCCTGGTGTCGCACAACCTCGCGGTGGTGGGGCATCTGTGCGGGCGGCTGGCGGTGATGCAGGGCGGGCGGATCGTCGAGATCCTGTCCGAGCAGCAATTGCGCGACGGACAGGCGACGCATGCCCATACGCGCGACCTGATCGCGCTGTCGCACGAGCTGGAAGGGTAGAAGGTCGGGGGCGCCTTCCGGGGCGCCCCTGCCGCGTCAGGCCCGGCGGCGCCGGGCGAGGGCCAGCCCGCCCAGGGCGACGCCGAACACGGCGAGCGACGCCGGCTCCGGCACCGTGGTGGCGAGCCGCTGCTGCACGCCGCTGAAGGTGCAGCCGCCATACCAGCAGGCACCGGCGCCATCGCTGTTGAACGTGCCCTGCACCACGGAAGTGCCGTCGAAGGCGAGGCGCGCTTCGTCGCTGGTGTTGTTGAAGGCGACAGTGCCGTTCAGCATGCCCCCCGCGGCGGCGGCGAGGCTGAGGCGGAAGACCGGGCTGCTGCTCGGCTGGCGCGGGTCCTCGTAGGTGAAGTCTGCCAGGGTGTAGCGCAGGGAGCCATTGGGGAAAGGCCCGTTGAAGACGCTGACGAACAGGCCGAGCACGCCGTCCGTTTGCGCCACGCTAGCGCCCCCACCGCTCGAAGCCCGCACCGAGAAGCCGTTCTGTGCCGCCTGGTCGCTGATCACCAGGGTCATGGACGTCACCACACCGATCGTATCGGTCGACGCATAGGGACTGCCGGGGCTGGTCCAGGTAGGAGAGGTCTGGACAAAGCTGTAGATCACGTCCGCCTTCGCGGGGCTGGCCAGGACGGCGGTCAGTGCGAGCAGGCTGGCGGCGAGCGCGGATTTCATGGCGGCGTTTCCCGGTGGTGCCTGGGAAATAGCAAGTTTCATGCCGTGAAAAAAGTTGTTCCGTTTGAAGGCCTTGTCGCTCAACTTATGATCGCGCGGCACGACATGTAAATTCGCGCAACTTGGGTTGCTGTTCCCAGAGCGTCGGCTTCAGCGGCTCGACCGCCGTCCCCACGCCGCGCACGCCCCCGCCACCAGCAGCCCGGCCACCGAGAAGCCCAGCCCCGCGCCGAACACCGCCGCGTGGGATTCGCCGCTCCAGCGGAACAATGCCGCCAGGGCGAAGCCGAAGCCGGCCTGGGACAGCGCGTAGACCGCCGTCGCCCGCACCCACAACGCCCCCGAGGCCGCGCCCGCCGCTTCCCGCGTGCCGGCCAGCGCCACGGCGCTGATGCCGATGCCGGCGAAGCCGGACAGCGGCGCGGCGACGAGGATAGCGGCATCGCCCAGGCCCGGCGGCACCAGGGCGGCCGACAGCGCCGCGACCTGCACCAGCAGCCAGAGGGCCATGGCCGGCATGGCGCCGATCCGCCCCGCCACGGCGCCGGCGCTCAGCGTGCCCAGAAAGCCACCGACGCCGAACAGCACCCACAGCAGCGACACCATCGCCGGACCGGCGCCGTGACCGCGCACCGCCAGATCGGCGGAATACACCATGGGCGCCACCATGCCGGCGGCCGACAGGGCATAGGCCAGCAACAGGGCGACGCTGGGCGGCACCCGCAGGCCACGTGGCAGGGCCAGGGTTTCGGGCGGCGGGTCCGGCCAGCGCGGGCGGGCCAGCAGCCAGGCCAGGGCGGCCAGCACCCCCAGCCCCAGCCACGCGAGGGTGACGCCGCCGCCGGCCAGCAGCGCCGGCACCGCCAGCGCCCCCACCACCACGCCGCAGCCGACGCCGGAGGTCAGCACGCCACCGGCCAGCGCCCGGCGGGCCGGCGGCACCACGGCCTGGGCGGCGGGGCCGGCCAGCGCCATCAGCAGGCCGCCCGCCAGCCCCGCCACGGTGCGCCACAGGGCGAGCCAGCCCAGCCCGCCCTGCCAGGCGCAGGCCAGAAACGACAGCACCACCAGCGCCATGCCGAGGTCCATGGCCGCCGGCACGCCGAGCCGCCGCCCCAGGGTGCGGCCGCCCAGGGCGCCCAGCAGGTAGCCGGTGAAGTTGCAGGCCCCCAGCATGCCGGCACCGCCGCCGCCCACCCAGCCGGCGGCGACCATGGCGGGAAACAGCGGCACGTAGCCGAAGCGGGCCAGCCCGATGCCGGACAACAGGCTGGCACCGGCCGCCAGGGGGGCGGCGAGCGCCGCGGCGCGGGCGCGCATCAGCCGGCCGCCGCCGGGCTCAGCGCCCCTGGGCGGTGCGCAGGGCGCGGCGCAGGCGGGCCACGCCGGTGCGCACATGGCCTTCGCGGCACATCGTCATGCCTTCCTCGGCCAGGCTGCGGGCCGGCTCCTGCGCCGCGCCGGGCAGCGGGGCCAGGCGGGCGGACAGCTCCTCGCAATATTCGCGGCCCTGCGGCACGGTCCGCACCTCGGCCGTGGGGCGGGGCACCCCGGGAAAGGCGATCAAGGCCGAGGACAGCAACAGGCGTGGCAGCATGGCCGTATCCTGCACCATCCCGCCCTGCGGGCGCGTGGCACAGGGGTGACAGGCCGGTCATGCGCTGCCCCGTCATGCCGTGGGCAGGCGGATGCAGACGGCCAGCCCGGGGCGGCCCGGGCCGGCCTCGTGGCCGTCCTCGAACCACAGCGTGCCGCGATGCAGCGTCACCACCGCGCGCACCAGCGAAAGGCCAAGCCCGGAGCCCGGGGTGTTGCGCGACTGGTCGGCGCGGAAAAAGCGCTCGCCCACCCGCGCGCGGTCCTCGGGCGACAGGCCGGGCCCCTCGTCGCACACGCGCAGCAGCACCGCGTCGCCTTCCCAGCCGGCTTGGAGCCGGATGGTGCCGCCCGGCCCGGTGAACTTCACGGCGTTGTCCAGCAGGTTGGCCACTGCCTGCAGCAGCAGGTCGCGGTCGCCGGTCAGCGGCAGCGAGTCCGGCCAGTCCGTGGCCAGGGTCTGCGCCTTTTCCTCGGCATTGGCCCCGTACAGCTCGGCGGCATCGGCCAGCAGGGGCACGAGGTCGAGCGGCGCGAAGGCGGCGCGGCGCGCGCCGGCCTCGACCTCGGCGATGCGCAGCACCGCCTGGAACACGCGGGTGACGTTGTCCAGGTCGGCGATGCCGCGCTCCAGCGCGCCCTTCAGCGCCACCGGGTCGTCCGAGCTTTCCAGCGACTCCTCCAGCCGCGAGCGGGCACGGGCGATCGGCGTGCGCAGGTCGTGGGCGATGGCGTCTGACACCCCGCGCACGCCTTCCATCAGGTGGGCGATGCGGTCCAGCATGGTGTTCATGCTCCGCCCCAGCTGCTCGAACTCGTCGTCGTGGCCGGACAGCGGCACGCGCGGCGACAGGTCGCCGCCGGCGATCAGGGCCGCGGTCGCGGTGGCGGGCGCGAGCCGCTCCTGCAGGGCGCGCCGCAGCATCCAGGCGCCGAGGAAGGCCAGGATGATGGCCACGCCGGCCGCCCAGGCCAGCCCCTCGGTCAGCAGCTCGCGCAGGCGGATCTTCTCGCTGATGTCGCGGCCGACGGCGAGCAGCGAGTTGTCCGGCAGGGTCTGCACCAGCAGCCGCGCCTCGCTTTGCACGCCGTCCCGCTCCACGGTCATGCCATACCACTGGGCGTTGGCCTCATAGACGTCGGGCAGCCGCTCCAGGTTGCCGGCCAGGCGCCGGCGGGCGGGGTCGAGCAGCAGGTAGAGGGTCTGGTCCTCGGCATCCAGCGCCAGCCGCTCGCCGATGGCATCCACCACCGCCGGGTCGCCGCCGTCGCGCCAGCGCTCGGCCAGTCCCACGGAATCCGCGCGGATGGCGGCATCGATCTGCCGCTCCAGCGCGCCGGCGGTGCCCCACCAGAGCACGCCGCTGAAGGCCAGGCCGGCCAGCAGGAACAGGAGCGCGAAAAACAGCGCGAAGCGGAAGCTGGCCGAGGCCAGCAGCTGCCACAGCGCCCCCGGCGTTTGCCGCGAGCGCCGGTGGGCCAGCCCCGCCGGCCGCGTGGCATCGTGCCGCGGGTGCGCCACGGGGGTGTGCCGCGGGTGCGGCGGGGGACTCACGGCTCGGCGCGGATCATGTAGCCGGCGTTACGCACCGTGTGGATCAACGGCTTGTCGAAGCCCTTGTCCAGCTTCTGCCGCAGGCGCGACACGTGCACGTCGATGACATTGGTTTGCGGGTCGAAGTGGTAGTCCCAGACCTTTTCCAGCAGCATGGTGCGGGTGACCACTTGGCCGGCATGGCGCATCAGGTGCTCCAGCAGCCGGAACTCGCGGGGCTGCACGTCGATCCGCTTGCCGGCGCGCGTCACGGTGCGCGACAGCAGGTCGAGCTCCAGATCCGCGACCTTGAGGCGGGTGGCGGGCGCGTCCACCGCCGGGCGGCGGCCGAGCGCCTCGACCCGTGCCAGCAGCTCGGCAAAGGCGAATGGCTTGACCAAGTAGTCGTCGCCGCCGGCCTTGAGCCCCTTGACCCGCTCATCCACCCCCGCCAGCGCCGACAGAAAGATCACCGGCGTGTGGTTGCCCTGGGTGCGCAGCGTTTCCACCAGCTTCACGCCATCGATGCCGCCCGGCAGCATGCGGTCCAGCACCAGCAGGTCGAAGTTCTCGCTGGCCGCCATGAACAGGCCTTCGCGCCCGTTCCCCACGTGCTCGACCGTGTGGCCGGCCTCCTGGAGCCCCTTCTTGACGAAGCGGCCGACCTCGGCATCGTCTTCCACCAGCAGGATGCGCATGGGTGCTGAACTCCTCGGGGTCTCAAGGCGCGGCGCGCCGGCTTTCTGACGGCAGGATGGCGCGCCGTGCGGAAACGCGCCAGCCCATAGCCCCAGGCGCGGAACTGCACCAGAGACATGGCTGGCGGGGCGGGAACGAGACAGGCCGCGGCGGCGCATCGCCCGCCGGACCCGGCCACTGGCCCTGGGCGGTGGAGCAGGGAGGGGGGGGGGGTGGAGCATGCCCCGGCCCGGACGGTGCCAGGGACCGGGGGGGCAGCCTCGGGGGAGGCCGCCCCCCGGGGGAGCGGGATCGCACAGGGGGAGACGACAAGGATGTGCGAGCCACCGCCCGGGGGCGGGCGGTGGCATGGCGGATCTTAGGCGGCGCCGGTGAACAACCGGTTCACGCCGGGTTCAGAAAAAGCCAAAGCCGCGCCGTTCCGTGCCGCGCTCGGCCCGCAGCACCTTGCGCGCGCCGTCCGCGGCGAATTGCCGGCGGTCGCGCACGCCGGGGGCCAGCACGCCGCGCCCCTGGCACCAGGTGAAGAACTCGGCGGGGCGGATGGCGATGCGGATCACCCGGTAGCCCTGCTTCTCGTGATGCCGCAGGTCCTTTTGCGCGCCCATCCGCCAGTCCTCGTAGTTCTCGCTCATGTCGGGCATCCGCAGCCGCAGCTGCGCAAAGCTTTCGGCATCGTACCACGCGAAGCCCATCACCGGTTTCTCGGCCTGCATCATGCCCATCCCTGCCCAGGCAGCCGGCGGTGCCGACGGCCGAAACGGAGAATGCCACGGGGCACCACGCGGCCGGGCGGGGCGGTGCCTCAGAATGCCGTCACGAAATGCCGAGAAGGTTTGACGGGGGGTTAACGCCCCCGCCGGCCGCCGCCACGCTTCTTTTCCGGGTCGTAGCCGCCACCGCCGGGGCCGAGCGGCTTGGGGCGCCAGTCCTTCTTGGCGTCCTTGTCCGCCGCCTTGCCGCCGCGCCCGGCCGGGCGGCTGTCGGGGCCACGGCGCGGCAGCGCGTCCTGCATGGAACGTCCGGCCAGGTTGGGCTCCAGACCCAGCTCCAGGTTCTCCAGCCGCTTGATCTCGTCGCGCATGCGGGCGGCGGTCTCGAATTCCAGGTCGGCGGCGGCGGCGCGCATCTTGCGCTCCAGCTCGGCGATGGAGGCGCGTAGGTCCTTGCCGACGAAGTGGCTCGGCCCGTCCTCCTCCGCGCCGGTCGGCGCGACGGTGACGTAGTCCTGCTCGTAGACGGACTGCAGCACGTCGCTGATCTGCCGCACGATGCTTTGCGGCGTGATGCCGTGCGCGGTGTTGTATTCCACCTGCTTGGCGCGGCGGCGGTCGGTTTCCTCCAGCGCCTGGCGCATGCTGTTGGTCATGCGGTCGGCGTAGAGGATCACGCGCCCCTCGGCGTTGCGCGCGGCGCGGCCGATGGTCTGGATCAAGGAGGTGGTGGAGCGCAGGAAGCCTTCCTTGTCCGCGTCCAGGATCGCCACCAGCCGGCATTCGGGGATGTCCAGGCCCTCGCGCAGCAGGTTGATGCCGATCAGGACGTCGAACACGCCCTTGCGCAGGTCGCGGATGATCTCGATCCGCTCCAGCGTGTCGACGTCCGAATGCAGGTAGCGGACCTTGATGCCCGCTTCCGTCATGTACTCGGTCAGGTCCTCGGCCATGCGCTTGGTCAGCGTCGTCACCAGCACGCGGCCGTTCTGCGCCATCACGTCGCGGCACTGGGCCAGGAGGTCGTCCACCTGGCCTTCCACGGGGCGGATCTCCACCGGCGGGTCGATCAGCCCGGTGGGGCGGATCACCTGCTCGGCAAAGGTGCCGCCGGTGCGCTCCATTTCCCAGGAGCCGGGTGTTGCGCTGACAAAGACGCTGTCGGGACGGAAGGCTTCCCATTCCTCGAACTTCAGCGGCCGGTTGTCCATGCAGGAGGGCAGCCGGAAGCCGAACTCGGTAAGGATCGACTTGCGCGCGAAGTCGCCCCGGTACATGCCGCCGATCTGCGGCACCGTGACGTGGCTCTCGTCGACGATCAGCAGGGCATTGTCCGGCAGGTACTCGAACAGCGTCGGCGGCGGGTTGCCGGGGCCGCGGCCGGACAGGTAGCGCGAATAGTTCTCGATGCCTTTGCAGGACCCGGTGGTTTCCATCATCTCCAGGTCGAAGGTGGTGCGCTGTTCCAGCCGCTGCGCTTCCAGCAGCCGGCCCTCGGCGGTCAGCCGCTCCAGCGTCTGCTTCAGCTCGATGCGGATGTCGCGGATCGCCTGGATCATGGTCGGGCGCGGCGTGACGTAGTGGCTGTTGGCGTAGATCGCGACGCTTTCCATCTCGCCCGCGATCTCGCCGGTCAGCGGGTCGAACTCGCGCAGCCCGTCGATCTCGTCGCCGAACAGGCTGATGCGCCAGGCGCGGTCCTCCAGGTGGGAAGGCCAGATATCGACGCTCTCGCCCCGCACGCGGAAGGTGCCGCGCTGGAAGCCGGCGTCGTTGCGGCGGTACTGCTGCTCCACCAGCGCCTTGACCAGCTGGTCGCGCGGGATGCTGCCGCCGACCTGCAGCTTGACCACCATGTTGGAATACAGTTCGACCGAGCCGATACCGTAGATGCAGGACACGGAGGCGACGATGATGACGTCGTTGCGCTCCAGCAGCGCCTGCGTCGCCGAATGGCGCATGCGGTCGATCTGCTCGTTGATCTGCGCGTCTTTCTCGATATAGGTGTCCGAGCGCGGGACATAGGCTTCCGGCTGGTAGTAGTCGTAGTAGCTGACGAAGTATTCGACCGCGTTGTCCGGGAAGAACGACTTCATCTCGCCGTAAAGCTGCGCCGCCAGCGTCTTGTTCGGCGCCAGGATCAGCGTCGGCCGCTGCACATGCTCGATCACCTTGGCCATGCTGAAGGTCTTGCCCGAGCCTGTGACGCCCAGCAGCACCTGGTCCCGCTCGTTCTGCTTCAGCCCCTGCACGAGCTGCTCGATCGCCGCCGGCTGGTCGCCCGCCGGCTCGTAGGGCGAAACCACCTGCAAGCGCCGGTTGCCCGGTGGGCGGGGGCGCTTGGGCGGCACGAAGGTCACGGCGGTGGCGGGGATGGTCAGACTCATGCGGGCGGCTCCCGGGCGGGCATCAGCCGCCAATGTGGGGGCTCGGGGCATGGAGCGCCAGGAGTGCGAACGATTCGTGAACGGCGAAGCGGCCCCGGGGGAAGGAATTCCCGGGACCTGCCTTACCCCGCCGCGGCTTCGCGCAGCGTCACGCCCAGGGCGCCCAGGTCCCGCCAGTAATCGGGGTAGGTCTTGGCCACGCAGCCGGGGTCCAGGATCGTCACCCCCGGCACGCGCAGCCCCACCAGCGCCATGCTCATGGCGATGCGGTGGTCGGCATAGGTCTCGATCCGCGCCGGGCGGAAGGCCCCGGGCGGGCAGGGGGTCACCACCAGGTCGTCGCCTTGCTCCCTCGCCAGCCCGGGGGCGAGGCGGGACAGCTCGGCCGCCATGGCCGCCACGCGGTCGCATTCCTTGACGCGCAGGTTGGCGATGCCCGTGAAGCGCACCGGGGTGGCGTTGAAGGCGGCGAGCGCGGCGAGCGTCGGTACCGCGTCCTGCATCTGGCTGCCGTCGATCTCGGCCGGCAGGTGCGGAAAGGCGGCGATCAGCGCATGCGCCTGGGCGTCGGGCTGGGTGAAGGCCCCGGCGGGGGTGCCGATGTCGATGCTCCCGCCCGTCAGCACCTCGGCCGCCCAGAGATAGGTGGCGGCGGACGCGTCCGGCTCGATGTGCAGGTCGGCGGCATGGTAGCCGCCGGGGGCGACGGTCCAGGCGCCTGGCGCTTCCTGCGTCACAGCCGCGCCGAAATGGCGCATGGCGGCGGTGGTCAGGTCGATGTAGCCCCGCGCGCCGATGCTGTCGCCCGCCAGGGACACCCGCACCGGCCCCGTGCCGCAGGCGGCCAGCATCAGGATGGCCGACACGTACTGGCTGGACAGCCCGGCATCGATGCTCACGGCCTCGCCGTCGAAGCCGCCGCGGCCTTGGATGGTCACGGGCGGGCAGCCGGTGGGCGCCTTGGCGGCCACGCCCAGCGCGCCCAGGGCGGCGAGCAGCGGGGCGATGGGCCGCTTCTGCATGTGGGCATCGCCCGTCACCACCACCGGGCCGTCGGCCAGGGCGCAGGCGGCGGACAGAAAGCGCGTGGCGGTGCCGGCATTGCCCAGGAACAGCGGCCCGTCCGGCGCCCGCAGCCGGCCGGAGCCGGATACCAGAAAGGTGGTGGCGTCCGGCTCCTGCACCGCCACGCCCATCCGGCGCAGGGCGTCCGCCATGTAGCGGGTGTCGTCGCTTTTCAGGGCGCCGGTCAGGCGGCTGGTGCCGCGCGCCAGCGCCGCCAGCAGCAGCGCCCGGTTGGTGATGGATTTGGAACCCGGCGGCGCCACCCGCCCGCGCAGCGGCGCGGCGGGCGGGTGGATGAGCAGGGCTTCCGTCATTTCTCCACGAAGGCCTTTTCGATCACGTAGTGGCCCGGGCGGCTGTTGGCGCCCTCGTCAAAGCCCATGCCTTCCAGCAGCGCCTTGCTTTCGGCCAGCATCTCCGGGCTGCCGCACAGCATGACGCGGTCGTGCTCCGGGTTGAAGGCCGGCAGGTTCAGGTCGTCGAACAGCTTGCCAGAGCGGATCAGGTCCGTGACGCGCCCCTGGTTGCGGAAGGGCTCGCGCGTCACGGTCGGGTAGTAGACCAGCTTGGGGGCGACCATCTCGCCCAGGAACTCGTCGGCCGGCAGCTCGCGCTCGATGTAGTCGCGGTAGGCCAGCTCCTTCACTTCCCGCACGCCGTGCAGCAGCACCACCTTGTCGAAACGGTCGTAGACCTCGGGTTCGCGGATCAGCGACAGAAAGGGCGCAAGGCCGGTGCCGGTGCCGTACAGCCACAGCGTCCTGCCGGGCAGCAGCGCGTCCGGCACCAGGGTGCCCACGGACTTCTTGCCGACCAGCACCTGGTCCCCCGGGCGCACATGCTGCAGCCGGCTGGTCAGCGGCCCGTCCGGCACCTTGATGGACAGGAACTCCAGGTGCTCGTCAAAGGCGGCCGAGGCCACGGAATAGGCCCGCACCAGCGGCTTGCCCTCCACCATCAGCCCGAGCATGACGAACTGGCCGGCGGAAAAGCGCAGCGTGGGGTTGCGGCTGCAGCGGAAGCTGAACAGCCGGTCGGTCCAGTGATGCACCGTTTCCACCGTTTCGGTGAAATAGGCGGGATGGCTGGCGGTCAGCGGCGGGCGGGTCTCGGCATTCATGGTGCGGAGTTGGTCTTCTCAAGTGCGCCGGGCAAGGAGGTCGGGCAGGCACGGCTTGCATGCGGCCGCGGTTGCGGTGAGCCTTCGCCTATCATGAGCACGCCCCCGCAAGCTACCCCGCCCACGGAAACCCAGCCCCCCGTCGGGCCGGAGGTCGACCCCACCCCGCGCCCCGTGCCGGCCCGCGTCGCCCACCGTGGCGCCAGCGTGACGCTGGAACCGCTCGGCATCCGACACGCCGAGGAACTGTGGGGCGGCATGCAGGGGCAGGGGGCCGACAGCAGCTGGGCCTACCTGCCCTATGGCCCGTTTCCCGATTTCGCGGCCTTTCGCCGCTTTCTGGGCAGCTTCGCCACCACCCACGACCCCATCGCCTGGGCGGTGCGGCCGCATGTCTCGGGGCAGGCATCCGGCTGGCTGACCCTGATGGAGATCCAGCCCGCCAACGCCGCCATCGAGCTGGGCAACATCTGGTTCGCGCCGCGCATGCAGCGTTCCCGCGCCGCCACGGAAGCCATGTTCCTGCTGATGCGCCACGCGATGGACGACCTGGGCTACCGCCGGCTGGTGTGGAAGTGCAACGCGTTGAACGAACCCTCGCGCCGGGCGGCGGCGCGGCTCGGCTTCGTGCCGGAAGGCGAGCACCGTGCGCACATGGTGGTGAAGGGCCGCCGGCGGGACACCACGTGGTTCTCGATTCTGGACGACGAATGGCCGGAGCGGCGCGATGCCATCCTGGCTTGGCTGGACGACGGCAACTTCGACCAGCGCGGCATGGCCCGGCGGAATATGGCCCGGGTTTAATTTGGCGGGCTCAATTCATCCGGGCAGTATTTCGGTGCCGGGCCCATTCCCGGCACAGGAGTGCCGCCCCATGCCGGATTTGTCGGAGCCTTCCAACCAGGATGATCCCCAGGCCGCCCCGCGCCGGCCGGGGCGCCCGCGCCTTGGCGTCGTGGCGCGGGAAATCACTCTGCTGCCCGGCCACTGGGAATGGCTAGCGCGGCAGCCGGGCGGGGCATCGGGCACGTTGCGGCAACTCGTGGAAGCAGCGCGGCACGACGACGTGGAATGACCCCCGGCCCGATGCCGCCGGGGCCGGGCCAGCCGCGGGCCGGGGCCTATACCAGGCCGATGCGCTGGACGATGTCCAGCCGGTCGCCGGCCGCCAGCGGCGTCGCGTCATAGGCCTCGGGAGCCACGAATTCGGTGTTGCGGCCCACCGCCACCTTGCGGCTGTCCATGCCCAGGGTGCCGAGCAGCGCCGCCACGGTGGCGTGGTCCGGCACGATGCGGGCGTCCCCGTTCACGACGATCGAGATCATGTCTGCCATGGCGGGGAGGATGGGGCTCCTCCCGCGCCACGGCAAGGTCACAGGCTGATGGTCGGCGCCGGGTCGATGGCGGTGGGCACTGGCCGGGCCGCGGCGGGGGCCGGTGCGGCGGCCGGGGGCGGCAGTGCCTCGGCTTCCGGGGCGGGCAGGGGGCCGGCGCCCTGCAGCGTGCCGCCGGCTGGCGGCGTGTGGGTGGGGGCGGGGGCCGCGTTGCGCGACTCGGCGGCGACGGCCGGCGGCTCGGGCGGGGTGGTGTAGTCGGGCACGATGCGCGCCTGGGCGCCGGCGATGACCAGCACCTTCTGGCCCAGCGCCAGCGGCACCTGGTCCTTTTGCGCCACGGACACCAGCTCGCTGTTGCCCTTGCGCACGATGTATTCGAAGCCGTTGGTGTTGCCCACGGCCTTTTCCGTCGCGGTGCCGATCAGCCCGCCGATCAACCCGCCGCCGATGCCGCCGAAGGCGGAGGTGATGTCGCTGCCGCTGACCCGCGTGCCGGCCACGCCGCCGGCCGCGGCACCCGCCGTCGCGCCCGCCGTGCCGTCGGCCGCGATCTGCACCGGGCGGACGCCGACGATGGTCCCCTGCTCCACCTTGTTGGCCTGCTGCACGGCACGCCCGGCGTAGGTGTCGGGCGAATAATCAGGGCCGCAGGCGGCCAGGCCCGCCAGCAATGCCAGGGCGAGCCAGGACGGGCGGGAGGATCGGGGGCGCCGAAAGGTCTGCAAGGTCGCGCATCCGCTACGGTGGAAAGGCGCGCGGAACGTAGAGACTGCGGGCGGGCCTGTCATCCCATCCACCGCCGGCACGGCGGCGCGGGCTGCAACGCCGCCGCCCTGCGGCGGTTGGTTCGGTGGACGCCGACAACACCGAGGAGCCCCCGATGCACGGTCTTTCGCCACAGATGCGCGCCTGCGTGGACGCCTGCCTGAACTGCTACGTGTCCTGCCTGTCGGGCTTTTCCGGCCATTGCCTGGTGGTGGGCGGCCCGCACGTGGAGGCCGGGCATGCCCGGCTGATGCTGGCCTGCGCCGAGATCTGCCGCACCTCGGCGCATTTCATGCTGCTGGGCACGCCGCACCACAAGCACACCTGCGCCGAATGCGCCGAGATCTGCACGCAATGCGCGCAGGATTGCGAAAGGCTTGACGGTATGCAGGACTGCGCCGAGGCCTGCCGCCGGTGTGCCGAATCCTGCCGGGCCATGGCGGCCTGAATACAAGCGGCCCCGTCTCCGGCTTTCCGGCCAGGGGCCGGGCCGCTTGCGGTCCCGAATTGCACCGTGCTAGGCGCCCCAGCATACAACCCCGCGGACGCGCCAGCTCGTGAACCCCCCCCTGATCCTCGTGCTCAACGGCCCCAACCTGAACATGCTCGGCACCCGTGAGCCGGCCTTGTACGGGTCGGACACGCTGGACGACATCGAGGCGCTGTGCGCCGAAACGGCGGACGCGCTGGACCTGGCGATCGACTTCCGCCAGTCCAACCTGGAAGGCGAGCTGATTTCCTGGGTGCAGGAGGCGCGCAGCGTCGCGGCCGGCATTGTCATCAACCCGGCCGGCTATTCGCACACCTCGGTCGCGCTGATGGACGCACTGAAAGCGTCCGACCTGCCGGTCGTTGAGGTGCACCTGACCAACATCCATCGCCGGGAAGCCTTCCGGCACCATTCCTATGTGTCGCATGCGGCCAATGGCGTGATCTGCGGGCTGGGCCCGCATGGCTACGCGCTGGCATTGCGCGGCATCGCCGGCATTCTCGCCGAGGCTTGAGAGAACTGAGGTAACATGAGCGGCATTTCCTTCGACCCGGACGCCATCCGCGCCCTGGCCCAGATCCTGCGCGACACCGACCTGAGCGAGATCGAGCTGGCCGACGGCGAAAGCCGCCTGCGCGTGTCCCGCAGCGCGCCGCCGCCGGCGCCGGTGGTGCAGTATGCCGCCGCCCCCGCGCCCCTGCCGTCCGCGCCCGCCGCCGCGCCGGTGGCCGCCGCGGCGCCCGCCGCGGTCGCGGAGGTGACGGCTTCCACCGCCGGCGCCATCACCTCGCCCATGGTCGGCGTCGCCTATCTGGCGCCGGAGCCGGGCGCCGCGCCCTTTATCACGCTGGGCGCCAAGGTCGCGGCCGGTCAGACCGTGCTGCTGATCGAGGCGATGAAGACCTTCAACCAGATCAAGGCCCCCAAGGCCGGCACCGTGACCCGCATCCTGGTGGAAAGCGGCGCGCCGGTGGAATACGGCGCCCCCCTGCTGGTGGTCGAGTAAGGCGCATCCCCATGTTCAAGAAGGTGCTGATCGCCAACCGCGGCGAGATCGCGCTGCGCGTCCACCGCGCCTGCCGCGAGATGGGCATCCGCACCGTCGCGGTGCATTCCACCGCCGACGCCACGGCCATGCACGTGCGGCTGGCCGATGAAAGCGTCTGCATCGGCCCGCCGCTGGCGCGCGACAGCTACCTGAACATGGCGGCCATCCTGTCGGCCGCCTCCATCACCGGCGCCGAGGCCATCCACCCCGGCTACGGCTTTCTGTCGGAGAACGCCTCCTTCGCGGAGATGGTGGAGGCGCACGGCTTCGCCTTTATCGGCCCCACGGCCGAGCACATCCGCATGATGGGCGACAAGATCGCCGCCAAGCAGGCCATGGCCTCGCTGAACGTGCCCCTGGTGCCGGGCAGCGACGGCGAGCTGGGCAGCCTGGAGGAAGCGCGCGAGGTGGCGGCGCGGGTGAAGTACCCGGTGCTGATCAAGGCCGCCGCCGGCGGCGGCGGGCGCGGCATGAAGGTGGCCCATTCCGAGGACGAGCTGGAGGAAGCCTGGCGCGTGGCGCGCACGGAAGCCAAGGCCGCCTTCGGCAACGACGCCGTTTACCTGGAAAAGTACCTGGACCGCCCGCGGCACATCGAGCTGCAGGTGATGGCCGACAGCCATGGCAACGTGGTGCATTTCGGCGAGCGCGACTGCTCCTTGCAGCGCCGCCACCAGAAGCTGGTGGAGGAGGCGGGCTCCCCCGCCCTGACGCCGGAGGAACGCGCCGAGATCGGCGCCCAGGTGACGCAGGGCCTGTCGCAGCTCGGCTACCGCAACGCCGGCACGCTGGAATTTCTGTGGCAGGACGGCCAGTTCGCTTTCATCGAGATGAACACCCGCCTACAGGTGGAGCATCCGGTGACCGAGATGGTCAGCGGCATCGACCTGGTGAAGGAGCAGATCCGTATCGCCGCCGGTGAGCCGCTGGGCTACACCCAGGCCGACATCCGCTTCGAGGGCCATGCCATCGAATGCCGCATTACCGCCGAGGACCCGGACAGCTTTCTTCCCTCGCCCGGCCGGGTGAACACCTTCCATGCCCCCGGGGGCCTGGGCGTGCGGGTCGATAGCGCGCTGTATTCCGGCTATTCCGTGCCGCCCAACTACGACAGCCTGGTCGCCAAGCTGATCGTGCACGGCAAAACGCGGGCCGAGGCCATCGCCCGCATGCGCCGCGCGCTGGAGGAGATGGTGGTGGATGGCATCCGCACCACCATCCCGTTGCACCAGCGCATCATGGCGGACCCGGAGTTCCAAAGCGGCGACTACACCATCCACTGGCTGGAACGCTTCGTCGGCCAGCCGCACTGAGGGGCGGGGGAGGCGGCCTCCCCCGAAACCCGCCCGGGCCGGCGCGCCGCGGCCCTGCCGCGCCGCCGGCACATCAACTTCATGCTTTCGCCATCGCAATCGGGCATCCCTAGCCCAAGCTTGTCGTTGAGTGGGAGCATGATCTCCTGCTCGTGACGCAACCGGGATGGCCTGATGAATGGATTGACCGCCGAGGCGCCTGAGGCGGTGCAGCATGGCGAGCCCGCGGGCCCCGCGATCGCCCATGGCGTCAGCCGCCTGGCGGCGTGGCGCCCCTGGCTGCTGGGCGCTGCCGGGCTGGTCATGGCGGCCATGGCGGTTTTCGCGCTGGACCGGCTGTCGCAGGAGATCGATTACGCTTCCGTGGTCGCGGCCCTGTCGGCCAAGAGCCTGGGGCTGCTGGCGCTGGCGGTGCTGGCGGCGGCGGTCAGCTACACCGCCATGATCGGCTACGACCTGTCGGCGCTGCGCCATGTCGGGCCGGAGCCGGCGGTGCCGGCCAGGATCGGCGCGCTGGCGGCGTTTTGCGGCTTCGCGCTCAGCAACAGCATGGGGGTGGGGGCCTTCACCGGCGGCGCGGTGCGCTGGCGCATCTACGCGGCGGCCGGGGTCAAGCCGGGGCAGATCGCCCGCATCCTGGTGTTCGTCACCGCCAGCTTTTCCATCGGCATCTTCTTTGTGGCCGCCATCGGCGTGCTGCTGCAAGCCGGTCAGATGCAGGGCTGGTTCGGGCTCGACGCCACGCTGCTGCGGGTGCTGGCGGGGCTGACGCTGCTGGCCATGCTGGGGGTGGCGCTGCTGGGGCGCTTCAAGCGCACCGCGCTGCGGCTGGGGCCGGTGACGCTGCGGGTGCCGGGCGCCAAGCTGGTGCTGGCGCAGGGCGTCATCTCCATCATCGACCTGACGGCTGCGGCGGTGGTGCTGTGGCTGCTGCTGCCGGACGGCGCGGTGCCGCTGCCGTCCTTTATCGCGCTCTACGTGGTCGCCATCGCCATCGGCGCCGCCAGCCACCTGCCGGGCGGCATCGGCGTGTTCGATGCCGTGGTGCTGCTGGCCTTCCAGGGCGGGCCGGTGCCGTTGGACCAGGTGGCCGCCGCCCTGCTGCTGTACCGCGCCATCTATTTCGTGCTGCCCCTGCTGGTCGCCGTGCTGCTGTTGACCGGGTTCGAGCTGCGGCACCGGGTGCCGGCGGTGGCGGGCGGCGCGCGGGCGCTGCGGGCTTCCACCCGGCTGATGCCGCGCTTTCTGGGCGTGCTGGCCTTTGGTGCCGGCGCCGCGCTGCTGCTAGGCGGCATCGCCCCGCCGGTGGAAGGCTTCGAGCCCGGCTTCATGCTGCCCAACCTGCCGCAGCCGCTGTTCGAGGCCTCGCACCTGCTGTCCTCCGTGGGCGGGCTGGGCCTGCTGTTCGTCGCCTACGGGCTGGCGCACCGGCTGGATGCGGCCTGGTGGCTGGCGCTGCTGCTGGCGGGCGGTGGCATCCTGTTGTCCGTGGTGCGCGGCAGCGGAGTGCTGGAGCTGACGCTGCTGACCCTGCTGGGCGTGGCGCTGCTGACATCGCGCCGCCGCTTCGACCGCCGGGCGCGGATGTTCACCCCCACGCTGTCGCCCGGCTGGTGGCTGGCCGTTGCCTGCGTGCTGGCCGCCGCCACCTGGCTGCTGTTCTTCGCGCATCGCGACGTCGAGTATTCGCGCCAGTTGTGGTGGCGCTTCGAGCTGGACGAGAACGCGCCGCGCGCCATGCGCGCCACGCTGGCCGTGGTGCTGCTGGCCGGCGCCGCCGGGCTGTGGAGCCTGTTGAAGCCCGCGCAGTCGCGCGCCGAGCGGCCGGATGCCGCCGCCCTGGCCCGGGCCGTCGCCATTGTGGAGGCGCAGGATCGGGCCGACGCCAATCTGGTGCGCATGGGCGACAAGGCGCTGTTGCTGACGCCGGAAGCCGACGCCTTCATCATGTACGGCCGGCGCGGCCGCTCGTGGATCGCGCTCTACGACCCGATCGGGCCGGCGGCGCAGCGCATCGAGCTGGTGTGGCGCTTCGTGGAGATGGCCGATGCCCAGGGTGGCCGCGCCGCCTTCTACCAGGTGCGGCCGGACAGCCTGCCGCTGTACATCGATGCCGGCCTGCAGCCGCTCAAGCTGGGCGAGGCCGCGCGCGTGCGCCTGTCCGCCTTTGAGCTGAAGGGCAAGGCGCGCCAGCCGCTGCGCACCGCCATCAACCGCGCCGAGCGCGAGGGCATGACCTTCGAGATCCTGCGCCCCGCCGAGGTGCCGCCCGTGCTGGACGAGCTGGAAGCCGTGTCCCGCGCCTGGCTCGACCAGCACAAGGCCCGCGAGAAGGCCTTTTCGCTCGGGGCCTTCGAGCGGGATTACGTGGCCAGCCAGCCGGTGGCGGTGGTGCGCGGCGCGGAGCGGCAGGTGATCGCCTTCGCGACGTTGCTGGACACGCCGGGGGCGCGCACGGACATGTCCGTGGACCTGATGCGCCACCGGCCGGACATGCCGCCCGGCACCATGGACTTCCTGTTCACCAAGCTGCTGCTGATGGCCAAGGAACAGGGCTATGGCTTTTTCGACCTCGGCATGGCGCCGCTGTCGGGTCTGGCGGCGCATCGCCTCGCGCCCATCTGGTACCGCCTGGGCGGCATGGTGTTCCACCGGGGCGAGCGGTTCTACAACTTCCGCGGCCTGCGCGCCTTCAAGGAGAAGTTCGACCCGGTGTGGGAGCCGCGCTACCTGTGCACCGCCGGCGGGCTGGACCCCTGGGTGGTGCTGGCGGATGTCGCGGCGCTGCAATCCGGTGGCCTGCGGGGAGTGATCGGCAAATGAGCATCGGCAAACGCGGCCTGCTGGCCGGCATCGGTGGGGCCGCGCTGCTGGCTCGCCCGGCCCTGGCGCAGCGCGACACCTCCAAATGGCTGATCGAGATGCCGGCCAAGACGCCGCGCAAGGACGTCTTCGCCATCATCCTGTCCGGCGACGGCGGCTGGCGCGACATCGACCGCACCATGGGGCGGAACTTCCGTGACCGTGGCATGTCCGTGGTCGGCTTCGACTGCCTGAACTGGTTCTGGACCCGCCGCTCGCCGCAGGAAGTCGCGACCGAGCTGGACCGCGTGGTGGCGCTCTACGCCGGCAAGTGGAACATCCCGAAGGTGGCGCTGGTGGGGTATTCCTTCGGCGCGGACATTCTGCCCGGCACCTGGCCGCGGCTGCAGGATGCGACGCGTGACAGGATGGTCCTGGTGTCCCTCCTGGCCTTCGCCAAGGAAGCCGCCTTCGAGATCCGCATCGGCGATTTCCTGGGCCTCGGCCGGCCGACCGCCGTGCCGACCATTCCGGACGTGCCCAACATCCCGCCCGCCCTAGTGCAATGCATCTATGGCACGGACGAGGCCAAGGACACCGGCTGCACCAGCTTCGCAAGCCCGCCCGCGCAGATCATCGGCATCAAGGGCGGGCACCATTTCGACGAGAACTACCACGCGCTCGCGGACCGCATCTATGCACGGCTGCCGCCGGCGCCGCAGGGGTGACGGGCGCCGGCCGGGGGCGTCCCGAAACCGCGCCTGACGGGTCCGGGCGTGGTTTCGCTGGCGGGGGCGGGTGCATCGCCCCACCCCGGGAAGCCCCGGGAAAGGGCAACGGCTCCTTGCCCGGCCGCTCCACCCCTGGCGGCACTCCGCCGCCGCACCCATGATAAGCGCCGTGTCCCGCCATTCCGTCCAGATCACGCCCGAGCTGTTGCTGCGCGCTTATCGTGCCGGGTTGTTTCCCATGGCCGAATCCCGCGACGCGGGGCAGCTCTACTGGCTGGACCCGGAACTGCGCGGCATCCTGCCGCTGGACGGGTTCCACCTGTCCCGCCGCCTGGCACGGACCGTGCTGTCGGGCGGCTTCCGCGTCACGGCGGACACGGCCTTCGCCGCCACCATCGCGCAATGCGCCGCGCCTGCCCCCGGGCGGGAAGACAGCTGGATCAACCCGGAGATCGAGGCCCTGTTCACCATGCTGCACCGCCAGGGGCACGGCCATTCCATCGAAGTATGGCAGGGCGAGGAACTGGTGGGCGGGTTGTACGGCGTGGCGCAGGGCGGGGCCTTCTTCGGGGAAAGCATGTTCAGCCGGGCGCGGGACGCCTCCAAGGTCGCGCTGGTGCAACTGGTGGCGCGGCTGCGGCTGGGCGGCTTCACGCTGTTGGACACGCAGTTCGTCACCGGCCACCTGGGGCAGTTCGGCGCGGCGGAGATCCCCCGCGCCGCCTATCGCCGCAGGCTCAGCCAGGCGCTGGAACAGCCCGCCCGCTGGCTGCCGCAGCCGGCGGGGCTGGAGGACGAGATCCGCGCCATGCGGCAGGCATAGAAAAAGGGGAGGCGCCGAAGCACCTCCCCCTGAAAGTCTCCGGAGCCAGGGGCCCCGGGCCGGTCAGCGCGAGTAGAACTCGACCACCAGGTTCGGTTCCATCTGCACCGGGTAGGGCACGTCCGACAGCTTCGGGGCGCGCAGGTAGCGGCCCTTCATCTGGCGGTGGTCGACCTCTAGGTACTCCGGCACGTCGCGCTCGCCGGACTGGGCGGCGTCCAGCACGCAAACCAGCTGCTTGGACTTCTCCTTGACCTCGATCACGTCGTTGTCGCGAACTAGGTAGGAGGGGATGTTGACGCGCTTGCCGTTCACCGTGACGTGGCCATGGTTCACGAACTGGCGGGCGGCGAAGGGGGTCATCGCCAGCTTCAGGCGGTAGATCACCGCGTCCAGGCGGCGCTCCAGCAGCTCGATCAGGTTCTCCGAGGTGTCGCCCTTACGGCGCACGGCCTCCTCGTAGTACTTGCGGAATTGCTTCTCGCCGATGTTGCCGTAGTAGCCCTTGAGCTTCTGCTTGGCCATCAGCTGGATGCCGAAGTCGGTCGGCTTCTGCTTGCGGCGCTGGCCGTGCTGGCCGGGGCCGTATTCGCGCTTGCTGATGGGGGACTTGGCGCGGCCCCACAGGTTGACGCCGAGGCGGCGATTGATCTTGTACTTGCTTTCCGCGCGCTTGGTCATGCGGCGGGCTCCTTCTTCGATGCGGCTGTGCCGCTGTTTTGTCCCGGTAGTCCCAAGGCGGGCATGCCAAGGGCGGGGCGCGGGCACGGTGGCCCACGTCCGCGTTCCCGGAAGGGTGGGGGCGTGTAGCCGCCCGAGGCGGCGCCTGTCAAACGCCGGGCGCTTGCCAAGCCGCCCGCCGCCGCATACTGCCGCAGCTATGGTGACACGCGCGCAATTGCTGGTGCTGGGGCTGACCGCCGGGGTGACGGGCAGTCTGGTGGGCGGGCTGATGCTGGGCATCGGCCTCGGCCTCGTGGTCAACAGCGTGCATGCTGGCTGGGTGCTGGTGCTGCCCGCGGCGCCGCTCAGCGGCCTGATCGGCTACTGGCAGGGCAAGCGGCTGGCGCGGGACGCCGGCCTCTAGGCCACCGCCGGCGCCACGGCGCGGCGCGCCTTGCCGCGCGCCATGCTGGGCTTCTCCACCAGCCGATGCAGCACCCAGGCGGCCGCCAAGCAGGCCAGCAGAGCCAGGCCCAGCGCCGGGGCATAGGCCATGCCCCAGCCCTGCACCAAAGCCTGCAGCAGCGCGTAGCCCAGCATCGCATGCACCAGGTATAGCGGGTAGCTGACCGCCGACAGCCAGCGCAGCGGCGCCAGCGGCACGGCCCGGTTCCGCAACGCGAAGCACAGCGCGAAGACGCCCCAGCCCCACAGATAGCTGAAGCCCGCCGAGTTGAAGCTGCCCGCCATGGGCCCGCCCATCCAGGTCAGCAGAAACAGCCCCAGGGTGACGGCCGAGGCGCCCAGCAGCGCAGAGAACCCCAGGGCGCCGCGCAGAAACAGGAAGAATAGCGTGCCCAGCAGCAGAAAGGGCAGGAACATGAACCCGTGCGCCGTGCCGCGCAGGGCGTAGCCGAGGCGCAGGGGCAGCAGCGGCATGGCCCAGGCGGCAAGCAGGTTCAGCGCCAGCATCGCCACCGCCAGCCCGACCACGAAGCCGCCTTTCCACCGCAGCAGCCACGGCAGCGCCAGGGCGAACAGCAGGTAGAACTTCAGTTCCACCGTCAGCGTCCAGTTCACGAGGTCGACGCTGCTGATGCCCGCGAGGTCGTGCAGCAGCACCGCATTGGCCAGCAGCGCCAGCGGATTGACCTGCAGCGGCTCGCCCCAGAAGGCGCCGGATGCCGCCCGCACCGCCAGCCCCAGCAGCAGCGCCGCCAGGTAGGTCGGGAAGATGCGCCACAGCCGCGCCCGCAGAAAAGCCAGCCGCCCGGTGCCGTTGAACGAGAAGGGGATGACGAAGCCGCTGATCAGAAAGAACACCGCCACGCCGAAGGGCCCCGGGTTGAAGGGCAGCCGCTCATGCAGCGCCGCCAGCCCGGGCACCGGCCCGGCCGGCACCGGACCGCCGACGAACTGCGCCACCAGCTCCGGCTGATACCAGTAGATGCCCGCCAGATGGCTGAACACCACCAGCAGCGCCGCGATGCCGCGGAGCTGGTCGGCGAACAGGATCTTGGGCCGTTGGTCCGCCATGGCTGCGCCCCGGGGTGGTTGCTGGTGCTGCCAGATGCCAGCGCGGGGGGTGATCTGCCAAGCGAAGGATGCAGCGAGGCCGGGGGCGTGAATTCCCCCGGCAAGGACCGAAGCGGATCACCGCGACGGCAAGGGGCAGCCACGCGGCGGCGGAACGGAGAGGAGGGACGGGGAGGCCACCCCTAGCCTCCGCCGCGCCGGAGATCAGGCCGCGATCAGCGCCTCGGACTGGCGGCGCACCATATCCTGGTAAGGGCCGGGGCGGCGCATCAGCAGCTCCGGGGCGCCGTCCTGCACCACTTGCCCGGCATCCATCACCACGATGCGGTCGAAATTGGACAGGGTGGCGAGGCGGTGCGCGACCGCGATGACGGTGCGGCCCTGCATCAGGCCATCCAGCGCCACCTGCACCTCCGCCTCGCTTTCGGAGTCGAGCGCCGAGGTCGCCTCGTCCAGCAGCAGGATGGGGGCGTTCTTCAGCAGGGCACGGGCGATGGCGAGGCGCTGGCGCTGGCCGCCGGACAGCTTGGCGCCGCGGTCGCCGACGATGGTGTCGAAGCCCTCCGGCAGCGCCTCGATGAAGTCGCGGCAGCGGGCCGCCTCGGCGGCGGCCAGCACCTCGGCGTCCGAGGCATCGGGGCGGGCGTAGCGGATGTTTTCCAGCACCGTGCGGTGGAACAGCGACACGTCCTGCGGCACCACCGCGATCATCTCGGCCAGGCTTTCGCGCGTGGCGTGGGCGATGTCCTGGCCGTCGATGGTCACGCGCCCCAGCTGCGGCGCGGCATGGCGCTGCAACAGCGTCAGCAGCGTGGACTTGCCGGCGCCGGAGCGCCCGACCACGCCGACCTTCTGGCCGGCCGCGATGTCGAGCCGCAGGTGGCGCAGGATGGGCGGGCTGCCGGCGGGGGCGGCGGGATAGGAGAAGGTGATGTCCTCGAACACCACCTCGCCGCTCGCCCGGTCGGACGGGGTGGCCAGGATATGGGCGTCCTCGATGTCGGGCATGTCGTGCTTGACCAGCAGCGCGCCCAGCGCCTCGCGCATGCGGGCCACGTACTGGGTGAGGTCCACCAGCGCCATCGCCAGATCGCGCGAGGCGTGCAGGATAGTGAAGCCCAGTGTGCACACCAGCACGATGTCGCCCGTGGTGGCGCGGCCGGTTTGCCACAGGTGCACGGACCAGCCCAGCAGGCAGGCGGTCAGCACGGCGGTGGCGGCACCATGCACCAGCCGCAGCTTTTCCAGATAGCGCAGCGAGGCGCGGCGGGCGCCGGTCTCGGCTTCCAGCGCGTGGTCCAGCCGCTGGCCTTCGCGGCCAAAGGCGCCAAAGGCGCGCACCAGGGCGAAGTTCTGCACCACGTCCACTAGCTGCCCGTCCACCGCCGCGGCGCGGCCGGCGAAGCTGTCGTGCAGCACGTCGCCCTTGCGGCCCAACAGGGCGATGCCGGCGGCCAGCGCGCCGGCGGCGACGACCAGGCACAGCGCCATCCAGGGGTCGACGCTGGCCAGAAAGCCGATGGACAGCACCACGGCGACCGCCGGCGGCACCGTGTGCCAGGTGAAGTTCTGCAGCAGGGTGAAGGCGGCGGTGCCGGTGGCGCTGATGCGGCTGGCCAGCGTGCCGGCCGAGCGGTTGGCGAAGTAGCCGGGCGCGTGGCCCGACAGGTGGCGGAACAACTCGGCCCGCATGGAGGCGGTGGCGCGCGGAAACCGGTCCGCGGCGATCCAGCCGCCGACGCGCCACAGCATGTTGTCCGCGGTGATGACGCCGGCGAGGATGGCGAACGCGGTCCACACGGCGGTGGAGGCCACTGCCATGGGGTCGCCGGACAGCGTGTCGATCAGGTGCTTGACCGCGTAGTTGGCACCGACCGAGCAGCCCACCGCGCCCAGCACCGCGGCCAGGATGGCGGCGTGCGACCCGGCATGGGGGCGCAGGTGACGCATCAGATAGGCCACGGGGCGGTGGGCGAAGCGCAGAACCTCCGCCCCCTCGCGGTTGGCGGCCTGGGATGGCGTCTCAACCCGGCCGGAAGAAGCGGAATCGGTGGTCTGTCTGTCGCTGGGCTGCATGGGGTCCGGCACCTCATTCGTCCGCTGGGAGGCACACAAGCTCGTGAGGACACGTCGCTTCCGCGTTAAAAGGCAGGAAACACCGCCATCACGTCAGAATCGTGGCGGGCTTCGCCAGAAGCAAACCGCATTCGCGCCTCAAGTTGCCGACATGACGCACGCTCTTGCCCACTGACGGAGTTCGGACCCGATGCGCATCGCCCAGATCGCTCCCCTGACGGAAGCCGTGCCGCCGAAGCTGTATGGCGGCACCGAGCGGATCGTTTCCTACCTCACCGAGGGGCTGGTGGAACTCGGCCACGAGGTGACTCTCTTCGCCAGCGGCGACTCCGTGACCTCCGCCACCCTGGCGCCCATGAGCGCCAAGGCGCTGCGGCTGGACCCCAGCGTGCGGGACCCCAACGCGCCGCTGACCCTGATGCTGGAAACGGTGTATCGCCGCCGGCATGAATTCGACCTGCTGCATTTCCACCTGGACTACCTGCCGTTCTCGCTGTTCTCGCGGGCGTCCACGCCGATGCTGACCACCATGCACGGCCGGCTGGACCTGCCGGAGCTGCAGCCGGTGTTCGAGGCGTTCCGCGACGTGCCGGTGGTCTCGATCTCCAACGACCAGCGCCGGCCGCTGCCGCAGGCGAACTTCGTGTCCACGGTGTATCATGGCCTGCCGGAAAAGCTGCTGACGCCGCGCACCGACGTGGCCCCGGGCTACCTGGCCTTTCTGGGTCGCATCGCGCCCGAAAAGCGCTGCGACCGGGCCATCGAGATCGCCATCGCCACCAACACGCCCATCCGCATCGCCGCCAAGGTCGACCGGGTGGACCAGGAATACTACGAGCAGAAGATCCGCCCCATGATGGCCCACCCCCTGGTGGAGTTCATCGGCGAGATCAACGAACAGCAGAAGCCCGACTTCCTGTCCGGCGCCACCGCGCTGCTGACGCCGATCGACTGGCCGGAGCCGTTCGGGCTGGTGATGATCGAGGCGATGGCCTGCGGCACCCCGGTGGTCGCCTTCCGCCACGGCTCCGTGCCGGAGGTGGTGGATGATGGCGTCACCGGCTTCGCGGTGTCCGACATGGCGGAGGCGATCGCCGCCGTGGAGCGGGTCAAGCAATTGCCGCGCGCCGGCGTGCGGGCGCGCTTCGAGCAGCGCTTCACCGCGCGCCGCATGGCGCAGGACTATGTGGACCTGTACCAGCGCCTGGCGCACAGCCGGGCCGCGGAGCTGATGCTGGCCGCCGAATAAGGCGCCGCCGTGGGGCCCGGTCCGCCGGGCCGGGCCCCACGCGGTTCGTTTCGGCGACAATCCACAGGATAATACTGGCCAAGCAGCAAATCACGATTTCGCCCAGGTATGCTTTGCTGCACCGGCTATCGGCTTTCCTGGGTTAGTTGCAACAAAATCTCTCCGCAGTCATGCGGGGTCATGGTAAGCCTCGCATCCCAAGGCGGCGTGAGCCCCACGTCCGCCGGCACATGTCGCAGGCCCCCGATGCGAAACGACTTTCTCAGCCTGGATGCTTTGTCTGCCCGGGTGGCGGCCAAGGCACCGGCCTTTCGGGACCTCGCGGACCGGATCTGGGATTTCGCAGAACTCCGCTTCCAGGAACACCGCTCCAGCGAAGCGCAGATCGCCCTGCTGGAAGCCGAGGGCTTTCGCGTCACGCGGGGCCTCGGCGGGCTGGCCACCGCCTTTGTGGCAGAAGCGGGCGGGGGCGGTCCGGTGATCGGCCTGCTGGGCGAATTCGATGCCTTGGCGGGCCTGAGCCAGGAAGCCGGCAACCCGCGGCCGGCACCGCTGGTGGCGGGCGGCCATGGCCATGGCTGCGGCCACAACCTGCTGGGCGCCGGCGCCATGCTGGCCGCCGTCGCGGCGCGCGACGCCCTGGCGGAGGGCGGCCAACCCGGCACCATCCGCTACTATGGCTGCCCGGCCGAGGAGGGCGGCTCCGGCAAGACCTTTATGGCCCGCGCCGGGGCGTTCGACGACCTGGACGCCGCCATTTCCTGGCATCCGGGAGTCTTCGCGGGCGTCAACTCGGCCCGCACCCTGGCCAACTTCCAGGTCTACTTCCGCTTCAAGGGCCGGCCGTCGCATGCCGCCGGCAGCCCGCATCTCGGCCGCAGCGCGCTGGACGCCGTCGAGATCATGAACATGGGCGCCAACTACCTGCGCGAGCACATGCCGAGCGACGCGCGGCTGCACTATGCCATCACCGACACCGGCGGCATCTCCCCCAACGTCGTGCAGGCCAATGCCGAGGTGTTGTACCTGATCCGCTCGCCCAAGGTGGCGCAGGCGGAGGCGCTGTTCGCCCGCGTGCGCCGCTGCGCCGAGGGTGCGGCGCACATGACCGAGACGGCGCTGACGGTGGAGCTGGACAAGGCCTGTTCTGAGGTGCTGCCCAACACGGTGCTGGAAATGGCGATGCACGAGAACATCCGCCGCCTGGGCGCGCCGCAGTTCGACGAGGCCGACCGTGCCTTCGCCCACGCCATCCGCGAAAGCCTGACGGCCGAGGACATCGAAAGCAGCGTGGAATTCTTCGGCGCTCCCGCCGGGGCCGCCGCGCTGAGCATGGCCGAGGAGGTGTTGCCCTTCGATGGCACGCCCCGCTTCATGCCCGGCTCCACCGACGTCGGCGACGTGTCCTGGGTGGTGCCGACGGTGCAGTGCCACGGCGCCAACTACGCCATCGGCACGCCCTTCCACACCTGGCAGATGGTGGCGCAGGGCAAAAGCCCGGCGGCGCACAAGGGCATGCTGCACGCCGCCCAGGCGATGGCCGCCACTGCGCTGGACGCCGTGCGCGACCCCGAGCTGCTGGCCCGCGCCAAGGCGGAGCTGGCGCGGCGCACCGGCGGCAAGCCTTATGCCTGTCCCATCCCGCCGGAGGTGGTGCCGCCGCCGCTGCGGGCCGTCGCCGCCAGGGGCCCGCGCGCATGAGCCCGCTGCTGGGCCACCCCGCCGGCTGGGTGCTGCGCATGGCAGAGGATGCCGACCTGCCGGGCATCCTGACGATCGTCAACGACATCATCGCCACCAGCACCGCGATCTACCACGACCAGCCGGAAACCCTGGCGCAGCGCCGGCTATGGCTGGAAAAGCGCCGGGAATGGGGCTACCCGGTGCTGGTGGCCGACTGCCTGCGTGGTGGCGGCGTCATCGGCTTCGCCGCCTTCAGCGATTTCCGCAACGGCTGGGACGGCTTCCGCCACACGGTGGAGCATTCGGTGCATGTGCGCGGCGACGCGCGCGGCCGCGGCGTGGGCCAGACGCTGGTGGGCACGCTGATCGACCAGGCGCAGGCACTGGGCAAGCATGTGCTGGTGGCCTCCGTGGACGCGGACAACGCGCCATCGCTGCGCATGCACGAGAAGCTGGGCTTCGTGCGTGTCGGCCTGTTGCCGCAGGTGGGCTGCAAGTTCGGCCGCTGGCTGGACATGGTGCTGCTGCAGCGCGTGCTGGACCACGCCCCTCCGCGCTGACGCCGAGCTTCAGTCTTCCTCGCCCCGGCTCTCCGGAGTGTCGGCGGACGGGTGCGGTGCCGGCGGCTTGCCCGGCTGCAGCAGCGCCGCCACCTGTCGCGCCAGTTCGTTCTGGCGGAACGGCTTGCGCAACACGGGGTAGTCGTCGCTGCGGGTGGCGGGGTCGGCATAGCCGGTCAGCAGCAGGATCGGCAGGCCGGGCCAGCTGCGGCGCACCTGGGTGGCAAGCTCCGCGCCGGTCATGCCGGGCATGGCGTAGTCGGTCACCAGCAGGTCGAAATCCGCCGCCTCGCTTTGCTGCAGCAGCGCCAGCGCGCTGACGCCATCGGCGGCTTCCTGGGTGTCGTGGCCCAGCTCGTTCAGAAAGGTGGTGGTGATGCCGCGCACGCTGTCATCGTCGTCCACCACCAGCACGCGGCCGGCGGCGGCGGCGGGGGCGGCGCCTTCGGCCACCGCGGCGGTGGACCAGGGCTGCGCCGAGCGCGGCAGGTAGACTTCCACCAGCGTACCCTCGCCCGGGGTGCTGGCCAGCGTCACGGTGCCGCCCGACTGCCGCGCCAGCCCATACACCATGGACAGGCCGAGCCCCGTGCCCTTGCCGACCTCCTTGGTGGTGAAGAACGGCTCGAAGGCCTTGGCCATGACGTCGGGCGTCATGCCGGTGCCGTTGTCGGCGATGCCCAGCACGACGTAGTCGCCCGGGTGCAGGTCGGGCACCGCCTCGTCTTCCGCCGCCTCCGCCACGGTGCCGTTGCGGGTGGACAGGGTGATGCTGGTGGCGCCGGCGTCGCGGCCGTTGATGCACAGGTTGAGCAGTCCGAGCGCGAACTGCTCCTGGTCCGCCAGCGCGGGCCACAGGCCGGGCGCCAGCCGGGTGCGGATCTGCACGCGCTCGCCCAGGCTGCGGGCCAGCAGCGCGTCCATGTCCAGCACCAGGCGGTTGATGTCGGCCGGGCGCAGCGTCAGCTCGCGCTTGCGGCTGAAGGTCAGCAGGCGGCGGGTCAGCGCCGAGCCACGCTCCGCCGCGGCGATGGCGGTCTTCAGCAGCGCCTGCTGCCTGGGGTCGGCGGGACCGGCGGCGGCATGCGCGGCCATCAGGTCCAGGCTGCCCAGGATGGCGGTCAGCAGGTTGTTGAAGTCATGCGCCACGCCGCCGGCCATGGTGCCCAGGGCCTGCATCTTCTCGGCCTGGCGCAGCCGGTCCTCCAGCGCGCGCTGCTCGGTCAGGTCGTGCTCGATGGTCGCCAGGTGCGAGGGCTGGCCGTCGCGGTCCAGGATCGGCAGGCGCTGCACGCGCAGCCAGCGGGTGCCGCCGGTGGCGCCGGCCTGGATCTGGCCGGTCCAGTCGTGCCCCTGGGCGCCGCGCAGCGCCTGCTGCTCCACCTCGCGCAGCGCCGCGCCGCGCTCGGGCGGCACGAGGTCGGCTTCGCGCTCGCCCAGCAGCGATTCCACCGTGCCGCCCAGCGCGCGGGCCTTGGCGGCGTTCAGCCGCACGAAGCGTCCCTCGCCGTCCTTGAAGGACAGCGGCTCGGGCGAGGCGTCCAGCAGGCCGCGCAGCAACGCGCGCTCGGTCGCCAGGGCGCGGGCCAGCCGGTGCCGGTCCACCGCGCTCAGCACCATGCTGCGCAGCAGCGCCGGGTCCCAGGGCTTGGGCGCGTAGAAGGCGATGCGCCCCTTGTTCACGGCGCTGATCACGGCATCCAGCTCGGCATAGCCGGTTAGCAGCAGCGCCTCGGCTTCCGTGAACTCGCGCGCCCGGGCCAGAAAGGCATCGCCGGTCATGCCGGGCATCCGCTGGTCGGAGATGATGACCTCCACCCCGGGCACGCGGTGCAGCAACTCCAGCGCCTCGGCGCCGGAGCTGGCGGCGTGCACCTGGAAATCCTCCTCGAACAGGTCCTCCAGCGCGGTGAGGATCTCGCGCTCGTCGTCGACCACCAGCAGGGTGCCGCGGCGCCGCTCGGTCGGGCTGGGCTGGGTCATGGTATCCGCAGTCATGGTTCGGTCCGGATAGGCACGGTGACCGTGAAGCACGCCCCCCCCTCGGGGGCCGCGCCCACGGCGATGGAGCCTTCATGCGCCGAAACGACGTTGTAGGCGATGGCCAGCCCGAGGCCGGTGCCGGTGCCGACCGGCTTGGTGGTGAAAAACGGTTCGAACACCCGGTCCTGCAGGTCCGCCGCCACGCCCGGGCCGCTGTCGCGCACCTCGATCACGTAGCTGCGCCAGTCGCTGCGGCTGCTGATGGCGATGTGTCCCTGGCCGGGAATGGCGTCGGCGGCGTTGCTGACCAGGTTCATCACCACCTGGTTGAACAGCGCCGGCAGGCACACCAGCTCGCGCATGCCTTGCAGGTCGCGCTCCACCACCACGCGGTCGCCGAGCTTGGGGCCCAGCAGGGTCAGCACGGTGCCGATCGCTTCCGGCACGTCCACGCGTTGAAAGGCATTGTCGTCCAGGCGGGAAAACTTCCGCATGTTGGCGACCAGATCCTGGATGCGGCCGAGGCCCAGCGTCATGGACCCCACCCGGTCGCGCGCGCGGGCCAGCAGGGGGGCGATCTCGTCGCCCGGGGCGGTCAGCTCGCCCGCCTGGCGCAGCAGCCGCTCCACCGTGCCCTGGTGCGCCTGGATAAAGGCCAGCGGGTTGTTGATCTCGTGCGCGATGCCGGCCACCAGCTCGCCCAGCGAGGCCATTTTGGCCGCCTGCACCAGCCGGGTCTGGGTTTCGATCAACTGGCGGTTGGCGTCCTCCAGCTCGGCATTGGCGCGAGCCAGGGCCTCGGCCATCGCGGCCTTGGCCTGGGCGCGTTCCATGGCCAGCGCCTGTTCGCGCGACGCCAGGGCGGCGCGGCGCTCCTCGTCCAGCAGCAGCTTGCGCCGCAGTGCTGCGCGCAGCCGCACGCTGAGCACCTCGGGCGCCGCAGGCCCCTGGATCAGCTCGTCCGCGCCGGCGGCGAACAACTGGCCGGCCAGGGCTTCCGGCGCTGCCTCGCCCAACAGCACCACGATCTGGAAGCTGGCGTGGCTGGAGCTGCGGAAGTCGTGCAGCCGGGCGGCGAGCGCCGGGCCGTCCAGCCCGCCGCCGGCGTTCAGCAGCACCCCGTCCCAGGCCGCTGGCCCGGCGGACAGCGCCGCCAGCGCCGCGCCCGCATCGGCGGCGGCCTGCACCTCGTGCCCTTCGCGTCCCAGCCGCGCGGCCAGGGCCAGGCGCTGGGTCGGGCTGTCGTCCACCAGCAGCAGCCGGGTGCGGCGGAAGCTGGCGCCGGGGGGGCTGGCGGCGCCGGCCGGCTCGGGCACGGCGGCCTCGGCGCGCGGGCGCAGCAGCGCGCGCAGCCGCAGCAGCAGCGGTGCCTCGCCGGCGGATTTTGGCACATAGGCGTCGGCGCCGCTTTCCAGCCCCTGCCGCTCCAGCCCCTGTTCGCGCGCCTCGGTCAGCATCAGCACCGGAATGGTGCGGGTGCGGCTGTTCAGGCGGATGCGGCGGGCCAGTTCGTCGCCATTCATGCCCGGCAGGTGGAAGTCGGCGATCACCAAGTCGGGCAGGGGGCCGTTCAGCGCGTCCAGCGCCGCCTCGGCGGTGGCGGCGCGGGTGACCTGAAAGCCCTCGCGCAGCAGCATGTGGCGCATCTGCAGCGCCTGGGTGTCGGAATCCTCGACCAGCAGCAGGTGGGCGGCGGAGCCGGTCATGCGCGCGCGTCCCGCTTCAGCAGTTGCTGGAGGCGCGGCCCGATGGCGGGCAGCGGCAGGCTGGCGGAGGACCCGCCGAGCCGGACCGCCGCCGCCGGCATGCCGTAGACCACGGCGGTGCTTTCGGCTTCCGTGATGGCATAGCCGCCGGCGCGGCGCAGCTCGGCCATCCCGGCGGCGCCGTCCTCGCCCATGCCGGTCAGCAGCACGCCCAGCGCCCGCGCGCCCATCGCCTCGGCGACGCTGCGAAACAGCAGGGTGGCGGAAGGGCGCTGGCTGGCCAGCGGCCGCTCGGCCGAAAGGCGCAGCGTGCCGGCGGTCGTCAGCAGCAGGTGGCGGTCGCCGGGGGCCACGTAAACCCGGCCGGGGCGCGGCAGCTCGCCATCCTGCGCCAGCGCCACGGGCATCGGCACCAGCCCGTCCAGCCAGCTGGCGAAGCCTTCCATGAAGGGTGCGCCCATGTGCTGCACCAGCAGCACCGGCACGGGGCAGTCGCGCGGCAGGGCGCCCAGCACCTGCGCCAGCGCCGGCGGCCCGCCGGTGGAGGCCGCGATGGCCAGCATGCCGGGCGACAGCGGCGGCGGCAGCACCGTCACGCTGGCCGGCACGCGCGGCGCTGCGGCGGCGGGGGCGCGCTGCCGGATCACCGCCACCTGGCTCATGATGAACAGCTGCGTGCAGATGGTGTCGGCGATCTGCTCGTGCCCGCCGGTGGCGATGCCGACCGGCTTTTCCACCACGGACAGGGCGCCCGCGCGGAGCGCGTTCATGGAGATGCCGAAGGTGGCGTCGCGCACGCTGTCGGCGATCACCACGATCGGCGTCGGCTGCTCGGCCATGATGCGCCGGGTGGCTTCCAGCCCGTCCATGCCGGGCAGGCGGATGTCCATGGAGATGACGTCGGGCCGCACGCGCGGCAGCTCCTGCAGCGCTTCCTCGGCCGAGGCCACGGCGGCGGCCAGCTCCAGCCGCGCGTCGCGCGACACGATGTGCGCCAGGAGGCGGCGCACCACCAGGGAGTCCTCGACGATCATCACCCGCACGGGGGCCGGCAGGGTCACGGGCATGGCGTCACAGCATCCGGCCGATGGTGGCCAGCAGCTCGCGCTGGTCGAACTTCTGCTTCGCCAGATAGGCGCCGGCGCCGAGATCCAGCCCGCGCCGCACGTCCTCGGGCGCGGCGCGCGAGGTCATCAGGATCACCGGGATGGGCGCGAGCTCCGGGTCGGTCTTGATCGCCTGCAGCAAGGCGAAGCCATCCATGCGCGGCATCTCCACGTCGGCCACGACGAGGTCCACCAGCGCCTCGCCGCCGCGCAGCACGGCCAGCGCGTCCAGCCCGTCGACGCTGAGCAGCACGCGGTAGCCCTGCGCTTCCAGGATCGACTTTTCCAGCGTCCGGGTGGTGATGGAATCGTCGACCACCAGCACCGTGGGCCGCGCCCCGGGCTCGGCCAGCGGCGCGGCGAGGCCCAGGCGGCCGGCACCGAGATGCCCTTCGTCGCGCAGCCAGCGGCCGACCAGCCCCTCGGGGCTCAGCACCAGCACCGGCGCCTCGCCCTGCCGTGCCGCGATGCCGCCCAGCAGCTCCACATCCAGGCCCAGCGCGCCCAGGGCGGCGGCGTCCAGGCTGTCCACCAGCAGGGTGCGCACGTCCTGCGCCGCCTGCACCGCCAGGGCGCAGTGCCGGGCGCCGCGCTTCAGCAGCACGGCGTGCACGTGGCCGGCCTCCACCGGGATGGCCGGGTCCGGCGAGCCGAGCAGGGTGGCGAGGGATACCAGAGGCGCGATCACGGGGGCGGTAACGCCGGTGCCGGCCATCGCGATGCGTGCCACGGGCCGGCCTTCCACGCTTTCGACCAGCCCCGCCGGCAAGCGCAGCAGCCGCTCCACGCCATGGCTCGGCAGGCCATAGGTGCGGCCGCCGGCGTCCACCAGCAGCAGCCTTTGGCGGGCGGCGGACAATGGCACCGCCACCTCCACCTCGGTGCCCGCGCCGGCGGGGCGGGCCCGCATCAGCGCGCCGCCACGCAGCCGCCGCGCCGCTTCCGCCACCACCGACAGCCCCATGCCGCGCCCGGACAGCCGGTCCACGCTGCCGGCGGTGGAAAAGCCGGGCTCGAACACCAGCGCCAGCAGCCGGTCGGGCGGCGGCGGCGGCGCGCCGGGCGCGCGCTCCGGCAGCAGCCCCTGGCGGACCGCCGTGCTTTCGATGCGCGAAAGGTCCGGGCCGTGGCCGTCATCGGCCACCGTCAGCAACAGCAGCCCGCCGCGCGTGGCCAGCCGCAGCACCACTTCGGCGCGCGACGGCTTGCCCTGGGCCAGCCGCTGCTCCGGCCGGTCCACGCCGTGGCCGATGGCGTTGCGCAACAGGTGCAGCACAGGGTCCTTGAGGGCCTGCAGCACCCGGCGGTCGGCCTGGATCGCCATGCCTTCCAGCCGCACCGAGACATCCTGCCCGGCGTCGCGCGCCAGGTCGCGGGCCATGCGGCCGAGCGCCCCCAGCACCGTTTCGGCCGGCACCAGGGCAATGGCCTCCACCTGCTCGCGCGCCTGCTGGGCGGCGGCCTCGGCGCCGGCGGCATCGGCCCGCTGCTGGCGCGCCAGGGTGGCCATGGTGCGCGACAACTGGTCCAGCCCGCGCTCCACCGCCTGCACGGCCGCCGGTCCCGGGTCGCGCCGCACCGCGTCCAGGCCGTGCCGCACCATGGCCAGCTCCGCCAGCATGCCGCGCAGCGCGGCATCCCGCTCGCTCCAGCGCGTTGCTTCCTCCGACAGGGCCTGCACGGCGACGGCGAGCGATTCCAACTGGCTGGCCGGCACCCGCAGGTATTCCACGGCGGCTTCCGGCACCGCGGGCGGCACGTCGGCGGGCGCCGAGGCGGGCTGCATGGGGGGGGCGTGCGCCGGGGCGGGGGGCGGCGGCGTGCCGGCACCGCCCAGCAGCGCGTCCAGCGCGCTGATCGCGGCGGGCGGCGGGGCGGTGGCGGCGGGCGCACCGTCCGGCGGCAGCGCGGCCACGAAACCCTCGATCCCGTCCAGCCCCTGCTGCACGGCGCCGATCACGGCGGCATCCAGCGCCAGCGCACCCTCGGCCACGCGCGCCAGCACGGCTTCCAGCCGGTGCGCCACGTCTTCCACCGCCGGCAGGTCGACCGCGCGCGCGGCGCCCTTCAGGCTGTGGGCGCGGCGGAAGATGTCGCGCAGGTCCGGCACCGCGCCACGCTCGGCCGCGTCCAGCCCGGCGCGGATGGCCTCCAGGTGCTCACGGTGCTCGGCGTCGAAGGCAGCCAGCAGCTCGCGCCGCAGCTCGGCCATCGGGTCGGGGAACGGCGGCACGCCGGGTCAGACGCGGTAGCGGTCGGCCAGCCCGACCAACTGGCCCGACAGCTGCGTCAGGTTGGCCGCCGCCGTGTCCAGCTGCCGGGTGCCGGCGGCGGTCTGCTGGCTGGCCTGGCGGATGTTCTGCAGCGCGCCCATCACCTGCTCGATGCCCAGCTGCTGCTGGTTGGTGGAAGCCACGATCTGCTGAAAGGTCTGCACGCTTTCCTGGATGCGCGCGCTGATCTCGCTGATGGTGCCGTGGGTGGTGTCCGTGCGCTCGCGCCCGGCGGCGACGCGCTTGACCGCCTCTTCCGTCAGCATCACGGAGGAATTGATGCCGCGCTGGATGTCGCCCAGGATGGAGCGCACCTGCGCGGTCGCTTCCTTGGCCTGGTCGGCCAGCGTCTTCATCTCGGCCGCCACGACCGAGAAGCTGCGGCCCTGCTCGCCGGCCGCCGCCGCCTCGATCGCCGCGTTGAGCGCCAGCAGGTGCGAGCGTTCCGAGATGTCGTTGACGGTGGCGATGATCTCGCCGATCGCCTGGGTCTTCTCGCTGAGCGCCACGATGTTGCCGGCCACCGCCTCGGCCTGCTCGCGGATCTGCTCCATCGCGCGCACCGTCTCGTCCACCGCCTTGAGGCCGGCGCTGCCGGTTTGCGCGGTGGCCTGGGCGGAAGCGATCACCTCCTGCGCCCGCTTGCCGATCTGGCTGCCGGAATGGGTGATCTCGTCCACCGTGGCGGCGGTTTCCTGCACGGCGGCCAGCTGTTCCTCCACGCTGGCCGCCTGTTCCTGCGTGCTGGCGCGGATCTCGGCGGCGGCGGCATTGAGGTTTTCCGTCGCCTCGCGGCTTTGCCGCGCCATCTGGCGCAGCCCCTCGACCATGCTGTTCAGCGTGGTGCCGAGCCGCCCCAGCTCGGTGCGTCCGCTGGCGGCGGGCGGCCCCGACAGGTCGCCCCGCCCGACGCGCTCGACGAACTCCATGAAATCGGCGAGGGGGCTGACGATGGAGCGGCGGATCAGCAGCGCGATGGCCAGCCCCAGCACCACCGCGATGCCGAGCGCCAGCACCACGGACAGCCGGCTGTCCTCGTAGCGCTGGTTGCTGCGCGCCTGGCCGGCGGCGATCACCTGGTTCAGCGTGTCCTGGGTCTGGTCGATCAGCCGGCCCAGCTCGTCGCGGCCGGTGACCACGGCGGTGCCGGCGTTGATCACCGCCTCCACGTCGCCGCCGCGCGTGGCGTTCACCTGGGCCTGGCTCTGGTCGCGGATCTGCCGCAGCGGGCCGGATGCCTGGGTGAGAAGCTGCGCCACCTGCGACCAGCCGCCGCTGCGTTCTTCCGAAATGGCGCTGGCGGCGTTGCGGTTGGCGGTGGACAGCATCTCGGCCAGCAGCGCTTCCGTGCGGACGGCCTGGCGCTGCCATTGCTGGGGCAGGTCGCCTTCCTGTCCGTCGCGGCCCAGCTGGCGCATCAGAAAGCGGCTGACGGTGCGGGCGCGGGTGTCCTGCATGTCGCTTTCCGCATCCCGCAGCGTGGCCAGCTGGCGCAGCATGCCGAGGTCGCGCGCCACGATCATCTCGGTGGCGCGCGTCACCGTGCTGATCTGGTTCAGCCCGTACAAGCCGAGGCCCACCATCAGGAGCACGAGGGCGGCGAAGCCGAGGAGGATGCGGTTGGCGATGCTCAAGTCGAAGGATTCCCAGAAGGTCCGGCCGGGGCCGCGGGCAGGAAAGGGCGCAGCAGCCGGGGCAGGTCAACCAGCCCCGCCAGCCCGGCGGGCGTCAGCACGGCGCCGGCCAGGCCGCCGGACGCCGGCGCTTCCGCCAGCGGCAGCGGGCCAGGGGCGCCCAGGGCGCGGTCCACCCGCAGCGCGAAGCGCCGCAGGCCGCCGCGCAGGAGCAGCAGGTGGCCGGCCGGGCCGGGTGCCGCCGCCGGAGCCGGCAGGCCCAGCGCCAGCCCGAGGTCGAGCAGCACGAACACCTGCCCGGCGCGGCCAAAGAAACCCAGCATGGCCGGCGGCTGGCCGGGCGCGGGCGTCACCGGACCGGCCGGCACCACCCGCAGCACCGCGTCCAGCGGCAGGGCATAGCTGTCCCCGCCCAGCGCGCACAGCAGCAGGGGCGGGCTGAGCGCGCCGGGCGGGCCGGCGGCCGCGCCGCGGCGCGCCAGCGCCCGGGTGCGGCTGTCGAGGATGTGCTCGGCGCGGCGTTCCGCGGCGGTCGGCTGGTGGCGCAGCTGCAGGATCATGGGGCGGCCAGCTGCAGGCGGGCGGTGGCGCGCAGCGCGCTGGCGCTCAGCCCGTCGCCTTCGGGCAGCGGCGCGTCGCCCGGCAGGGTGCCGGCGATGCGCGCGGCGGCGGCGACGGCGCGGCGCCCCGGCTGCCGCTGCCCGCCGGCCAGCAGCAGCAGGCCCAGCTGGTAATGCGCCATGGCGAAGTCCTGGCGCAGCGCGATGGCGCGGCGAAACCCCCGTTCGGCCCGGTCGCGTTCGCCGGCCGCGGCGGCCAGCAGCCCGTCGTAGTAATGCAGCGCGGCATCGCCGGGGTTGTGTTGCAGCCCGTCGCGGCAGGCGGCGGCGGCACCGCTCAGATCGCCCAGGTCGGCGCGCAGCCGCACCAGCGACAGCAGGTCCGGTGCCGGGTGTGGCGCCGGGGGCTGCGGGGCGGGCGGTGTGGCGGCCCTTGGCGATGGTGGCGGCGGCAGCGGGGCCCAGGCGGCCGGCGGGGGGGCGGCCGGCGGTGGCGGCGGCGCGGCGGCGGGCAGCGGCGGCAGCTCGCCCGCCGCGCGGCGCCACGCGGCGGTGCCGGGCAGCGACACCGGTTCCAGAAAGGCGGCAAAGGCCGGGCTGGGCTCGGCATGGCCCAGCAGCAGCCAGCCGCCGGGCTGCAGCCGCGCCGCCAGCTGCCGCACCAGCGCCGGCACCACCGCCGGGTCGAAATAGATCAGCACGTTGCGGCACAGGATCAGGTCGAATTCATGCAGTTCCAGTGCCGCGTCGGGCCGCAGCAGGTCCAGGAGGTTCTGTTGCTGAAAGCGCACCAGCGCGCGGTGCTGCGGCCGCAACTGCCAGGTGGCGCTGGCGCCGGGGCGCGCCGCGGGCCGTGCCACGAAGTCCCGCTCGCGCTCGGCGGGCGGCAGGGCGCGCAGCGACCAGGCGGTGAATTCCGCTTGCCGTGCCGCTTCCAGCGCCTGGGCGTTCAAATCGGTACCCAGCAGCGTGATGCGCCAGTCTTCCAGCGCCGGGCCCAGCAGCTCGCGCAACAGGATGGCGATGGAATAAGGCTCGCTGCCGTTGGCGCAGCCGGCGCTCCAGATCCGCAGCCGGCGGCTGGCGGCGTTGCGCGACAGCAGGGTGGGCAGAATGGTGTTGCGCAGCGCCGCGAACTGCTCGGCGTAGCGGAAGAAAAAGGTTTCGCCGATGGTGATCGCGGCTTCCAGCGCGGCCCATTCCGCTTCCGCCGTCGCGGGGTTCTCCAGCCGGGCGCGCAGGGCAGCCAGGCTGGTCAGCCCCAGCGCGCGCAGCCGGGCGCGCAGCCGGTCCCACAACAGGTCGTCCTTGTCGGCGTAGTAGTGGTGGCCGGTGCGGCGGATCACCTCGGCCTTCAGGTCCAGGAAGTCGGCATCGGGCAGGAAGCCGGGGGTGGCCATCAGGGCTGCCAGCCCCGTGCGCGGTGCTGCGCCGCCTCGGCCAAGCCGGCCAGCGCCTCGCGTTCCCGGGCCAGCAGCAGCCGGGCGGGGTCCAGCAGGTGGGCGGGTCCCTGCGCGGTGGGCAGCGTGGCGGCGACGCAGCCGTTCAGCGTGTGCGCCGGGTCCACCGGCTGCAGGCTGCCGGCGGGCAGGGCCAGCAGGTCCAGCGCGCGGTCCACCAACAGGCCGAAGCCCTCTTCCAGCACCACGATGTGGCGGTACAGCCCGTCTGCCTGGTCGTCTTCCGGCGCTGCGGCCCGCAGGCCCAGCAGGCGGGTGGCGTGCAGCACCGGCAGCAGCGCGCCGCCCAGCCCGGCGAAGCCCGCCACCACCGGCGGCAGCCCCGGCGGCCGGGCCAGGCGCGGCAGCGGCAGCAGCTCTCGCACCGCGCCGCGTGGCAGGGCCAGCCGCATCCCGGCCAGCGCCAGCAGCAGAAAGTGGTCCGTCGCCGCCGGCAGGGGGGCGGGGGCCGCGGCTTCGGGGCAGGCGGTGTGCATCGGGCGATGGCGCTGTTGCCAGAGGCTTGTATCATCGGCCTTCCCGCACCGCCAATCCCCGGAGCCGCTCGCGCCCATGCCCGCGACCTTCGCGCTGCTGCGCCACCTGCCGACGGCGCTCGCGCCCGGCCACTGCTACGGCCGGCTGGACCTGCCGCCGGGGCCGGCAAGCCCGGCGGCGGCGCTGGCGGGGCTGCGAAACTTCCCCGCCCGGACGCTGCTGAGCAGCCCGGCGGCGCGCTGCATGGCGCTGGCCGGTGCCGTGGCGGCGGCCACGGGCCTCGCGGCGCGGCCGGAGCCGGGCCTGCTGGAACTGGATTTCGGCGCCTGGGAAGGGGCCCGCTGGGACGACGTGCCGCGCGCGGCGCTGGATGCCTGGGCCGCCGACCCCTGGGGCTTCGCGCCGCCGGGGGGCGAAAGCGGCGCGGCGCTGGTGGCCCGGGTGCGGGCGGTCTTCGCGACCATGCGGCCGGGCACGGTGGTGGTGTCCCATGGCGGGCCGTTGAAGGTGCTGGCGGCGCTGATCGCCGGCCGGCCGGTGGACCTGCTGGCCCCGGCGCCGCCGATGGGCTCCTGCGTGCTGCATCCGCCGGGGGGTGGTTTGCCGTAAGGCGGGAACGGCGTCATCCTGCCGGTCCGGGAAACGCGGAAGGACAGGTTCATGGCGGAGACGGGGCAGGTTGGCGGGCTGACGGTGGCGGCGGCCTTGAAGCGCTTTCTGGACCAGGAAGCGCTGCCGGGCACCGGCGTCTCGCCCGAAGCGTTCTGGGCGGGCTACGCGCGCATCCTGGCCACGCTCGCGCCGCGCAACGCCGCATTGCTGGCCGAGCGCGACGCGTTGCAGGCCAAGATCGACGCCTGGCACCGCGCCCACCCCGCCCGCCCCGTGGACCGCGCCGCCTATTCGGCCTTTCTGCGTGAGATCGGCTACCTGCTGCCGGAGCCCGAGGCGGTGCAGGCCGCGACGGCGGATGTGGACGAGGAGATCGCCACCCTGGCCGGGCCGCAGCTGGTGGTGCCGGTCAACAACGCCCGCTACGCGCTGAATGCCGGCAATGCCCGCTGGGGCAGCCTGTACGACGCCCTGTACGGCACCGACGCGATCCCGGAAGCGGGCGAGCTGTCCCGCGGCCAGGGCTTCAACCCGGCGCGCGGCGCGCAGGTGATCGCCCGCGCGCGGGAGGTGCTGGATGCGGCGGCGCCGCTGCTCAGCGGGCATTGGGCTTCCGTCACGGGGCTGGCGGTGCGCAACGGCGTGCTGGAGGTTTCCATGACCAGCGGCCAGACCTCGCTGCGCGATGCAGCGCAGTTCGCGGGCTATGCCGGCGCGCCGGACGCGCCCACCGCCGTGCTGCTGCGCCACAACGGGCTGCATCTGGAGATCCGCCTGGACCGCGCGCACCCGATCGGCCAGGGCGACCCGGCGGGCATGGCCGACCTGGTGCTGGAATCTGCCGTGTCCACCATCATGGACTGCGAGGACAGCGTCACGGCCGTGGATGCCGAGGACAAGGTGGCGGTGTACCGCAACTGGCTGGGCCTGATGAAGGGCGACCTGTCGGCCACCTTCGGCAAGGATGGGCGGGAAGTGACGCGCCGGCTGAACCCCGACCGGGCGTTCACCGCGCCGGATGGCAGCAAGCTGTCGCTGCACGGGCGCAGCCTGATGCTGGTGCGCAACGTCGGCCACCACATGATGACGGATGCCGTGCTGCTGGACGGCGCCGAAACGCCGGAAACCATCCTGGACGCGCTGGCCACCGTCGCCATCGCGATGCACGACATCAAGGGCAAGCGCCTGAACTCGCGCAAGGGCAGCGTCTATGTGGTGAAGCCCAAGATGCACGGTCCCGCGGAAGTGGCCTGGGCCAACGAGCTGTTCGGCATGGTCGAGGAGGTGCTGGGCCTGCCGCGCAACACCGTCAAGCTCGGCATCATGGATGAGGAGCGGCGCACCACGGTCAACCTGCGCGCCTGCATCGCGGCGGCCAGGGACCGCATCGCCTTTATCAACACCGGCTTTCTGGACCGCACGGGCGACGAGATCCACACCTCCATGGAAGCCGGCCCTGTGCTGCGCAAGAACGACATGAAGGGCGCGGCCTGGATCAAGGCCTACGAGGACTGGAACGTCGATGCCGGCCTGGCCTGCGGGCTGCGCGGCCGGGCGCAGATCGGCAAGGGCATGTGGGCGGCGCCGGACCGCATGGCGGACATGCTGGCGCAAAAGGCCGGCCACCCGAGGGCCGGCGCCTCCACCGCCTGGGTGCCGTCCCCCACCGCCGCCACGCTGCACGCGCTGCACTACCACGAGGTGGACGTCGCCGCGCGGCAGCGCGAGATCGCCGGCGGCGGCCGCCGCGCTGAGCTGGACGACCTGCTGACCGTGCCGCTGAGCGACAGCAACTGGTCGCCCGAGGATGTGCAGGCGGAGCTGGACAACAACGCCCAGGGCATCCTCGGCTACGTGGTGCGCTGGGTGGACCAGGGCGTCGGCTGCTCCAAGGTGCCCGACATCCATGACGTGGGGCTGATGGAGGACCGCGCGACGCTGCGCATCAGCGCCCAGCACATCGCCAACTGGCTGCGCCACGGTGTGGTGACGCAAGCCCAGGTGGAGGAAACGCTGCGCCGCATGGCGGGCGTGGTGGACCGCCAGAACGCCGGCGACGCCGCCTATACCCCCATGGCCCCGGGCTTCGACGGCCCGGCCTTCCGCGCGGCGCGCGAGCTGGTGTTCGAGGGGGCGCAGCAACCCAACGGCTATACCGAATTCGTGTTGACCCGCCGGCGGCGCGAAGCCAAGGCCGCCACCGCGTGACCGCGGGTGTCGCGCAGCCTGCCGACCCGGCGCTGCCCGGGTTGCTGCTGGCGCTGGCGGGCGGTCAACGCGCGGCGCTGCGCAGCCTGTACGACCGGCAGTCCACCCGCCTGTTCGGCATCGCCAACGCCGTGCTGCGCGACCGCGACGCGGCGGCCGACGCGCTGCACGATGCCTTTCTGCGCATCGCCACGCGCGCCGGGCAGTTCGACCCGGCGCGCGGCGCGGCGGAAGCCTGGCTCGCCGCCATCGTGCGGCACGCGGCGCTCGACCTCGCGCGCAAGCGCGGGCGGGAGCTGCCGAGCGACGACCCGGCGCTGGGCGACACGCCCGTGGCGCCCGAGGCGCTGGACCGCGTGCTGGCCAACGATGACAGCCGCCGTTTGAAGGACTGCCTGTCCACGCTGGAAGCCAACCGCCGCGAAGGCATCGTGCTGGCCTTCGTGCATGGCCTGTCGCATGCCCAGATCGCCGCCCGGCTGGCCCTGCCGCTGGGCACCGTGAAGGCCTGGATCCGGCGCGGGCTGCTGCAACTGCGGGGATGCCTGACATGAGCGGCGCCGAGGATACCGACGCCCTGGCCGGCGAATACGTGCTGGGCACGCTGGACGCGCGCGAGGCCGCCGCCGTGGCCGCCGCCCTGCCGGCCGATGCCGCGCTGCGCGAGGCCGTGGACTGGTGGGAAGAGGTGCTGGCCCCGCTGGCGGCCCTGGCCCCGCCCGAAGCACCGCCACCCGGGTTGTGGGACCGGATCGAGGATTCGCTGGAGCCCGCCGCCCCCGCGCCGCGCCCGGCGCCGCGCCGCGCGGGCTGGCTGTGGCGTGGCTGGGCGCTGGGGGCGTCGGCCGTGGCTGCCGGGCTTGCCGCCTTTCTGGTGCTGCGCCCGCCCGGGGCGGCCCCGCTCAGCACGGTGCTGCTGAGCCAGCGCGACCAGCCGGCCTGGATGGTGGAAGCGCAGGGCGGCGCCATCCGGCTGGCCGCGCTGAACCCGCGCGAAACGCCGCCCGACCGCGTGCTGCAGCTTTGGGCGCTGCCGCCGGGGGCCACGGCGCCGACCTCGCTGGGCGTGATCCCGGCCAGCGGCAGCTTCACCGTCAACGTATCCGGCATCGTGCCGCAGGCGGGGATGCTGGTGGAGATCAGCCTGGAGCCACCCGGCGGCTCCAACACCGGGCGGCCTACCGGGCCGGTGCTGTTTATCGGCCGGCTGACGGCGGCGGGCCGCAGCTGAAGGCGGGCCGGGGGAGGCGCTCCCCCGGCCCCGATTTTTGTCGCCAACCCTTTGCGTCCAGGCCGAACCGTTCCGCGTAACGTTTGTGGATGCGGTGCCACGGCGGCATCGCCCGGAAGCAGGATGCCAGAGCATGAAACATGTTCGTTGTCTGCTGATGGCCGGCGCGGCTCTGCTGGCCGGAGGCGCCGCGCAGGCGGCCACGCTGGTGGGCCTGACGGCCGACAACCACCTGGTGCGGATCGACCCCGAAACCCGCCGCGCCACCGCGCCCGTGATGGTGCGCGGCGCTTCAGGCACGCTGATCGGTATCGACGTGCGGCCGGGGGACGGCAAGCTCTACGGTGTCACGGACCAGAACCACATCGTGACCATCGATCCGGCCAGCGGCCAGGCGACGCAGGTCAGCACCCTGTCGCAGCCTTTCGTGTCCGGCGGCCGCGCGGTGGTGGACTTCAACCCGATGGCCGACCGCCTGCGGCTGATGGGCGTGAATGGCACCAGCTACCGCATCAACGTGGAAACCGGCGCGGTGACGGTGGACGGCACGCTGAAATACCAGACCGGCACGCCCCTGGCGGAAACCACGCCGCGCATCGTCGCGGGTGCCTACACCAACAGCGTCAAGGGCACGGAAGCGACGCAGCTCTTCACCATCGATGCCATGCTGCGCCAGCTGAACCTGCAGGCACCGCCAAACGACGGCGTGCAGCAGCCGCGCGGCGAGATCGCCGCCACTCTGCCGGCGGGCGTGGCCTTTGATATCCTGTCCGACGGTCAGGGCGGCAACACCGCCTTCGCGCTGGCCGGCGGCACGCTGCACACGCTGTCGCTGGAAATGGGCACCGCCACGCCGCGCGGGGCGGTGTCGGGGCTGCCGGCATCGGAGATCATCGACATCGCGGCGATGCGGTAGCCGCCAGCCGGCGGCGGGAAGGCCCCCGAAACGCGGCTTTCCCGCCCTCAGGCCGTCGCCAGCAGCGCCACGCCGCCGGCGATCAACGCAATGGCGGCCAGCTTCTGCGGCCCCAGCGCCTCGCCGAACATGTAGTGCCCGACCAGGGCGATGATGATGTAGGAGGCCGCCGTGCAGGGCAGCGCCACGCTCATCGGGATGCGCCGCAGCGCCACGATGTAGAGCAGCGCCGCGCCGCCATAGCAGCCGAGGCCGAGGATGGTTTGCCAGCGGAACAGCTGCGCCAGGAAGTTGCCCTCGGCCAGCGTGCCGGCCTTGAGCAGCACCTGCCCGGTCATGGAGGTGCAGATGGCCGCCGCCAGCACCAGCCAGTGGGCGGTCACGCGCGGGTTTCCACGTCGCCGGGCACCACCACCGCGGGGGGCGCGGCGGCGGCGGGGCCGACCACCTCGCGCACCACGCCCTGCGGCTTGCCGTTGGCGGACAGAAAGGCGCGGCCGAGATATTCGCCCATCACGCCGAGGATCAGGAACTGCACGCCGGCGACCAGCAGCGTGATGGTCATGACCGAGGCCCAGCCGGACGGCGTGTCCTTGGTCATGGCTTCCACGATGGTGAAGACGGTGCCCACCATGCCCAGCGCGCCCATGCAAACGCCCGCCAGCATCGCGAGCCGCAGCGGCATGAGCGAGAAATTGGTGGCCAGGTTGAGCCACAGCCGTACCAGGCGGCGCAGGGTGTAGTTGCTGCGGCCTTCCATGCGCGCCAGGTGCATCACCTCGATGCTGTCGATGCGCTGCGTCACCTGCATGATCAGCCCGTCGATATACGGGTAGGGGCCGGTGTACCGGGCGACCTCCCGCGCCACCAGCGCCGACATGCAGCGGAACGAGGACAGGTACAGCCCGCGCGGCTTGTCCAGCAGCTGGTCCGCCACCTCGTTGGCGAAGCGCGAGCCGAGGTTGCGCCAGCCCTCGTGCTCCTTCTTGGCATAGCGGGTGTAAACCACGTCCCACTGGCCAAGGCGCGCGTGGTCGTACAGCCGCACCACCTCCTCCGGCGGGTTCTGCAGGTCGTCGTCCATGGTGATGATGAAGGCGCCGCGCGCGTGCCGCAGGCCGGACATGACCGCGTTGTGCTCGCCGAAGTTGCGGGCGTGCTCCACGTAGGTCAGCGGCACGGTGGCCGAGGCCGCCAGCGCCCGGCACACCGGCCCGCTGTCGTCCGGGCTGCCGTCGTTGACCAGCACGATCTCCAGCCCGCCTTCCGGCCGCAGCGCGGACAGCGCGGCGACGAGCTGCCCCACGGTGGCGGCGCCGCGATACACCGGCACGACAATGGAAAGGCCGATCGGGGCGGCCGGCGGGCGGGCGGTGGCTGTCGGCATGGCGCGGGTTCCGGCGGGGATCAAAGGGGACGGGTGGCGACCACCAGCACCGATCCGCCGGCGGGAAAGCGCAGCCCGAGCCGCGCGAGCCCGGCCTCGGCACGGGTGGCGGCGTGCAGAGTGCGGTCCAACCATGGCGGGAAGGGGGCGACGTCGCTGGCGGCATCGGGCGCCGCGGCGCGCAGCTTGCGCTGCGCCACCATCAGCGGCAGCAGCAGGCTGTTCCAGTAGAACGCCTCCACGTCCGCGAAGCCGGCCTGCCGCAGCAGCGCCACCGCGCCGCCTGCGGTGTAGCGGCGGGCGTTGTGCACGCGCGCGTCGTGCGCGCTGAACAGCCAGTTGAAGGCAGGCAGGTTCAGCACCAGCGTGCCGCCGGGCGCCAGCACGCGGCGCATCTCCGCCAGGGCCAGTGCTTCCGTCACGCCGCGGTGGCATAGCACGTCGATGCTGACCAGCGCGCCGAAGCGGCCATCGGCGAAGGGCAGGGCGTTGACGTCCCCGGCCGCGACGGCGGCGCCGGACTTGGCGCGCGCGCGGGCGGCGGCGGCGGGGTGGAACTCCACGCCCGCCAGCGGCGCCGTGCCGCGCAGGCGCCGCAGCAGCCCGCCGGTGCCGCAGCCAGCATCCAGCCACGGCAGGCCGGCCACGCCGGGGCGGGCGCGCAGGGCATGCGCCACCCGCGCATGGGCGGCGCGAAACCACCACATGCGGTCCTCGGCCGCGTCCATCAGGTCGTATTCGGCGGTTTCCACGGCGACGCTTGTGGCAGCGCCTGAACTCCGCCGCAATGCCGGAGCACAGGAGCAACTGACCCGCGGCGCCTGGACGCCCGCCGCCGCCGGCGCCAGGATGAACCGTTCGCATGACCCATTCACCCGTATCCGCCCGGACCGTCCGGCACGCCACACGCCGCGCGCCGCGCTGGTTCGGCATGATCCCCGCCCTGCTGCCGGCACTGCTGTTCCTGGCGCTGGTGGTGTCGCCGCCGTTGAACCAGGACGTCGCGGCGGTTTTGAGCTTCGCTGAGCGGATGGTGGGGGGCGAGCAGCTCTACACCGACCTGATCGACGTCAACCCGCCGCTGGTGTTCCTGTTGAACCTGCCGCCCGCCTGGCTCGCGTCCGTGACGCCGCTGGACGGCGTGCAGGCGCTGCTGCTGTGCCTCCTGGCCTTCAGCGGGCTGTCGGGGTGGATGTGCTGGCGCCTGGCACCGCCGCGCGGCGTGGCCGAGGCGGCGATGATGCTAGCGTTGTTGCCGCTGGTGCTGCTGGTGGCGGGCTACGACTTCGGCCAGCGCGAGCAGATCATGGCCGCCGCCGCGCTGCCCTATCTGTTTCTCGCCGAACGACGGGTTGAAGGGCCCGGCCCCGGCGTGGCGGGGGTCGGGCTGGTGCTGGCCATGCCCGGCCACTGGCGCGGCGCGTTTGGCGGGTCAGGCCGCCTGCTGGTGGCCGGCACGGTGCTGATGGCCGCCATCGGCTTCGCGCTGAAGCCGCATTTCCTGGCGGTGCCGGCGCTGGTGGAAGGGGTGGTGCTGCTGGCCTCGGCCCGCCGCCACGGCTGGCGGGCGGCGCTGCGCGACCCGGTGCCGTGGTCGCTGGCGGCGCTGTGGCTGCTCTACGTGGCCATCGTCGCCATCGGCTTTCCCGCGTATTTCGGCGAGGTTCTGCCGCTGGTGTGGGACTACTACATCGGCCTCGGCGGCGCCCCCTGGTGGCAGGTGCTGCTGACGGAGCAGCTGTTCACCGCGGCGGTGATGACGGTGGCGCTCGCCGGCTTCACCTTCGCCATCGGCACCCGCACGCTGGGCTGGCTGCCGCGCCTGCTGGCGGTTGCCGCGCTGGGCGCGCTGGCCGCCGCCCTGGTGCAGCACAAGGGCTGGAGCTACCACGTGGTGCCGGTCTGGATGTGGGGCGGGCTGGTCGGCGGCATCGCCATGGCGCGCGCCGCCGACGCGCTGCTGCCCGCGCCGCTGGCCGGGCGGCTGGCGCCGCTGATGGCCGCCGCCGCGACCATCGGCCTGACCCTGCTGGTGATCCGCGGCGGCGAGGCGCCGTGGCGGGAGTTCAACTACGACCAGGGCCCCGCCGGGCGCATCGCCGCCTGGCTGGAGAAGCGCGTGCCGGATGGCCGGCTGCTGGTGCTGTCGCCCGACATCTACCCGGCTTATCCGGCGCTGAACTACGCCGAGAACCGGCCGGTGCTGCGTTTCATGAGCACCTGGCTGCTGCAGGCGGTCTACCGCAGCTGCCCGGCGGACGGCGCCCGCTTCCGCGCCCCCGCCCAGATGGGCCCGGCGGAACGCTACCTGTTCGAAGGCGTGGCGCAGGACTTCACGGAGCATCCGCCGGCCGCCGTGCTGGTGGCGCGCGACGCCGGCATTTCCTGGTGCGCCAACCAGCCCTTCGACATGGTCGCCTACTTCACCCGCCAGCCGCGCTTCGCGGCCATGTGGCGGCAATACCGCCAGACCGGCGAGATCGAGGGCTACATGCTGTTCGAGCGCATCCAGTGAGCATTGCCGCCGTCCTGCCCGCGCGGCGGGACGACGCGGTGCGCGGCATCCTGCTGGTCGCGGGCGGCTACGTCATCATCGCCTGCTCGGACGCCGCGGTGAAATGGGCGCTGCCGCAGGTGGGCATCGCGGCCGCCATGCTGTGGCGCGGGGTGTTCGGCGCCATCGCGGTGGCGGTGCTGGCGCGCGGCGCGGTGCTGCGGCCGGTCAACCGCCGGCTGATCGCGACGCGCAGCCTGCTGCATTGCGTGGTGTCCTGCGCCTTCTACGCCGCGTGGTTTCTCGGCATGCCGCTGGCGGACAGCTACGCGGTGGCAGCGGCCAGCCCGCTGATCATGACGCTTCTGGCCATTCCGCTGCTGGGCGAGCAGGTGGGGTGGCGGCGCTGGAGCAGCACGCTGCTGGGCTTTTCCGGCGTGCTGGTGATGCTGCAGCCCGGCGGCAGCCTGTGGCGGTGGGAGGTGTCGATCCTGCTGGCGGCCATGGGGCTGATGGCGCTGACCCGGCTCTGGACCCGCGTGCTGGGGCGCACGGACACGCCCGCCACCATCACCTTCTGGCTGATGGTGGCGCACATCCCCTTCGGGCTGGTGCTCCTGCCGGCGCTGCCGCCGCCGGGCTGGGCGGCGGGCGGCCTCTGGCTGCCGGGCTGGGGCACCATGCTGGTGCTGGCGGCGCTGGGGGCGGGCAACGCCACGGCGCACCTGCTGTTCGCCCGCGCCTTCGCCATCGCGCCCGTGTCCGTGCTGGCGCCGCTGGAATACAGCCCGCTGGTGTGGGGCGTGCCGCTGGGGCTGGTGATCTGGGGTGATTTTCCGGCACCCGCCACCTTTGCCGGCGCCGCCATCGTCATCGCCGCCGGGCTGTACAACCTGTACCGGGAGCGGTTGCGCGCCCGGCAGGCCCGCGGACTGGCATGACCGCCGCCGCTCCCGTCCGCCATGACATCCGCCGCGGCGCTATCCTGATCCTCTGCTCCACCTTCATGTTCTCCATCATGGCGGCGATCGTGAAGGGGCTGGGCAGCGACATCCCTTTCATGGAGATGGTGTTCTTCCGGTCCTTCGTGGCGCTGCCGCTGGTCGCCGCCATGGCGCTGCGCCGCCGCGCCACGCTGCGCACCCGGCGCTTTCCGGGCCACCTGGCGCGTGCCGGCACGGGGCTCGCGGCCACTGCCTGCATGATCTTCTCGGCCACCGTGCTGCCGCTGGGCGAGCAGCAGGCGCTGACCTACGGCACGCCCATCTTCGTGACGCTGCTGGCCTACCCTTTCCTGGGCGAGCGGCCGGGGCCGCACCGCTGGGCGGCGGTGGGCATCGGGTTTCTGGGCATCCTGGTGATCGCGCTCGGCCCGTCCGTGCTGGGGCAGCCGCGCCCGGCGCCGCCGGGCATCGCCGAATGGGTGCTGGTCGTGGGCTATGCCGCCGCCGCCTGCCATGGGCTTTTCGCGGCTTCCACCACCCTGCTGGTGCGGCAGCTCTCGGCCACGGAAGCCAGCACCACCATCGTGCTGTGGCAATCCATCCTGATGAGCGCGCTGAGCGCCCTGGCGCTGCCGTTCGTGTGGGTCACGCCGGGCTGGGCGGAATTCGGCCTGCTGGTCGGCATCGGGCTGGTCGGCGGCATCGGCCAGCTTTGCTCTACCGAGGCCTTCGCCAGCGCGCAGGTCTCCTCGCTCGGGCCCTATACCTACACGGCGCTGCTGTGGGCAGCGCTGTTCGGCTGGGTGTTCTGGGGCGACGTGCCGGGGCCGACCATGGCGCTGGGCGCCGGGCTGATCGTCTTCGCGGGGCTCTACATCCTGCACCGCGAAATGCGGCGCCGGGCCCGCGCATAGCAAAAGGGCCGGGGAACACTGTTCCCCGGCCCCGCCCGCCCTCGATCTCAACAAAAGGCCGCCGTACCCCCCGGTCCGCGGCCCCGCCGGTCAGAACCCGGCGGTTAGCCCGATGCGGAAGCCGTTGAAGCCACGCTCGCCGTTCAGGTAGCTCGCACTGGCGCGGAAGCTGCCGCCGAGCGAGGCGAACACGCCGTATTCCTGCCAGTTGCCCACTGCCAGGTCGTCGCCCGTCATGCGGGTGTCCACGAAGGACAGGCCGGCATCCACCGCGCGGCCGGCGACCTCGCCCACCGGCAGCGACAGCGACACGCCGTTGCGGTAGGCCCAGTTGTTGAGGCGGTAGTCCACCTCGTAGCGCCCGACCTTCAGCGGCTCGGTGCGGTAGCGGCTGATGCCGTTGCTGATGCCCAGCGTGAAGGCGCCGACCGCCACCCGCAGGTCGCTGGTCATGGCGCCGCCATAGACCTGGCCCACCGCGCCCACATCCTCGGACCCCGCGGCACCCCAGCGCAGCAGCGGCGTCAGCCCCCAGCGCAGGTCCGGCTGCGTCACCAGCGGGATGCGCACGCCGATCGCGCCCGAGCCCATGTAGGAGGTGCCGCCGCTGGTGTCGCTCAGCGTCAGCGGTGCCTGCACGAAGGCTTCCAGCCCGTCCTGGCCGAAGGTGTAGGACACCGCCAGCGGCAGGCTGTAGACATTGACGGTGTAGTCGCCGCCCGATTGCCGCTGCAGGCTGGCGCCAATGGAGGCGTGCCAGCCGGCGGCGCGCGAGCCCAGGCGGCCGTCGTCGCCGGGCAGCAGCGTGCCGGCCGCGTAGTCCGCGATCACCGACTGGCCGAGCAGCGAGGACGGGTTGCCCGCCACCGGGTCCACCGTGCTGGTGGCGACCACGGCGCGCACCAGTTTGCGCAGGCCCTCGCGGTCCTCGTCGCCGCGCAGAAACGAATTCAGCTGCGCCCGCGTGGCATCCACCGTGCCGGCATCGAAGGTGCGGTTGAAGTCGGCGTCGGGCGAGGACAGGGTGATGGCGCTGCTGTTGGCCGGCACCGAGGCGTTGACCACCAAGCCGCGGATGTTGATGTCCGCCGACACCGTGGAACTGCGCGTGTAGTTGGGCAGGACCGATCGGATGTTTTCCGTGCGCAGCGCGCGCAGGGCCTCGCTGGTGTCGTTGAAGCTGCGTGTGACGGTTTGTCCGTCCACGGTTATGGTTGCGGTCACCGGATCGCGGGCCCAGGCGGACTGGGACACGGCCAGCAAGGCGAACAGGCTGGCCGTGAGCGCACGGCCGGGAGCGGGGATCTGCATAAGCGTGATGTCGCTGAACCTTCGCACCGCGTCATCACGCAAACTTGTGTCCGAGTAAATTTTGCATGAGGTGTGATTTGTTTACAACTCAACCGCACGGTCCTGCATCCCGGGCTAGGACGGCGTGACCACGCCACTGCCCCTGTTGCGGGCCGACCCGCTGCCGCCCGGCGTGGTGCAAGAGGTCGGCCTGCCCGGCGGCCCGCGGATTCGCCGCCTGCGCTGCGGCAATGCGGGCGCCTTCACCTTTCTTGGCACCAACAGCTACCTGCTGGGGCAGGGCGAGGTGGCGCTGGTGGACCCGGGCCCGGACGATGCCGCGCATCTGGCGGCGCTGCAGGCCGCCACGGCGGGCGAGCGCATCACCCGCATCCTGGTCACCCACACCCACCGCGACCACACCGGCGGCGTCCCTGCCGCGGTGGCGGCCACCGGCGCGGAGAGCTGGGGCTTCGGCCCGCACCTGACGCCGCCGGCCGAGGGTGGCGAGGGCGCGGACCATGCCTTTTGCCCGGACCATCGCCTGGCGGACGGCGAGGCGCTGCAGGGCGAGGGGTGGCAGCTGCGCGCGCTGCACACCCCCGGGCACTGCGCCAACCACCTGTGCTTCGCGCTGGAGGAAGCGGGCATCCTGCTGTCCGGCGACCATGCGATGAGCTGCTCCACCAGCGTGGTGATGCCGCCCGATGGCGACATGGCGGCCTACATGGCGGCGCTGGCCCGCGTCGCGGCCCGGCCCTGGCACCTGCTGCTGCCCGGCCATGGCGCGCCGCTGCCGGACCCGGGCGCCTTGCTGCGGGGCCTGTTGGCGCATCGCCACGAGCGCGAGGCGTTGGTGCTGAGGGCGCTGCGCGCGCATGGCCCGGCCACCGCCGAGGCGCTGGTGCCGGCGGTCTACGGCACGCTGGACCCGAAGCTGCGCCGCGCCGCCGGGCAAAGCCTGCTGGCCCACCTCCTGAAGCTGGCCGCCGAAGGGCATGCCATGCCGGCGGCGGCCGGCGGCTGGCAGGCCGCCGGCTGAGCCCGCAGCCCTCTCATGCCGCGGCGGGGCTGGATCGGCGGCCCGGCCGCGTCTATCGGTGCACCCCCGCCGCGGCCCCCGCGCGGGCCGGAGGAGGCGCCCGACCATGACCGAACCGCCGCTGTTCACCGCCGTCACCCGGGGCGTGCGCGTTTCGGTGCGGGCCTTTTTCCTGGAAGACCAGTCGAAGCCCGGGGAAGGGCATTTCGTCTGGGCTTACCGCGTCACCATCGCCAACGAGGGCGGCGCCACGGTGCAGCTGCTGAAGCGCACCTGGCAGATCACCGACGGCCTGGGCCGCAGCCAGCAGGTGCACGGGCCGGGCGTGGTGGGCGAGCAGCCGGTGCTGGAGCCGGGCGAAAGCTTCGAATACACCTCCGGCACGCCGCTCTCGACCCCGTCGGGCTTCATGCGCGGCGCCTACCACATGGTGGAAACCGGCAGCGGCGAGCCGTTCGACGTGGCGATCCCCGCCTTCAGCCTGGACAGCCCGCACCAGGGCGGCGCTGTGCACTGACCGCTTGCTTCGGTGCCCCGATCGCCCATCTGCCATGCTCGCTCTGAAAGACCGGCCGTGAACATCCTGACCCCGCCCCCCGCCGCCACGGACGACCGCCCCGCCCGCCCCACGCGTGAGGAGGCCGAGGCCGCGGTCCGCACCCTGCTGCGCTGGGCCGGCGACGACCCGGCCCGCGAAGGGCTGGTCGACACCCCCGCCCGCGTGGTCCGTTCCTACGACGAGTTCTTCGCGGGCTATGCCGAGGACCCGGTGGAGATGCTCGCCCGCTCCTTCGAGGAAACCGACGGCTACGACGAGATGGTGGTGCTGCGCGACATCCGCCTGGAAAGCCATTGCGAACACCACATGGTGCCCATCATCGGCCGCGCGCACATCGCCTACCTGCCGGAAGGCCGGGTGGTCGGCATCTCCAAGCTGGCGCGGGTGCTGGAGATCTACAGCAAGCGCCTGCAGATCCAGGAGAAGCTGACCGCGCAGGTGGCCAACACCATCCAGGACGTCCTGAAGCCCAAGGGCGTGGCGGTGATGATCGAGGCCTCGCACCAATGCATGACCACGCGCGGCGTGCACAAGGCGGGGGTGGCCATGGTGACCAGCCGGATGCTGGGGGCCTTCCGCGACAACCCGTCCACGCGGCGGGAATTCCTGGCCATCGTCGGGGCACCGCGGGCAGGCGGCCTGGAAGGCTAGGACCGCCCGGCGGCGGTCAGTCCACCGCCTCGGCCTCCACCTCCACCAGAAAGCGCGCATCGGCCAGCCCCGCGACCACCATCAGCGTGCTGGTCGGCGCGTGGTCGCCGAAGAAGTCGTTGCGCGCGGCGCGCCAGTCGGCCAGCAGGGCGCGGTCGGTCAACAGCACCAGCACGCGCACCACCTGGCCCGGTGCCATGCCATGCGCGGCCAGCACCTGGCCAAGATTGGCCAGGGCCTGGCGGATCTGCGCCGGCCCCCCCTCGGCCACGCCGCCATCCGCCGCCACGCCGATCTGGCCCGACACCAGCAGCCGCCGCCCGGCGCCCTCCACCAGGGCCGCCTGCGAATAAAAGCCGGCGGGCGCCGGCACCCCGGCCGGGTTGGAAAAGCGCACCCGGCTCACGGCTGCGGCGGCAGACCGGGCGTCAGGGAGGGGGCGTAGCGGACGGGCGGTGCCAGCCCGGGCGTGCCGCCGGCCGGGGCCACGGTCGTGGCCGGCGGCACGACCGGCGCGGTGCCGCCGAGGCTTTCCTGCTGGATCGGCGCGGCGCTCGGCACCACGCCGGGGTCGCCGGTCATCAGCCAGTCGCGCAGGCTGCGGCGGATCTGGAACTCGAACTCGACGTTCAGGTCCTCCATTGCCTGGCGGACGATCTGGTCGGCGTTGCGGGCCTGGCTCGCCGGGCCCTCGACCACCATGGTGGCGCTGCGGCGCACCTCAGCCTCGGTGAAGCCGACGCGGCGGCCGTCCGGGCCCAGGATCTCCACCCGCACATGGATCACCACGTTGAGCTGTTCGCTGGCCTGGGTGAACAGCCCGCCGCCGCTGGCGCCCCCGCGGATCAGCGTGGCCGTGTCGACGATGAAGCGCGCCCGGCCGGCGGTGCCGACCGGCACCAGCCGCTCCCGCCCCATCTGCTCGGCCAGCGCCAGCGGCGACAGCGGCGCCGGCGGGTCGATGCGATAGGCGGGGCCTTGAATGGAGGGCACGACCTCGATGTCCAGCACGTTGAGCCGCAGCGGCGTCAGAAAGCCGTAGGACGGCGGCGTGGTGTTCATCCGGGGCGGCGCGTCGCCGCTGGCGCAGGCGGCCGCCAGCAGCGGCAAAGCCAGTGCCACCCGCCGGCGCGTGATCGTCGGCATCATTCGTGCTCTCCCCCAAATCATTTATGCGCTTGGCGCGCCGCGCACCTCGTCCCGCGCGAAGCGGAAGGTGGTGTTGCAGAACTCGCAGGTCATGGAGATTTCGCCCGATTGCGTCATCTCGTCCAGATCCGCGTCGCCGAAGCCCTGCAACACGCCGGACAGCTTGGCGCGCGAGCAGCGGCAGCCATAGGCCAGCGGCCGCGGCGGGTCGACCACCAGCCCTTCGGCATGGAACAGCCGGTGCAGCAGCTGCGGCGCGCTCAGCGCGTCGTCCAGCATCTCGCTGTCCTTGACCGTGGCGGCGAGCGCCAGGGCGGTGTCCCAGGCATCGTCGTGCTCGGCGCTGCTGGTCACGGCGTCGATGCCGCCCTCGGCCGCGACCCGCTCCAGGATCAGCGCGGTGGCGCGCCAGCCCTGCGGCGTTTGCCCGGCGGCCAGCCACACGCGGCTCGCCAGCTGCTCGGAGGTGGCGAAGTAGTGCTGCGTCATGTCCGCCAGCGTTTCGCCCTCGATCGAGACGATGCCCTGGTAGCGCTCCATGTCCGGCCCCTGGTCCACCGTGAAGGCCAGGTAGCCGCTGCCCAGCAGCGCGCCGGCCTCGGCGTCCGCGCCGTTCAACAGCGCCAACCGGTCCGGCTCGGCCCGCGCATAGCCGCGCAGCGTGCCGGCGTCGGTGCAATCGGCCAGCAGCATGGGCACGGCGCCGTCGCCCTTGGCCTGCAGGCTGAAGGACCCCTGGAACTTCAATGCCGTCGCGAGGCCCGCGGTCAATGCCAGCGCCTGGCCGGTCAGCTTGCGCACCACGTCCGGGTTGTCGTGGCGCGACAGCAGCGCCTCCGCCAGCGGGCCGAGCTTCACCAGCCGCCCGCGCACCGGCTTGTCGCGCAGGTGAAAGGGCTGGATGCCGTCGGCCACGGCCAAGCTGGGCACCGGCGGGCGGTCGTCGTCATGGGGGGCGTAGGGCAGGGTCGGATCGGTCACGCGGCAAGCCTTGCACGAAATGCCCTGCGCGGAAACGCGTGGCGCCGCCGGGGAAGGCGGCTGCGAGGCGCGACAGGGGGTGGGGAAGCGCGGGATGGCCGCGCGGGTCGAAGCCCTAGATAGGGCGGGGATGGCCCAGTTGCGAGGCGGGGAAGCGGCAGGTCGGGGGGAAAGAGGCCGCGATCCGCACAGCAAGCGAAGTGGCCGAACGGCAGGATCGAAAACAAGTCATAAAAAAGAAGGCGTTCCGGGAATGCCTCCCCTGAGCTTGCTCACCGCCCCGGCTGCTCCATCAGATGCGACACGATCGCCCCGCGCACCGGCTTCAGCCGGTTGCCCAGGCGCAGCGCCACGTCGCGCAGCAGCCGTGCCGCCGGGCGGTCGCTGGAATACAGCGCGGCGGTGGCGTTGGTGGCCAGGTACAGGGCGCGGGTGTTGGTGCGGTGCTCGGCCTCATAGCCGCGCAGCACGGGACCGGACGCGAAGTCGCGCCCCTGCGCCACGGCGGCGCGGATGCGGCCGGCCAGGATGTCCTGGCCATGCAGCCCGAAGTTGAAGCCATGCGCGGTGACGGGGTGCATGCCCACAGCGGCATCGCCCAGCAACGCCAGCCGCTGGCCGGCGAAGCGCTTGGCGTAGGTGGCGACCAGCGGATAGGTGTGGCGCCCGCCGGCGAGCTGCATGGGGCCGAGGCGGGACTGGTAGCGGCGCGTCACCTCGGCACCGAACTCGCGCCCGTCCATCGCCTTCATGCGCGCGATCTCGGCGGGCGGCAGGGAGATCACCACGGAAGACATCTCGCCATTCAGCGGCAGCATGGCGATGGTCTGGCCGTAGTCGAACCATTCCGTGGCCACGTGGCGGTGCGGGCGGGTGTGCTGCATGCGCGCCACCAGCATGTGCTTGCCGAAGTCGACGCGCTCGGCCTCGATGCCCGCCAAGCCGCGGAAGGTGGAATAGCGGCTGTCCACCCCGACCGCGAGGCCGGCCCGCAGCACGGTGCCGTCGTCCAGCACCAGCTCGGTGCCCTCGGCATCGCACCGCAACGCGGTGACGCGGCGGCCGGTGAGCAGGGTGGTGCCTTCCGGCAGGGACTGGAACAGGGCACGGCGGATCACATGGTTGGGCACCAGCTTGCCCAGTTCCTCCGCATCGCGGCCGCTGGTGTCGAAGCGCAGCGCGTAGGGGGAGCCGCCGTTCAGCACTTCCGCCTGCCGCAGGGGGGAGGGGATGCCCTCGGGAATGCGGTCCCAGGCGCCCAGGCGGCGCAGGATCTCCTGCGAACGGTGGGTGAGGGCGATCTCGCGCCCGTCCACCGCCGGCTCGGCCAGCGCGGCTTCCGGCTGCGGCTCGACGATCGCGACGGACAGGCCGGTGCCGCGCAGCCCGCAGGCGAAGGCGAGCCCCACCGGGCCACCGCCCACCACCACCATATCGAACTGCATGCACCGCGTCCTTATCCGCCGGACTGGCAGATAAGGTCGGTGCGGCACTCTGTCACCACCCCGTCAATTGGCGCCGAGCGCCCAGAGCAGCACGCCCTTCTGCGCGTGCAGGCGGTTCTCGGCCTCGTCGAAGACCACCGACTGCGGGCCGTCGATCACCTCGGCGGTGATCTCCTCGCCGCGATGCGCCGGCAGGCAGTGCATCACCACCGCGTCGGCCGCCGCGTGCTGCATCAGCGCGGCATTGACCTGATAGGGGGCCAGCATGTTGTGGCGGGCGCTGGGGCCGCCGTCCTTTTCGTCCGACATGCTGACCCAGGTGTCGGTCACCACGCAGCGGGCGCCGCGCACGGCGGCCACCGGGTCGGTGGTCAGCTCGATGGTCGCGCCCTCGCGCCGCGCCCAGTCCACCAGCTGCGCCGGCGGCGCCAGCTCGGGTGGGGTGGCGAGGCGCAGGGTGAATCCGAAGCGCGCGGCGGCCTGGATGAAGGAGCGCGCGACGTTGTTGCCGTCGCCCAGCCAGGCCACCGTCTGGCCGGCAATGGGACCGCGATGCTCCTCGAAGGTGAGGATGTCGGCCATCAACTGGCAGGGGTGGGACACGTCGGTCAGGCCGTTGATTACCGGCACGGTGGCGTGCTCGGCGAGTTCCCGCAGCTTGGCCACGCTGTCGGTGCGCAGCATGATGGCGTCCACGTAGCGGGACAGCACCTTGGCGGTGTCGGCCGCGCTTTCGCCGCGCCCGAGCTGCATGTCCTTGGACGACAGCACCACCGCGTGCCCGCCGAGCTGGCGGATGCCGACCTCAAAGGACACGCGGGTGCGGGTGGAAGGCTTCTCGAAGATCAGCGCCACGGTCTTGCCGGCCAGCGGCTGGGCGGTGACGCCGCCGCGCTTGGCCTCGGCCGCGAGGTCGAGCATGCGGCGCAGCTCGGGGCCCGCGAAATCGGACAGCTCCAGGAAGTGGCGGGGGGCTTTCGCCCCCCCGCCCTGCATCTTCAGCACGGCGCTCACTTGGCCGGTGCCGCCGCGCGCAGCCGCTCCGCCGCCTTGGTGAAGGTGCGGTCCAGCATCTCCACCGCCGCATCGACCTCGGCGCGGCCGATGATCAGCGAGGGCGCCAGGCGCAGCACGTTCTGCCCGGCGGCGACGGTCAGCAGCCCTTCCGCCACGGCGGCGGCCTGCATCTCGCCGTTCACCACCTCCGGCGTGCATTGCAGGCCGAGCAGCAAGCCCGCCCCGCGCACGCCACTGACCACGGTGGGGTGGCGCGCCACCAGCTGGCGCAGGCCGTCCCACAGGTAGCGCGCGGTGGCATCCACCTGGTCCAGGAAGCCATCGGCCAGGATGACGTCCAGCACCGCGTTGCCGGCGGAGCAGGCCAGCGGGTTGCCGCCATAGGTGGTGCCGTGGGTGCCGGCTTTCAGGTGCTTCGCCACATGCTCCTTGGCCAGCACGGCGCCGAGCGGAAAGCCGCCGCCGATGCCCTTGGCCGCCGACATCACGTCCGGCTCGATGCCCGCCCACTGGTGCGCCCAGAGCTTGCCGGAGCGCCCCATGCCGGTCTGCACCTCGTCCAGCGCCAGCAGCAGGCCGAACTCGTCGCAGGCGGCGCGCAGCGCGCGCAGGAAGTCGAGATCCGCCGGTCGCACGCCGCCCTCGCCCTGGATGGGCTCGATCATGATGGCGGCGGTCTGCGGCCCGATGGCGTCGCGCACCGCGTTCATGTTGCCGAAGGGCACGTGCTCGAAGCCCTGCACCGGCGGGCCGAAGCCGGCGAGGTACTTCTCGTTGCCGGTGGCCGACAGGGTGGCGAGCGTCCGGCCGTGGAAGGCGCCCTCGAAGCAGATGGCGTGGAACTTCTCCGGGTGGCCGTTCTCGGCGTGGTACTTGCGCACCGCCTTGATCATGCCCTCGTTCGCCTCGGCGCCCGAGTTGCAGAAGAACACGCTGTCCGCGAAGGAGCTGTCCACCAGCCGCTGCGCCAGGCGCTCGGCCTGCGGCACGCGGTACAGGTTGGACACGTGCATCACCTTGGCCGCCTGTTCGGCGACGGTGCGGACCAGGTGGGGATGCGCGTGGCCGATGGAGGTGGTGGCGATGCCCGACCCGAAATCCAGCATTCGTCGGCCGTCCGTCGTCCACAGCCAGGCGCCCTCGCCCCGCTCAAAGGCGAGGTCGGCACGGTTGTAGGTCGGCATCAGGGCGGGGATCACGGTGGTGTCTCAGGCTCCGCAGTCCCGGAAAGGGCGCGGCGGGGATCGCCGGCGCAACGCTCCGCGGGATTGGCCATGCTGCCGGAAAAGCCGTGCCGCGGCAATGGCGCGCGCGGTGCGCCGGCAACCGCCACGCGGCGAGCCGCGTTGCCTTGGCACAGTCGCGGCAAGCGGCCGGCCAACCAAACGAGGACCAGCATGCGCACTTCCATGATCGCCCTGGCGACCACGGCCCTGATCGGGCTGGGTGGCATCGCCCAGGCCCAGAACGCCAGCGGCACCAGCAATACCATGCCGGACACCACCGGCAGCACCAACGTGCCGTCCAACCCCAGCCCGTCCAGCCCCGCCCCGAGCAACACGCCGTCGTCCTCGTCGTCGAGCACCACGCCGGGCAGCACCGACAGCAGCAACCCGCCGGGCACCGCCGCCACCCGCGCCATTGACCGCACGCTGGGCACCAACATCTCCGGCGCCTATCCGCAGAACGCGGACGGCACCGCCAACAACCCGCCTGGCACCGCCGCCGGCCGCGCTGCGGACCGCGCGACGCCCAACAGCCCCGACGGCACCGGCAACAACCCGCCCGGCACCGCCGCCACCCGTGCGCTGGACCGCGCCGCGGGCACCAACGCCTCGGGCGCCTATCCGCAGAACTCGGACGGCACCGCCAACAACCCGGCGGGCACGGCGGCCGGCCGCGCGGCGGACCGTGCCACCAGCGACGCGCCGGGCGGCAACACCCGCGCGCCGGACATGGCACCCTCGGCGCCCACCGGCTCGGCCATGGGCCGCGCGGCGGAAGGCCAGACCGGCACCACGACCGGCACGACCACGGGCACCACCACGCCGCGTTGAACGAGCCACGGCGGAATGCCGGGCCCGGGGGCAGCATGCCCCCGGGCCTTTTTGCTGGCGGCCGGAACGGGCGGGACGGGTCCTTTCGGGCGGGCCCCGGGCTACGGCGCCGTGTCCGCCCCGCACCGACGCGCCAGGGCCGCGCGGCCGATGACGCCGAGCGCGAGGTCGTCCTGCGGCGGCTGGAACAGCCCGGCGCGGGCATCGCGGAAGTGACGCTCCAGCGGCAGCGCGGCGGTCAGGCTGAAGCCACCGGCAACGCGCAGCCCGTGTTCCGTGGCGGTGCAGGCGGCATTGGTGCAAAGGTATTTGGCGGCGGCGATGCGGGCCGGCAGCTCGGCGCGCAGGTCCGGCCGCTCGGTCCACAGGCGCGCCGTCTCGTGCAGCGTGGCGCGCGCGGCCAGCAGCACCGCCTGCATCTCGCCGATGCGCTGCTGGATATGAAGTTGCCCGGCGATGGGCTGGCCCAGCGCCGTGGGCACACGGGTGTTGGCATAGTCGCAGGCCGCTTCCAGCGCTGCCTGGCCGATGCCCAGATACACCGCAGAGATGGCCAGCGACCATGGCCCAAGCCCGGGCGCGGAGGCCTTGCCCCCGGCCGAGCCCTGCCGCTGCCCGATCGGCACGCGCTCCACCATCAGCCGGTCCGGCACGAAGACCTTGTCGTAGAAGACATCGGAATTGCCCGAGCCGCGCAGGCTCATGGCGCCGTCCCAGCTGTCCACGATGCGCAGCCCCGGCGAGCCGGCGGCGACAATGGCGGTGGCCAGCTCGCCATCCGGTGCCGCGCCGCTTGGCGGCAGCACCACGGCGGTGAGGAACCAGCGCAGCGCCGGCGCGCCGGTGACAAAGATCTTGTGGCCTTCCACCAGCCAGCCGCCATCCACCGGCGTGGCGCGGGAGCGCGGGATGCCGCCGCGCGAGATGCTGCCGAGCTCCGGCTCGGTGACGCAGTTGTTGATGGCGCCGCCGTCGCGCAGCATGCCCCCGCACACCTCGGCGAAGACCTCCGCCGGCCAGGGGCGGTCCTCGCGCAGCTTGCCCATCACCACCAGGGCCATGGACACCACCAGGGCGGTTGCGGCATCCCCCTGTGCCAGGCGTTCCTGGGCCCGCACCATGGGCAGCAGGCCGCCTTCCGTGCCGCCCTGGTCGCGCGGCAGCAACAGGCGCAGGTAGCCGCTGGCGTGCAGTTCGCGATGGTTCTCGGCGGGAAAGCCCTGCTGCGCGGCGGCGCGTGCCGCGAAGCCGCGGGCCAGCCCGTCGGCCAGGGCCACGGGGTCGATGGCCGTGGCGGCGCTGTCATGGGCCAGCATGGGCGGGAGCCTCCTCATGGTGCGGCGCAATGATGGACGAGAGGCGGGAAACGCGCCACCATTCCCGGGGGCCGGCCGAGCGAAATCACGCTGCCGACCGGGCATTGACATAATCTCACTTTCGCTCTTTGTGCATTGCAACCGCGAAGGAACACCCGGTCCATGTTCATGACCCGCCGCCAGGCCCTGTTGTCTTCCGCCGGAGTGATGCTGGCCGGCCTCCTGCCGGCACTGCCCGCTGCCGCCCAGGCCCCGGCCGCCACGCCCCGCAAGGGCGGCGTGCTGACCATCCACCTGGGTTCCGAGCAGCGCATCCTGAATCCCGCGCTGCGGGCTTCCACCGGCGTCTACGTGATCACCAGCAAGATCATCGAGGGGCTGGTGGACCTTGGCACCAGCGGCCGGCCGGAGCCGGTGCTGGCGACATCGTGGGAAGCCAGTGAGGACGGCAAGACCGTCACCTTCAAGCTGCGCGACGGCGTGAAGTGGCATGACGGCAAGCCCTTCACCTCCGCCGACGTGCAGTATTCGGCGATGGAGCAGTGGAAGGTGCACCTGAACTACGGCACCACGCTGCAGCTCTACCTGGAAGCGGTGGACACGCCGGACCCGCTGACGGCGGTGTTCCGCTATTCCCGCCCCATGCCGCTGAACCTCCTGCTGCGCGCGTTGTGCGACCTGGGCTACATCGTGCCCAAGCATGTCTTCGCCGGCAGCAACGTGCTGGAAAACCCGGCCAACACGGCGCCGATCGGCACCGGGCCGTTCAAGTTCGTGGAATACCAGCGCGGGCAATACGTGATCGCCGAACGCAACCCGGACTACTGGCGCGAGGGCTTTCCCTACCTGGACCGCATCGTGTGGCGCTTCATCACCGACCGCGCGGCGGCGACGGCGGCGCTTGAAACGGGGGCGGTGCAGATCTCGGCCTATAACGGCCTGCCGCTGGCCGACCTCGACCGGCTGCGCACCGACCCGCGCTTCGAGGTCTCGACCCGCGGCGTGGAAGCCAACGTGTTCAACAACACGCTGGAATTCAACACGCGGCGCAAGGAGCTGGCGGATGTGCGCGTGCGCCGCGCCATCGTGCACGCCATCGACGTGCCGTTCTTCCTGGAGAACTTCCTGTACGGGCTGGGCAAGCCCGCCACGGGCCCGATCCCCTCGCTGTCGCCCGAGTTCTTCCCGAACAACCCCGTGCCCTACCCCTTCGACAAGGCCAAGGCCGAGGCGCTGCTGGACGAGGCCGGCTTCCGGCGCGGCGCCGGCGGCGTGCGCTTCACGCTGCGCATGGTGCCCATCCAGAACGGCGAGGACGTGCCGCTGCTGGCCACCTTCGTGCAGCAGTCGCTGCAGCAGGTGGGCATCCGGGTCGAGATCGTGCAGCTCGACATCGCGGGCGCGCTGACGGCGGTGTACCGCGACTGGAACTTCGACCTCGCCACCGGCTGGCACCAGTACCGCGGCGACCCGGCGGTCTCGACCACCGTGTGGTACCGCTCCGGCAGTCCCAAGGGCGCGCCCTGGACCAACCAGTACGGCTGGCAGTCCGACACCGTGGACCAGTTGATCGACCGCGCGGCGACGGAGCTGGACCCGGCCCGCCGCAAGGCGCTCTACGCCGAGTTCGTCAAGGCGGTGAACGAGGAGATCCCGGTGGCCATGCTGACCGAGCGGCCCTTCTACACCGCCACCAGCAACAAGGTGCAGAACCACCACACCACGCCGCGCTGGGATTCCGGCGACTGCCACGACACCTGGCTGGCCCCCTGAATGCGCATCCTGTCGCTGGCGCTGCGCCGGCTGGCCGCCAGCCTGCCGACGCTGCTGCTGATCCTGGTCGGGCTGTTCCTGCTGCTGCAGCTCGCGCCGGGGGACACGGTGGACGCGCTGATGGCCCAGATGGGCGGCGGCGACCCGGCGCAGATGGAGCAGCTCCGCTCCTTCTACGGGCTGGACGCGCCGGTGCTGGTGCAGCTCGCGCGCTATCTGTGGCGGCTGGTGCGGCTCGACCTCGGCTTCTCGGCCATCTACGGCAAGCCCGTGTCGTCGGTGATCCTGGAGCGGCTGCCGGTGACGCTGCTGCTGATGGGCATCTCGCTGTGCTTCGCCTTTGCGGCGGGCATGGCGCTGGGCGTGCTGGCGGCGCGGCGGGCCAACAAGTGGCCGGACGCGCTGATCTCCACCCTGGGGCTGATCTTCTACGCCACGCCGTCCTTCTGGTTCGGCATGATGGGCATCGTGGTCTTCGCCATCAAGCTGTCCTGGCTGCCCGCCGGCGGGTTCGAGGAGATTGGCACCGGCGCCACCGGGCTGGCGCGGGTGGCGGGCATCGCCTGGCACCTGGTGCTGCCGGTGAGCACGCTGGCGCTGATCTTCCTGGCGACCTACCTGCGCATCATGCGCGCCTCCATGCTGGAGGTCTTGAGCCTCGACTTCGTGCGCACGGCGCGCGCCAAGGGGCTGAGCCAGACCGGCGTGCTGCTGCGCCATGTGCTGCGCAACGCGCTGCTGCCAGGGCTGACGCTGATCGGCCTGCAGGCCGGCACCATGCTGGGCGGCTCCGTGGTGGTGGAAAGCGTGTTCAACCTGCCTGGCCTGGGGCGGCTCGCCTATGAATCCGTGGTGCAACGGGACCTCAACACGCTGCTCGGCATCGTCTTCGTGTCCGCGCTGCTGGTGATCTCCGTGAACTTCGTGGTCGACCTGCTCTACGCCAAGCTCGACCCGCGCATCGTGGCGGACCGCTGATGAGCCTGCTTCGCCGCTACCTGCGCAGCCCCGCCGCCGTGGGCGGGCTGGTGCTGCTGCTGCTGGTCGTCGGGATGGCGTTCAGCGCCGGCTGGGTGTTCCCGCGCGACCCGCTGTCGCTGGCCGGGCGGCCGCTGCAATGGCCCGGCGCCAGCCCGCGCTTCTGGCTGGGCACGGACAACACGGGGCGCGACATCGCGGCGCAGGTCTTCCACGGCGCGCGCGTGTCGCTGCTGATCGGTATCGTGGCCACCGCCATCTCCATCGGCATCGGCATCGTGGTGGGTGCGCTGGCGGGCTTCTATGGCGGCTGGGTGGACACGGTGTTGATGCGGGTGGCGGAGGCCTTCCAGACGCTGCCCAACTTCATCCTGCTGCTGGTGCTGGTGGCGGTGTTCGGCTCCGACATCCAGACCGTGACGGTGGCCATCGGCATCGTGTCCTGGCCGCCCTCGGCGCGGCTGACGCGGGCGGAGTTCCTGTCGCTGCGCTCGCGCGAGTTCGTGCAGGCCTGCCGCGTGCTGGGCATGCGGGACGCGCGCATCATCTTCCGCGAGATCCTGCCCAACGCCCTGCCGCCGGTCATCGTCTATGCCAGCGTCATCATGGCCACCGCCATCCTGCTGGAAAGCGCGCTGGCCTTTCTCAACCTGTCCGACCCCAACGTCGCGAGCTGGGGCAATCTGATCGGCGCCGGCAAGAACGTCCTGCGCGTGCAGTGGTACGTGTCCGCCATTCCCGGGGTCGCCATCCTGCTCACGGTGCTGGCGGTGTCGCTGGTCGGGCAGGGGCTGAACGACGCCCTGAACCCGAGGCTGAGGTCCCGATGAGCCTGCTGTCGATCGAGGGTCTGACGGTCGCGCTGCCCAAGGGCGGCGACCGCCCCGACGCGCTGCGCGACGTGACGCTGGAGCTCGGCCCCAACGAGATCCTCTGCGTGGTTGGCGAAAGCGGCTCCGGCAAGTCCATGACGGCGGGCGCCGTGATGGGCCTGCTGCCGGAAGGCGTGCGCGCCACCGCCGGGCGCGTGATGTTCGAGGGGCGCGACCTCCTGGCGCTGTCCGAGCCGGAGCTGCGCCGCCTGCGCGGCCGGCGCATCGGCATGGTGTTCCAGGAGCCGATGACGGCGCTCAACCCGCTGCGTTCCATCGGCAGCCAGATCGGCGAGATGTTCCGCGTCCATACCAGGCTTTCCGCCGCCGAGCGCGATGCCCGCGTGCTGGCGCTGCTGGACCAGGTGCGCATCCCCGACCCCGCCGCCGCGGCGCGCGCCTTTCCGCACGAGCTGTCCGGCGGCCAGCGGCAGCGGGCGATGATCGCCATGGCGCTGGCGCTGGACCCCGTGCTGCTGATCTGCGACGAGCCGACCACGGCGCTGGACGTCACCACCCAGGCGCAGATCCTGCAGCTGATCCGAGACTTGCAGCGCCGCACCGGCACCGCCGTGCTGTTCATCACCCACGATTTCGGCGTGGTGGCCGACATCGCCGACCGCGTGGCGGTGATGCGCCAGGGCGAGGTGGTGGAGCAGGGGCCGGCGGCGCAGGTGCTCAACCGCCCGGCGCATCCCTATACCCGCGCGCTGGTCGCCGCCGTGCCGCCGCTGGCGCCGCCGGCGACGCGGCCGCTGTCTGCCGAAGCGGTGTTGCGTGTGGAGAACCTGTCCAAGACCTATCGCAAAGCCGGGTTCCTGGGCCGCAATGCGCGGGTAACGCATGCGGTGCGCGATGTCTCGCTCAACCTGCCGCGCGGCGGCACGCTGGGCATCGTGGGCGAAAGCGGTTCCGGCAAGTCCACGCTCGCCCGCTGCCTGGTGCGGCTGCTGGATCCCGATGCGGGGCGCGTGTCCATTGACGGGCAGGACCGGCTGGCCCTGTCGAAACCCGATCTGCGGCGCGACGCGCGGCGCATCCAGATGGTGTTCCAGGACCCCTATGCCAGTCTCAACCCCCGCCGCCGCGTGGGCGAGCTGGTGGCGCAGGGGCCGATGGTCCATGGCACCCCGCGTGCCGAGGCCATGGCTCAGGCGCGCGAGTTGTTCGGGCTGGTGGGGCTGGACGCGGCCTCGCTGGACCGCTTTCCGCATGAATTCTCCGGCGGCCAGCGGCAACGCATCGGCCTGGCGCGCGCCCTGGCCATGAAGCCAGAGGTGCTGGTGGCGGACGAGCCCGTCTCGGCCCTCGACGTGTCGGTGCAGGCGCAGGTGCTGCGGCTGCTGGCGGAACTGCGGGAGCGGCTCGGGCTGTCCATGGTGTTCATCACCCATGACCTGCGCGTGGCGGCGCAGCTTTGCGACCGCATCGCCGTGATGCGCAACGGCTCGGTGGTCGAGGAGGGGGCGGCGGCCGAGATCTTCGCCAACCCCCGCCACGACTACACCCGCGCGCTGTTCGCCGCCGTGCCGGGGCGGGGGTGGGTTCCGCCGGTGGCCTACGGCACCGAAACGGCCTAGCGGGCGCCGGCGGCGCGGGGCCGGGTGGGGCGCGCCCTTTCCGGCCCCGCGGTCAGCGGAACAGGTTCGCCTTGGCCAGCTGCAGCACCTCGTCGCCACGCCCGCTCATCACGGCGCGGGCGGCATACAGGCTGAAGCCTTTCACCTGTTCCATCTTCAGCTTGGGCGGCACCACCAGCTCCGTGGTTTCGGTGACCACGTCCACCAGCGCCGGGCCGTCATGCGCGAAGGCCTGCGCCACCGCGTCCCGCAACGCGTCCGACCGCGTGACGCGGATGCCGAGAAAGCCCATCTCGCGCGCGATGGCGGCGAAGTCCGGGTTCTTCAGCGACACGTTGGTGTCCAGGTAGCCGGCCGCCTTCTGCTCCAGCTGCACGAAGCCCAGCGTGCCGTTGTTGAAGACGATCAGCTTGACCGGCAGCCCCATCTGCGGCGCTGTCAGCAGGTCGCCCATCAGCATCGTCAGCCCGCCGTCGCCGGACAGGGACACCACCTGGCGGCCGGGAAAGGCGGCCTGCGCCCCCAGGGCCTGCGGCAGGGCGTTGGCCATGGAGCCGTGGTTGAAGGAGCCGATCAACCGCCGCCGCCCGTTCATGGTCAGGTAGCGCGCCGCCCACACCGCGGGCGTGCCGACATCGGCGGTGAAGATCGTGTCGGCGTTTGCCAGCTCGTCGACGACGCGGGTGACGTATTGCGGGTGCAGCGGCTTTTCGCCGTCCCGCGGCGCCGCCAGCTCATCCAGGCCGTCGCGCGCCTTGGCATAGTGCTGGCGTGCCTTGTCCAGAAAGCGGCGGTCGCGGTCGGGCTTGATCAGCGCCCGCAGCGGTCCCGCCACCTCCTTGACGTCCGCATGGATGCCGAGGCGGATGGGCGTGCGCCGGCCCAGCGCGCCGGGGTCGCGGTCCACCTGCACGATGGTCGCCTTGTCGGGCAGGAAGTTGCGGTACGGAAAGTCCGTGCCCAGCATCAGCAGCGTGTCGCATTCCATCATGGCGTGGTAGCCGGAGGAAAAGCCGATCAGCCCGGTCATGCCCACGTCGAAGGGGTTGTCCCATTCGATGAACTCCTTGCCGCGATAGGCGTGCACGATGGGCGCGGCCAGAGCGTCGGCCAGCGCCACCACCTCGGCATGCGCACCGTCCACGCCGGCGCCGCACAGCAGCGTCACGGCCTTGGCGTCATTCAGGATTTCCGCCAGCTGCTCCACCTGTCCGGCCGCCGGCAGCAGGCGCGGCCGCGCCAGCGGCGGGAAGGAGGCGTCAGCGCCGTCCGGCGCATCCTGCAACGCAACGTCGCCGGGAATAACGATCACCGCCACGCCCTGCCGCCCGATGGCGGTGCGCATGGCCCGGTGCAGCAGCTCCGGCATCTGTGCCGGCGTTTGCAGCATCTCGCAGAAATGGCTGCATTCGCGGAACAACTCGGTCGGGTGGGTTTCCTGGAAGTAGTTCAGCCCGATCTCGGCGGACGGGATATGCGCCGCGATGGCCAGCACCGGCACATGGTTGCGCTGGCAGTCGAACAGTCCGTTGATCAGGTGCAGGTTGCCCGGGCCGCAGCTGCCGGCGCAAACCGCGAGCTGCCCGGTCGCCGCCGCCTCGGCCCCCGCCGCGAAGGCGGCGACCTCCTCGTGCCGCACATGCATCCAGCCCACTTCGGGAAAACGCAGCAGGCTGTCGTTCATGGCGTTCAGGCTGTCGCCGGTGACGCCCCAGATGCGGCGCACGCCGGCCTGGGACAGGGTGGCGACGATCAGGTCCGCGACGGATTGCGCCATGGGGGGAGGTCCTTTCGAACAAGGCACGACGGCCGGGCATCGCGCCGCGCCGCCGTCCTGGGGTCTGCGGGAGCAAACGGGCGGGGCGCGGCAAATTTCCAGCCGGGGCCGGATATTTTTGGCGCGGAGGGCAGGCGCGGCTCGCCGACGCGGCTTCAGCCCGGCCAAGCTCCCCCCTTGCAATGTTATGTTATATCATTCACTACGCTTCGCCATGACCTCCACCTTGCTGCACCGACGCACGCTGGCCCTGGCCACCCTGAGCCTGCCCTGGCTGGCCCGCCCCGCCGCCGCCCAACCCGCCGCCGATACCTTTCGCGTGGTCACCTCGCAGGAGATCAACGGACTGGACCCTGCCCGGTCCGGCTATGTCTTCGCCCGCATGCAGGTGGCCGAAACGCTGTGCGGCGCCGATGACGGCGGGCTGCCCGTGCCGCAGCTCGCCCGCTCCTGGAGCCTGTCCGGCGACCGGCTGACCTGGCGCTTCCGGCTGCGCGAAGGGGCCCGCTTCCACGACGGCACGCCCGTGACGGCCAAGGCGGTGCTCTTTTGCCTCGACCGCGCGCGCCGGCAGGCGGGGGTGCTGGGCAATGCCCCGATCCGGCAGCTCGCCGCCGAACACGGCGAGGTGGTGATCCGGATGGAGCGGCCTTTCATGCCGCTGACCGCGTTTCTGGCGCACTACAGCACCGTGGTCCTGGCCCCTGCCTCCTTTGACGGCGAGGCGGTGCGTGCCGTGATCGGCAGCGGGCCCTTCAAGGTGGCGAAGCTGCTGGCGCCGCAGCGGCTGGAAACCGAACGTTCGGAATTCTGGGACGGCGCGGCGCCCGCCTTCGGCCGCGCCAGCTACCTGGCGGCCGGGCGGGGCGAAACCCGGGCCGCCATGGCGGAAGGCGGGCAGGCCGAGATGGTGGCGCAGCTGGCGCCGGAAACGGTGCAACGGCTGCGCCGCGACCCGCACCTCGATATCCGCGTGCAGCCCATCCCGCGCACGCGGCTGATCAAGCTGAACTGTGCCTCGCCGCTGTTCAACGACGTGCGGGCGCGGCGCGCCATCAGCCTGGCGCTGGACCGCGCGGGCATGGCGGCGGCGTTGCTGCGCTCGCCCGGCTCGGCCGCCACGCAGATGTTTCCGCCAAGCATGGCGGAATGGCATGTGCCCGGGCTGCCGCCGCTGCGGCGCGACGTGGCGGAAGCCCGCCGCCTGCTGGGGGCGCTCGGCTGGCAATCCGGGGATGACGGCATGCTGGCGCGGAACGGCCGGCCGTTCCGCTTCACGCTGCGCACCTTTTCCGACCGGCCGGAGCTGCCGGGGCTGGCCACCGCCATGCAGGCGCAGCTGCGCGACGCTGGCATCGACATGCAGGTGGCCGTGGTCAACAGCGGCGAGATCCCGGCCGGCCACCGCGACGGCACGCTGGACGCCGCGCTGATGGCCCGCAACTTCTCGCTGGTGCCGGACCCCTTGGGCACCATGCTGCAGGACTTCGGCCCGCAGGGCGGCGACTGGGGGGCGATGAACTGGTCCAGCCCGCCGCTGGTTTCAGCGCTGCAGGCCCTGGGCGGCACCGCCGACCCGGCGGAGCGCGCGGCCTTGCGCGGCCGGGCCTCCGCTATCCTGCAGGAGGAGGTGCCGGTGATCCCGGTGGCGTGGTTCGATCTGGCCACCGCCGTTTCCCGGCGCGTGGCGGGGCTCACCGTCGATCCGCTGGAGATTTCCTTTCGCGTCGCGGGTGCCCGATGGGCAGTCTGATCCGCGTGCTGGGCGGCCGCGTAGCCCAGGCACTGCTGGTGGCGCTGCTGGTCAGCACCGCCTGCTTTCTGATGGTGCGGCTGCTGCCGGGCGACATGGCCTTTCGCGTCGCCGCCAGCCGCTACGGCTACGACCTGGTCGACGGCGCGGCGGCCGAGGCGGTGCGGCAGGAGCTTGGCCTGGACCGGCCCTGGCTCGTGCAGCTGGCCGGCTGGTTCGCTTCCCTCGCGCGGCTGGACCTCGGCGTGTCACTGGCGTCCGGCGAGCCGGTGCTGGCGCTGCTGGGCATGCAGCTCGGCCACACGCTGCTGCTGTCCGTGGTGGCATTGTTGTTCTCGCTCCTTCTGGGGCCGCCGCTCGGGGTGCTGGCGGGGCTGCGCGCTGGGGGCTGGTGGGATGGCATCGCCCTGGCCCTGGCGGCGGCGCTGCGGGCAGTGCCGGCATTCGTGGTCGGCATCGCGCTGATGCTGTGGCTGGCGGTGGAATGGGACTGGTTGCCGGTGGCGGGCATCGGCGGCTGGCGGGAGGTGGTGCTGCCGGCCTTGACGCTGGCGCTGGGCCTCGCCGCCGCCTCCTCCCGCGTGACGCGGGATGCGGTGGCGGCGGTGGTGGCCTCGCCCTTCTTCGGCTTCGCGCGGATGAAGGGGCTGGGCGATGGCGCCGCCTTTCGCCGGCACGGGCTGCGCAACGCGTCCATTCCCGTGGTGGCCTATCTCGGCCTGCAGCTGGTGACCCTGATCGAGGGGGTGGTGGTGGTGGAATCGCTGTTCGCCTGGCCCGGCATCGGCCACGCGCTGGTGCATGCCGTGCTGGGGCGCGACATTCCGATGGTGCAGGGCACGGCATTGCTGATGGGCCTGCTCTTCGTGGCCCTGAACGCCGTCACCGACCTTGCCTGCTGGGGCCTGGACCCGCGGCGCCGGGCGGTGCGGGCATGAGGGGCAAGCATCTGCTGGGCGGCGGCATGCTCGCGGTCGTCCTCGCCATTGCGCTGCTGGGTCCTTTGCATGGCGCGGATCCGCTGCGGCAAAACCTGTCAGACGCGCTGTTGCCGCCCGGTGGCGCTTATCCGCTGGGCACCGACCACCTGGGGCGCGACCTGTTGGCGCGGCTCGCCGCAGGCGCGCGCCCTTCCTTCGGCTTCGCGCTGCTGGCGGCGCTGGCGGCGGCAGTGCCGGGCACCCTGCTTGGCCTGGTGGCGGCGTTGCGCGGCGGCTGGGCTGCACGGCTGCTCGGTGGGCTGGCGGATGCGGTGCAGGCCCTGCCGGCATTGCTGCTGGTGGTCTTGTTCACGGCCTTCGCGCCGGGTGAATTCCTGCCGCTCTACCTTGGTCTCGCATTGTCGCTGTGGGTGGAGTTCTTTCGCATCACCCGCAACACGGCGGCCAGTGTCATGGCGCGGCCGCAGGTGGAGGCGGCGCGGCTGCTGGGCTTCGGCGCGTGGCACATCATGCACCGCCACCTGTGGCCAGAAGTCGCGCCGCTGGTGGCAACGCTGTTTGCCTTTGCCGCAGGCACCGCAGTGACCACCATCGCGGCGCTGGCCTTCATCGGCGTCGGATCGCGGCCGCCCGTGCCTGAATGGGGCAGCATGATGACGGAGTTGCTGCCCCATTACGCCGATGCCCCGCTGGCCCTCGCGCTGCCGGCCATCTTGATCTTTCTGACCGTGCTCGGCCTGCAATTGCTGGCGGGGCGGGAGCGCACATGAGTCTGGTCGTCGAGAACCTCCGTATTCATGGGCCGGAAGGCACGCTGCTGCCGGGCGCCAGCTTCGCGCTGCGGGCCGGCGAGCCGCTGGTGCTGCTGGGCGAGACCGGCTCCGGCAAGTCGCTGCTGGCGCAGGCCGTGATGGGCGTGCTGCCTTCCGGATTGCGGGCCGAGGGACGCATCGTGCTGGATGGGCGCGACCTGTTGCCGCTGTCGCCGCGGGATCGTCGCGCATTGTGGGGCCGCCGCGTTGCCATGCTGCCGCAGGAACCCTGGGCGGCGCTGGACCCGACCATGCGCGCCGGGCCGCAGGTGGCGGAGGTGGACCGGCTGGTGCACCGCCGCCCCGCCGCCGAGGCGCGCGAACGCGCCGCCGCGCGGCTGGCGCATCTGGGGCTGGGCGGGGCCGGGGGGCGCTATCCCTTTCAGCTTTCGGGCGGCATGAACCAGCGCGTGGCCCTGGCCGCCACCCAGGCCGCCGGCGCGCAACTGCTGATCGCCGACGAGCCGACCAAGGGCCTGGATGCCGGGCTGCGCGACACCGCCGGCGCCCTGCTGCGTGCCGAGGCCGAGGCGGGGCGCATGCTGCTGGTCATCACCCACGACGTGGCCCTGGCCCGGCTGCTGGGCGGCCAGGCGATGGTGATGCTGCAAGGCGCGGTGGTGGAAAGCGGCCCGCTGCCCGCGCTGCTGGACAGCCCCCGCCATGACTACACGCGGCGGCTGGTGGCCGCCGAGCCGGACCGCTGGGCACCCTGGCCACAGCGCGCGCCGGGCCGGCCGGTGGTGGAGGCGAGGGGGCTGCGGCGGCGCTTCGGCGGCCGCGAGCTGTTCGGCGGCCTCGATCTGTCGGTGGCGGAAGGCGAGGTGGTGGCGGTGTCCGGCCCCAGCGGCTGCGGCAAGACCACGCTGGGCAACCTGCTGCTGGGGCTGGACCGGCCGGATGCCGGCACGGTGCGGCGCGGTTCGTTTGTCGGGCCGCTGGGGCTGCAGAAGCTGTACCAGGACCCGCTGGCCGGCTTCGCGCCCACGCAAACGCTGGGCGCGGGCCTGGAGGAACTGCGGCGCCGCCACGCGCTGCCGGCGCAGGCGGCCTCGGCCCTGTTGCCGCGCCTCAGGCTGCGCCCCGCGCTGCTGGGGCGCCGCCCCGCCGCAGTGTCGGGCGGCGAGCTGCAACGCTTCGGCCTTTTGCGCGCGCTGCTGCTGCGCCCCGCCCTGTTGTTCGCCGATGAGGCGACCTCGCGCCTCGATCCGCTGACCCAGGCGGAGGTGATGGCGCTGCTGCGCGACACGGTGCAGCAGCACGGCACCGCCCTGCTGGTGGTGACGCACGAGGCCGCCCTGGCCGAGCGCGTGGCCGCGCGCGTGCTGCGGCTGGAGCGCCCGGCCGGCAGCGGGATGGCGGCGGCCTAGCCGCGCCGCCGCCGCCGCCCCGTCAGCCCTGCTGCACGCGGAAGCGCACCGACTGCTGCTCGTAGGCGCCGTAGCCCAGCAGCTGGGCCAGCTCCGGCGGGGGCAGGGCGGTGTCGGCGGCGGAAGCGCCGGCCTTGATGGCGGCCAGCCCCGCGCGCAGCCCCGCCACGGCGGGTGACAGCATGCCGGTCGGAAAGGTGCCGATCTTGAGCCCCAGCTCCGCCGCGCGCTTCTGGTCCGGCGTGGCGCGCGGCGCGCCGGGGGACAGCACCGCGAAGCACGGCCGCCCGGCGGCGGCGGCCACGGAGCGGCGGATCTCCTCCTCATCGGCGGGGCTGTCGAAGAACAGGATCTCCGCCCCTTCCTCCACGAACATCTCGATGCGCGCCAGGGCCTCGTCGAAGCCGGCGGTGGGGCGGCAGTCGGTGCGTGCCATCACCATGATGCCCGAGTCCCTGGCGGCCTCCACCGCGGCGCGGACCTTCATGCGCGCCTCGTCGCGCGGCAGGCAGGGCTTGCCGCCGGCGGTCAGGGCACGGGGGGTGATCTTGTCCTCGATCAGCACTGCGGCGGCGCCGGCGCGGCCATAGGCGCGCACGGTGCGCTGCACGTTCATGGCGTTGCCGTAGCCGTGGTCGGCATCCGCCAGCACCAGCAGCTCCGGCGCCGCGCCGTGCACCATGTTGAAGGTTTCAAACATCTCGCCGAACGACAGCAGGTCGAGGTCGGGGCCGCCCAGGCGGGACGCCGCGACGCAGGAGCCGGACATGAAGGCGCAGCGGAAGCCGGCTTCCAGGGTCAGCTTTGCGGTCAGCCCGTCCCACACGGCGGGCATCGGCACGAAGCCGGGCTCGGCCAGGTAGGCACGGAACTTATCGGGGGGTGACAGGCTCATGGACGTGACCTTTCTCGATGGCCGTTTTCGGCAATGGGCATCGCGCGGCAAGCCCGGGATCGGCGGGGCATCCGGCGCGGCCCCGCCATGATGCGGTCATTCGGCCCGGGGGTCGATCCCGGGCGGCCGCGCCGGCTCCTGGTCCAGCGGCACCAGCCGGTAGCCGATGCCCGGCTCGGTGCGGATCAGCCGCGCGGCGTCGCCCAGCTTCTGGCGCAGGTGGCCCACGTAGACACGCAGGTACTGCGCGTCCTCGGCGTGGCCCGGGCCCCAGACCGCCAGCAGCAACTGGCGCTGCGTGACCAGCCGCCCCGCGCCGGCGCGGGCCAGCGCGGCCAGCAGGTCCCATTCGCGTGGCGTCAGCCGCAGCGGCTCGCCGTCCAGCGTGGCGCCGCGGCCCACCAGATCCAGCGACAGGGGGCCGAGGCGGAACACCGGCTCCGGCGCCGCGACGCCCGCCTGCGCGCGGCGCAGCGCGGCGCGCAGGCGGGCCAGCAGCTCGGCCAGGGCGAAGGGCTTTTCCACGTAGTCGTCGGCGCCCGCGTCCAGCGCCTCCACCTTGCCTTCCTGCAGGTTGCGGGCGGACAGGATGATGATCGGCGCGGCGGTGAAGGCACGCAGGCGCGGGATCACCTGCAGCCCGTCCATGTCCGGCAGGCCGAGGTCCAGCAGCACGGCGGCGGGCGCCCGCGTGGCCGCCAGATGCAGCCCTTCCGCCGCCGTCACGGCCGCGATGGGACGATAGCCCGAGGCCTCCAGCGCGGGGCCGAGGAAGCGCTGGATCTGCGCCTCGTCGTCCACCACCAGGATGCGGGGCGCCAGCAGTTCAGGGGCGGAAGCACTCATGCGGGGCAGCTTATGCCCATGCGGGTGCCGCACGAAATGGCCAGCCCCGGCCCGTTCTCCTCCATCGGCAAGGCGACGCTGGCAGCTTGGCGCCGCGCGGTGGCGGACACCGCTCTGTCCGGGAAATCCCAATGACTGACCGGAGGTCGGCCGGCACCCGGTCCGGCCGCGGCGCGGGCGCGTGTCCGCAAGCCGGGCGGCCGGCGGCCCGTGCCGAGGGCCCCGGGGTGGGGCTGCTCGGTACCGCCGGGGTGGACGTGCCGCGGCTGAACTTGGCGCCGGACGCCCTGCGCCGGAGCTCAGCGCCAGCCCAGCGCCGGCGCCACGTGCTTCAGGATGCCCTCGATCACATGGGCGCAGTAATCGACGCCGAGCTGGTTGGGAATGGTGAGCAGCAGCGTGTCGGCGGCGGCGATCGCCTCGTCGCCCCGCAGCTGCTCCACCAGCTTGTCCGGCTCGGCCGTGTAGCCTCGCCCGAAAATGGCGCGGGTCTTTTCGTCCAGCTGGCCCACCTGGTCCTGTTCCTTGCCGCCGCGGCCGAAATACGCGCGGTCGCGGTCGTCCAGCAGCGGGAAGATGCTGCGGCTGACCGAAACGCGTGGCATGCGGGCGTGGCCGGCCAGCTTCCACGCATCATGGAAGGCGCGGATCTGCGCCGCCTGCTGCACGTGGAAGGGCTCGCCCGTTTCGTCGTCCTTCAGGGTGGAGCTTTGCAGGTTCATGCCCTGCTGCGCCGCCCAGACGGCGGTGGCGTTGGAGCCGGAACCCCACCAGATGCGCTCCCGCAGCCCCTCCGAATGCGGTTCCAGCCGCAAAAGGCCGGGCGGGTTGGGAAACATCGGGCGCGGATTGGGCCGCGCGAAGCCCTGGCCGCGCAGCAGCTCCAGGAACACCTCCGCATGGCGGCGGCCCATGTCGGCGTCGCTTTCGCCCTCGGCCGGCGCGAAGCCGAAGTGCCGCCAGCCGTCCACCACCTGTTCCGGCGAGCCGCGGCTGAGGCCGAGCTGCAGGCGGCCACCGGCGATCAGGTCGGCGGCGCCGGCATTCTCCGCCATGGCGAGCGGGTTCTCGTAGCGCATGTCGATGACGCCGGTGCCGAGCTCGATCCGGCTGGTCTTCGCGCCCATGGCGGCGAGCAGCGGAAAGGGCGAGGCGAGCTGGCGGGCGAAGTGGTGCACGCGCACATAGGCGCCGTCCGCGCCCAGCTCCTCCGCCGCCACGGCGAGGTCGATGGACTGCAAGAGGGTATCGGCGGCGGTGCGGGTGGCGGAATGCGGCGAGGGCGTCCAATGGCCGAAGGACAGAAAGCCGATCTTCTTCATGGCGAGGCGTGGTCCGTATTCGAGATGGCGGCCCGGAGGGCTGGTTGGCCGTCATATAGGGCCGCCGCCCTGCCACCCTCCATCACCGGCATCAATGATGGCCATCCCGTCAGCTGCGGCTCGCCTCGCTCATGGCATGATGCGCGGCCTCCAATGCGGCCAGCGACCGGGCGCCCTGCGCGGCGGCGGCCTTGTCGGCGCTGTCGCCGTCGTCCATCTGCTGGCGCGCGGCCTCGATGCCCTCGGCCAGGCTGTCGCGGCATTCGGCCACGTGCTCGTTGACCTCGCCCTGGTCCAGCTCCGCATCGTCGCGCCAGGCGGCGACGATGGCCTGCACCTCGCGCCCCACCCGGTCGGGCGAGCCGCCGCGGGCCACGATGTCGGCGATGCGCGTCAGGGCCTGTTTCGGCAGGTTGACCCTGGCGGGCTTCCGGGCGGCGGCGGGCTTCTTGCTCATGGTCGGTCCTGTCGGTGTGGCACGGCGCGGCGGGCACTGCCGCACGCCAGGGGCGTGTCCGCGCGGCCCCCTGCTATATAGGGCGCCGCCGCCCGCCCCGCAGGGGGCCGTCTAGCCCGGGTCCTGCCGCTGGCCCCTCATCACCACCCGCATGGCGGCATCCGGCAACGGCCGCTGCAGCTCCCGTGCGATCTCCCACGGCGCTTCCAGCCAGGTGTCCATTTCCCCGGGCGTCGTCAGCAGCACCGGCATCGCCTTGGGGTGGACCGCACCCACCGTTTCGTTCGGCTCGCAGGTCAGAAAGCCATAAAGCTCGTGCTCGCCGTCGATGGGGTTCGACTTCGGGCCACGGGTGCCGGTCCAGTTGGTCCAGATGCCCGCGAAGGCGAACAACGGCCGCGCCTCGTCCAGCGCGAACCACACCGGCGTCTTTCTGGGCTTGGTGTCTTCCCATTCGGAAAAGGAGGTCACCGGCACCAGGCAGCGATGCGCGGGGCCCAGCCAGCGGCGCCAGTGCGGGCTGCGGGTGTTGCGGATGTTGGTGACGGGATGGCCGCCATATTGCTCCGGCCCCGGCATGCCCCAGCGCAGCATGGCCAGCTCCCGCCCGCCATCCTCCGCCTGGCGGACCACGGGGGCCATGGCATCCGGATAGATCGCCGGCAGGGCGGGGAGGTTGCCGGTGCGGTCCCGCGTGGCGCGGAAATGGTCCAGCATGGTCCGCTGGTTGCTGATCATGGCGTAGAGGTTGCACATCGTCTGGTTCCCGGAGGCGTGGCATCGCGTTGCCGCAGGCTGCGGCCGCCGCGCCAAGGCGCGGCGGGCCGGCGGGATATGACGAGCGAGGCCCCGGGAAAGTTCCCTGCCGCCTCCGCCAAGGGCCAGGAGTGGGACAATTTGGAAGGGTGACAATTCCTGGCCCGGTTGATACGCATCCCACGCCATGCCGCGATCAGCCCGCCCGATCCTGCGCCTGCTGGCCCTGCTGCTGCTGGTGCAGTGGGGTGGCTGGCCGTCGCCGCATGCGAGCCATCCGGCGGCAGCCGGCGAGCTGACCGTCATCTGCTCGCCCGATGGCCTGCGGGAGGTGCGGCTGGGGCCGGACGGCAAGCCGGCGGAGCCATCGCCCGCGCCGATGGGCTGCTGCTTGACGTGCCAGGGCCCGCTGGCCGGTGCCGACCTGCTGCCGCCGCCCCGCCTGCCGCAGCCCCATGTCGTCGCGGCGCCGGACGTGGCCATGGTGGAAGCCGTGCGGCAGCTGAGCTTCAGCCCGCCGCCCACCACCCGCCGCTCCCGCGCCCCACCCGTTTCCTGAAGCATCCGACCCACCCGGCCGTTCGGCCGAACCGTCGTTTTCTTCTGGAGACCCAGTCATGACCGCCATGTTCAACGGACGCGCGCCCGCGCGGCCTCGTGCCCTGCCGCCCGCATCTTCCACCGCCGCCGAATTCAAGGCCTTCGTGGCCCGTCTGCACTTCTATGTCGGGCTGTTTGTCGGGCCGTTCCTGCTGGTGGCCGCGGTCACCGGCGTGCTCTACGTCGTCACGCCGCAGCTGGAGGACGCGCTGTACCGCCCGCAGCTGCGCACCGGCGGCACCGGCCCCGCGCGCAGCCTGGCCGCGCAGGCCGAGGCGGCGCAGCGGCAGGCCGGGCCCGATGCCCGGCTGTTCGCCATCCGTCCGGCCACCGGGCCGGGGCTGAGCACGCGGGTGATGTTTTCCGACCCCCGGCTCGGCGAATCCGAAAGCCGCGCGGTGTTCGTGGACCCGGAAACGCTGGCGACCCGGGGCGAGCTGACGGTCTATGGCACCAGCGGCATCCTGCCGTTCCGCACCACGCTGGACTACCTGCACCGCAACCTGCTGCTGGGCGACTTCGGCCGATACTACAGCGAGCTGGCCGCATCCTGGCTCTGGATCGCCACCCTGGGCGGCGTGCTGCTGTGGCTGTGGCGCCGGACCGGGGGGCTGTCGCGCCGGCACCCGGGCAATGCGAGGCTACGCACGCGCCGGCTGCACGGGCTGATCGGCGTCGCCGCCTCGCTCGGCCTGTTGTTTCTGTCGGCCACCGGGCTGACCTGGTCGCAATGGGCCGGCGGGCGGATCGACAGCCTGCGCGGAACGCTGGGCTGGGTGACGCCCGGCGTGTCGCTGGCTCTCAGTCCAGGCGTCGCGGCGCCGATGGGCGAGCATGCGGAGCACCAGCACCACGGCGGCATGCCCGCGCAGGCGCCGCCGGATGCGGCCACCCGCCTGGACGCGGTGCTGGCGGCATCGCGCGCGGCGGGGATCGATTCCCCCATGGTCGAGATCCGGCTGCCCCGGCCGGGGCAGGCGTGGCTGGTGCGTGAATACGACCGCTCCTGGCCCACCCAGGTGGATACCGTCGCCATCGACCCCGTGTCCCTGCGGGTGACGAGCCGTGCCGACTTCGCGAGCTTTCCGCTGGTCGCCAAACTGGTCCGCTGGGGCATCGACATGCACATGGGCATCCTGTTCGGCGTGCCGAACCAGATCCTGATGGCGGCGGTGGGGCTCGGCCTGGTCGGGGCCACGCTGTATGGCTACCGCATCTGGTGGCAGAACCGGCCGGCGCCCGGCGCCCTGCCGCGCACGCTGACGCAAAGCTGGCTGCGCCTGTCGCCGGCCGCCCGCGCATCGGTCGCGCTGGCGGCGGCTGCCATCGGGTGGGCGCTGCCGATGGCCGGGCTCAGCCTGGCCGCGTTTCTGGCGGTCGACATGCTGCGCTGGCACCTGGCCCGGCGATCACAGGCGGGCACGGTGCCGGCGGAATAGGCGCGCCAGGCGCCGGCCGCTCAGGAGCTTTCCAGGGACTGCCGCAGGGCGGTGGCCGCGACGTGGCGGGTGACGTCGCGGACGCCCTGCAACTGCCGCCCGCGGATGATGTCCGCGGGTCGCGCCCCCTGGAACGGGGCCGCCGGCGCCGACAGCCACCGCCGCTTGTCGAGGCCGAGCCCGTCCATCGCTTCGTCCAGCGACAGCATCGCGGAAAGGATTTCCCGCTGCCCGGGCGTGAGCTTGAAGCGCGGCCGGGCGCCGGCCTTGGCCGGCGCCTTCGTGGAACCGACGGCCTGCAGCATGTCGGCATCCGGCAATCCCCACCGGTCGGCCAGCAGCCACAGGGTCACGGAGGAGATGCCGGAATGGGAAGACCCGGCGAGGCGGCGATGGCCGCCGTCGCGCGCGCGCGGGGAAGGCCCGTCCGCCCGGGCGGTGCGGCGCCTCGCCGGCCGCGGGGCCGGCCCGGGCCGCAGGGGCGCCGCGTGGCGTGCCGCATCGGTGCCCTGCGGATCGACACCGAAGTGCTCGCACAGCCGCGCGAGCATGGTTTGCGTGGCTTGCAGGATCTCGCGCAGCCCCTCCGCGTCGGGTGGCCCGGCGATCCGGCTTCCCTGCCGCATCGCGGGCGGCGGGGCGTAGCGGTGGAGCCGCGCCAATGCGCCACGCAGCGGATTGGCTGGATCGATGCTGCTGATCTCAGGCGAAGCTTCCTGACCCTGCTCGGATGCCGCCACGGCTCCGACAAGGTGGGTGATGGCCGCCCTGGCCAGGCCGGCGGCGTTGCGCGGCCGGCCGGCGTCCAGCAGCAGCAGGGCATCGTCGGCGTCCGCGCCGGCAAGGCGCAGCAGGCTGGCGATCAAGTGCCGCAACGTGGCTGGCCGGGCGGTTCCGCTTGCCATGGCGCCTTTTCCCATCACCGGCTTTTCGTTCACGACAACGCAAACGCCCCGGCGCCGGCAAGGCTGCGGACCGGCGCATGGGGTTGGCATGCCCCGACCCACTGCTTGATGCGGGGTAGCGAAGCCCGCAGGGCCCATGCCATTCTGCGCCGTAACGCCCGATGTCGCTCCGCTGCACGCGGCCGGCGCTGGCCAAGAACGCCCGCCGCCCGAGGAACGCCATGTCATACGCCAGCGACGCCGCAACGACGGCGCCTGCCGATTTTCAGCAATTCGAGCGCGGCAACATCCTGCGCCTGGCCACGGTGCAGGCCCTGGCCGGGGCCAATGCCACCGTGATCTACGCGACCGGCGCCATTATCGGCAATATGCTGGCGCCCGACAAAGCGCTGGCCACGCTGCCCATCTCCATCTTCGTGGTGGGCATGGCCGCCTGCACCCTGCCGGCCGGTGCCATCGCGCAGCGCCATGGCCGCCGCGCCACGTTTCTGGCCGGCACGGGCTGCGGCGTGCTGGTCGGGCTGCTGTCCGCGCTGGCCATCGTGCTCGGTGCCTTCTGGCTGTTCTGCGTGGCGACCTTTTTCGGCGGCGCCTATGCCGCGGTGGTGCTGTCCTTCCGCTTCGCCGCCGCCGACTGCGCACCACCCGAGCGGCGGCCGCGCGCGCTGTCGGCCGTCATGGCGGGCGGGGTGTTCGCGGGCGTCATCGGGCCGCAGCTGGTCACCCACACCATGCACCTGTGGATGCCGCACCTGTTCGCCGCCACCTACCTGGCGCAGGCGGGCGTGGCAGCGCTGTCGGCGCTGATCCTGCTGGGCGTGCGGCTGCCCCGGCCGACGGCGGCCGAAACGGCACGTGGCCGACCGCTGGCCGAGATCGTCCGCCAGCCCCGCTTCGTCACCGCCGTGGTGTGCGGCGTGATCACCTACCTGCTGATGAACTTCCTGATGACCGCCGCCCCGCTGGCCATGCAGATGTGCGGCCTGTCGCAGGAATCCTCCAACCTCGGCCTGCAATGGCACGTGATCGCGATGTACGGGCCGAGCTTCTTCACCGGCAGCCTGATCACGCGCTTCGGGGCGCGGCGCGTGGTGGCCGCGGGCCTGCTGCTGACCGCCGCGGCGGCGCTGGCGGGCCTTGCCGGCGTGGACGTGGCGCATTTCTGGCTTGCCCTGACCCTGCTTGGGCTGGGCTGGAACTTCGGCTTCGTCGGCGCGTCGGCCATGGTGCTGGAATGCCACCGCCCGGAGGAACGGGCGCGGGTGCAGTCCTTCAACGACTTCGTCGTCTTCGGCACCATGGCCGTCGGCTCCTTTCTGTCCGGCGGCCTGCTGACGGCCTATGGGTGGAGCACCGTCCTGCAACTGTCCTTCGTGCCGCTGGCCGTGGCCGTGGCCGCGCTGGCGATCGCTTCCGCCACGCAGCCCGGCCGGCCCGCCGGCTGAGGCCGCGCGCCCTTCAATCGGCCGCGCGCGGCTGCGCCGCCAGCAGGCACAATTGCCGCGTCATCTCGAAGGAATCCACGAAGGACGGCACCGGCAGGAATTCGAAGCGCGAATGGAAGTTGTGCGCGCCGGTGAAGTAGTTCGGCGTCGGCACGCCGCGCGCGGAAAGGGCGGAACCATCCGTGCCGCCGCGCATCGCGACCACCTTGGGAGCGATGCCCATCTGCTCCATGGTGCGGAAGATCAGATCGACGCAGTGGCGGTCATTGCCCATCGCGGCATCGATGTTGGCGTAGCTGTCCTCGATCCGGAATTCCACCCGCGCGCCCGGGTGGCGGTCGCGGATGGCCTGCACCGCCTCGACCACGAAGTCCTTGCGCTCGGCGAAGCGACGGCTGTCATGGTCGCGGATCGACATCTGGAGCCGCGCGGTGCTCTGGTTGCCGGAGATGCCGTTGCACCACCAGTATCCGTCACGCCCCGCCGTCCGTTCCGGCGTCTGCTCCCGGTCGAACAGGGCCAGCAGGTCGGTGGCCACCAGGATGGGGTTCACCAGCACGCCCTTGGCCGACATCGGGTGGGCGGTGACGCCGGTGATGTCGATGATGACGCCGGCGGCGTTGAAGGTCTCGTAGACGACCTCGCCACGCTCGCAGGAATCGATCGTGTAGGCGAAGGCCACGGGAAAGCGCGACAGGTCCATGGCCTTGGCGCCGCGCAGGCCGATCTCCTCGTCCGGCACAAAGGCCACGATGATGTCGCCGCGCGGCGCGCTGTCGGCGGCGAGATGCGCCATCAGCGTCATCAGGATGCTGACAGCCGCCTTGTTGTCGGCCCCCAGCACGCTGGTGCCATCGCCCAGCAGGATCTCCTGGCCGCGATACGGCAGGATCTCCGGATGCTCGGCCACCCGCAGCCAGATGTCCTCCGCCCCGTTCAGCAGCAGGTCGGCGCCGTCGAAGCGCAGGCGCTGCGGATTGACGGCCGGCGAAAGGCCCACATCCACCGTATCCAGATGCGCCACAAAGCCGATGCAGGGCGCGCCGGGCAGCGTGCCCGGCAGGCGGGCGGTCAGGATGCTGTGCGCGTCGAGATGGATGTCGGACAGCCCCAGTGCCTGCAGCTCCGCCTGCAGCATTTCCGCCAGCCGTCGCTGGCCCGGCGTGCTGGGAACCGTGGTGGCCGCGGCGTCGCTTTGGCTTTCCACCGCCAGGTAGCGGAAGAAACGCTGGATGAGGTCTTCGGCGATGGCGGTGGCCATGGGCAGGCTCCTGTGGGATGCGCGGGCGGGGCGCGGCGTTACTGGCGATGCCGCTGCAGGCGGCTGGATGCGGTGAAGCGCCCCGCCGGATGGATGCTGTCGGATATCTCGAACGCCGTGCCGTCAGGGTCCAGGTAGCGGCGGATGATCCGCAGGGCGGGCGAGCCCGCCTCCGCCTGCAAGGCCCCGCTCATGCGGGCGGGCACGGCCGACACGGCGATGTCCTGCCGGATCTCGGCGGCATGGCGGCCGTGCCGGGCCTCGACCAGGGTGACCACCAGCGTGTCCGGCAGGGAGCGGGCCTGCTCGACCACATCGGAATAGGCCGGGTCGAGGTAGACATCCGTCCAGCCGATGGGCAGGGCGTCCGGCACGCCGTCCAGCCGCAGGCTGGAAATGCGCAGCCAGCGCGACCCCTCGGCCACGCCCAGGGCGTCGGCCAGGGTACGATCCATCACATGCGCCCCCGTGTCCCGCATTTCCCGGACATGCGACGCGCTGAATTGCACCAGGTCATCGAGCGAGCCGAGGGACTGGCGGTAATTTCCCCGCACCGCGCGGGCCTCGACCCGCGTGCCGGCCCGCTTGCGGCGTGACACCAGGCCGCGTTCCACCAGCTCGTTGATGGCGATGCGCACGGCATAGCGGCTGGCGCCGTATTGCTCGCACAATTCGAATTCGGTCGGCAGCAGCGACCCGACGGGAAAACGCCCCGAGGCGATGCCCGCCATCAGGTCCTGCGCCAGCTCGGCGTGGCGCGGCCCTTCGCCGTTTTCGGCCTTGACGTTATGTTCGAACATATTTAACAACCTTATGTTCGAACATAATTATAGCCAGGCATTCCAGCCGGCAATCTCCAGGACACGCGCCTTGCCCCTGACCAGCACAGCTTCCACAATTTTCGACTCCGCCCTGTTCCGCGACGCCTTCGGCACACCCGCCATGCGCGAGGTGTTTTCCGACCGTAGCCTGATCGCGCGTTATGTCGAGGTGGAGGTCGCCCTGGCCCGGGCGGAGGCGCGTTGCGGCGTGATCCCGGCGGAAGCGGCCGAGCGCATCGCCGCGGGCTGCGACATCGATGCCCTCGACTTCGAGCGGCTGCGGCATGAGACGGACAATGTCGGCTATCCCATCCTGCCGCTCGTGCATCAGCTGGTGACGCAATGCGGCGAGGCGGGACGCTTTGTTCACTGGGGCGCGACGACGCAGGACATCATGGACACCGCCGATGTGCTGCGGGTGCGCGCCGGCCTGGAGATCGTGGAAGGCGACATCGCGGAACTCCGCCGCATCCTGTGTGGCTTGGCGACCCGGTTCCGGGACACGGCGATGGCCGGCCGCACGCATCTGCAACAGGCTTTGCCGGTCACCTTCGGCTACAAGGCGGCGATCTGGCTGGCCATGTTCGACCGGCATGCCGAGCGGCTGGCGCAGCTCAAGCCACGCGTCCTGGTGGGCGAGTTCGCCGGCGCGGCGGGCACCCTGGCCTCCCTGGGCGACAAGGGCCTGGACGTGCAGGCGGCGTTCTGCCGGGAACTCGGCCTGGGCGTGCCGGCCACCACCTGGCATGTCGCGCGCGACGGCTTCGCCGAGGCCGTCAACCTGCTGGCGCTGATCGCCGGTTCGCTGGGCAAGATCGCCTATGACATCATGCTGCTGGCTTCCACCGAGTTCGCCGAGGTGTACGAGCCTTTCGTGAAAGGCCGCGGCGCGTCCTCCACCATGCCGCAGAAGCGCAATCCGATCTCCGCGGAGCTGATGCTCGCCGCCGCCAAGGGCGTCCGGCAGCAGGCCGGGCTGATGCTGGATGCCATGGTCACGGATCTGGAACGGGCCACCGGCCCCTGGCACGCCGAATGGATGGCCATCCCCGAAAGCTTCCTGCTGACGGCCAGCGCGCTGCATCAGGCGAAGTTCGCGCTGGGCGGGCTGATCGTGGACGAGGCACGCATGCGCGCCAACCTCGGCAGCAGCAGGGGCCTGATCGTCGCGGAGGCGGTGATGATGGGCCTGGCCCCCTTCACCGGCCGGGACGAGGCGCACGACATCGTCTACGACGTTTGCCGCGAGGTGAACGAACAGGGCGGCACGCTGGCCGATGCGCTGGCGCGCCATCCCGTGGTTGCCTGCCACCTGGATCGCGCTGCCATCGACCGGCTCACCGACCCGGCCAACTACCTGGGCATGGCGCCGCAGATGGTGGACCGCGCGGTGGCGGCGTCGCGCGGCCAGGCATCCTGAAGCCACGGCGGCGGCGGCGTTCCGACGCGGCCGGCGCATCGCGGGGCGGCTTCGCCGAGGCCCCCGCCAATCATCAAGGGAGAAGCATCATGTCTGGCACGAGCACCGCTCCGCCTCCCAGACCCATGTGGCGCGGGCTGGGTTTCCAGATCATTCTGGCGATGGTGCTGGGCGTGGCGATGGGATTCCTGTTCCCGGCCGTGGCCGTGCAGCTGAAGATCCTCGGTGACATCTTCCTGCGCCTGATCAAGACGGCCGTGGCGCCGCTGGTCTTCCTGTGCGTCGCGTCGGGCATCGTCGCGGCGGGGGATTTCAAGCGCATCGGCAAGGTCGGGCTGGTGGCGATGCTGTATTTCGAGCTGATCTCCACGCTCGCCCTCGCCTTCGGCCTGCTGGCCGGCAACCTGCTGGGGGTGGGGAAGGGCATGGCGGCCGCCACCGCCGCCGCGCAGGGTGCCCGCCCGCCGGTCCCCGCCGCCGGGGAAGCGCACACGACGCTGGGCTTCATCCTCAACATCTTTCCGGACAACTTCGTGGGCGCCTTCGCGCGCGGCGAGCTGCTGCAGGTGCTGGTGGTGGCGATCCTGTTCGGCGCCGCGCTGCTGCGCATGAAGGCCGACAAGCGCGCGCCGGTGGAACGCGGTCTCAACCGCATCTCCGATGTGTTGTTCGAGTTCATCCACATCATCATGATGATGGCGCCGATCGGCACCTTCGGCGCGGTGGCCTTCGCCGTCGGCTCCAGCGGTTCCAGCGTCTTGCTGTCGCTGGTCTACCTGGTGCTCACCTTCTACGGCACCGTGATCGCGTTCATCGCCATCGTCCTTGGCACGGTGTGCGCGCTGTTCCGTCTCAACCTGTTTCACTTTCTGCGGTTCATCCGCGAAGAAATCTACATCGTGCTCGGCACCGCATCGTCGGAAAGCGTGCTGCCGCGCCTGCTGGAGAAGCTGCCACGATACGGCGTGTCGCGGCAAACCGCCGGGCTGGTGCTGCCGACCGGCTATGCCTTCAACCTGGACGGCACCTCGATCTACATGTCCATGGGGGTCATCTTCCTGGCCAACGCTTATGGCGTGCCGCTGGACCTGGGGCAGCAGCTCGGCATTCTCGGCATCATGCTGCTGACGTCCAAGGGCGCCGCCACGGTGTCAGGCGGCAGCTTCGTGGTGTTCGCCGCGACGGTGGCCGCCACGGGCGTGCTGCCGGTCGAGGGGCTGGCGATCCTGTTCGGCGTTTACCGCTTCATGTCGATCGCGGTGGCGACCACCAATGTCATCGGCAACAGCATCGCGACGGTGGTGACCGCGAAGATCTGTGGCGAATTCGACGCCGAGCAGCACAGAAAAGTCGATGCCGACTTGGTCCTCGCGGATGCGGGCCGGTAGGGGCGGCCGGCGCTTCCGCCGCCGTCAGGATGCCGCGGTGCCGGCGGCGCGCTCCGCCGGTGCCATGGTTGCTTTGGGCGGCGGGGGCTGTCTAGCATGGCCGCCAGCATCAAGACCGCTCGCAGCGGCGCCGCGCCCCGGACACCGGTATTCACGCCTCAGCTGAGAAGAAAGCCTATGCACCGCCGGTCATTTCTCACAGCCGCCGCAGGGTCGGCCGTCCTTCTGTCCCGACCCGCCCTGGCGCAGGCGCAGCGCACCACGCTGCGCTTCGTGCCGCAAAGCGACCTGACGGTGATCGACCCCGTCTTCACCACCGCCTATGTCACGCGCAACCACGCGCTGATGGTGTGGGACCAGCTCTACGGCCTGGACAGCAGCCTGCGCCCGCAGCCGCAGATGGTGGCCGGCCACATCGTGGAGGATGACGGCCGGCTCTGGACCTTCACGCTGCGCCCCGGCCTGAAGTTCCATGACGGCGAGCCCGTGCGGGGCCGCGACTGCGTCGCCTCCATCCGCCGATGGGCCGAGCGCAACGCCGAGGGCGCGACGCTGATGGCGCGCGTGGCCGAGATCTCCGCCCCCGCCGACGACCGCTTCGTGATCCGTCTGCAGAAGCCCTATCCCGGCATCCTGGGTACGCTGGCGCGGCTTGGCCCGCCAGCGCTGGTGATCATGCCCGAGCGGGTGGCGGAAACCCCGTCCAACCAGCAGATCCGGGAGCTGATCGGCTCCGGCCCGTTCCGCTGGAAGGCGGATGAGCGCATCGTCGGCGCCAAGGTGGTGTACGAGCGCAACCGCGACTACGTGCCCCGGCCGGATGGCACGTCCAGCTGGGCGGCCGGTCCCAAGGTGGTGCATGTGGACCGCGTGGAATGGACGGTGATGCCCGACCCCGGCACGGCGATGAGCGCGCTGCAGAACGGCGAGGTCGACTGGTGGGAAAACCCGCCCAACGACCTGCTGCCGCTGATCGATCGGTCCCGCACCATGCAGGCGCGGCGCAGCAGCCCGCTCGGCATCGTCGGCACCGGCATCTTCAACCACCTGCATCCACCCTTCAACAACACCGAGATCCGCCGCATCGTGATGGAGGCCTTCTCGCAGGAGGATTGCATGGCGGCGGCGGCGGGCGACCCCAGCATGTGGCGCGCCGGCGTCGGCGTGTTTCCGCCTGAAACGCCGATGGCCAACGATGCCGGCATGGCCGCGCTCAATGGCCGCAAGGATTTCGAGGCATCGAAGAAGGCCTTGCAGGCGGCGGGCTACAAGGGCGAGCGCGTGGTGCTGATGGCGGCCTCCGACAACCCCGTGCTGGCCGCGCTGGGCGAGGTGGCGAACGACGTGCTGCGCCGCCTCGGCATGAACGTCGATTACGTGGTTTCCGACTGGGGCACGCTGGTGCAGCGCCGCGCCAGCAAGGCGGCGCCGGATGCAGGCGGCTGGAACATGTTCCACACCACCTGGTATGGGCTGGACCTGGTCAATCCCGGCGTCAGCCAGATGCTGCGGACCTCCGGCGGGCAGACCTATTTCGGCTGGCCCGAGGTTCCGGAGGTGGACGCGCTGCGGAACGCCTGGATCGATGCGTCCGAGCCCGCCGGGCAATTGCGGCTGGCGCGCGAGATCCAGGCCGCCGCGCTGCGGCACGCGGTCTACATCCCCACCGGCCAGTACTTCAACAAGACTGCCTGGACCAGCAGGCTGGCCGACGTGCCGGATGGGTTGCACGTGTTCTGGAGCGCCCGCTTCACCTGACCGGCCCGCCGCCGCTGTTTCCACCCCGCTCGCTCAGGGCGCCGCAACGTCGCGGCGCCAAAGGATGACCCATGCGTATCGCGATCGCCCAGGTCTCGCATGAGACCAACACCTTTTCCAGCGAACTGACCGACCAGGCCGCCTTCTCCATCCGCTCCTGGATCGAGGGGGAGGAGATCCTGAACCGCCACCGCGGCGTGCGGGACTACATCGGCGGCATGGTCGACGAGGCGCAGGCGCTGGGCGGCATCGAGCTGCTGCCGACCTTCGCCGCCATCACCAGCCCATCGGGCTTTATCCGGGCGGAAACCTGGGCGGAGATCAAGCGCCGGGTGCTGGACGGGCTGCGCGCCGTGGCCCCCTTCGACGCCATCTGCCTGGAGTTGCACGGTGCCGGCATTGCCGAAAGCACCGGCGACATCGAGGGAGACCTGCTGCGGACCCTGCGGCTGGACTACGGTGCCGCCATGCCGATCGCGGCGACCCTCGACCTGCATGGCAACATCACCGAGCGGATGGTCGACAACGCCGACATGTTGTTTGGCGTGAAGGAATACCCGCATATCGACATGTATGAGCGGGGCCGGGATGCCATCCATCATCTGCACCTGATGGTGCGCGGCCTGCTCAAGCCGCGCATGGCGCTGACCCGGCTGCCGATGATGATTCCGACCACCACGACCTTTCATGGCCCGCTGAAAGCGGTGAATGCCCGTTGCGCCGAGTGGGAGGCGAAGCCGGGCATGTTGAACTGCGCCGCCTATCACGGCTTTCCCTACGGTGATTCGGACGCCACCTGCGTGTCCGTGATCGCCATCGCGGATGGCGACGAGGCGCTGGCGCGAAAGGCGGCGCGCGATGTCGCCGACGTCATCTGGCGGCAGCGCGACGTCTTCACGGTTGATCTGCCCGGCGCGGCGGAGGGGCTGGAACTGGCGCTGTCCTGCCCGGAAGCGCCGGTGATCGTCAACGAGACCTCCGACAATCCCGGCGCGGGTGCGCCGGGCGATGGCACGTGGCTGCTGGCCGAGCTGCTGCGCCGGAACGTGCCGGGCACCTGCTTCGCGCATCTTGCCGACTCCGCGGTGGTGGCCGCTGCCCACCGGGCGGGGGAGGGTGCGCGCATAGCCGTCTCGCTGGGCGGCAAGGTGGACACGCTGCACGGTCCGCCGCTGGAGGTCGAGGCCGAGGTCGTGATGAACACGCGCTGCCGCTTCATCGCCAGCACGCCGATGGGCAAGGGTGGCGAGCGGGACTACGGCTTGTCCACCCGGCTGCGCATCGGGCATGTCGACGTCATCGTCACCGAGTTGAAGTCGCAGCTGCTGGATGACGAGATGCTCAAGCTGCACGGCATGCCGATGGACGGCTACAAGGTCATCGCCATCAAGTCGAGCCAGCACTTCCGCGCCTTCTTCGAGACCGCGGCGGCGCGGATCGTGACAGTGGATACCCCCGGCATCTCGACCTTCAACTTCGCAACCTTCGATTTCTCCACCGCCGCACGATACCTGTACCCGATCGCCGGGTGATGCCAGGGGCAGGCGCCGGCAGGTTTCCGCACGGTGTGCGGATGCCATATCGAGCGCCTGCGTCCTTGGGAGCATCGCGGGGCTATCCGGTCTGGCGAAGGAACGCGAGCGCTGAGCCGGCGATCTGGCCGATCCCTGGCTCGCCTCCGTCATTCGCCCGCGTCATCGTCTATGATTGCTGGCCGGAAGGATGGGGCGTGCCACCAAGGGCACGAGTGAGATCGGCCGCGACGGTCAGCACGGTCCTGGCGGCCCTGTTTGCCGCTTCCCGGTCAAAGCGCGTGACCGGCCCCGTCAAGCTGAGGGCGCCTGCGAAACTTTCGCCGGGCCCGAAGACGGGAACCGCCATGCTGGCGATGTGGGGGTCTGTCGCTCCGCTCGTATACAGCGGGAGCGAGACCCCGGTTTCTCCGCGGTGTGCGACGTCCTCGAACAGGCGGAGCACCTGCGCCGTCGCCGAATCATCCATCGGTCGCAGGTCGCCCTGCCGTACGTGCAGGCGGAGGGTGTGCGGCGAGTCAGCCCGGTACAAGCAAAGCCGCTGGTTGCCGCTCCGCACATACAAAGAGGCGCTTTCACCCGTCGCCGCGACCAGCTTCTCCAGAGCGGGCATGACATGCGCCTCGATCCGGAAGGACTGCTGGTAGACCGAGCCCAGGCGGAACAGCTCGACGCCCAGGCGGTACGACCCATCGGGCAGCCGCACCAGATAACCGTGCTCCTCCAGCGAGATGGCGAGCCGCATGATCGTGGTCTTCACCAGACCCGTCCGCGCTGTCAGCTCCGCCAGCGATACGGCGTCGTCGCCCTTGCGGAAGGCGGACAGCAGGGTGAGGGCGCGCCCTGCCGAGGCGACGCCTTCCAATGAAGCGATGGGTCGGGTCGGGGTGGTCATGCAAGCACCGTTACGACCCGGGCGGGCTGACGGCAAGCCAGCCCTGATCAGGCGTGAGCGGCGTGGGAGTAGAGCGGTTGCCCGGGTACCGGCAGGGTTGCCCGCAGGATCGACCCGGTTTCGGACTCCGTGATGAAGAGGCTGCGGCCGTCCGCGCCTCCGAAGGCCAGATTGGTGGTGGACCATCCGGCGCAGGAGGCGATGCGGGCCAGTGGCTCGGCGCGGGGCGACAGGCGCCACACCGTGCCGAAACCCGCATGGGCGACCAGCAGCCCGCCCTCGGCGTCCAGCGCCAGCCCGTCGGGGCCGCTGGGTCCACCATGCAAGTGACAGAAGATGCTGGCCTTGGTCACGCTGCCATCGGCATGCAGCGGCAGGCGCCAGATCTGGTTGGCCCGCGTCACCGCCACCAGCAGAAAGGACGCGTCCGGCGCCACCACGATGCCGTTGGGGCTCGGCACCGTGTCGATCAGGCAATCCAGCCGCCCATCCGTGCTCAGGCGGTAGACGCGCCCGGTGGGGTCCTGCAGCCCGGTCTGGCCCTGGTCGGTGAAGTACAGCTCGCCCCCGGCTCCGAAGACCAGGTCGTTGACGCCCTTGAAGCTTTCAGAGCGCACGGTGTCCAGGAACGGGGTGACGGCGCCGCCTTCCGGGTCCAGCAACATGATGCCGCGCTTGTAGTCGGTGATGAAGATCCGCCCGTCCCGATGGATCTTCAGCCCGTTCGGCCAGCCGTCATATTCGGCAACCTGCTCCCATTCCCCCGCGGGCGAGACGCGGAAGATGCGGCCAAAGGGGATGTCGGTGACGTAGAGCCTGCCCTGCCGGTCGAAGGCGGGGCCTTCCAGAAAGCTGTCCACCGGCCGCCCGGCACGGTTGGCATCGCCCCAGGCGCTGCGCCGCGGCTGCCGGAAGCGGTCCGGCAGGCGGGTGAAGATCTCGGTCTCGATGCGCGGAGGCGCGGCGAAGAAGCTCATCGTCGTGGCCCTTACTGCTTCTCGATGCCGCCGGCGGCGGCGACGTCGCGCCAGCGCGCCGTTTCCTCCTGGATCAGGCGGGCGAAGGCATCAGGCGCGATGCCGCCCGGCTCCGAGCCGAGGTCGGCGATGAAGCTCTTCATGTCGGGGGCGGCAAGGGCGCGGGCGGCTTCCTGCTGCAGGCGCTGCACCACGGCATCCGGCGTGCCCTTCGGCGCGGCCAGGCCAGACCAGTTGATGACGCTGTAGCCCGGCAGTCCGGCTTCCCCGAAGGTCGGTACCTCCGGCAGCGCCGCCACGCGGTGCGCGCCGCTGATGGCCAGCGGCCGCAGCTGCCCGCCGCGGATGTTGCCGAGCGCCGAGCCGGGCGACAGCATGACCAGGCTGACATTGCCCGACAGCACGCCGATCACCGCTTCCCCCGCGCCGCGATAGGGCACGTGGTACAGCTTGACGTCCGCCGCGCGCTCGAAGGCGAGCGTCGCGAAATGCGGCGCGCTGCCGGTGCCGCCGGTGCCATAGGTCAGCTTCTCGGGGTCCTGCTTCGCCGCCGCGATCAGGGCGGCGAGGTCGCGGAAGGGCGACTTCTCGCCCACCGCCAGCAGGATCGGCGAGAAGGCGGTGACCGTGACCGGGCGGAAGGCGGTCTCGAAGTCGAAGGGCAGGCGGCTGAACAGGTAGGGCAGCATGGCGTAGGTGTTGTCCATGGCCAGCAGCGTGTAGCCGTCCGGCGCCGCCCGGGCGGCCTCGCCCGCGCCAATGGTGCCCGTGGCCCCCGACTTGTTCTCGACCACGAAGGGCTGGCCCATCTGCTCGGACAACTTCTGCGACAGGCGCCGGGCCAGCGTGTCCACCGCGCCGCCGGGCGCCCAGGGCACGACCACCCGCACGGCACGTGCCGGGTAGCTTTCCTGCGACACGGCGGGACGGGCCAGCGGCAATGCCAGCCCGGCCATGCCTGCGCCCAGGAGGACGCGGCGCGACACGGGCGTGAACGTGCGGTGGGTCATGGTGCTTTCATCCCTTTCTCGCCAAATTCGAAACGGCGTTGCGTTTTGTCTGGGGTTCTGGCATTCGGAATGCATCGTTGTCAAACAAACGGCGCTGTCATGGCGCCTCCCAAGGGAAAGGGGACGGCCATGGCCGCTGGATTTCGCATTCTTCGCCGCACGCGCTGCGTTGCGCCCGCGCTGGTTGACAGCTTTCGTTCCCTGCCGGTCGCGAATGTCAGCGACGTGATGTCGCGCATGACGGCGGGGGGAGCACGCCTCCGCCCGATGCACGCCGATGGTGCTGTGCTGAGCGGCCCCGCCCTGACCGTGAAAACGCGGCCCGGCGACAACCTGATGATCCACAAGGCCATCGCGCTGGCCGAGCCCGGCGACGTGATTGTGGTGGATGCGGGTGGGGATCTCACCAACGCGCTGATCGGCGAGCTGATGCTGGCGCAGATGGTGAAGCGCGGCCTTGGCGGCATCGTGATCAACGGCGCGATCCGCGACAGCGCTGCCATCCGTGCGCAGAACTTCCCGGTCTTCGCGGCCGGCGTGACGCATCGTGGCCCCTACAAGGATGGCCCGGGCGAGATCAACCTTCCTGTGGCCATCGACGGCATGGTGATCGCGCCGGGCGACCTGATCCTCGGCGACGACGACGGCCTGCTGTGCGTGCCCTTCGAGGAAGCCGATGTCATCCATGCCGCCGCCAGCGCCAAGCACGCGGCGGAAGGAAAGCAGGTCGCCGATATCGCGGCGGGGACCCATGACGCTTCCTGGGTCGATGCGTCTCTGCGGCGTCTGGGCTGCGAGGGGCTGGACTAGCCGCCCGCCAAGCCAAGGCAGGGTGGCGCCGGGAAAGCAAAGCCCCGGGCCGGGGTGAACATGCTGGTCCGACGTCACCGGCCGTTATCGGCCCGCGTCCGGTTTCGCGCCCGGGTGATCGCCGGCGCGCAATGCCGTCTCACGGCGCCTGTGGAAAGCTCAATTCGCGCAATGCCGACTTTGCCAGTTCCGGAACACCGCCCCATGCCCGACACCACGCGCCCGAACGTCCTCGTCTCCGCCGCCAAGCTGGCTCCCGAAGCCGTCGCCATGCTGGAGGAAGCAGGCTACGCGGTGCATTGCACCACCGGCTACCCGGGCGAGGACGAGCTGCTCGCCGCCATTGGCAGGCACCGCCCCGTGGCGATCCTGCACCGCCAGGGAATCATCAACGGCACGATCATGGATGCCGCAGCGCCGGAGCTTCGCATCGTGGCACGGCACGGCGCGGGCATCGACGGCATCGACATCCCCGCCGCAAAGGCCCGCGGCCTGACCGTGACGCGGGCGGCCGGGGCGAATTCCCGCTCGGTGGCCGAGCACGCCATGGCGCTGATGCTGTTCATGCTGAAGGACATGCCTTCCGTGGTCAGCGGCATGCGCGAGGGCCTGTGGGAAAAGACCTCCCGCATGACGCGCGACATCGACGGCATGACGCTCGGCCTCGTCGGGTACGGCGCCATCGGCTCCAAGGTGGCGCGCTACGCCGCTGCCTTCGGCATGCGCGTCCTGGCCTATGACCCCTACCTGCCGGCCGGTGCCCTGCCGGGCCCGGGCGAGCGCGTGGAAACGCTGCCCGAGCTGCTGCGCCAGGCCCAGGTGCTGTCGCTGCATTGCCCGCTGGAGCCGGAAACCCGTGGCCTGATCGGCGCGGCGGAGCTGGCCTTGCTGCCCCAGGGCGCGGTGCTCGTGCACACCGCCCGTGGCGGCATCGTGGACCAGGATGCGCTGCTGGCGGCGCTGGATTCCGGCCAGGTGGGCTGGGCGGGCGTCGATGTCTTCGCGAAGGAGCCGCTGGAAGCCGACAGCCGCTTCCGCAGCCACCCGCGTGTCGTGCCGACGCCGCACCTGGCCGCCAACACGCCGCGCGGCGCGACCGGCATGGCCTGCGGCGCGGCGGACAGCATCATCGCCGTGCTGGCGGGGCGCCTGCCGAGCCTGGAGGGCGCGGTGGTCGTGCCCGGCGGGATGAAGGCCGGCCTTTTCCCGGCTGCCTGACGCGGCGCCCACGACGTCCCTCTGGAGGAAACAAGAAATGACCCGTCCGCACCACCTGCAACGCCGTGGACTGCTGGCAGCGGGCGCCGCCCTGGTCGCGCTGCCGCTCGCGCGCCCGGCGCTGGCGCAGGCTGCCTGGCCCAACGGCCGCGCGATCGAGATCATCGTGGGCTTCGCGCCGGGCGGCGGCACCGACGTGATGCTGCGCGCCCTGGGGCAGGCCTTGTCCGCTGAGTTGCCCGGCGCCAACTTCGTGATCAGCAACAAGCCCGGCGCGGGGGGCGAGACCTCCTATGTCGCGATGCAGACCGCGCGGCCGGACGGCTACACCATCGGCAGCATCAACACGCCGGGCTACCTGTCCATCCCGGTGGAGCGGCGCGTCCGCTACGACCGCACGAAGATCCGCGCTATCGCACGGCTGGTCGATGACCCGACGGCCTTCGTGGTGCACCGGGATTCGCCGATCAAGTCGCTCGCCGACCTTGTGGCCGAGGCGAAGCGCCGCCCCGGCGCGCTCAGCGTGGGCACCTCCGGCGTCGGCACCGATGACCACCTGGCGCTGACGCTGTTCCAGGCGGTGACGGGTACGGAGTTCATCCACACGCCGTATGCCGGGGCCGGGCAGGTCAAGAACGCCATTCTGGCCAAGCATATCGATGTCGCCGGCTTGAACCTGGGCGAGATCGGCATGCTGGGACAGGACCAGCCTGCGTTGCGGCCGCTGGCGGGGATGGGGCCGAAGCGCTGGGCGCTGATGCCGGATGTGCCCACCTTCCAGGAGCTCGGCTACGACGTGCTGATGACCAGCGAACGCGGCATCGGCGCGCCGCGCGCCATGCCGGATGAGATTGCCCTGCAGCTGCAGGAGGCCATCGCCCGGGTGATCGCCAAGCCGGACTGGGCCGAGAAGGCACGGCAGCTGGAACTGCCCATGGCCTATCTGCCGGGGGCCGAGTGGGAAGCGCAGATGCCTGCCCAGGAAGCCCGCTATCGCCAGATCTGGGAAAAGACGCCGTGGCAGCAGTGATCGCCGGCCGCTGCGCCGCGCTGCATGTTCGAAAGCGACTTTCCCGGGGACAAGGGCAGCGACAGCGGTCCCGTGCCGGGGAATGCCCTTGAGCGGCTCGCCGGTGGCACCCTGAGCGATGAAAGGGCGGCACCGTTCCAGGGAACGGCCGCCTGGATCTGCCACCTGCCGCCGGAGGGTCATTCGTGATGTCGGATGCAAAGCGACAGGACATCGGCGCACCCGATGTCGCGATGGAACTGACCGAAGGGAACGCAACGCCAGCTTCCGCCAAGCCGCCGGTCCGGCAGGTCCCGCGCCGCATGCGGCACATCCTCAGCCTGGACGACCTGGAAAAGGCCGCGCGCCGCCACTTGCCGCGCCCGATTTACGGGTATGTCGCCGGGGCGGCCGAGGACAGCCTGACGCGCACGGACAACCGGCAGGTCTTCGCCGAATACCGCTTCGTCACGCGGGTGCTGCGCAACGTTTCAGGACGGAGCCAGGCGACGGAGCTGTTCGGCCATACCTACGCCATGCCGTTTGGCATCGCTCCCATGGGTATCAGCGCGCTGATCGCCTACCGGGGTGATCTGCAACTCGCGCGGGCCGCGCGGCAGCTCGACATCCCGATGATCATGAGCGGCTCGTCGCTGATCCGGCTGGAAGAGGTGTTCGACGCCAATCCCGGCATGTGGTTCCAGGCCTACCTGCCCGGGGAGCCGGACAGGATTGCCGCGCTGGTGGACCGCGTGGCCCGGGCGGGCGTCGGCACCCTCGTCCTTACCGTCGACACCGCCGTCCTGGCGAACCGCGAAAACAACATCCGCAGCGGCTTTTCGACGCCGCTGCGGCCGAGCCTGCGTCTGGCCTGGGATGGCATGGTGCGCCCGGACTGGACGATGAACACCTTTCTGCGAACCCTATGGCGGCCTGGAATGCCGCATTTCGAGAATTCCTATGCCACCCGCGGCGCGCCGATCATGTCCGGCGCCGTCATGCGCGACTTCGGGCGCAAGGATCACCTGGACTGGGGGCATGTCGGCCAGATCCGCCGGCAATGGAAGGGGCGCCTCGTCATCAAGGGCATCCTGCACCCCAGGGACGTCCTGCTGGCGCGGGAGGCGGGCGCCGACGGGGTTATCCTGTCCAACCATGGCGGCCGCCAGCTCGATGGCGCGGTGTCGCCCATGCGCACCCTGCCCGCCGCGGTCGAGGCCGCAGGCGGCATCCCGGTGATGATGGATTGCGGCATCCGTCGCGGCGCGGATGTCCTCAAGGCCATGGCGCTCGGCGCTGCCTTTGTCTTTGTCGGCCGCCCCTTCATCTACGCAGCCGCCCTTGCCGGGGCAGAGGGCGTGGCGCATGCCGCGAACCTGTTGGGTGCGGAGGTCATGCGTGACCTTGGCCTGCTCGGCGTTTCGTCTCCGTCCGGGATCGGCGAGGACCAGGTGGTCCGCCTTCAGGCCGGAAGCATGCGGTCGGGCTGAATACGGCGTCGCGTGGCTTTCGTATCAGCCGATCGCGAGGCGGGGTGGGCGGTTTGATCTGCGCCAGCGACCGGATCTCGCCCACCATGGTTGTCGCGCCGGCTTATCGCAGCAGCTTCCGGACCGCATGCAGATCGGCCGCGATGTGGTGGCAAAGCGATCGGATCTCCTCGGTGGCGGGCAGCAGGTCCGGCACCATGATGGTCCGCATGCCCGCGGCAGCGGCCGAATGGACGCCGTTGTGCGAGTCCTCCAGCGCCCAGCAATCCTGCGGTGCCACCCCCAGCACCGCCGCGGCGCGCAGGAATGGATCGGGCGCCGGTTTTCCTACCGCATAATCTCCGGCGGCGATGATGGCGTGGAAGCGGTTCGTCAGGCCGTGTAGCGCCAGGTTGTGCCGCACCTCATCATGACCGGAAGAAGTGCAGATGGCGCGCGGCAGGCCCAGCGTGTCCAGACGGTCCAGCAGTGACACAGCACCCGGTTTGATGGCCAGGGCGCCCTTCATTCTCTCGTAATGCCGGGACCATGCTGCGCGAAACGCCTCGACATCTCCCGACGGGCCGATATGGGCCTGCAGGGCGGCACGGTTCACCGGCCAGGGGCGGCCGACCAGCAGCAGGAAGTCAGCCGTGGTGAAGCGGTGCCCGAGCTCGCGGGCAGCCGCCAGGATGGCGTCGTGGTACAGCGCCTCGCTGTCGAACAGCAGGCCATCCATATCGAAGATGACAGCGGCGGGCCGGGCGGATTGCGTGGCTGCGGCCATCTGGTTCCCTGTCGTGCTTACCCTGGGGCCATCATCGCGCTGAAGAAGCCTTGCGGGTCGTCCACCTCGGCCAGCGTGCCGCGGTCGATCCGCCAGAACCGCGTGCCGACGTTTTCCACGAAGCGGCGGTCGTGCGACACCAGCAGCGAGGCGCCGTCCCGCTGCCGCAGTTCCTCTTCCAGCATCTCCTGCCCCTCGATGTCGAGGTGGTTGGTCGGCTCGTCGAGCAGAAAGAAGTTGGGTTCCTGCAGCCGCAGGATCAGCATCGCCAGCCGCGCCTTCTGGCCGCCGGACAACTGCGCGACACGCTGCCCCTGTCGTTCCACCGCAAATCCCGCCGTGGCCAGCAGGGTGCGGACACGCTGATCGCTCACCGCGAAGCGCCCGGCGACGGCATCGTGCACCATCTCGTCCGGCCGCAGGTGGCTGAGCGACTGGTCGCAGATGCCCGCCACCACCGTGGCACTGACCGTCAGCCCCGGATGCGGCCGCCCCGCGATGGCCTCTGTCACCAAGCCCAACAGGCGCGACTTGCCGGTGCCGTTGGCGCCCAGCAGCACCACGCGGTCCCCGGGGTGCAGGCGCAGCTTGCCGGTGCGGAACAGCCGCCGCCCGTCCGGCGCCGCTACCGTCACGGCGTCGAGCGTCAGCAGGGTCTTGGCATGGGTGTCGCCGTCGGCCAGCCGGATCTGCACGGCCGGGCTTTCGCGATGGGCCGGGCGCGCCGCGGCCTCGATGCGCTCCGCGCGTTCCCGCAGCTGCTTGGTCTTGCTGTTCAGCAGGTCGGAGCCGGAATTGACGCCGATGTTGTGCAGCTTGGCCGCCTGCTGCCGCAGCCGGGTGGCCTGGCGGAGCTCGGTCTCATGCCGGCGCGCCGTCGCTTCGTCCCGCTCCGCCAGGCTGGCCCGCGCGGTGCCGTAGGGGGCCCGGAACTCCACCGGGGCCGTGGTGCGCAGAAACAGGGTGCGCCGCGTCACCGTGTCCAGAAAGGCGCGGTCGTGGCTGGCGACCAGCAGCGCGGTGTCCTGTGGCAGGGCCGCGATCCAGCGCTGCAACTGGCCGATCCGCTGCAGGTCCAGGTGGTTGGTCGGCTCGTCCATCAGCAGGACATCAGGTTCCGTCAGCCACGCCCGGGCCAGCAGGGCCATGCGTTGCCAGCCGCCGCTGAGCGTGCCCAGTGGGCGGTCGTGCAGCGCGCCCGGGATCGCCATGGCGTCCAGCGCCACATCCACCCGCCAGCCTTCCCAGTCCCGGCTTTCGGCGGGCAGGGCCTGGAGCAGAACTTCGCGCACCGGCAGGGACAGCGCGGCGGGCTCGGGGTCCTGCTGCATCAGCGTGACGCATAGGTTGCGACCATACCGGCAGCATCCCGCGGTAGGCTCGGCACGGTCGGCTAGAATGCGCAGCAGCGTGGACTTGCCGCCGCCGTTGCGGGCGACGAGGCCGATGCGGTCGCCCTTCTGGATGATGAGGTCGAGGCCGGAAAAGAGGGGAGCGCCCAGGGCCATGCCAAGGGCTTCGAGGGTGATCAGGGACATCGGGTCGTCTTTCGCCCGCCGGGCCGGACCAGGGTCCAGGCGCGGCACGTTCATCACAGGATGAGCTGACCGGGGAAAGAAACTGGGGAAGTCCGCCGCCTGATCAGCCCTGCAAACGCATCTGCAGGGCCGCAACGGGGCCGCGACGGTTGTGATGGCAGCGATGCACCGCGTCCCTCCTGTCGGTTGCGGTTGACGACGCTTGGAGCGTAGCGAGGCCAGGCGAACCGGGCAAGCGACGGGGGCCACCTGCCGGGCCCTGTGGAACAGCCGCGCACCCGCTGCGCGGAATGGGTGGAGGTTGCTTCGCGTCCAGCCATTCCAGGTGGCGTGACGCAGGGACGCGGTGCCGACCCTGTGAGCATTTGGCCCGGCGATCATGTGAAAGGGCCACCGGCCCGGGTCGCAACGGACCTTCCATCGCTGAGAACGCTTCTAAGAATCATTAACTTGACCGGATCGCTCCCTCGTTGCCACTTGCGTCCATCCGGCCGCAGGGGCCGATCAGCCAAGGCATTCCCCAATGACGATCCCCCGTCGCGGCGTCGCCGCCCTTCTTGCCGCCGGTGCGTCCTCCCTTCTGGCGAGGAGCGGGCGTGCCCAGGCGGCCGGTGAGCTGCTGGTCTACAACGCGCAGCACGCCAGCCTGACCAAGGAGTGGGTGAACGGCTTCACCGCGGAGACCGGCGTGAAGGTCACGGTACGCAACGGCGGCGATACCGAACTGGCGAACCAGATCGTGCAGGAGGGTGCCGCTTCTCCCGCCGACGTATTCCTGACCGAAAACTCGCCCGCCATGGCGCTGGTGCAGTCCGCCAACCTTTTCGCGCCGCTGGACGACACGACGCTGGGGCTGGTGCCCGCCCATTTCCGCCCGGCGCAGGGGCGCTGGATGGGCATTGCCGCGCGCAGCACCGTCTTCGCCTATGACACCCGCAAGCTGACCGAGGCGCAGCTGCCGAAGTCCATCATGGATCTGGCCGACCCGTCCTGGAAGGGGCGTTGGGCCGCCTCGCCGAGCGGGGCGGACTTTCAGGCCATCGTCGGCGCCATGCTGCAACTGAAGGGCGAGGCGGCGACGCTGGCTTGGCTGCAGGGCATGAAACAGAACTTCGTCGCCTACCGCGGCAACAGCACCTGCCTGAAGGCCGTGAACGCCGGCGAGATCCCCGGGGCCGTCATCTACCACTATTACTTCTTCGGCGATCAGGCGAAGACGGGGGAAAACAGCAACAACGTCCAGCTGCACTATTTCCGCAACCAGGACCCGGGGGCCTTCGTCTCCATCTCAGGCGGCGGCGTGCTGGCTTCCAGCAGGAACCAAGCGCAGGCCCAGGCCTTTCTGCGCTGGGTCGCCGGTCCGAAGGGGCAGGGCGTGCTGCGCACCGGCGACTCCTTTGAATACGCGGTGGGCAATGGCCAGGCGTCCCATCCCAAGCTGGTGCCGCTGGCCGAGCTGCAGGCACCGGACGTGCAGCCCGCGACGCTGGACAGCCGCGCCGTCAGCGCCCTCATGACCAAGGCCGGATTGCTCTGAACCACGTACGGCCGACATGCCCGGCGGCGGGCGCGGCGTTTCGCGCCTTGCCCAGCCATGCGGCGCCGCCCCGGCTCCGCCGCCGACCCATGGCGCCCGTGCTGTCCGGCGCCGCCGTGCTGGTGACGCTGGTGACGCTGCTGCCCCTGGGCTTCGTGCTTTGGGTCGCCGTGCAAACCGGCTGGGAAACCGCGTCGTCCCTGGTGTTCCGCCCGCGCGTGGGCGAATTGCTGTGGAACACCACGCTGCTGGTGCTGCTGGCAGTGCCGGCCTGCGGCGCCCTGGCCTTGGTGATGGCTTGGCTGACCGAACGCAGCGACCTTCCGGGTGCCCGGACTTGGTCCTGGCTGGCCGTGGCGCCGCTGGCGGTGCCGGCCTTCGTGCAAAGCTATGCCTGGGTGAGCTTGGTGCCGTGGCTGCACGGGCTGCCCGCCGGGTTGCTGGTTTCGGTGCTGGCGTATTTTCCCTTCATGTACCTGCCCGTCTCGGCCGCGTTGCGGCGCCTGGACCCGGCGCTGGAAGACGCCGCCGCGGCATTGGGCGATCCACCCGCCCGCGTTTTCCGGCGCGTTGTCGTGCCGCAACTGCGGCTGGCGCTGTGCGGCGGGGCGCTGCTGGTGGGGCTGCACCTCCTGGCTGAGTACGGCCTCTTCGCGCTGATCCGGTTCGATACCTTCACCACGGCGATCATCGATCAGTTCCAGTCCACCTTCAACGGCCCCGCCGCCAGCATGCTGGCCCTGGTGCTGGTGCTCTGCTGCCTCGGGCTCCTGTGGCTGGAGGCGACGGTTCGTGGCCGGGCCCGCTATGCCCGCGTCGGTGCTGGCGCCGCCCGGCCCCCGGCTCGCCGGCGGCTGGGATACTGGACGCTTCCGGCGCTGGCGCTGCTGCTCGGGGTGGCGGTGCTTTCGCTCGGCGTTCCGGCCCTGACGCTGTGGCGCTGGCTGGCTGCGGGCGGCAGCGGCATCTGGCGCTGGCAGGAAATCGGCCCCGCCCTCGGCCAGACGCTGGTGCTGGCGCTGTGCGGCGCGGCGCTGACGGTGGCCGCGGCCTTCCCGATCGCCTGGCTGTCCATCCGTCGGCCAGGCCGGCTGCAGCGCGCCCTGGAGGGCGCCAACTTCCTGACCGGTGCGCTCCCGGGCGTGGTCGTGGCATTGGCCCTGGTGACGATCGCCGTGCGGGTGGTGCTGCCGCTGTACCAGACCCTGTTCACGGTGATGCTGGCCTATGCGCTGATGTTTCTGCCGCGCGCCATCATCGGCCTGCGCGCCTCCCTCGCCCAGTCGCCGGTTGAATTGGAGCAGGCGGCCCATGTGCTGGGGCGTTCGCCCGCCAGGACGCTGCTGACCGTGACGCTGCGGCTGGCGGCGCCAGGTGTCGCGGCGGCCCTCGCGCTGGCCTCCCTCGGCATCGTGGGGGAACTGACGGCGACCCAGATGCTGGCCCCCAATGGCACGCAGACCCTGGCGACCGCCTTCTGGTCCTACAGCGGCGAACTCGACTACGCCGCAGCCGCGCCATATGCGCTGCTGATGATCCTGCTGACCTCTCCCCTGACCTGGCTCCTGCATCGCCAATCCCGCCGAGCCGCCGGGCAATGAGCTTTCTCAGCCTTCAAGGAGTCACCAAGCGCTTCGGGTCGGTGCTGGCGCTGGATGACGTCGTTCTGACGGCGCCCCAGGGCAGCCGCACGGCGATCGTGGGTCCGTCCGGCAGTGGCAAGTCGACCCTGCTGCGGCTGCTGGCAGGCTTCGATGCCCCGGATACAGGCCGTATCTCCCTGGATGGCGAGGTGCTGGCCGATGGCCCGGCCGCGGTCCCGGCGCATCGCCGCGGCATCGGGCTGGTGGCCCAGGAAGGCGCGCTGTTCCCGCATCTCAGCGTGGCGGAGAACATCGGCTTCGGCCTGCCCCGCGGCACCGCAGGGCGCGACGCACGGATCCGCTCCCTGGCCGGGATGGTCGAACTGGACGAGGACCTGCTGCGCCGCAGGCCGGACGCCTTGTCCGGCGGGCAGCAGCAGCGGGTCGCATTGGCCCGGGCCCTGGCCCGCCAGCCCAGATTGATGCTGCTGGACGAGCCGTTCTCGGCCCTCGATACCGGGCTGCGCGCCAGCACCCGGAAAGCGGTATCGGCTCTGCTGGACAAAGCGGGGGTCACCACGATCCTGGTGACCCATGACCAAGCCGAGGCCATGTCCTTCGCCGACCAGGTGGCCGTGATGCGCAATGGCCGGCTGCTGCAGGTCGGACCGCCGCGCGAACTGTATCTCCAGCCTTCCGATGAAACGGTTGCCAGCTTCCTTGGCCCAGCCATCTTTCTTGCGGCACAGATGCAGGGCGGCTTCGCCGAATGCGCTCTCGGCCACGTTCCTGTCGGGGGTCATCCCGCCGGCACGCGGGTGCGGATCATGCTGCGCCCGGAGCAGATATCCTTCGTCCCCGTATGTGGCGCAGCTGAGGGCATTGGATATGCCAAGGTCATCGCGACCGAGTTCGCTGGAAGCGATTGCCTGATGCAGGTTCAGATCGAGGGACGCGCAGGGACCGATGCGGTATCCGTCGCCATCAGGACCTCGCCCAGCCATATGGTCCCGCCCGGATCTTGGCTGAAGCTGGCCGTCGTGGGCACGGCGCACGTCATCGAGGCCTCCGCCGCATCCGAAGCATATGTGGACTGAACGCTGCTCCACCCCGGTAGGGTGGGGATGTGTCTCGTGGTCGTGGCACCGCCAAACGCCCACGTAAAAACCAGACGAAGCACTGCCCCATTCCGCAGCACGCTCACCATGCCGGGCAACCAAGCGCTTGGGCACGATGCCGCCGCGTTCGCGCCTCTGGTGGCCGAGGCATCGCTTTCATTCCGGCAGCGGCGTGGTGCCGCGATCGGCAACAAGAGAGCGATGATCGACGCTTCTGCATAGGGCTCGGATGTTCAGCATTGCGCCGTTCCCGGCATTCGCTTCGTGGCACGACCTTGATGGCTGATGTCTGCATCGCTAGGTACCACTTGTCTTCAGATGCCTGTGCCCCGAGACTTTCTTTGCCAAAGAATCGCAAGACGGCAAAAGCCGATCAAAAGCTCCCCTCATCTCGAACCCAGAGACAGGCTGCAAGTCCGGTCAAGGCGATCAAACAAACCGCCAGGAAGCGGAAAACTGGCAAGCCGAAGCTCACTGCCAAGCAGGTGAAACAGATTGCTGCAAGGCAGGCAGCCCGGAGACGATTGCTGTTCGCCGTCGGAGATTACGCACTCGGCCTAGCGATGCTGGCAGGCGCCGTCTGGTGGCTGATCACATTTCTTGAAAGACGGTGACCAGCGCCAGAACGTGTGATCCATAGGCGCTGATCGAAGCAACAGCCATCTCCCCGCGACTGCCTGCTTCAGCGAACGGCGAGTACGAACACCGATGGAGACATGCCACAGCTGCTGTCGCACTTGGGCATCAATCCATATGTGATACGAGATACACTAAGATCTCGTTCGGTTGATGCGCAAAACCCTGGCCTTTGCAACAATCCAATCACGCGCCGGGGGGGCACACCGCCGTTCGATCGCTCGACTGCACCGGGACGCTGCCAACGAACTCTGCAGTATGTCTGAGATAAGCTTGTTGTGATGTCACTCTAAGGAAAGGGACATAATCAGATGCTGAAGATGAGCCATCGATCCAGCGCTGTGCCCGGCAGCAAGAGTGCTGATCCTTCGCAGAAACCGGGCGTGAGCAAACGAATCCTCCCCTTGGTTGGGCTGGCCTTCGTACTTGGGATGGTCATGGCCGGGCTCGTGCTCTGGGCTACCTCTGCTGCCTACGGAGCGATGCCAATGGAAGGCGCGCCACTTATCGCTGCGTTGATCGGGGGCGGTGGGGCGATGGCGATTGGCGTTGGTCTCATGGCTCTTCTGTTTCACAGCAACCGCAGCGGTTGGGATGACCAAAGCGGGTAGTGGATGCTTGGCCTTCTTGCTCAATGACCCAGAAGGTGCTGCGTGCATTCTGCTATTTGAGCAGGCATAGCATGTGCCTTCAGGAATTGGTGCGACGGATCGCCTGTCCTATCGGATCGATCTGGCGACCTTCCCAGGAGACCTCAGCTTTTCATATCGGCGTAGCAAAGAGCTTCAGGCGATCAGCCAATGGCTGATCGAGCGGCGGAGCATCGGGACGCATATTCCATTTTTCAGCAGCAATTTCTTTGCGCCTGATCCGGGCCTGGAGATTCCAGATCTGAGTTTCTGCCTGATGATCGGTTCGACAATCTGGTGGCGCGGAAGACGCCTCTATTTTTGAGTTGCGCAACCAGTCGACCCGTCCCCAGAGGGATAGGTCGCTATATCCGACACATCAAGGCCGCTGCGCGACGATCTGCGTTCAGATGATCAAGCTTGAGCCTCGGTACGGCCGGCAAGATAGTCATCCAGCCGCGTGAGCAGGATTTGCCGCTCCTCCCGCGTGACCCAGGCAGCTTCCAATCCATTGCGGACCAGACGCACGATCTCCGGAACCGACAGGTCGAGGGCGCTTTGGCAGGCCACCAAGTTCTCCGTCACGTATCCGTCGAAGTAAGGCGGATCATCGGAATTGACGGTGACATGCAGGCCATGGGCCATCATGGCCTTCAGCGGGTGCTGAGCCAGATCCGTGACCACTTGAAGCCGCAGATTGGATAGTGGACAGACCGTCAGCGGTGTGCGGCGCGCTGCCAGTTCCCGCACAAGGTCCAGGTCGTCCAGACATGCGTTGCCATGGTCGATCCGGTCCACGCGGAGCAGCTCGAGCGCTTCGCGCACGTAGCTCGCCGGGCCTTCTTCTCCGGCATGGACGGTGATGCGAAACCCCCGATCGCGTGCAGCCTGGAAGAAGCCGGCGAAGTTGGAGGGTGGGTTACCCACCTCGGCACCACCCATGCCGATGCCGATGATGCGGCCGGCCCAGGGCATGATCTGGTCGAGCACGGCCATGGCATCCGCCTCCGTGCGGTGGCGGTGGACGCTGATCATGAGGCCCGAGCTGGTTCCCTGGTCCCGCCGCGCATCGTCCATGGCCTGGAGCACTCCGCCCATCAGGCTTTCCATCGGAACCCCTCGCTCCGTGAAGCTTTGCGGGCCGATGAACATTTCGGCACGGACCACGCCATCCGCGTGCGCCCGGCGCAGGTAGGCGCGGGTCACGTCGTAGAAGTCCTGTTCCGTTTGCAGGACCTTGCAACCCTCGAAGTAAAGGTCAAGAAAGGACTTCAGGTTCGGGAAGGCGTAGGCGGAGCGCAGTGCCTCGGCTGTATCCCAACGAAGCCTCATGCCGTGACGATGGGCCAGGTCCAGCATGAGCTGTGGCTCGATGCTGCCTTCGATGTGCATGTGCAGGTCTGCCTTGGGCAGACCGCGAATGAAAGCCTCGACCGTCTGCATGGAAACCTACCCTCCGCCGATCCGGTCGTTGTGCCCATCCGCGTCAAATCCTGCAATCCTTGCAAGCAGCCCGTGAGTCCAAGCCGGGCCGGGCGGCGAGACAAGTCGTAAGCGTGTCGACGATCGGCGTCCGGTGACATGCGCCCCGCCACTTCTGGCGTGTTGGACCCGGGCAGGCAGCGGGCGCTACCCGGGGGGTTCTCTTCGTGATCGCGAACGACCGGCCCCGGTGGGTGATGCCGGCAGGTGCTGCGATATGGAGAAGCCCGGCACCTCGTGAACCGGCAGCAGACGCAATGTTCCCCGGGATTGCGATCCTGCCCATTGCTTGTTGATCGCTTCGTAAAGCCCGTCACACTGGTCAGACGCCCTGTATCCGATGAGGTTGAAGAAGCCATCGGCCTCTTCGGGAATATCGGTACGGCCAAGCAGAATGATCGAAAGCTGTTCCGGTGTCCTGATCCCTCCGGCGGCCAGGGCGGCGCGGAGCGTGGAACCAGCCTCCACGCCCCAGACAATGATGGCGCTGAAGGGCAATGAACCATCGGGCTTTCTCTGCGCGCAGATAGCATCCGTCAGGGCTGCCAAATAATCGGCGTGAGGCGGCTCAGCCACCAAAAGCGGAGGATGCAGGATGACATGGGGATCGCCCCGTTCCCGCAGCCCTTCATAGCGGCGCAGGCCGAGATCATTCGCGAGAAAGGGCGTGGAGGTGGTTGCCAGCGCGATGTCGCGGTGGCCGTGCTGCCGCAGCCGCACGACCGCACGCTCCACCGGCTCCCCCCACTCAAAGCCGACCGCGTCCAGATCGGTCCCGACCAGCCATGCGCCATCGACGGCCAGGGCATCAGCCCGGGCCCGTGCTGCGGCCAGCATTTCCACCGGGATCGTCTCGAATGATGACTGGATGACGCAGCCATCGAACCGGGGCAGGGACCGCAACACGCGGCAGGCATGCCGCGCATCGGAATAGGTGACTTCCAGCGTCTGGCACCCGTCGGCCTTGAAGCGGTGCTGCAATGCATCGAGGACCAGCCGCCCGCGCCGCAGGCCCTCCGATCGGCGCAGGAACAGCACGCTGCGGACCGGGAGGGGGGGCGGCGAGGGGGGCATGGTCGCTTCGTCCGGGCGGTGGCCAATAAAGGTGCCCCTGCCGACGCCGGACACGATGGCGCCGCTGTCGCGCAACGCGTCCAGCTCCCTCTGCACCTTTGCCTGCGAAAGGCCGAACTGCCGCATCAAAGCGCGTACTGTAGGGAGCCGGTCGCCCGAGCGACCGTCGGCAACCAGCTTCATCAACCTGAGCCGAAGGCGCTCTACATCATCCATGGCGCAGTAATACAATACAATGGGCAGCTTAAAAGCCCCCGATCACCCGCAGCTCAGTCGTCTGGATATCTTGAGACGCCAAACGCTGCAACCGAGCCGATAAATACAATTTGTATTGTAATCATACGACCCACCTTCTAGGGAGCCTCGCTCATATCAGAAGGCGCGTTCGGCGCCGCAAATGCTGGGGGGATACGCATGAACAGCATCGCAAGACGGGGTTTCCTGGCCATGGCCGGCGCGGCGGTGGCCAGCGCGGCGCAGGCGCAGGGCAGCCAGGCCATCAGCCTCGTGGTCGGGTACTCGGCCGGCGGCAGTTCCGACCTCGTCGCCCGCATCATGGCGTCGGAGCTTTCGGCTCGTCTTGGCCGGTCCGTCGTGGTCGAGAATGTCGCGGGTGCCAGTGGGATGATCGCGTTTCAGCGCCTGGCCAACAACCGACCGGACACCGGCACGCTCTACTTCGGTGGCTTCGACACCGTCGCGGTGCCCATGGTCAACCGCAACGTGAAGCTCGATTGGGAACGCGATACAATCCCGGTGGGCCGCACCACCATCGGTGGCATGACGTTCGTCGTCCCCGCGTCCTCACCCTACAAGGATATGGCCGCGTTCATCGATGCCGCCCGGAAAGGCGGGAGCGAGACACGAAGCTATGGCTCGCCCGGCGTCGCATCCGCCCAGCACTTCCTGGGAGAACTGATCAGCGAGAAGGCCGGCGTCAAACTGCTGCATTCGCCTTATCGCGGCGGCAACCTGGTCGTGAACGATCTCATCGCCGGCAACCTGGATGCGGCGGTGCTGGTCGATTCCACCGCCATCCCACCCATCCAGCAGGGTACGCTGCGGGCACTGGCCGTATCCTCCGCCGCGCGCGTCCCGCAATTGCCGGACGTGCCGACACTGGCGGAACTGCCTGGCTTCGACGGTGTCACCTTCCCGCTCTGGCAGGGCATCTTCGTGCGCAACGGTACGCCGGGGACCTTTGTGCAACAGCTTGACGCCGCCATCCGGGAAGCTTTGGCGACCCCCGCCGTCCAGAAGCAGTTGTCCGATGCGGGGTTCACCGCGTCGCCCCTCAGCGGCGAGGCGTTCGGCGCCTTCATCCGGCAGCAGGCGGAGGGCTACCGCAACATCGTGGCGGCATCGAAGCTATCGGTCGAGTGACGGGGACGATCCGATGACCACAGGTATGTTTGACTCCTGCATCACGGGCCACTGGTTCAGCGCCAAAGCGAAAGACATCTGGAGCGACCTCGGCACTTTGCAGGCGTGGCTCGATGTCGAGAAGGCACTCGCGCGGGCACAGGCCGATCTCAGCATGATTCCACGCGCCGCCGCGGACATCATCGGCGCAAAGGCTGACGCGACGCTCCTGGACCTTGGCCGCATGGCCGCGGATATCCGCAGCACGATGCACCCGTTCGTGCCCATGTTGCGCCAGTTCGAGGAGCTCTGCGGCGAGGAGGCGGCCGGATACATCCATTGGGGCGTCACCACCCAGAATATCTTCGAGACCGGCGCGGTGCTGCAGCTGCGCGACAGCCACGTCTTGATCGAACAGCAGTTGCGGCGGGCCGTCGATGCCTGTGCACGCCTGGCGGCCGGGAACCGCGACATCGTGCAGGCCGGCCGCACGCATGGCCAGCACGCGCTGCCCATCACCTTCGGCTTCAAGGTGGCCGCCTGGCGGGAGGAGTTGCGGCGCCACCTGACGCGGCTCGACGTGGCGGCGCAGGACGCGCTGGTGGTGCGAACCGGCGGCGCCGTGGGCACCTTTGCCGCCATGGAAGGGCAAGGCCGGGCCGTGCAGGCGCGGGTGGCCGAGATCCTCGGCCTCGGCGTCGCCGGCATTCCGGTCCGCTCGTCGTTCGACCAGTTCGCCGCCTACCTTGGCGTGCTCGTGCTGCTGGCCGGCACGGCGGAAAAGGTGGCGCGCGAGGTGGTGTTCCTGCAGCGCACCGAGGTGGCGGAAGTCGAGGAACGCTTCGAGACCGGCAAGGTCGGCAGTTCCACGATGGCCCAGAAGCGCAACCCCGCCCATGCGCAGAATGTTGCCGGCGTTGCCCAGATCCTGCGCTCGCGGGCGGGGCTGGTGACCGAGTCCATGGTCCGGGCCAATGAAGGGGACGCGACGGCCAGCAACATCGCCGATGTGCTGGTGCCCGAGATGGCGATCCTGGCCGCGTCCGTGGCGGAAGGGCTGGCCTCGTTGATCGATGGGCTGGTGGTGCATCCGGAAGCGATGCGTCGGAACCTGGACCTGACCGGGGGCGCCATCCTGTCGGAAGCGGTCATGATGACACTGGGGCGCAGCATCGGCCGCCACCATGCCCACCACGTGCTCTACGATGCGGCCATGCGAGCCGCTGACGGCTCTGTCGCCTTTGTCGATGCGCTTCGACAGCATCCGCTGCTGCGGGAGCACGGAAACACGCTCGATTTCGAGGCTCTGCTCGACCCCGCAAACTATGTGGGAGAGGCCGCGGCTTGCGTGGATGATGAGCTCGCGGGATGACGCGGCGCGGCGCCCTGACGGCGGGTGCCGCCTTCTTTGATCCGGAGCGACTGCTCCTCGATCAGCGTTCCTGGACCTGCCGGCCAGGGCACCGGCCACCCGTGACCGCCTGTCAGGCGGAAGGCATGGCAATCCGGCTCAGGCCGGCCGGATAGTACCGGCCGTCCTGGCACATGCGGTCCAGCGCAAAGCCACGCGGCAGGACAATGCGGTCCTCGGCCGGGGGCGTATCCGCGGCGGCATTCCAGGCGGCCTCCAGCACCCTTCCTTCGCAACCCTCATGCCCGACGCCGAGCATATGCAGCAGCGTGGGGGCGAGGTCCGTCAGGTCAGCCGCGCCCTGCACGGTGGCGCGGCGCCGGAAGGGGCCGCCTTCCATCAGCATCACGGTCGCCAGTTCGCGCCGATGCAGCCCGCCATGCATGCCGCCGCCCTCAGGTACGTTGCCGGCATCGAAGGGGGCGGTGCCCGGCAGGCCCCAGGGATCGGGCTGCTCGCACCCGGCGAAGGTCAGGGTCAGATCCGGTGCCCGGGGATGGGCCGCGTCGAGCAGGCTCAGAGGCACGAGGTCGGGCAGGCCCAGTGCCACCGGGTCGCGTGCCAGGAGAGGCCCGGCCCAGGCCTGGGCCGCCAGAAAGGTGGCGAGGGGCGCCGACGTCTTCCCGGGCTCCCTCAGCCAGATGCCCGGCGCCGCCGCCGGTGCGACGACAATGTCCGTGTCGTCGGTGAAGCCAGTGCCCGCGCGGAACCCGGCGCGGCGCAGCTCCTCCACCACCGGGATGCGTCGCGTGCCGGTGACCATGCCATGATCCGAGAGCACCAGCAGCCCGATCTCCGCCGCATCCGGCTGCGCATCGCGCCAGGCCGTCACGCGGCCGACGAGGGCGTCGGCGGCCCGCAGGGCGCGGCCCTGGGTTTCCGCATGCCCGATGCCGAGGAAGTGGCAGGAGATATCCGGCTCGGGGCACCACAGCAGGGTGACGTCGGCGCGCCGCTCCGGCAGGGCGATCTCGGTCATCACGCGGGCGATGAAGTCCACCCGCTCCAGGTTCGGCACCGCGGGTGCGGGCGTGGGTCCGAGGCGTGCCCGCACCCGCTCCGCGGTGGGACCCGTGGTGTCGTTCACGTTCCAGCGAAAGGCGCCGAGCTGCTCGGCCAGGGGATGCAGCAGAAAGGCCGATCCCGCGGTGCCGCCGGACACGACGGCGAGGCTGCGCCCGGCTTCCGCCAGCAATTCGCCGAGCGTTGGCCGGTCCAGCGGAGATGTCGCGCCCCGCGCCAGCAGGCGCAGATCGTCCCGATGGCCGGTGTTGAGCAGCCGGGAAGGCGTCACGGCGGCGTCGAACAGCGTGTTGGCCGCCAAGCCATGCGACTGCGGCCGGGTCCCGGTGATCAGGGAAGATGTGGCCACGCGCGTTTCGCTTGGGAACACGCTTCTCGCCCGGGCAAAACGGGTGCCCGATGCCTGGAGAGCCGCAAGATGCGGGGTCGCGGCGGCGGATACGAGATCAGGCCGGAGCCCGTCCAGGACGATGATGATGAAGCGCATGGCGTGGTTCTGCTAGCAGCCGCTGCCGGTCGGCAGAAGGCTGCTCCGCCGGGGACATGAAATCTTCATCCTGGCCGGATGGCCGGCACGTCACCCGGAGCTGGGAGCGGCCGTCGGGCCTGGCTAGCAGGCATGATGGTGGCATGGCTTGGGGGGTGGAACAAACGATCCGCCAGCCGGTCCGTCGATCGTCGATTTCAAAGACGCCCGCGCGCTTGCATGGTTCGCATCCCGATGACGAAGCGCAGGTCAGCCGCAGCGTTCATCAGGTTGTCCGACCGCAGGCGTCATCCCCCAACGGTTGTGCGGCACGACGGGCGGCCGGGATGACCGCGGCGGGAACTGGCTGACGGCAGCAGTGGCCGAACGATCCCCCATTCTTGATCGGTCAGATCGATCGGATGGCCGCGCCGCGCGGAACCGACGGCCTTATGGCTTGGCGGGCATCACTTCATGTCCCGCGCCGCATCCCGCGCGATGGTTGCCAGCACGTCCGCGCGCTCGTTCATCACGTCGCCGGCATGGCCGCGCACCCAGCGCCATTCCACCTTATGCGGCTTGGCGGCGGCCAGCAGCCGTTGCCAGAGTTCCATGTTGGCCACGGGGTCTTTGGCCGCGTTGCGCCAGTTGTTGCGGACCCAGCCGTTGATCCAGCGGCTGATGCCGTTGCGCACGTATTCGCTGTCCGTGTGCAACACAACGGTGCAGGGGCGCTTCAGCGCCTCCAGCGCGGCGGCGGCGGCGGTCAGCTCCATGCGGTTGTTGGTGGTCTTGGGGTCGGAGCCGGTCAGCTCGCGTTCCACCTCGCCGAACTTCAGAATCGCGGCCCAGCCGCCGGGGCCGGGGTTCGGCTTGCAGCCACCGTCGGTCCAGATTTCCACCACCCGCTCCGCCGCCTCGGGCGGCGCGGTATCGAAGACGTCAGAGGCCATAGGCATGGATGTCCTGGGCACTGGCATGGAAGCGCAGGCGCTTGAGGTATTCCAGCGGGTCCTTGCGCGTGACCATCGCGCCCGCGGGCGTGTGGGTCCAGTCGAAGAGCCGTGTCAGCAGAAATCGCAGGGCGGAACCGCGGCACAGCACGGGCAGCGCCGCCAGCTCCGCCTCGCCCAGCGGGCGGACGGCGCGGTAGGCCGCGATCATGGCGCGGGCCTTGGTGATGTTGAACGAGAAATCTGGCTCGAAGCACCAGGCGTTCAGGCAGATCGCCAGATCGTAGGCCAGGAAGTCGGTGCAGGCGAAATAAAAGTCGATCAGCCCGGACACGCGCGGCGCGCCCCCGGCATCGCCCAGAAAGAACACGTTGTCGGGAAACAGGTCGGCATGGATCTGCCCGCGCGGCAGGCCCTCCGGCCATTCGCGCAGGATACCCGCCAGATGCCCGTCCAGCTCCGCGATCAGCCCGGGCTGCACCGCATCGCCGCCGTCGCGGCATTGCTCCAGCAGCGGCGCCCAGGCCTCGGGGCCCAGGCTGTTGCGGCGTTCCTCCGTGAAGCCGGTGCCGGAGATATGCAGCTCCGCCAGCGCGCCGCCCAGCGGGCCGCAATGGGCCTGCCGCACCCGGCGCGGCCAGACGCCCGGCAGAAAGGTGCAAATGGCGGCGGGGCGGCCGCAGAGCTCGCGCAGTGCCTCGCCATCGCGTGCCGCGACCGGCTCGGGGCAGGACAGGCCGCGCGCCGCGAGATGGCGCATCAGGCCAAGGAACCAGGGCAGCTCCGCCGGGTCCACGCGCTTCTCGTACAAGGTCAGGATGTAGTCGCCGCTGGTGGTCTTCAGCGCATAGTTGCTGTTCTCCACCCCCTCCGCGATGCCGCGAAAGGCGACCAGCTCGCCGATGCCGTAGTCCGCCAGAAAGGCCCGCAGCGCCTCGTCCGAGATCTCGGTGTAGACGGCCATCAGCGCAGGCCGGGCCGCTGCATGGGCGGCACGCGGAAGGTGATGTCCTCCACCGCCACCACCACCTCCTCCGTGGTCACCGCGAAGCGCTGGCGCAGCCGGGCCAGCACCTCGTCCACCAGCACCTCGGGGGCGCTGGCGCCGGCGGTCAGGCCCACCACCGCCACGCCGTCGGCGATCGCGGGGTCCAGCTCGTGGCCGCGCTGCACCATCACGGCGCGCGGGCAGCCGGCGCGCTCCGCCACCTCGCGCAGCCGCACGGAGTTGGAGGAGTTGGGCGCGCCCACCACCACGAACAGCCCCGCCCGCGCCGCGATCGCCTTGACGGCCGCCTGGCGGTTGGTGGTGGCATAGCAGATGTCCTCCTTGCCCGGGCCGGTCAGGTGCGGGAAGCGGCGCTGCAGGGTGGCCACGATCTCGGCCGTGTCGTCCACCGACAGCGTGGTCTGGGTGGTGAAGGCCAGCGCGCCGGGGGGGGGCTGCACCGCCAGGGCATCCTCCACCGTCTCGATGATGGTGGCGGCCCCCTCGGGCAGCTGGCCCATGGTGCCGATCACCTCCGGGTGGCCCTGGTGGCCGATCAGCAGGATGTGGCGGCCGGCCTCCTGGTGGCGCTCGGCCTCGCGGTGCACCTTGCTGACCAGCGGGCAGGTGGCGTCCAGGTACATCATGTTGCGGCGCCGCGCCTCGGCTGGCACCGACTTCGGCACGCCGTGGGCCGAGAAGACCACCGGCGCGTCTTCCGGCACCTCCTCCAGCTCCTCCACGAAGATCGCGCCCTGGGCCTCCAGGTTCTCCACCACGAACTTGTTGTGGACGATCTCGTGCCGCACGTAGACCGGCGCGCCGAACTTCTGGATCGCCTGCTCGACGATCTTGATGGCGCGGTCCACGCCAGCGCAGAAGCCGCGGGGGCCCGCCAGCAGCACGTGCAGCGGCGGCTTCTCGGTCGGCTGGGGGGCGGCAGTATCGGCGGTCATGCTTGCGTCCGGGCCGGGGCCGTGGTGGTTGCGGGGCTTGGAAGTCGCGGCGGCGCGGCGGGGGGCGAGGATGCCGCCCGCTCGGCCGGCCGCACTAAGGGGAAGAGTGGCATGGTGGTCAAGGCACGGAACCTTCTGGCGGGCGGCGCGGCTTTGGGGCTGCTGGCGCTGGCCGGCTGCGGCGACAAGCCGGGCGAGAGCCTGATGTCGCGTGCCCAGGCCCCGTGCCCGCGCATCGGCGTGATCGCCGACGCCGCGGACCTGACGCGCTTCCGTGCCGGCGGCGGCACCGACCTCACGGCGATGGAGGTGGATGCGCGGGTGGCGGGCTTCCAGGCAAAGTGCAACTACGCCTCCGGTCATCAGGGGCTCGCGGTAACGCTGACGCCGCAATTCTCGGCCGAGCGCGGGCCGGCGGCGCCGGGCCCGGCCATCGACGTGCCCTACATGGTGGCGGTGGTGGGCGATGACGACCAGGTGCTGTCGCGTGCCGCCTATGCGCTGCGCATCGAATTCCCGCCCAACGTGTCCCGCGTGCAAAGCCAGGGCGAGGAGCTGACCATCACCCTGGCCGGTGGCGTGGACCAGGCCGCCAGCCGCCGCGTGCTGATCGGCTTTCAGTTGTCGCCCGAGGAACTGGCGGCCAACCGCCGCCGCGGCCCGCGCTGAGCATGCTGCACTTCATCACCCACCCCGAGGTGATGATCGACCCGCTGGTGCCGGTGCCGCGCTGGGGGCTGGCACCGCTGGGCATCGCCCGCATGCGCGCGCTGGCGGCCCTGCCGGAAATGGCAGCGGTGCAGAGCGTCTGGGCCAGCACCGAAGCCAAGGCGATCGAGGGGGCCGGCATCCTGGCCGGGCGCCTTGGCCTGCCGGTCCAGGTGCATGCCGGCCTCGGCGAGAACGACCGCGACGCCACGGGCTACCTGCCCGAAGCCGAGTTCCAGCGCACCGCCGACGCCTTTTTCGCCAGCCCCGACCAGAGCATCCGTGGCTGGGAGCGGGCCGTGGATGCGCAGGCCCGCATCGTCGGCGCCATCGGCGCCGTGCTGGCGGCGGCCCCGCCGGGGCCGGTGGCGGTGGTGGCGCATGGCGGGGTGGGGGCGCTGTTGCGGGCCCATCTGGCAGGGGCGCCGATCAGCCGCTCCTGGGACCAGCCGGGGGCGGGATGCCGTTTCGTGATGCGGCCAGGACAGAAGCCAGGGGACTGGGTGGCGCTGCCGGCCGGGTAGGAAGTCCGGGGAAAGACCGGCAACTCCGCGCCGCGTCGAAGGTTAATGGGAACGTAAAGCGAACGAGGACGCGAACCATGGCCCAGAGCAAGACCGACAAGTCCCCCGAAACCGACCCCAAGGCGCCGCCGCCGGAAGGCACGCCCAGCAACACGGTCAAGGACCCGGACAACTGGACGACCGGCGACGAAAGCATGACCGGCGCCCAGGCCAGCTACCTGAAGACGCTGTGCGAGGAAGCCGGCGAGGAATTCGACGCCTCGCTGAGCAAGGCCGATGCCAGCAAGAAGATCGACGCTTTGCAGGCCGCGACCGGCCGCGGGCGCGACCACTAGGACGCCGGGCCGGGGCACGCCGCCCCGGCCCGCGCCGCATCAGTTCTCGACCGTGATGTTGGCGGCCTTGACTACCTGGCCCCAGCGCGCATGGTCGCGCTTCACCATCGCATCGTAGTCCGCCGCGCTGCCGCTGCCCGGCTCGTCGCCCTGGCCGGTGATGCGCTCGCGCACGTTCGGGTCCTGCAGCGCCTTGGCCAGGGCCGCATTCACCTTCTGCACCACCTCGTCCGGCGTGCCCTTCGGCGCCGAAAGGCCGACCCAGGCACTGAAGGTGAAGTCCTGCAAGCCCTGTTCGGATGCCGTCGGCAGGTCGGGAAAGGCGGGGGAGCGCGTGGCGCCCGTCGCCAGGATCGCCCGCAGCTGTCCCGCCTTGACAAAGGGCGCGACCACCGAGGCGCCGTCGAACATCATGCTGAAGCGGTTGGCGATGAAATCCTGCAGCGCGGGGCCCGAGCCGCGATACGGGATGCTCTGCATGTCCGGGTTGCCGATGCGAAGGCGCAGCAGTTCCATCGCGCAGTGCGACAGGCTGCCGGCGCTGGCGGCACCGTAGTCCACACCGCGCGGCTGGGCCTTGATCCAGGCCGTCAGCTCCGAGACGTCGGTGGCCGGCACCGAGGGATGCACGCACAGGATCATCGAGGACTGCAGCGCCAGCCCGATCGAGGTCAGCTGCAGCGGGTCGATGGTCATGCCAGGAAAGGTATGCGGGTTGATCGCCATCGGGCTGCTGTTGCCGGCCAGCAGCGTGTAGCCGTCCGGGCGCGAGCGCAGCACCGCCTCGGTGCCCAGGTTGCCACCGGCCCCGGCACGGTTGTCGATCACCACCGGCTGACCCAGCGCGGCGGACAGGCCCGGCTGGATGATGCGGGCCGCGAAGTCCGTCTGCCCGCCGGGCGGAAAGCCCACCACCAGCGTGACCGGGCGGCTGGGCCAGGCGCCCTGCGCCCGCGCCACCCGTGGTGCCGCCAGCCCGCCGGCCGCCAGCCCGCCGGCCGCCAGGCCGAGGCCAGCGGCCAGCAGCCCGCGCCGGCCGGGGCCGGGAAATTCCTGGATTGTCATGTGACGTGTTCTCCCTCCGCGCCACCATCGCAGACGCCGTGGCGCGCATGGACGGGTGCTTACCCAGCCGTAACGTTGCTGCCAAGATGCGCTTTTTGGCGCCATTCAGGCGGGGGTGGCGGGGTTGGACCCGGCCCTGGTGGCGGCTAGTTTGGCGCCCATCGCCGCCTTGCCATTCCAGCCCCAGGACACGACCCGATGGATGCCTCCACCCTCGCGCGGCACGCGCAGCAGATCCTGCGCGACGCGGCCATCCCGGAACTGCCCAACTACTACAGCGGCAAGGTGCGGGATAATTACGACCTACCCGACGGCAGCCGCATCCTGATCTCGACCGACCGGCTGAGCGCCTTTGACCGCATCCTGACCTGCATCCCGCTGAAGGGGCAGGTGCTGACGCAGACCGCGCGGTTCTGGTTCGAGCACACGCGCGACATCTGCCCCAACCACGTGCTGGACTACCCCGACCCCAACGTGGTGGTCGGCCGGCGGCTGGACATCCTGCCGGTGGAGGTGGTGGTGCGCGACTACCTGGCCGGCACCACCGGAACCTCCATCCTGACCATGTACAAGGCCGGGCAGCGCAGCATGTACGGCATGACGCTGCCCGACGGCATGCGCGACAACCAGCGCCTGCCGCACCCCGTCATCACCCCCACCAGCAAGGCCTATGACGGCGCCCACGACGCGCCGCTGACGCCTGCCGAGATCGTGGGCCAGGGGCTGCTGACCGAGGCGCAATGGCAGCAGCTTTCCGCCTATGCCCTGGCCCTCTTCGCCCGCGGGCAGGCGATGGCGCGCGAGCGTGGCCTGATCCTGGTGGACACCAAGTACGAGTTCGGCGTGGACGCCGAGGGCACCATCATCCTGGCCGACGAGATCCACACCCCCGACAGCAGCCGCTACTGGCTGGCCGACAGCTACGAGGCCCGCTTCGCCGCCGGCGAGAAGCCCGAAAGCTTCGACAAGGACTTCGTCCGCAACTGGGTGGCCGCCCGCTGCGACCCGTACCGCGATGAGATCCCCGAGATCCCGCAGTCGCTGATCCTGGATACGGCGGCGGTTTATGTGCGCGCCTTCGAGACCATCACGGGCCAGGACTTCATGCTGCCGGACGCCGGCGAGCCGGTGCTGGACCGGGTGCGTCGGAATCTGGCGAAGTACTTCTGATCGGCATCCAGAAGGTCGGGGAAAGAATTCCCCGAGCCCCTTCTTTTTTCTGATCTATTTTTTGGTGCCGCCGGCTGGTCGGGTGCGTTGCCACGACAGCCGCACCCGGAAGAAGATGGGGGTCCGGGGGGAATTCCTTCTCCCGGACTTCAGGCCCCCATGCTGCCTGCGATCTCGCTGCGCAACTCGTCGATCAGCCGCAGCGAGCCGTCCCGCCGCTCGACATGCCAAAACAGCCAGCCGTTGCAGGAAGGCGCTTCCTGCACCGCGGCGCCGACCTGATGGATCGAGCCCTGCGCGGTGCCGCAGCGGAGCGAGCCGTCGGCGCCGACCTGCGCGGAAAAGCGGCGGTGGCGGTCCACCAGGATGGCGCCGGGCGGCACCATGCCGCGTTCCACCAGCGCGCCAAAGGGAATGCGGGGCTGCTCGCGCCGCGTCGGCGTCACCAGCATGGCGGATTCGGACAGCGGCTCGATGGCACCGATGCGGGCGCGGGCGGCGGCGGCGTAGGTGGGGTCGCGCTCGATGCCAATGTAGCGGCGCCCCAGGCGCTTGGCCACGGCGGCGGTGGTGCCGGAGCCCAGGAAGGGGTCCAGCACCACGTCGCCCGGCGCGGTGCAGGACAGGATCACCCGGTGCAGCAGCGCCTCGGGCTTCTGGGTCGGGTGGACCTTGGCGCCCTTCTCGTCGCGCAGCCGCTCGCCGCCGGTGCACAGCGGGATGAACCAGTCGCTGCGCATCTGTGTGTCGTCGTTCAGTGACTTCATGGCGGTGTAGTTGAACTTGTAGCGGCTGTCCTGCCCGCGCGAGGCCCAGATCATCGTCTCATGCGCGTTGGTGAAGCGGCGGCCCCGGAAGTTCGGCATCGGGTTGGCCTTGCGCCAAATGACGTCGTTCAGGATCCAGAAGTCGAGGTCCTGCAACGCCGAGCCGAGCCGGAACACGTTGTGATAGGAGCCGATCACCCAGATGGTGCCGTCCTTGCGCAACACGCGCCGGGCCTCGGTCAGCCAAGCGCGGGTGAAGGCATCGTAGACGGACAGGCTGGTGAACCGGTCCCAGTCGTCGTCCACGCCATCGACCACGCTTTCGTCGGGCCGCCGCAGCTCGCCCTTCAATTGCAGGTTGTAAGGCGGGTCCGCGAAGATGGCGTGCACGGAGGCGGGCGGCAGCGCCCGCAGCATCTCGATGCAATCCCCTTCCAGGATGCAGTCCAACGGCAGATCCAAGCCCGTCCCCACGCCGCCGAAACCCCTTGCCACCGACGCGGCAGGATCCCGCGAATCGAGGCAGGAGAATGCGTTAGGCCGAGTCGCCCCGTCAAGGAAGCGCGAGCAACATCTGGTCCACGGGTGCGAAGCCCCGGCGGTGGTGGGGGCAGGGGCCAAGCCGCGCCAGGGCCTCACGGTGCATCGCGGTGGGGTAGCCGGCGTGGCGCGCGAATCCGTAGCCGGGCCAGCGCGGGTCCAGCCGCCGCATGGCACGGTCCCGTGTCACCTTGGCCAGGATAGAGGCGGCGGCGATGGACAGGCTCAGCGCATCGCCCTTCACCACGCATTGCACAGGGTGCGCGAAGCCGCGCGGCGCCTGATTGCCGTCGATCAGGCACAGGTCCGGCGGCAGCCGCAGGCGTGCCACGGCGCGGGCCATGGCCAGGTGCGTGGCGCGCAGGATGTTCAGCCGGCCGATCTCGCCGGCGCTGGCGGCGCCGATCGCGGCATCCAGCGCGCCTGCCGCCTGCGCGGCGCGCAGCGCGGCATAGGCCGCCTCGCGCTTCGCACCGTCCAGCTTCTTGGAATCGTCCAGCAGGGTCGCCAGGGCGTCCGGCGGCGGTGCGTGGAACAACACCGCCGCGGCCACCACCGGGCCGGCCAGCGGCCCGCGCCCGGCCTCGTCCACGCCGGCGACGCGGCCGCCGGCGGCGAGCTCCAGCAGGAAGTCAGGCATCGCGGCCCTCAGTCCGGTGCGAGGCCCTTGGTTTCCAGGGTGTCGGCGGGTTGCAGGACGCCGGGGGCACCCTGGGCCAGCAGCAGGCGGGATGGCGCATCGCCGAGCCATACGCCACGCAGGAAGAGCACCGCAAGCGCCGCCGTGCGGGCATGGAAGGTCGGCTCCGCCCAGCGCGCACCGGCCGCGATCTCGTCGGCGAAGCTGAGGTGGTTGGCACCGCCCAGGATGGCCAGCACCTGGCCCGGCGCCGAGATGTTGTCATAGGGGATGCGCCGGTCGGACGGGCTGTTGCCGCCGGTGAAGTCGCGGTCCTCGGTGCCCGTCACGTGCAGCATGGGCACCGCCACACGGTCCATCGCCAGCCGCGGCGGCAGCGCCTGCGGCGGGATGGGCGACAGCGCGATGCCGGCACCCAGGCGCGGGTCGGGCAGCCGCAGCCCGCGGTCGCCGCCGGGGACCCGCTGCCCCAACATGGTTTGCGTCAGCCACGCGCCATAGGAATGCCCGCCGATCGCGATGCGCGACGGGTCGGCCCGCCCGCCCAGCCGGCGCGGCAACTGGTCCAGCACGAACACGGTGTCGAGGATGCGGTCGGCGGCGCGCTGCACGTCCGCCACGGCGGCCGCCATGGCCAGCCCGGCATTGGCGCCGCCACCGCGCCACAGGCTGTCGTCGGTGCCGGGGTGCTGCATGTGCACCACCACGAAGCCCGCGCCGGCCAGCGCCCGGCCGAGATAGCCCAGCCCCATCCGTGTGCCGCCCAGCCCGTGCGACAGCACCACCACCGGGGCCGGGCCGCTGCCATCGGGCAGGCGCACCAGCACCGGCAGGTCGCGGCCGCGCGTGGCGTCCCGCCAGGTGCCGGGTGCTTCGGTCACGGCCAGGGCGGGGGTGGCGGACAGCAGGGCAGGGAGGGCGAGGGTGGCGCGGCGGGACATCATGCCGCGAGAGATGGGCGTCCGGCGATGGCACGAAAAGCAAGGCCGGGCGAAGAATTCCCCTGAAACCCCGGCTGCTGTCCCTGGCCTTCGCCACGCCGAGGGCCAAGGGCAGGGTGGCAACCGGCCTGCCTTCCCGCTGTCACAGCTTGATGTCGTAGGTCCGCCACGGCGTCAGCGTCGCCACCCGGTCATACACGGCGCGGCCGCGGTAGTTGGTGTCGTTGGTGATCCAGCGGATCAGGCCCCAGCCCTTTTCGCGGCCCACCGCCGCCACCGCCGCGATCAAGGCGTCCGCGACGCCGTGGCCGCGCGCCGCGCTGTCCACGAACAGGTCATCCAGAAAGCCGCCGGTGCCGGCGAACAACGGGCGCGGATAAGGGCGGAAGTGGGTGATGCCGACGGACTGCCCGTCCAGTTCTGCCATAAAGCCTTTGACCTCGTGCGAGGGATCGGTCAGCCAGCCCCAGACCCGGTCGCGCATCTCGTCCGTCTGGTTGACGCCGTAGAACGCGGCGTAGCCGCCATAAAGCCGGTCCCAGGCCGCGCGGTGGCGCGGCTCCAACGGCAGGATCTGCAGGTTCGCGTCGGGCATCGTTCAGCTCCTCGGGGCGGCGCGTAACCGCTGCGGTTGACGTGCGTTTTCTGTGTTCCCGCTCCGGCGGAACGCCACAGTGGACCCGCAGCCCATGTTGACTGAAGCCGCCGTCACGGTCGAGCCACCCCGCCACGGCCGCACCGCCGCGAAGAGCAAGCCCGAAACCGTGGAACTCAATGCCGCCGCCAGCGCCGGGCTGCGCCACGTGTCGGACGACACCCCCGGCATCACCCGCCGGCGCAGCGGCAGCGGCTTCAGCTACCGGGATGCGCGTGGCAAGGCGTTGCGCGACAAGGACACTCTGGCGCGCATCCGCAAGCTGGCCATCCCGCCGGCCTGGACGGAGGTGTGGATCAGCCCGCGCGCCGATGGCCACATCCAGGCGACCGGGCGCGACGCCAAGGGGCGCAAGCAGTACCGCTACCACGCCGACTGGCGCGTGGCGCGGGACAGCACCAAATACGCGCACGTCATGGAATTCGCCCGCGGCCTACCGGCGCTGCGCGCCCGGGTGGACGAGGACATGGCCCGCCCGGGCCTGGGGCGCGACAAGGTGCTGGCCACCATCGTGCATCTGCTGGACACCACGCTGATCCGCGTGGGCAACGAGGATTATGCCCAGGCCAACAAGAGCTACGGCCTGACCACGCTGCGCGACCGCCACGTGGCCGTCAGCGGCACGGAGCTGCGCTTCGCCTTCAAGGGCAAGAGCGGCAAGGAATGGCGCCTGACGCTGCGCGACCGCCGCGTGGCCAAGGTGGTGCGTGCCTGCCAGGACCTGCCGGGGCAGGAGCTGTTCCAGTATCTGGACGAGGAAGGGCACCGACAGGGCATCGATTCCGGCGACGTCAACGCCTACCTGCGCGAAGCCAGCGGCCATGACATCACCGCCAAGGACTTCCGCACCTGGGCCGGCACCGTTGTGGCGGCGATGGCGCTGAGCGCCTTCGAGGCCGTGGACAGCGACACGGCCGCCAAGCGCAACGTCAAGGCGGCGATCGAGCACACCGCCGCCCGGCTGGGCAACACCCCCGCCATCTGCCGCAAGTGCTACGTGCACCCCGAGGTGCTGGACGGCTACATGCAGGGCGCCCTGCTGGTGCAGGTGCAGCAGGAGGTCGAGGCCGAGCTGCGCGAGGACCTGCCCAGCCTGAAGCCGGAGGAAGCCGCCGTGCTGGCCTTTCTGCACCAGCGGCTGGACCGCATCGCCAAGGCGGGGCGGCACTGACCACCGCCCCGCGGCACCACTAGCCCTGCGGCGGTTGGCCGTTGGAGGCCGACAGTCCGCCATCCACCGGCAGGTTGACGCCATTGACGAAGCGCGCGTCGTGGCTGGCCAGAAACGCGATGACGTCCGCGATCTCCTCCGGCTCCGCCGGGCGGCCGAGGGGGATGCGCTCGGCGAACTTCTGCATCAGCGGCGCATTGTCCTTCATGCCGGCGGACATTTCCGTGATGGTCAGCGAGGGGGCCACCGCATTGACCCGCACGCCCTGGCCGCCAAGCTCCAGCGCCAGCGCGCGCGTCAGGTTCGCGACCGCGCCCTTGGCGGCATTGTAGGCGCTCATGCCCCAGTCGCCGCCGAGGCCGGACACGGACGCGGTGTTGACGATGTTGCCCCGGCTTTCCAGCAACTTCGGCAGCATGGCGCGGATGCAGAAGAACACCCCGTCCACGTCCGTCGCCATCACGCGGTGCCAGTCCTCCACCGCCAGTTCCAGGAACGGGCCGCTCTTGGCGATGCCCGCGTTGTTCACCAGCACGTCGATGCGGCCGAACTTCGCCACCGTGGCCGTGGCCAGCGCCTCGGCCTCCGCCTGGTGCGACACGTCGGCCGGGTGCACCAGCGTCCGCTCCGCCGCCATGCCGGCGGCGACCTCACGCAGCTTTTCCTCGCGCCGGCCGACCAGCACCACGCTGGCACCGTCCTGGCCGAAGCGCCGCGCCGTGGCAGCACCGATGCCGGAACCCGCGCCGGTGACCACCACCACCTTGCCCTCGAAGCGTGCCATGCGGATATCCTTCCCTGCGGTTCGCAGCAGCAACGCGCCGCGCGGGGCTAGGTTGGCCGCAGCGCCAGGTCCAGCCGCCCCGCCGCCGCCAGCGCCAGCAGCAGCGCCGAGACGTGCATGGCCTGCGGCAGCATGCCGGACGGCAACCCTGCCAGCACCTCGGCCAGGGCCGGTGTTTCCACGACGATGTCCTCGCCCGCCTCATGCGCCATGGCGGCGCCGGCCTGCACGCCCAGCGCCAGCACGGTGTGGCAGCGGTTGCGGTGCGTGGCGGTGTTGGGATGCAGGCTCGCCACGTGCCGGATGTCCTGGGCCGTGAAGCCGGTTTCCTCCCGCAGCTCCCGCGCCGCCGTGTCCAGCGGCGAGGCATCGCCAGCGTCCATGGCGCCCGCCGGCAGTTCCAGCGTGTGGGCGCGGGCGCCGTGGCGGTATTGCCGCACCAGCACGATGCGATCGTCGTCGGTCAGCGCCACCACCTGCACCCAGTCCGGATAGCCGAGGGTGTAGAACGGGTCGAGCAGGTTGCCGCGCGCGTCGCGCACCGCATCGGCGGTGACGTCGATCCAGCGGTCGCGCAGGGCGCTGCGGGTGGAAAGGACTTTCCAGGGGGCGAAATCGGTCATGGCGGGCATGGTGCTTGGAATGGGGCGGTTGGCCAAGGGGGCGCTGCCCCCCTGGACCCCCCCGCTGGGGGACAGTGTCCCCCCAGACCCCGCCATCAGGAAGCATGGCGCCTGACACCGCGGGGCGCGCCATCGAATTGTCTTCAAAATCCACCGGCGCCGCGCGTCAGTCGCCGGGGGTTCAACACCCCCGGCGCGCAGGTCCCGCCACAGCCGGGAATGCCGGGGTCCGGGGTGGCTCAGCCACCCCGGCGGGGGTCCAGGGGGCGGAGCCCCCTGGCCTTCGCCTTACTCCGCCGCGATCTGCTGCGCGTTGGCGTAGTCTTCCAGCGGCGCGCAGGTGCAGATCAGGTTGCGGTCGCCATACACATTGTCCACGCGCTTGACCGGCGGCCAGTACTTGTTGGCGGCGACGTAGGGCAGCGGGAAGGCGGCCTCTTCGCGAGAATACGGGTGCGACCATTCCTCCGCCATCACCTCGGCGGCGGTGTGGGGCGCGTTCTTCAGCGCGTTGTCCACCTTGTCCATGCGGCCCTGCTCCACCGCGCGGATCTCGGCGCGGATGGCGATCATGGCGTCGCAGAAGCGGTCCAGTTCCGCCTGGGTCTCGCTTTCGGTGGGCTCCACCATCAGCGTGCCGGCGACGGGCCAGGACATGGTGGGCGCGTGGAAGCCATAGTCCTGCAGGCGCTTGGCGATGTCCTCCACCAGCACGCCGCCGCCCTGCTGGAAGCCGCGGCAGTCCAGGATGCACTCATGCGCCACCATGCCGCGCGCGCCCTTGTAGAGCACGGGGAAGTGCCCATCGAGCCGCTTGGCGATGTAGTTGGCGTTGAGGATGGCGACCTGCGTGGCGCGCGTCAGCGCCTCCGCGCCCATCATGCGGATATAGGCGTAGGAGATGGGCAGGATCGACGCGCTGCCGAAGGGCGCGGCCGAGACCGGGCCGTAGCCGGTGGCGGGGCCGCCCTCGGCCAGCAGCGGGTGGTTGGGCAGGTGCGGGGCGAGGTGCGCCGCGACCCCGATCGGCCCGACGCCCGGGCCGCCGCCGCCATGCGGGATGCAGAAGGTCTTGTGCAGGTTCAGGTGGCAGACATCGGCGCCGATGCGGCCGGGGGCGGTGAGGCCCACCTGCGCATTCATGTTGGCGCCGTCCATGTAGACCTGCCCGCCGGCCGCGTGCACGGCGCCGCAGATGCGGACGATCTGCTCCTCGAACACGCCATGCGTGGAGGGGTAGGTGATCATCAGCGCCGACAGCTTCTCCGCATGCTGCGCGATCTTGGCATCGAGGTCCGCGAGGTCGACGTTGCCGTCGCGGTCGCAGCCCACCACCACCACGCGCATGCCGACCATGGCGGCGGAGGCCGGGTTGGTGCCGTGCGCCGAGGATGGGATCAGGCAGATGTCGCGCTGGTCCTGGCCATTGGCCAGATGGAAGGCGCGGATCGCCAGCAGTCCGGCATACTCGCCCTGGCTGCCGGCGTTGGGCTGCAGCGAGACGGCGGCGAAGCCGGTGATGGTGGCGAGCCAGTCCTCCAGCTGCCGGATCATCGCGATGTAGCCCTGCGCCTGGTCGGCCGGCACGAAGGGGTGCATCTCGCCGAAGCCGGGGAAGGTGACGGGGATCATCTCCGCCGTCGCGTTCAGCTTCATGGTGCAGGAGCCGAGCGGGATCATGCTGCGGTTCAGCGCCACGTCCTTGTCTTCCAGCCGCTTCAGGTAGCGCAGCATGGAATGCTCGGCGTGGTGGGTGTGGAACACCGCCGCCGTCAGGATCTCGGACTTCCGCTCCAGAACAGCGGGGATGCCGCCGGCGGTGGCCTCCAGCGTGGCGCCGAACAGGCCCGCCAGCGTCGCGAGTTCCGCGCGCGTCACGGTCTCGTCCAGCGCGATGGCCAGCGCGCCGCCGTCCAGCTTGCGCAGGTTGAAGCCCTGCTCAAAGGCGGCGTGGTAGATGGCGTCCGTCTTGTCGCCGGTTTCCACCGTGACGGTGTCGAAGAAGGCGTCATGGCGCAGCGTGAAACCGGCGGACTTGGCAGCGCCCGCCAGAAGCTTCGCCTGCAGCGCCACCCGCTGGGCGATGCGACGCAGCCCCTCGGGGCCGTGCCACACGGCGTACATGCCGGCCATCACGGCAAGAAGCACCTGCGCGGTGCAGATGTTGCTGGTCGCCTTTTCGCGGCGGATGTGCTGCTCGCGCGTCTGCAGCGCCAGGCGCATGGCGGGCTTGCCGGCGGCATCCAGCGACACGCCGACCAGGCGCCCCGGCATCAGCCGCTTCAGCCCGTCCTTGACCGCCATGAAGGCGGCATGCGGGCCGCCATAGCCCATCGGCACGCCGAAGCGCTGGCTGGAGCCGATGACCACATCCGCGCCCATCTCGCCCGGCGCGCGCAGCAACACCATGGACAGCGGGTCGGCGGCGACGATGGCCAGCCCCCCGGCCGCCTGCACGGCGGCGATCTCGGGCGACAGGTCGCGCAGCTCGCCGGTGGTGCCGGGATACTGCAGCAGCAGCGCGAAGGGCTTTTCGCTGCCGCAGGCGGCCACGACCTCGGCCGGGGCCACGACGCTGACGGTCAGCTTCAGCGGCTCGGCGCGGGTGCGCACCACGGCGATGGTCTGCGGGTGCACGTCGGCGGCCACCAGGATGGTGCGCGACTTCTGCTTGTTGGAGGCGAGCGCGATGGCCATCGCCTCGGCCGCCGCCGTCGCCTCATCCAGCAGCGAGGCGTTCGCCACCGGCAGGCCGGTGAGGTCGGTCACCATGGTCTGGAAGTTGACCAGCGCTTCCAGCCGCCCCTGGGCAATCTCCGCCTGGTAGGGGGTATAGGCGGTGTACCAGCCCGGATTCTCCAGCACGTTGCGGAGAATGACCGGCGGCACGTGGGTGCCGTGGTAGCCCATGCCGATCAGTGACTTCTTGAGCACGTTCTTTTCGGACAGCGCGCGCAGCTCGGCGATGGCCTCGGCTTCCGTGGCCGGCGCCGGCAGGGTGGAGAAGTCCTGGCCGCGGATGTCGGCCGGCACGGTGCGGTCGGCCAGCGCGTCCAGGCTGTCGACGCCCACCACCTTCAGCATGGCGGCGATCTCGGCCCCCGACGGGCCGATATGCCGGGCGGCGAAGGCGCCGTGGTCTTCCAGCGCGCTCAGCGCGTCGAGGGCCGAGGTCATCAGAGGCTGTCCACGAAGGCGGCGTAGTCGGATTCGCTCATCAGGGCCTCCACGGCGGCGGGGTCGGCCGCCTCGATCTTGAAGAACCAGCCGTCGGCGGTGGGCGCCGAGTTGGCCAGCGAGGGGTTGTCCACCAGCGCATCGTTCACCGCGACCACCTTGCCGGCGATCGGCGCGTAGACGTCGGACGCCGCCTTGACGCTTTCGACCACCGCCACGGCCTCCTCGGCCGCGACCTCACGCCCGGCCTCGGGCAGTTCCACGAACACCACGTCGCCCAGCGCGGTCTGCGCGTGGTCGGTGATGCCGATGGTGGCCACGCCACCTTCCAGCCGCACCCACTCGTGGTCCTTGGTGTACTTGGTTTCAGCCATGACAGGGCTCCTCAGCGAATGTAGCGGTGGGGAAAGAAGGGGGTGGCCGCGACGCGGGCGGGCGAGGCCTTGCCGCGCACCATCAGGTCCAGCGCCGTGCCGTCGGCGGCATGCCCGCGCGCCACGTAGCCCATGGCGCAGGGGCCGTTCAGGCTGGGGCCGAAGCCGCCGCTGGTGATCTCGCCGACCACGTCGCCGCCCACCTGCACGGGGGTGTGGCCGCGTGCCGGCTGCCGGCCGTCGGGCAGGATGCCGACGCGCAGGCGCTTCGGGCCGTTGTCCAGCTCCTCGCGCACGCGGTCCGCGCCGGGGAAGTTCCATTCGGTGCGGCGGCGCTTGCCGATGGTCCACACCAGATTGGCTTCCACCGCGCTGGTCGTCTCGTCGATATCGTTGCCATACAGGCACAGCCCGGCTTCCAGGCGCAGCGAGTCGCGCGCGCCGAGGCCGGCCGCCGTGGCGCCCGGCAGGGCCAGCAGCGCGCGGGCGAGGCTTTCGGCCTCCTCCGCCGGCACGGAGATCTCCACGCCGTCCTCGCCGGTGTAGCCACTGCGGCTGACCAGCGTGGGGATGCCGGCGATCTCCACCGCCAGCACGTCCATGAAGCGCATGCCGGCGACGGCGGGCGCGATGGTGGCCAGCGATGCCACGGCGCCCGGGCCCTGGAAGGCCACCAGCGCGCGGTCCGGCAGGCGCTTCAGGGACACGCCGGAGGGCAGCGCCGCCTCGATCGCCGCGTAGTCCACCGCCTTGCGGCTGGCGTTGACCACCAGGAACAGGCGGTCGCCGAGATTGGCGACCATGAAGTCGTCCAGGATGCCGCCGGCTTCCGTGGTCAGCAGCCCGTACTTCTGGCGGCCCGGCTTCAGGATCTGCACGTCGGCCGGCGTCAGGCGCTCCAGCGCCGCGGCGGCGCCTTCGCCCACCAGCTCGGCCTGTCCCATGTGGGACACGTCGAACAGCGCGGCACCGGCGCGCGTCGCCAGATGCTCGGCCATGATGCCGGCGGGGTACTGCACGGGCATGGCATAGCCCGCGAAGGGCACCATCTTGCCGCCCAGCTCCCGGTGCAGGGAGGCGAGGGGGGTTTCCAGAAGCGTTTCAGTCGTATCGGCCACGCAGCCTCCATCGCCGCGCCTGCGCGCGGCGTGTCCGGGTTCGTGGCCCCCCTCTGTCCGATGACCTGAGAGATTCAGCGCGAAAGCCTCGCGCCTTACTCCGTCGGTGCCGGCGCTCGCGCGCCGGGCTTTCCAGAGTCCCCTTCCCCACGCGGTTCCTGGTGCCTGAGCGTTTCCGGGGGCCGGTTGCGCCTTCGGCGACGGCAGGGCGCCTTGCCTGCCATGCTCTCCCGCGCGGGATCAGCGGGTGGGGTTCTCTCTGCCCGAGCAGCGGGCGCGAGGCAACGGTGCAGAAGGTCGGGGAAAAGAATTCCCCCGAGCCCCCATCTTTCTTTTGCCTGTTTGCCGGTCAGAACCACGGTGAGGGCCCGCCTGACCGCCCAACCCGGCGCCATCAAGCAGAAAAAGGATGGGGGTCCGGGGGAATTCCTTCCCCCGGCCTTTACCCCATCGCCCCCTCGCTCTCCGCCAAGTCGAGCAGCTTCTGCATGGTCCCCGGCAGCGCGGCCCGCGCGGCGGCCAGCGTCATCCACTCGCCGTCGCGCAGGTTGGCGCCGGGCGGCGCGGTGGCGACCCGCAGCGCCATGTGCAGCTCGAAATGCGTGAAGCCGTGCTTCGCCTCGCCGTCCAGCGCCCGCCAGTCCAGGCCGGGCAGGGGGGCGAAGGGCGGGATCTCGGCGTCGGTCCAGGGGGTTTCGCGCCAGGGGGTGCCGGGCAATTCCAGCATGCCGCCCAGCAGGCCGGTGGGCGGGCGGCGGCGCAGCAACAGGCGGCCGGTGCCGTCCAGCAGCAGGAAGTGCACGCCGCGCTTCAAGGGGCGGGCCTTCTTGGCCGCCTTGCGCGGCAGGCTGGGGGCGAGGCCGGTGCGGAAGCCCTCGCAGTCCGAGCGCCAGGGGCACAGGGCGCAGGCCGGGCTGCGCGGCGTGCAAATGGTGGCGCCGAGGTCGAACAGGGCCTGCACGAAATCCGATGGCCGGGCGCGGGCGGCGTCCTGCTCCATCCAGCGGCGGGCCAGGGCGGCCAGCGCCGGGCGGGCGCCGGGCAGCGGGGCCTCGATGGCGCCGAGCCGGGCGGTGACGCGCTCGACATTGCCGTCCAGCGGCACGGTGGGGCGGCCAAAGGCGATGGCGGCCACGGCGGCGGCGGTATAGGCGCCGATGCCGGGCAATGCCCGCAGCTCGTCCTCCGTGTCGGGAAAGCCGCCGCGCGCCACCACGGCCTGGGCGCAGGCGTGCAGGTTGCGGGCGCGGGCGTAGTAGCCGAGCCCGGCCCATTCCTCGGCCACCGCGTCCCAGGGGGCGGCGGCGAGGGTTTCGACATCCGGGAAGCGAACCAGGAAGCGGCGCCAGCGCGGGCCGACGGCGGCGACCGTGGTCTGCTGCAACATGACCTCGGAGAGCCATATACGGTATGGATCGCGCGTCGCTTCCCGCCAGGGCAGGGTGCGGCGGTGGCGGTCGTACCATTCGAGAAGCAGGGAGGCGGCGGGCAGCACGTATGCAGCAAAAGGACCGGAACGGCGGCGGCGCAACCCCCCCGGCGGCGAAAACCGCGCAAAAGCCGGCCCTGGCGCCCGATGGCGGCCCCGGATGGCGGTCGGACCGCGGGCCACGCGCGCTGGGCGCGCTGCTGCCGGCGCTGACCCGGCCGGTGTTCCGCAAGCGCAGCCCGGCGGCGGCGCAGCTGATCATCGACTGGCCGCAGATCGCGGGGCCGGTGCTGGCGGCGCAGACGGTGCCGCGCGGCGTCTCCGGCGGCACGCTGACGCTGGCCTGCTCCGGCCCGGTGGCGATGGAGCTGCAGCACCTGGCACCGCAGCTGATCGGGCGCATCAACACCGCCATGGGGCAGGCGCTGGTGCAGCGGCTGCGCTTTGTGCAGGCGGCGCTGCCGCCGCGCCGGCCACCGCCACCCAAGCCCGCGGCGGTGGCGCTGCCGGACGCGCTGGCCGCCCGTCTGGAAGGCGTGGAGGACCCGGAGTTGCGGGCGGCTCTGGCAAGATTGGGCCAGGGGGTTTATCGGGGGCGCCGAAACGCCGGTTGACGGCTGGCGGCGCGGCCGCCGCGACCCTATCTGCCGCCGCACATCGCTGTTCCAAGCCACCTGAGGAGGCCGCCTTGACCCTTTCGCGCCGTTCGCTGCTGACCGTGCCGCTGGTGCTTGCCGCCGCGCCCGCCCTGGCCCAGGGCGCCTCGCCGACCAACGCCGATGCGCGGCTGGGCGACCGCGGCTACGGCCCGGCCGGCGCCAAGGTCGTGGTGCAGGAATACTTTTCCCTGACCTGCCCGCATTGCGCCGCCTTTCACAAGGAAAGCTGGCCGCAGATCAAGGAACGGCTGATGGGCCCGACCGGCAATGCCCGCATGGTGTGGAAGGAATTCCCGCTGGACCAGCTGGCGCTGGCGGCCTCGCAGGTGGCGCGCAGCCTGCCGGCCGAGCGCTACGAGGGCTTCATCAGCGCGCTGCTGGCCAGCCAGGACCGCTGGGCCTTCGCGCGCGGCGCCGACAACATCGCCGAGATCGCCAAGATCGCGGCGCTGGCGGGCATGACGCGGGCGCAGGTGGATGCCGCCGTGGCCGACCAGGCGCTGGCCAAGGGCATCCTGGAAATGCGCGCCGCCGGCCAAAGCCAGTTCAACGTCAATTCCACGCCCACCTTCGTGTTCAACAAGAAGGTGCAGCCCGGGGCCGTCAGCGCCGACCGCTTCGCGCAGCTGGCAGCCGAAGCCGGCGCTTGAGCGAGGCTGAGGGGGGCGCACCCGCCGCCCCGCAGGAGGATGCCGCCCCGGCGCGGGACGCGGCCACCGAGGCGGCGGCCCGCGCCGCCGCCTTGCGCGCCACGCTGGTGCGGCTGCGCATCGCCGGCTTCAAGAGCTTCGCCGAGCCCACGGTGGTGGAGGTGCTGCCCGGGCTGACCGGCGTGGTCGGCCCCAACGGCTGCGGCAAGTCCAACGTGGTGGAGGCGCTGCGCTGGGCGATGGGCGAAACCAACGCTCGCGCCATGCGCGGCGGCGAGATGGACGACGTCATCTTCGCCGGCACCTCCACCCGCCCCGGCCGCAACCAGGCGGAGGTGACGCTGCAGCTGGAGGATGCCTCCGGCCTCGCCCCGCCGCCCAACCAGCAGGCGCCGGAACTGGAGATCACCCGCCGCATCGTGCGCGGCGAGGGCACCGGCTTTCGCATCAACGGCCGCGAGATCCGCGGGCGGGACGTGCAGACGCTGTTCGCCGACATCGGTTCCGGCGCGCGCTCCTCGGCCATGGTCAGCCAGGGACGCGTGGCGTCGCTGATCGCGGCCAAGCCCGAGGAACGGCGGCAGGTGCTGGAGGAAGCGGCCGGCATCGCCGGCCTGCGTGCCCGCAAGCACGAGGCCGAGCTGAAGCTGCGCCAGGCCGAGCAGAACCTGACCCGCGCCGAGGACCTCAAGGGTCAGCTGGAGGTGCAGCGCCAGTCGCTGACCCGCCAGGCACGGCAGGCCGCACGCTACCGCAACCTGTCTGGCCTGACCCGCGCTGCGGAAGCCGAGTTCTTTGCCCTGCTGGTGGCGCGTGCCGAGGCCGCCCTGGTCGCCGCGCGGCAGGACTTCGCGCAGGCCCAGGCCGCCACGCGCGCCGCCGAGCAGGCAGCCACCGAGGGTGCCACCCGCGCCTTCACCGCCGAGCGCGCGGTGCCCGCGCCGCGCGAAGCCGAGGCCACCGCCCGCACGGCGCTGGAACGCCACCGCATCGCCGCCGAAAGCACGCAGGACGAGGAGCGCCGCGCCCGCGCCGCCCTGGCCGAGGCCGAGGCGCGGCTGGCCCAGTTGCGGGGCGACCTGGAGCATGCCGCCCGCCAGGAGCGCGACGCCGCCGAGGCGGAAGGGCGCCTGGGGGCCGAGGCCGCGACGCTGGAAGCCGTGCGCGCCGCGCTTCCCGACCGCCTGGACGCCGCCCGCGCCGAGGCTGCCGGGGCCGGCGATGCCGCCGCCGAAGCCGAGCGCGCGGCCGACCGCGCCGCCGAGGAAGCCGCCGCCGCCGGCGCCGAGGCCACCCGCATCGGCGCCGAGCGCGCCGCCGCCGAGTCGCGCGCCGCCCGCCTGCGCCAGCAGCACGCCGCGCTGGCCGCCGAGCACGCCGGGGCCGAGGCGCAGCGCCTGCCGCCCGGGGCGATCCCCGCCGCGCGGGCCGCGCGCGAAGCGGCCGAGGCCCGGCTGACCGCCACCCGCGCCGCGTTGGAGGAGGCAGAGGCTGCCCGTGCCGCCGCGCAGGAAGCCCATGCCACGGCCCGCCGGGCCGCGCAGGAAGCCGAGGCCGCCCGCGCGCGCGCCACGCAGGACCGCGAGCAGTCGGCCAGCCGTGCCGGGGCCATCCAGGCCCAGCTCGCCCGGCTGAGCGCCGAGCGTGATGCCGCCAGCGCGGAGCGCCCCGCCGCCGGGCAGCTGGAAGCCGCCATCGCCGCCGTGGCCGGTGCCGAGGCCGCGCTGGCCGCCGCCCGCGCCGTCCTGGCCGAAGCCGAGGCCGCGCGGACCGCCGCCGCCGCCGCGCATTCCACGCTGCGGGCCGCCGCCGGTGCCCGTGAAGCCGAGCGTGCCCGTGCCGCGGCCGAGCGCCAGGGGTTGCTGGACCTCCTGAGCGCCCGCGAGCCCTCGGCCGCCGCGCCGATCCTGGATGCCGTGTCCGTGCCGCCCGGCCTGGAAGCCGCGCTGGGTGCCGCGCTGGGCGAGGCGCTGGACAGCCCCGCCGACCTTGCCGCCCCCCGCCACTGGCGCCAGCTGCCGCCCTTGCCCGCCCCTGCGCCCCCCGCCGGCTGCACGCCGCTCGCCACGTTGGTCGGGGCGCCGCCGGAGCTGGCGCGGGCCTTGGCGCAGATTTTTCTGATCGAGGGTGACGGCGCCGCCCTGCAACCGTCCCTGGCCCCCGGGCAGGCGCTGGTGGCGCGCGACGGTGCGTTGTGGCGCTGGGACGGCCATGGCGCCGGCGCCGATGCGCCCAGCCCCGGCGCCGTGCGCCTGACCCAGCGCAACCGGCTGCGGGCTGCCGAGCAGGCGCTGGACGCCGCCCGCGACATCGCAACACAGGCCGAGGCCGCCGCGCGGCAGGCCCAGGACGCGGAGCGGCAGGCCGCCGCCGCCGAGGCCGCCGCCCGCGACAACCGTGCCCAGGCGGAACAAGCGCTGAGCCGGGCGCGGGACCAGGCGCAGCGGCTGACCGCGCGCGCTGCCCAGGCAGACAGCCGGGTCGCCGCCCTGGGCCCGCAGCTGGACCGCCTGGCCGCCGACCTGGCCGGCGCGGAGGCAGCGCGCGAGGCCGCCACCGCCACCCTGGCGCGGTTGGCCGACCCCGCTTCCAGCCGTGCCGCGCGGGATGCCGCGGCACGGGGTGAATCCGAGTCGCAGGCCGCCGAAGCCGCCGCCCGCGCCGCCCGCCGCGCTGCCGAGCAGGCCCTGGAAGCCGCGCGAGCCGAGGAAGCGCGGTTGAACAACCGTGCCACGCAAACGGAAAGCCGGCTGGCCGCCCTGGCACCGCAGCTGGCCCGCCTGACCGAGGAAGCCGCCGAGGCCGAGCGCCTGCTGGCGCAGGCCCGCGAGGCCGAGGCGGCGCAGCCGGACGTGGCGGGCCTGCGTGCCGGCGTGGAGCAGGCCCGCGCCACGCTGGGCGCGCTGCGCCTGCGCGCCGCCGCCGCGCGCGACGCCGGCGCCGCGCTGGCGGCCGAGGCGGAGCGCATTGTCGGGCGGCTGCAGGGCATCGGCACGGAGCGGGCCTCCTGGCAGGAGCGTGCCGCCGCGGCCACGGCCCAGCGCGAGAACCTATCCGCCCGCGTGGCGGAAACCGAGGCGGCGCGCGACGCCGCCCTGGCCGCGCCGGAGGAAGCCGCCGCCTGCCGCGCCGCCGCCGGCCGCTTGCTGGCCGAGGCCGAAGGCACCCACGCCGCGCTGGCCCAGGCGTTGCGCGACGCGGAAGCCGAGGATCGTGCCGCTTCCGAAAACCGCCGTGCCGCCGATGCCGCCTTCGCCGCCGCCCGCGAGCGGCAGCTGCGCGCCGAGTCGCAGAACACCCAGGCCGAGGCCGCAGCCGCCGCGCTGGCCGACCGCATGGCCGAGCGCCTGGGCGAGGCCACCGAGCTGCCGCCCGCGCCGGACGATCTGTCCGACGCCGCCGAGGAACGGGCCCGCCGCAAGGCCGAGCGCCTGGCGCGGGAGCGCGAGGAGATGGGCCCGGTCAACCTGCGCGCCGAGCAGGAGGTGGTGGAGATCGAGGACCGCATCGGCGGCATCGACCGCGAGCGCGAGGAGATCGCCAGCGCCATCGCCAAGCTGCGCGGTTCCGTCGGCCATCTGAACCGCGAAGGGCGGGAACGGCTGCGCGCGGTGTTCGACAAGGTGGACGGCGAGTTCCGCGCGCTGTTCACCAAGCTGTTTGGCGGCGGCCGCGCGCATCTGGCGCTGGTCGGCAGCGACGACCCGCTGGAAGCGGGGCTGGAGATCTATGCCGAGCCCCCGGGCAAGAAGCTGTCCGCCCTGTCGCTGCTGTCGGGCGGCGAGCAGGCGCTGACGGCGCTGTCGCTGATCTTCGCGGTGTTCCGCTGCCAGCCCGCGCCGGTTTGCGTGCTGGACGAGGTGGACGCGCCGCTGGACGACGCCAATGTGGAACGCCTGTGCGGGCTGCTGGAGATCATGGCGGCCGATTCGGGCACCCGCTTCCTGGTGGTCACCCACCACCCGCTGACCATGGCGCGGATGCACCGGCTGTATGGGGTGACCATGCAGGAACGCGGCGTCAGCCGGCTTCTTTCGGTGGACCTCGGCGCCGCCGTGGAGATGGTGGAGGGCACGGCGCCTTAAGCCGTCGTTCACCCGGGGCGGCCAGGATCGGCCTGTCAGCACCCGGGATGCCGTTCATGCGCCGCCGTTCGCTTGCCGCCCTCGCGGGCCTGCTTTCTGTCGCGTCATTGCACCCGGCGCGGGCGCAGGCCGCGCCGGTGGTGCTCACCGTGTCCGGCGGCGCCGCGCCCGCGCCGCGTGACTTCACGCTGGCCGAGTTCGAGGCGCTGGGTCTGCGGGAGATGTCCACCGCCACGCCCTGGACGCAGGGGCTGCAGAATTTTTCGGGCGTGCCGCTGGAGCAGCTGCTGCGGGCCATGGGCGGCGAGGGTGTGGCGCGCATCCGGGCCGAGGCGCTGAACCGCTATGCGGTGGAAGTGCCGGCCAGCGACGGCACGCGCCTGGGGGCGTTTCTGGCCACCCGGGTGGACGGCCAGCCGATGCGGGTGCGCGACCGCGGCCCGGTCTGGCTGATCTATCCCTGGACTGCCCGGCCCGAGCTGGACCGCCCCGAGCTGCATGAGCGGGCGATCTGGCAGCTGCGGCGCATCGAGCTGCTTTAGTCGCCATGGCAGGCCCCCCGCCGCCGGAACCGCGCGGCCCGATTCCCGGCGGTGGCTGGTGGAACGGCATGCGTCGGCATGGCTTCCAGATCAGCTTGGCCGTCGCCGCGCTGCTGTTCGTGGTGTCGCTCGGCGTGTCGCTGGTGCGGGTGTCGGAACAATATGCCGCGGAGGTGCGCATCCGCCGCAACGGCATCTGGATCACCACCCAGGCGCAGGTGGAGCTGGTGCGCATGTCCGCCATGGTGCAGCGCTTTTCGCTGCGGGTGCCGGGGGTGACGGCGGACGACCTGTCCCTGCAGTTCGAGATCCTGTTGAGCCGCATGCACCTGTTGTCGAGCGGCGAGGGGCCGGTGGAGTTCGGCGAGCTGCAGCGGCTGCGCAGGCGCGCTTCCGAGATCGAGGCCATGGTGGCGCCGCTGGAGCCGCTGGTGGACCAGCTGGCGGCAGGGGATCTGGCGGTCGCGGCCAGGCTGGTGGCCGCCCTGGATGCGCTGGAGCAGCTGGTGATGCGCGCCAATCTGCAGCTGCACCTGGAGCGGCAGGCGGATGCCGACCATGCGCAGGGCGGGCTGCGCAGCCTGCACTGGACCTTGCTGGCCTGCATGGCCGGGCTGATCGCCTCGGCCGGGCTGCTGATCCTGTTGCTCTTGTCGCGCTCACGGCAGGCGCGGCGGTCGCAGCGGCTGGCGGAGGCCGCGGCGCTGCGGCAAAGCGAGGCGGAGCGCACCCTGCGGGTGCTGATCGACAGCCTGCCCGCCATGGTCAGCGCCTATGACCGCCAGGGGCGCTATCTGTTCTTCAACGAAGCGCATGCGCGCTTCCACGGCCTGGGCGCGGAAGCCGAGGTGATCGGCCGCACGCCGTTCGAGCTGGGGCTGTCGCCGGATGCCGGGCTGCGCCGGGCGCTGCGCGGCAGCGCCGCGGAGCCCTTCACGGAATATGCCGCCCAGGATCCGGACGGCACGCCCCGCACGCTGCTGGCCACCGCGGCGCCGGTGGATGACGGCCACGGTGCCGCCGGGCGCGTGGTGCATGCCGCCTTCGACATCACCGGCCGTAAGGCGGCGGAAAACCAGGTGCGCCACATGGCGGAGCACGACAGCCTGACGGACCTGCCCAACCGCGTGCTGTTCGCGGCCCGGCTGGCACAGGCGCTGGCGGCGGCGCGGCAACTCGGCGGCCGCTGCGGCTTCGCGTTGCACCTGATCGACCTGGACCGCTTCAAGGCGATCAACGACAGCCTGGGCCACCATGGCGGCGACCGGCTGCTGCTGGCGGCGTCCGAGCGGATGCGCGCCTGCCTCCGGCGGGGCGACACGCTGGCCCGATTGGGCGGCGACGAATTCGCCGTGATCCAGCTGGGCATCACCGACGAGGCGCAGGTGACGCGGCTCGCGGCGCGGTTGGTGGCGGTGCTCGGGCGGCCCTTCGTGATCGACGGCTGCACGCTGCATTCGGGCGGCAGCATTGGCAGCGTGCTGGGCCCGCAGCAGGGGCAAAGCCCGGACGCGCTGCAGCAGCGGGCGGACATCGCCCTGTATCGCGCCAAGGCGGAGGGGCGGGGGCGCGCCGTGATGTTCTCGCCGGAGATGGAGGCGACGCTGGTGGAGCGCCGGGCGCTGGAAGCGGACCTGCGCGCCGCCCTGGCGGCGGAAGCCCTGACCCTGGTGTACCAGCCCAAATTCATGGTGGGCGAGGCGCGCTGGCCGAATGCCCGGCCCAGCGGCTGCGAGGCGCTTTTGCGCTGGCACCACCCCGGGCGCGGCATGGTGCCGCCCGGCCTGTTCGTGCCGGTGGCCGAGGAAGCCGGGCTGGCCGCCGAGTTGTCGCGCTTCGTGCTGCGGCAGGCCTGCGGGCAGATCGGGGCCTGGCTGCGGCAGGGGCTGGAGATGCCGGTGGCGGTCAACCTGTCGGCCCTGCACTTCGCGTCGGACCAGGCCGTGGCGCTGGTGGAGGAAGCGTTGCGGCACAGCGGCGTGCCGCCGCGGCTGCTGGAGGTCGAGGTGACGGAAGGGGTGTTCATCCGTAATGCCGCGGCCGCACGCGCCACGCTGACGGCGCTGCGCGCCCGCGGCGTGCGGGTGGCGCTGGACGACTTCGGCACCGGCTATTCCTCGCTCAGCTATCTGCAGCACCTGCCCTTTGACGTGGTCAAGGTGGACCGCGCCTTTGTGCGTGAGCTGCACCAGGATGCCGGCAGCGGCGCGCGCATCGTGGATGCCATTGTCCGCCTGGTGCATGGCCTGGGGGCGGAAGTGGTGGCCGAGGGAGTGGAGGAGCCGGCGCAGCTGGAGCTGCTGGCCCAGCTTGGCTGCGACGCGGTTCAGGGCTATCTGCTGGGCAGGCCAATGCCGCCGGACCAGCTGGAAGCGCTTTGCGCCCTGGCCCGGCCCCCTTCGGCGGCGGCATGACGGGGTTTCACGCGGGCGGCAGGGTCACGCGCACTTGACATGAATTTAACCCGCCCTTAGAGCCGCCCTGCCTGCCCGCGGGGGCTACCGCAGGAGCAAGGGTGAGCGAGCAGAACGACTTTGAACGGCGGTTGCGCCAGGCCCGCGAAAAGCAGGGGCTGGACAAGAAGCCGGATACGGCAGGCGGTGGCGGGCTTCCGTCCAGCGGCTGGCGGATCGGTCTGCGGGCGGGGACGGAGGTCGTCTCGGCCCTAATCGCGGGCGCCGGTCTGGGCTGGTTGCTCGACCGGTGGCTCGGCAGCTTTCCCTGGCTCTTCCTGGTGTTCTTCGTGGTGGGCGGCGCCGCCGGGGTGATGAACGTCTATAGGCTGTTCAACCCCCGCAACGGCGCCCGTTAGCCGTCCTGAGACCGAGACAGTTTGGAGAGCCGCCGTGGCCGCCGAAGGCAAGACGATCGACGCGCTGAGCCAGTTCGAGCTCCACCACGCCCTCGGCCCCATCGGGGCGGCGGTGAATTTCACCCAGTCCAACGCGCACATGTTGCTGGCCGCCGCCGCGATCGTCGGCCTGATGGCCTGGGGCATCGCGCCGCGCGCCGTGGTGCCGGGCCGGCTGCAGTCCATGGCCGAGATGTTCTACGAGTTCCTCGAGAACCTCGTGACCGGACAGGTGGGCCATGAGGGGAAGCGCTACTTCCCCTTCGTCTTCACGCTGTTCATGTTCGTGCTGTTCGGCAACGTGATCGGCCTGCTGCCCTACGCCTTCACCTATACCAGCCACATCGCCGTCACCTTCGCGCTGGCAGCTCTGGTGTTCGTGGTCACCACCGTCGTGGCCCTGGCGTTGCACGGCAAAAAGTTCTTCGGCTACTTCTTCCCGGAAGGCGCGCCGCTGTGGCTGGCGCCGATCATCGTGCCGGTCGAGGTGGTGTCCTACCTCTCGCGCCCGATCAGCCTTTCCGTGCGTCTGTTCGCCAACATGGTCGCCGGCCACGTGCTGCTGAAGGTCTTCGCCACCTTCGTGGTGCTGCTGGGCGGCCTGGGCGCCATCGGCCCCGTGGTGGCCGTGCTGCCGCTGGGCGTGAACGTTCTTCTGATCGGGTTCGAGCTGCTCGTGGCCTTTCTGCAGGCCTACGTCTTCGCCATCCTGACCAGCATCTACCTGCACGACGCGGTCCACCTGCACTGAGCGGGGTCAGTCCCCACAAGGGGGCCACGCCTTTACGGGCCCGCGCGCCGCGGACACCGACCATTCCGGTCTTTTGATAGGGATATCTCTGATGGAAATCGTTCTTGCCGCCAAGGCGATCGGCGCCGGCATCGCCGTGCTGGCCCTGTTCGGCGTCGGCCTCGCGCTCGGCAACATCTTCTCGACGCTGATCGCCTCGGTCGCCCGCAACCCGGCTTCGCGCGACGTCGTGTTCCCCATCGGCATCCTGGGCTTCGCCCTGACGGAAGCGGTCGCGCTGTTCGCCCTGCTGATCGCCTTCCTGATCCTGTTCACCTGATCAGACCGGGCGCGCGGCGGCAACGCCGCGCGCCCATTCAGGTACGAGATTCCACGAGGACGATGATGATGAAGCCGGTTGCCCTCGCGGGCCTGAAGACCACGCTGATCGCGTTCGGCGCCCAGGCGCAGCCGATCGCTGACGGCGCGCTGGAAGCCCGCTCCACCGCCGTGGCGGAAGCCTCGGGCGGCATGCCGCAGCTGGACTTCGGCAACCCGCTGATGCTGGCCCAGGTGGTCTGGCTGCTGATCATCTTCGGCGTCCTCTACTACGTGCTGGCGCATGTGGTCCTGCCGCGCTTCGAAGGCGTGCTGGAAAACCGCCGCGCCCGCATCCAGGGCGACCTGGAAGCCGCCCGCGCCGCCAAGGCCGAGGCCGACGCCGCGCTGGACGCGCACCGCAGCGCCACCGCCCGGTCCCGCACCGAGGCGCAGGCCGCCATCGCCGAGGCCCAGGCGAGTGCCAATGCCGAGGCCGCCGCGCGCGCCGCCGCGCTGAACGCCCGCCTGAACGACCAGATCACGGCCGCCGAGGCGCGCATCGCCGCGTCGCGCGACACCGCCATGGGCGCGCTGCGCGAAGTGGCCACCGACACCGCCGACGCGCTGGTGAAGCGCCTGACCGGGCTGAGCGAGCCGGCCGCGATCCAGGCCGCCGTGCAGCGCGAGCTGGCCGCCCAGGGCCGGGCATAAGGGGGAGGCCGCGATGCATCACTACGAACACTTCTACCTGAACCCGACCTTCTGGGTCGCCGTTTCCTGCGTCCTGTTCCTGGCCCTGCTGGGCCGGACCATCTGGCGCCGGCTGACCGAGGCGCTGGACGCCCGCGGCGCGCAGATCCGCAACGAGCTGAGCGAGGCGTCCCGCCTGCGTTCCGAGGCCGAGGCGATGCTGCGCCAGGCCGAGGCCGACCGCACCGCCGCCCAGGCCGAGGCGCAGCAGACCCTGGCCCGCGCCAAGGCTGAGGCCGAGCGCGTCGCCGCCGCCACGGCGGCCGAGGCGGAAGCCTCCGCCCAGCGCCGCGAGCGCATGGCGATGGACCGCATCAAGGCCGCCGAGGCCGGCGCCCTGGCCGAGGTGCGCAGCGCCGCCGCGGATATCGCCGCCACCGCCGCGCGCAGCGTGATCGCCGAGAAGCTGGATGCCGCGGCCGATGCCGCGCTGATCGACAAGGCCGTGATGGACCTGCCCAAGGCGCTGCGCGCCGCCTGACTGGTCGCATCCACGGGCACGACGCGGCGGGAGTCCCTCGGGGCTCCCGCTTTTTTGTGGTGCCGCGCCGGCGCTAGCCGATGCGGGCCAGATGCACGCGCAGCCCGTCCGTCACGGCGGCGGCGAATTCCAGCGTGGTGATGTGCCCGCCGCCGGGGATGCTGTGCAGCACCGCGCCGGGAATGGCGTCCCGCAGCGCCTGCACGGCGGCGGCGGGGGCGGCCGGGTCGTGCTCGCCCGCCAGGATGGTGCAGGGCGCGCGGATGCGGCCAGCGACATCCGCCGCCGTGGCGTCGCGCAGCGCACAGGCGGCGCCGGCATAGCCGTCGCGGTGGGTGGTCAGCAGCATGTGGCGCAGCCCGCGGGACGACGGCAGCGTGGTGTCGATCACCCAGCGTGGCATCACCGCCTCGACCAGCACCTCGGTGCCGGTGCGGCGCACGTCGTCGATGCGCACCTGCCATTGCGCGACGCTGGGAAATTCCAGAGCAGTGTTGAGCAGGAACAGCGACCGCACGCGTTCCGGACTATCGGCCGCGAGTTGCTGGGCGATGCGGCCGCCGATCGAGCTGCCACCCACATGCACGCTGGCGATGCCCAGGGCGTCCAGGATGGCGGCGGCGTCCCGCGCCAGCCCGGCCATGCTGTAGTCGCCGCCGGTGATGCCGCTGAGGCCGTGCCCGCGCATGTCAGGGCGGATCACGCGGAACTGCCCGGCCAGTTGCTGGGCCTGCGGCTCCCAGATGTGCAGGCTGGTGCCGATGGAATGCAGCAGCAGCAGCGGCGGCGCCCGCTCCGGCCCGTCCACCACGCAATGCATCAGCGTGCCGTCGATATCCAGAAACATCGGGTTCCACTTCATGGTTGGGCCCCCGGCCGGGCCGTGACTCGGTCCTAGCCTAAGCTTGGCGGCGATGCCATCGCGACGGCACCGCTAGCTCCAGGCGGCGCGCAGGGCCTTCGCGCGGTCGGCGACGGTGGCCGGCGTGTCGCCGGGCTTGAACAGGGCGGAGGCGATGCCGAAGCCCGCCGCGCCGGCGTCGCGCCAGGGCTGCATGTTGTGCGCGCCGATGCCGCCCACCGGCAGCACCGGCGTGCCCTTGGGCAGCACCGCCAGCAGTGCCTTGAGCACGGCGGGCGAGGCGGCCTCGGCCGGAAACAGCTTCAGCCCGTCGGCGCCGGCGGCCAGCAGCGCGAAGGCCTCGGTGGGCGTGAAGAAGCCGGGCACCGCCAGCAGGCCGAGGCGCTTGGCTTCGCGCGTCACCGCCGGGTCCGCATGCGGCGTGACGATCAGCCGTCCGCCGGCCTGCGCGATGCGCGATACATCGGCGGGGTCAATCACCGTGCCGGCGCCGACCAGCGCGCGGTCGCCGAAATGCGCGGCCAGGCGGCGGATGCTGTCCAGCGGCTCGGGGCTGTTGAGCGGCACTTCCAGCACCGGAATGCCATTGCCGACGATCGCCTCGCCCACGGCGATGGCTTCGTCCGGCCGCAGGCCGCGCAGAATGGCGACCAGCGGGCACTGGTCCAGCCAGGGGCGCAGGGCAAGGGTCACGCGGCGGCTCCCAGGCTGGCGGCGATGCGGAACAGGCCGGCGGCCGCGGCGTCTTCCGTAACCTCGGTGGTGCTGACGCCGAAATGCCGCAGGGCCCGGGCGTAGCGGCCCATTGCGGCACCGTCGCCCACCAGCACCACCTGCGTGGTGCCTTCGGGCAGCGTCGCCGCCACCTCGTGCCCCAGCAGCATGCCGGACAGATAGGAAGCGCTGGCGGCCTCGGTCAGCTCGCCGAACAGAAAGCGCGCGCGCTGGCCGAACAGGTGGTGCAGCAGCCCGCCCGGCTGGCGGGCACGGGCCAGCCCGTCCTCGAAGGCGGCCGCGTCTTCCGGCGCGCCGCGGTCCAGCGTGCGGGCCAGGATGGTGTTGCCGGACAGGGTTGCGAAGGCCTCGCCGGTGAACTGGGTGACGAAGCGCAGCACGGTGCCGTCCTCCACCGTCGCCCACTTGCTGTGGCTGCCGGGGCTGAGCACCAGGCTGCGCCCCGCCGGCAGCCGGTCCAGCAGGCCGAGGATCTTGGTTTCCTCGCCCCGCATCACTTCCGGCACGCCGTTCTCGTCGCGGCAGGACAAGCCCGGCACCAGCAGCACCCGGGCGGTGGGAAAGTCCACCGGGGTCAGGGCGCCGGCCAGCGCCCGGGCGTCGGCGGGGCAGGGGAGGTAGGCGGCTTCCTTCCAGCCCTGGCGGGAGCCGGCCATGCCGCACACCAGCACCAAGTCCTCGCCGGCGCGCAGCCAAGGGCCGATCATCTCGTCCAGCACGGTGGGAAAGGCGCCGGGCTCGACCGTGAGGATGCCGCGCGGGGCGGAAATACGGTCGGCGATGCTTCCATCGGCTTCTATCCGCCAGGCGCGGAAGCTGCTGGTGCCCCAGTCGATGCCAATCATGCCGCTCTCCCGGAGTGTGCCTTTGTCGGCCAGGGTGGCGGGGCGGGCCGCCGCGCGCAAGTCCGCGCGGCGGCCTGTCGGCGTCTAAGCGAAGACGATGCCGCCTTCGGTGAGCCCGGCGCTGAGCACCAGGAATTCGGTGCTGTGGCTGACGCCGCCGACCATCTCGCCGCGCGTCATGCCATGGGCCAGCTGGTCCAGCCAGAAGGCTTGGCCGGTGGCGTCGATGCCGCGGCCGAGGGCGTTCTGGTAGACGGCATTGACGAACTCGGCATCGCTGCCGCCCGGAAAGCGGTTGGTGAACTCCGCGCTGTTGGCGAACTGGTTGGCGATCGCCGCATCCGGCACGCCGTGGTTCGCCTGCTCGTTCCAGAAGCGCAAGCCGTCCATGTCCGGCGCGCGGCCGAGCACCGCCTTGTACAGGCGCGCCAGATCGGCGATCTGGTCGTCCGCGTCCCACAGGCCCTTCGCCAGCAGCGGTGCGGTGCGGGCATGGTTCTCGGCGCTTTCGCTGAACCCGGCGAGCAGCCCGGCCCGGCTCATGCCGGCGGCAAGCTGGCCTTGCCAGAAGGCCTGCCCGCTGGCTTCCCCTTCGCGCCCCAGCGCCTGGCGGTAGGCGGTGGCGACAAAGCCGGCATCGTCCTGCCAGCCGAAGCGGGCCTGGAACTCTGCGCTGCCCAGAAAGCCCTCGGCCAGCCGTACCAGGGGCGCGCCATCCAGCAGCTGGGTGGTCCAGGATTCCCGCCCCACCGCGTCTGGCTGCCGGCCAAGGGCGGCCTGGTACATGCGGACCACCTGGGCCACTGGGTCGGCATCGTCGAACACCAGCCGGCCATCGCCGAAGGCGAGCACTTCGATGCCGTTGAACACCTGATGCTCGCCGGGGGTGTAGAGCGTGCCGGAAACCGTCCGGGTGATGCTGCCGTCGTTGTATTCGCTGCCGAGGCTGACGCCGCTGAGGCTGGTTTGCGCGCGGAACAAGCCGGTCGCCAGCACGTCCGTTCCGGCGCCGCCGGAGATGCGGTTGAGGCCGGTGCCGCCGAACAGCATGTCGTCGCCGGCGCCGCCGTTCAGCACGTCGTCGCCGCCATAGCCGAAGATGATGTCGCGCAAGGCGGTGCCGGTGATGCTTTGGCTGCTGTTGTTGCCATCGTGGCGGATGCCGCCGCGCGCCGCGTCCCAGTTCCATTGCACGGAAAAGTTCTGCTCGTCCGACTGGGTGCCATACAGGTACTGGATGGCCTCGATGTCAGCGGCGCGCAGGGAGGCGGGGGTGGCAAAGCCGTAGCGGGGATAAGCCATCACGGTGTTATCGAAGTTGTTCAGCCCGTCCGTCAGCACGGGGTAGCTGTCGAAGGGATGCTTCAGGCCAAGCGCGTGGCCGATCTCGTGCAGCAGCACCAGATAGCCGTAGCTGCCGGGCTCCAGGTTGTCCTGGGCATACAGCGACAGGCTCAGGCTGATGTCGCCGACCTTGGGGTAATAGGCGGACCCCGCCGTGCCGTCGGCCATCTGGGACAGCTGAAAGCGGATGTCGATGCCGGCGCCGGCCTTGGTATCGGGCACCTCGATGAAGCGGATGCCGGACACCGCGGCCCAGCTGTCCAGCGCCTGGCGCGCCGCGTGCTGCTGCCCGGCGCTGAAGCTGGACCAGGCAATGCCGGCCGCCGTGGGGTTCGGCCCGCCGGCTGCGCCTGCGAAGCTGAAGGTCACCAGCGACGGCTGGTGGCTGCCGCTGTTCCAGGTAGCGTATTCACTGTAGATCAGCGTCCGGGCGATCGGGGACAGGGCCAAGGCGGGATATCCATGTAAGCGGCCCACGCCACCTTGGCGCTGCCACCATGATCATAGCCGGCGCCGCGCCGCCATCGCCACGAATTCGTCCGGTCCGGCGCGGCCTCTCAACCCCCGGTCATGGGGGACACGTTCTGCTCGGCCTGCCCGCGCATCGCCCAGCCGGTGGTGCGCTCCTCGATCACCACGGCCAGGGCATACATCAGCACGCCCATCACGCCCGTGATGATCAGCCCCGCGAAGACCAGCGGCACGTCGAAGCGCGAGGAAGCCAGGATCATCAGGTGGCCAATGCCTTTGTTGGCCGCCACCGTCTCGGCCATGATGGAACCCACAAAAGCCACCGTGATGGCGATCTTAAGCGACGCAAAGAAATACGGCATCGCCCGCGGCAGGCCCACCTTGCGGATGATGTCGCTGGGCCGGGCGCCGAGCGCCCGCAAAACGTCCCTCAGCTCCGGCTCCACCGTCGCGATGCCGGTGGCGACATTGACCACGATGGGAAAGAAGCTGATCAGAAAAGCGGTGATCACGGCAGGCACCGTGCCGATGCCGAACCAGATCACCAGGATCGGCACCACCGCCACCTTGGGCACCGAGTTGAAGCCGATCAGCAGCGGGTAAAGCCCGTGGTACAGCAGCGTGGAGGAGCCGATCGCCACGCCCAGCGCCAGCCCGAAGACAATGGCCAGCGCGAAGCCGATCAGCGTGGTCATCAGTGTCTGCCAGGCGTTGTCGACCAGCGGCCACCACCACTTCACCATGCTGTCGGCGATGGCCGAGGGTGCCGGCAGCACGAAGGCCGGCACCTGCATGGCCCGTACCGCGACTTCCCACACCAGAAAGGCGCCCAGGATGATCAGCCAGGGCAGCAGCTTCTGCAGCCGGCGGCGGCGGCGGGCGGCGAGGACCAGCGCCTCCACCCGGCGGGCATTGGCCTCGCCGCGTTTCGGGGCGGCGGCGGGGGGCATGTCACGCGGCATCGGGGATGTCCTCGCCCTTGCGGGCCAGGCTGATCTGGTCGCGCAGCTCGTGCACCAGGGCCTGGAATTCGGCGGTATAGGTGGCTTCCAGCCGGCGCGGGCGCTCAAAGGGAACGCGGCGCTCCGCCAGAATGCGGCCGGGACGGGACGACATGACCAGCACCCGGTCAGCCAGAAACACCGCTTCCTTGAGGTCGTGCGTCACCAGGATGACAGTTGGCTTCAGTGTCAGGCAGACCTGCTGCAGCTGCTCCCACAGGTCCTCCCGCGTGAAGATGTCCAGCGCCCCGAAGGGCTCGTCGAGCATCAGCAGCTGCGGGTCGTGGATCAGCGCCCGGCACAGGCTGGCACGCTGCTGCATGCCGCCCGAAAGCTGATAGGCGAAGCGCTTCTCGAAGCCGGCCAGCCCGACCATGGCCAGCAGCGCGCGCGCCTTGGCTTCGTATTCGGCGCGGTGGGCACGCAGGCGGCGGCGGTGCGGTTCCACCACCTCCAGCGGCAGCATCACGTTGTCCAGAATGGTGCGCCACGGCAGCAGGGTCGGGTTCTGAAAGGCCATGCCGGCGATCGACAGCGGCTTGTCCACCTCGTGCCCCGCGACGATCACGCTGCCGGCGCTGCTGGGCCACAGCCCCGTCACCAGCCGCATCAGCGTAGACTTGCCGCAGCCGGAAGGGCCGACCACGGCGACGAATTCGCCACGGCCCACGGCCATCGTCGTGTCCTGCAACGCCAGCGTCCCATCCGTGCCGCCGTAGCGCATCGAGACGCTGTCGATCTCGACGAATGGCCGCTCCATCGCCGTCATGCCCCACCCTCTCCAACCGGTGCCGGACACTGCGTCGGGCGGCGGGGCGGATGCAAGCGCCAAGCCGGCGGGAAACGGGCCGGTTGCGCCAGATGAACCTGCGTCCTGCCCAGATCCTGGGCAGCCCGCCCGCACCGCTGGCACAGGGCCGGCGGCTGACGCCCGCGCGGGGCTGGGCTACCCTGCCGCCCATGCCGATAGCCCCTCCGCCACCGCTGCCCCTGCTGACCCCGCTTGAGATGGCCGCCGTCGATCGCGCCGCGCCCGCGCATGGCGCCGGGGGCTTCGCACTGATGCAGGCGGCGGGGGCGGCGGTGGCACGCGCCATCCGCGCCCGCTTCCGCCCGGCGCGCACGCTGGTGCTGGCCGGACCGGGCAACAACGGTGGCGATGGCTACGTGGTGGCGCGGCTGTTGGAAGCGGCGGGGTGGGACGTGGCGGTGGCCGCCCTGGCGCCGCCGCGCCCCGATGGTGATGCCGCGCGGGCCGCAGCAGCTTGGCATGGCCCGATGCGGCCCTGCACCGCCGAAAGCGTGGCCCGCGCGGGCCTGGTGGTGGACGCGCTGTTCGGCGCCGGCCTGTCGGGCGAGCTGCCGGCCGAAGCGGTGGCGCTGCTGCGCGCGGCGCGGGCGCCGCTGGTGGCGGTGGACGTGCCATCGGGCATCGACGGCGCGACGGGCGCGGTGCTCGGCCACGCGGCGCCGGCGGCGCTGACGGTCACTTTCGGGCGCCTCAAGCCCGGCCACCTGCTGCTGCCGGCGCGCGACCTGTGCGGCGAGCTGGTGCTGGCCGATATCGGCCTGCCGCCCGCGGCGCTGGCGGCGGTTTCGCCGCGCGCCTTCCGCAACGCGCCCGGCCTGTGGCGGCTGCCGCCGCGCGGGGCGGAGCAGAACAAGTTCAGCCACGGCCATGTCACGGTGCCGGGCGGCGCCCGCATGCCCGGCGCCGCGCGGCTCGCCGCCCGCGCCGCGCGCCGCGCCGGGGCCGGGCTGGTGACCTTGGCCGGCGAGACGGCCGACACCGCCACCCTGTTCCGCCTGGAAGAGCCCGGCCTGATGGTGGCGGGCCCCGACCCGGCGGCGCTGCTGGAAGACCCGCGCCGCAACAGCTGGGTGATCGGCCCGGGCCTGCCGCCGGAGCACGCCACGCTGCTGCTGCTGCGGCAGGTGGTGGAGGCCGGCCGCGCGGTGGTGGCCGATGGCGGCGCGCTGACCGCCGCCGCCGGGCAGCCGCACCTGCTGGCCGGCGCCAGCATCCTGACCCCGCATGCCGGCGAATTCGCCAAGGTATTCGGCGCGCCCGGCCGCGACCGGCTGGCGGCGGCGCGCCTGGCCGCGGCGGCCACCGGCGCGGTGGTGGTGCTCAAGGGGTCGGACAGCATCATCGCGGCGCCGGACGGGCGGGTGGCGATCAACGGCGATGCCCCCGCGGCCCTGGCCACGGCGGGCAGCGGCGACGTGCTGGCCGGCACCGCCGGTGCCCTCCTGGCACAGCACATGCCGCCCTTCGAGGCCGCCTGCGCCGCCTGCTGGCTGCATGCCCGTGCCGGCGCCCTGGCGCTGCGACGGCAGGGGGCAGCGCAGGGCTCCGGCGTGCCGCTGCTGGCCGAGGACGTGCTGCAGGACCTCGGCGCCGCCTGGATCGCGGCGGAAGCCGGCTGAGCCGGTTGCCGCTGCGGAACGTCGCCGCTCACCCTAAACTAATAGCGGTGTGGGATGTTCCTGCGGCAGGGTTATGATCACCGGATGTTACCCGGTGTTTCGGTCCGGCCATCGGGGGCCGGAGGTTTGCAGGGGAGACGTTCCATGTCCGATGTCGCGGTGGTACCGGAAAGCGGCTTGCTGGATTGGGCGCTGAAACGCGTCACCCTGCTGTGGCGGGACATGGCCTCCACCGTCACCGGCCCCGCCGCCGATGCCAGCTGGGAAGGCCGCATGCGCGCCTGCCTGGAAGCGCGCGGCGGCGAGATCTCGGCCCGCAACCGCGCCGCCGGCTTGGCGCAGTCCTACCTGACGGCGCCGGAAACCGAGCGGCTGGCGTTCTTCCAGGCGTTGGCAGGCTTCGACTCGGACGTCGCCGCCGTGGAAGCCGCGATGGCCAAGGTCACCGCCGCCACTGACACGGCCGAACGCGGCGCCGCCAAGGCCGCGCTGCGTGCCGCGCTGGAGCCGCCGCGCACCCGGCTGCTGACGCAGTTCACCACCATCCCGGACGGCATGAAGTTCCTGGTGGACCTGCGCGGCGACCTGCTGCGCCTGATGGGCAAGGATCCGATGATGCGGGCGCTGGAAGGCGACCTGCGCGGGCTGCTCGCCTCCTGGTTCGACCTCGGCTTCCTGGAGCTGCGGCGCATCGACTGGACCTCGCCGGCGGCGCTGCTGGAAAAGCTCGTCGGCTACGAAGCGGTGCACAAGATCCGCACCTGGCGCGACCTCAAGAACCGCCTGGATTCCGACCGCCGCTGCTACGCCTTCTTCCACCCCCGCATGCCGGAGGAGCCGCTGATCTTCGTGGAGGTGGCGCTGGTGCAGGGTCTGTCCGGCTCCGTGCAGAAGCTGCTGGACGAAAAGGCGCCGGTGCTGGACCCGCGCACGGCGGATACCGCCATCTTCTATTCCATCAACAACTGCCAGCGCGGGCTGGACGGCATCTCCTTCGGCAACTCGCTGATCAAGCGTGTTGTCACGCTGCTGTCCGAGGAACTGCGCGGGCTCAAGACGTTTTCCACCCTGTCCCCCATGCCGACCTTCCGCCGCTGGCTGGACGAGCAGAAGGACCAGCCGGACCTGCTGACCGAGGAAGAAGGCAAGACCCTGGCCGAGGCGGCCGGCGTCGCATCCGGCGCCGAGGCGGTGGCGCTGCTGCTGGCCGCCCGCCGCCCGCTGTCGCTGCCCTGGATCAGCAAGGCCGAACCGGTGCTGACCCGTCTCGCCGCCCGCTACCTGGTGGTCGAGACCGGGCGCGGCGGCCGCCGGGCGCGGGACCCTGTGGGGCATTTCCACCTGTCCAACGGCGCGCGGGTGGAGCGGGTGAACTGGCGGGGCGACACCTCGGAGAAGGGGCTCAAGGAAAGCCTCGGCTTCATGGTCAACTACCTCTACGACCCGGCGAAGATCGAGGACTATCACGAGGCCTATGTGGGCGAGGGCAGCCGGGCCGCCACCACCGCCATCCGCAAGTTGGGGCGCGGCGGGCGGTAGCGCCCGCGGCGTCCCGCGCGTTCAGCCCGCCCTGGCGAATTCCGCGAAGGCCACCGCCAGGCGCTCGTAGATCGCCCGGCGGAAGGGCACCGCCATCCCGGGCAGATCGGCCAGATCCGCCCAGCGCCAGGCGTCGAACTCCGGGTGCGGGTCCAGGTCCAGGCGGATGTCGCTGTCCTGTCCCGTGAAGCGCAGGGCGAACCATTTCTGCTCCTGGCCCCGGAAGCGGCCGCCCAGAGACCGGCCGAGCAGTTCCGGCGGCAGGTCGTAGCGCAGCCAGTCTCCCAGCTCGCCGATGATCTCGGCACGCATGGTCCCGATCTCCTCGGCCAGTTCGCGCATCACGGCGATGCGCGGCTCCTCCCCCTCGTCCAGCCCGCCCTGCGGCAGCTGCCAGGCGGCGGCGGCCCCGGCCGGCTGGTCGGCGCGGCGGGCGACCAGCACTTGGCCATGGCGGTTGAACAGGGCGGCGCCGACATTGCGGCGGTAGGGAAGATCGGACATGGCGAGGCTTATGGTTCCTGGGATCGGGACGGACGGCGGATCAAGGCGGTGACGGGGGCGAGGGCGATGCCGCGGGCATCCAGCCCGGCGGCCCAGGCGGCGACGCGCTCCACCAGCAGCGGCGGCGCGCCGGGCAACAGGCCGAGCGCGGAGCCGCGCTCGCGCGCCAGCCGCTCCAGCCGCTCCAGCTGGCGGTCGATCTCGCCCCGCGTGGGCGCGGGTTCCAGCACCAGGTCGACGCTGCGGCCCCAGACCTGCTCCGGTGCCGCGCCGCCGGGGCGCGGCTCCACCCGAAGCAGGCCGCGCCGGGCCAAGAGCATGTCGGCCTCGCCGCCGCCCAGCGCGCCCACATAGCCGGCAAAGCGGCCGAGCACCGGCAGGAGCCGCGTGCTGCCCGGCGCCGGCAGCAGCAACAGGGTTTCGTTGCCGCGGGCCCGGGCGGCGGCCAGCAACGCGGGGCCGGGTTCGTCCAGGGCCAGGGCAATGGCGGGGGGCAGGCGGTGCAGCGCCGGCTCGGTGACGCCGGGCAGCACCAAGCCGACACGTGGCCGGGTGTCGGCGCGGTTGAAGGCCCGGGCATAAACCCGGCGCGGCAGCGTGCCGTCGGCGCCGATGCGCGGCAGCAGGCCGTCCGGCGTGCTGTCCAGCAGGGCAGGGTCGGGCGGGGCGATGGGATGACCGGTGTCCGCCAGGCGGTCGGGCTCGGCCAGCGGCGGCGGCTCGGGCGCATCCGGCAAGGCGGCGGGGGGGCGGGGTGCCGGAGTGGTGGCGGCGGTCCGGGTGGCGCCGGCGGGCGGGGCGGCGGGCACGGGCACCGACGCGGCGGCGGGGGCCGTGGCGGTGGGGGCCGCCGTGGAGGCTTCGGGGGCCGGTATCAGGGTGCGCGGCGCCATGGCGGGCGGCGCGCCCAGCCAGGCCAGCACGCCCGCCGCCGCCAGGCCGCTTCCCAGCACCACGGCCCAGAACACCCGCAGGGCGCGCCATGCGCCGTGGCCCGGTTCGCCCGGCGCCATGGGTCGCGCTTTCGCCGCCCTTACCGGGCGGCGCGGCGCTGCGGCTCGGCCACCGCCCAGGCGCGCAGGAAGCCGGCGGCCTGCTGCAGCTGGAAGTCGGTTTCCGGCTTGGCGGGGTCAAAGGCCGCGGCCCCCTCGGGCGGCAGGCGCTGCACCTTGTCGGCCAGCCCCGCCGGCAGCTCCAGCGGCGGCAGCGGCGGCGGCGGGTGCGCGTCGTTGTCGTTGCGCAGCGCGCGGCGCAGCTCGGCCTCGCGGTCGCGCAGCGGCGCGTTGCCTTCCTCGCGCGTTGCCAGCACCTCGATGTCCGGCGTGATGCCGAGGCCCTGGATGGAGCGGCCAGACGGCGTGTAGTAGCGCGCCGTGGTCAGCCGGATGGCGCCGTTGCCGGGGATCGGCATGACGGTCTGCACGCTGCCCTTGCCAAAGGACTTGGCGCCCATCACCACCGCGCGGCGGTGGTCCTGCAAGGCACCGGCGACGATCTCGCTGGCCGAGGCCGAGCCGCCATTGACCAGCACCACCACGTGCAGATTGTCCGTGATGTCACCGGGCTTGGCGTTCCAGCGCTGCGCATCCTCCGGCCGGCGGGCGCGGGTGGACACGATCTCGCCCTGGTTCAGGAAGTCGTCCGACACCTGGATCGCCTGGTCCAGCAGCCCGCCCGGGTTGTTGCGCAGGTCGAGGATGATGCCCTTCAGGTTGCCCCCCGCCTGGCGGCGCAGCGTGGTCACGGCATTGCGCAGCGCGTTGTCCGTCTGGTCGTTGAAGGAGGACAGGCGCACATAGCCGATGTCGGTGCCTTCCATGCGGAAGCGGGCCACCTGCGGGCGGATCACCTCGCGCACCAGGGTCAGCTCGATAGGGCTTTCCGTGCCGGGGCGGCGGATGGTCACCTTGAGGCTGCTGCCTCGCTCGCCGCGCATCTGGTCCACCGCTTCCTGCAGAGTCAGGCCCTGCACGGAACTGCCGTTCAGATGGGTGATCAGGTCGCCCGGCTTGACGCCCGCGCGGGCGGCGGGCGTGTCGTCGATGGGCGAGATGACCTTGACGTAGCCGCCTTCCTGGCTGACCTCGATGCCCAGGCCGCCGAACTCGCCGCGCGTCTGCACCTGCATGTCGCGGAAGGAGCGGGCGTTCATGTAGCTGCTGTGCGGGTCCAGCCCCTGCAGCATGCCGTTGATCGCAGATTCGATGGCGTCACGGTCGTTGATCGGCTCGACATACTCGGCCTTGACCCGCTCGAACACCGTGGCGAACAGGTCCAGCAGGCGGTAGCTCTCGGCCCGCCCGCCGGCTTCCTGCGCAAAGGCGGAAACGATCGGCGGGGCGACCAGCGGCCCCAGCGCGGTGCCGGCGGCAAAGGCCGCCGCGACCACGCCCACCATGCGCAAACCAGGCTTCATGCTACGACCCTTCATACGGTCCGCGATCCCATTCAAGGCCGACCTTCCGGCCAGCTTACAGCCATCCGCACGCGCCAGCCGCGCGGTTTTACATTCCGAGACGCAAAAAGCGCGCTCAGCCTCAGCCGCGCGACCGGAACCACCCCTTGGGGTCCACCGGCTGGCCGTCCCGCCGCAGCTCCACGTAAAGCGATGCCCGGCCCCCACCATCGCCCGAATCGCCGCCGCCGAGAACCCCTACCGGCTCGCCGGCCAGCAGGCGGGTGCCCGCCTCGGCGTCCAGACGCTCCAGCCCGGCCAGCACGAAGTGGTAGCCACCCCCGCAATCGACGATCAGCAACAGGCCGTAGGAGCGGAAGGGCCCAGAAAACACCGCCCGCCCGCCGCAGGGGCTGACCACGCGGGCGCCGGGCGGCGCGGCATAGGTCAGGCCACGCGCCGGGCCGCCCGCGGCGCTGTCGCCGAAGTCGCGGGTCAGGCGCCCGGCGACCGGCACGGCGCGCCCGCCCCGCGCGGGGGCCGCGGCCGGCGGGCGGGCGGCGGCCTCGCGCCGGGCGGCCTCGCGGGTTTCGAGCGCCTCGCGCTCGCGCGCCAGGGCGGCGCGGCTTTCGGCATCGCGCGCGGCGCGCTGGCGGGCGGCAAGCGCCGCCTCCTGCGCCCGCGCGGCGCGCGCGGCGGCGGCCTGCTCGCGGGCCGCCTTGGCGCGCTCCTCGGCCTCGGCGCGCGTCTGCTCCTGTTCCAGCCGTTCCAGCATGCCGCGGATGTCGGCGGCCCGGGCGGCGGCCTGCGCGGCCTGGCGCCCGGCGGTGGTGGCCTCGGCCTGGGCGGCGGTGCGGTGGGTGCGCGCGGCGGCCAGCGCGGCTTCCACCTCGGCCGCGGCGGCGCGGGCTTCGTCGCGTGCCTGGGCCAGGGCGACGCCTTCCTGCTCCGCCTTGCCGCTGGCGGCCACGGCCGCCTGCTGCGCCGCGCGCAGCGCCGCCGCCTGCTCCGCCGCCTGGCGCGCGATGCCGCGCAGCACCAGCGTGCCGCGCAGCGCGGTTTCCGGGTCCGCCGGCACGGCCAGCAGGGTTTCCGCCGGCCACATGCCCAGGCGGCGCATCAGCGGCAGCAGGGGGGCCAGGGCGGCGGCCTGCTTGTCCAGCTCGGCCAGCGCGGCGTCGCGCTCGGCCGCCGCCGCCCGGGCGCGGCCGCCGGCGGCATCCAGCGCGGCATCGGCGGCCACGGCGCGGCGGCCGGCGGCGGCGCGCTGCTCGGCCAGCGTGGTTTCGGCGGCCTGGGCGGCGCGGGCGGCGGCCTGCGCGGCCTCGGCGGCGGCGGCGGCCTCGCGCGCGTCGCGCTCGGCGTCGCGCAGGCTGCGCTGGCTGGGCGCGGGCTGCGCCAGCAGAACGGCGGGAGCGGAGGCGAGCGCGGCGGCCAGCCAGAGCGCGGCCGCGCGCGCGCGCATTACCCGGCGGCCCCGATCAGGCTCCGGCCGGTCATCAGCGCCGGCTGCGGCAGGCCCAGCAGGGCCAGCAGCGTGGGGGCCACGTCGGCCAAGCGGCCCTCATGCAGCGTGGCGCCGGCGGCGCCGCCGACCAGCACCACCGGCACCGGGTTGGTGGTGTGGGCGGTGTGCGGGCCGCCCGTCACCGGGTCGCGCATCATCTCCGCATTGCCGTGGTCGGCGGTGACCAGCAGGGCGCCCCCGGCGGCGCGAATGGCGGCGACGACGCGGGCCAGCGCGGTGTCGGCGGCCTCGCAGGCCTGAATGGCGGCCGCCAAGCTGCCGGTGTGGCCCACCATGTCGGCATTGGCGAAGTTCAGGATGATCAGGTCGTAGCGCCCCGACCCGATGGCCTCCACCGCCTTGCCGGCGAGTTCCGGCGCCGACATCTCCGGCTGCAGGTCGTAGGTCGCGACCTTGGGGGAGGGGACCATGACGCGGTCCTCGCCCGGAAAGGGCGTTTCCTCGCCGCCGTTGAAGAAATAGGTGACGTGCGGGTACTTCTCGGTTTCGGCCATGCGCAGCTGGGTGCGGCCGGCGGCGGACACCACGCCGCCCAGCAGGTCGTGCATGGATTGCGGCGGAAACAGCGTGGCCTGCAGCGCGTCCAGCGCCACGGAATACTGCGTCATGCCGGCGGCGCCGACCAGCTTCGGCACCGGCGGGCGGGTGAAGCCCGCGAAGGCGGGGTCCAGCAGCGCGGTCATGATCTCGCGCACGCGGTCGGCGCGGAAGTTGAAGCACAGCACCGCATCGCCGTCGCGCATGCCGGCATAGCCGCCGATCACGGCGGCGGGGATGAACTCATCCGTCTTGCCGGCGGCATGGGCGGCCGAGATCGCCGCGGCGGCCGAGGCGGCGGGCGCGCCCTCGCCACGCGCGATGGCGGCCCAGGCCTGGCTCACCCGTTCCCAGCGGTTGTCGCGGTCCATCGCGAAGTAGCGGCCGCACAGCGTGGCGATGCGGGCGCCGGGGGCGAGCTGCGGCTCGAAGCGGGCAAGGAACTCCGTGCTGCCCAGCGGCGCGGTGTCCCGGCCGTCGGTCCAGGCATGGATGGCGACGGGGATGCCGGCCTCGGCGAAGATGTTGGCCAGGGCCAGCCCGTGATCCTGATGGCTGTGCACGCCGCCGGGGGACAGCAGGCCCATCAGCTGCAGGGTGCCGCCGCTGGCGCGCAGCTTGGCCATCAGGTCCTGGACCTCCGGCAGCCGGGCCAGCGAGCCGTCGGCGATGGCGCGGCCGATGCGCGGCAGGTCCTGCATCACCACCCGCCCGGCGCCGAGGTTGAGGTGGCCGACCTCGGAATTGCCCATCTGCCCGTCCGGCAGGCCGACATCGGGGCCGCAGGTGTGCAGAAAGGCGCGCGGCCCGGCGGCCCAGAGCGCGTCGAAGCAGGGGGTCCGGGCTTGGCGCACGGCGTTGTCCGCCTCGTCCTCCCGCCAGCCCCAGCCATCGAGGATGACCAGCATCACGGGCTTGGGCTGCGGCATGGGCGGGGCTCTCCGGCGGTGGTGGGCGAAACTTGCCCCGGATTAGACCCTGGGGGGCGGGTTTGCCAGGGGTGGGCGCGGGGACACAAGGCGGGGGCATCCGGACCTGACCGGGCCGCGAGGCGGTGCCCGGGGGAATGCCTGCCCCCGACCGTTGCTACGCCGGCAGGCGCAGCGCCTCTTCCGGCGGCAGGTAACGCGGGTCGTAGAGATCCTCCGCCCGCAGCGGGGCCGCGATGTTGAAGACGTCGCGCAGCGTGTCGATCGAGGCCTGGACACGCGGCATCGCCAAGTTGCCCATGCCGCCCTGCATCACCTCCGGCGTGCGGATGAACCCGAAATTGGCCAGCATGCGGGCCTTCTCGATATCGGCCGGTGCCGTCGGGTCGCGCTTGACCAGGGCGGCGATGGCAGCGTCCGGCGCGCGCCAGGCTTCGGCATGGCCGCGGGCGATGGCGCGGATCATGCCGGTCACCACCCTGGGGTTGGCCTCGGCATAGGAGCGGCGCACCAGCAGCGCGGTGGACAGCAGCGGCACGCCGGCATCGGCATAGCGCATGGACAGGATGTCGCCTTCCGCCACGCCCAGCGAGCGCAGGCTGAAGGCGCCGCTGATCTCGAAGCCGCTGATGGCATCCGCCTCGCGGCGCAGCAGCATCGGCTCGCGCAGCTGCGGCGTGACGCTGACCCAGGTGACGCTGGCGGGGTCCAGCCCCACGGCCTTGGCGAAGGCGGGGAAGAGCTGGCGGCCGGAATCGGTTTCGGGCGCCGCGATGCGCTTGCCGGCCAGGTCCTGCGGCTTGCCGATGCCGCGCCCCTTCAGCGCCATGACCGCCAGCGGGCTGCCCTGCTGGATCACCAGCGGCGCGATCACGTCCGTCTCTGGCGAGGCGAGGCGCATGCGGATGGTGGGCGACAGGTCGGCGATGCCGAAGGGATAGGCGCCGCTGGCCACCTTCACCGGCGTGTCGCCCGAGCCGAAGCCGCGATCGATGGACAGGTCGAGCCCTTCCTCGCGGAAGTAGCCCCGGTCCAGCGCCAGCAGATAAGGCGCCTGGGGACCCTGGAAGGCCCAGTCGAGGCAGAACTTCACCGGGGTCAGGGACTGGGCGCGCGCCAGGGCGGGCAGGGCAAGGGCGGCGGAGGCGCCGAGCAGAAGGGTGCGGCGGGTGGGCGTCATGGGTGGCGGAGGCTCCGGAACTGCGTGCCGCCGGGCCCGGCCGGCGCTCCGCCCTCAGGCGTCGGCGCGCAGGCGCGGCAGCTGCTCGAAGCCCGGCTTGGCGAGGTAATAGCCCTGGAACAACGAAACGCCCAGGTCGCGCAGCGTGTCGTATTCAGCCGGCGTTTCCACTCCCTCGGCCACCAGCGCCACGCCCAGGTCGCGGCACATGGCGATCACGTGGCGCATGATGATGGCCTTCTTGGCGTCATGGTCCAGGCCGCGGATCAGGTCCATGTCCACCTTGACCACGTCCGGCTGGAACTTGGCCAGGAGGTTCAGGCCGGAATGGCCGGCGCCGAAGTCGTCGATCGCGGTGCGGAACCCCATCTCGCGGTAGCTGTGCAGGATGTGCAGCAGGTGGGCCGGGTCGCGCATCACCTCCTGCTCGGTCACCTCGAACATCAGCGAACGGGCGGGAAAGGCGCTGCGCTCGGCCGCCGCCAGCGTGGCGCGGATGCAGGCGCGCGGCTCGTACACGGCATTGGGCAAGAAGTTGATGGACAGCAGCGCGCCGGTGGCCGGCAGGCCGAGACGCGAGGCCAGCTCGATGGCCGTGACGCGGCAGCGCTGGTCAAAGGCATAGCGGTTGCCGTCCTGCACCTGCGACAGCACGCTGCCCGCCCCTTCGCCGCCCTTGCCGCGCACCAGCGCCTCATAGGCGAAGACGCCGGCCACGCCGTCATCGCCGCTGGTGAAGATGGGCTGGAAGGCCATGGAGATCGGCATGGAAAAGCCCTGGCCATCCCGGCAGCCTTCACAGCGCGCGGGGGCAGGGTCGGCAACCGGTGCATCACGGGTCATGCGGAATGTCCAAGCACATCCGCGGCGACCATGCGCCAGGAAATGTCAAATTTCCTGAAATTTTCCGCAAATATCGCTCTGGCCGTCAAAGGCTGTGGCAGCCGGGGTGGCGGTCAGTCCTCGTGTCCCTCGGTCAGGCGCATCGCCTTCCAGGTGGCCCAGATGCCGAGCGACAGCATCAGCACCAGGATCACCGAGTAGAAGACCCGGCCGGTCTTGGCGATGTCGGCGATCACGAAGTCGAGGTTGATCATCAGCAGCGACAGCATCAGCCCGCTGTACAGCGCCCAGGCCGCGACCAGCACGGCGGGACCGGTGGCGCGGGCGCGCCAGGCCGCCCAGAACAGCACGGCGGCAACGGCCAGGTCATCCAGCGCGAGCGGAATGAAATGCGGGTCGCCCCAGCGCCGGGCAATCTCGCCGCTGGCGACCAGAAAGCCGATCATCACGGCCAGGATCTGCAGCAGGACCTTCACGCGGGCTGTCTCCTGGCCATGCGGGTGCGCCGAATCGGAAGCGCGGCCATTGATGGTATCACGGTGCCGCCGCCTTCATCATCCCCGCTTTGCACCGGCCGATCCAGCCATCAGCCCCGCTCACTCCCCCGCGCGGGACACGCCGTCGGCCAGCAATCCGCAGGCGGCGACGGCCAGCAGGATGGCCAGGCCGGGCCACAGCGCCGCCAAGGGTGCCGCGAAGACCGCCTCCTGCGCATTGGCCAGCATGTTGCCCCAGGACGGTGCCGGCGGCTGGATGCCGAGGCCCAGGAAGCTCAGCACGCTTTCCGCCAGAATGGCGCCGGCGACGGCCAGGGCGGTGGCGACCGCCACGGGGGCCGCGATGCCGGGCAGCACGTGGCGGCGCAGCAGACGTGCCTCGGAAACGCCCAGGGCGCGCGCGGCCCGCACATAGTCTGTGGCCAGCACGGACAGCGTGGCGGCGCGCGCCAGCCGCGCCACGCCCACCCAGCCGAACAGCACCAGGATGACCGTGATGCGCAGCATGTCCGTCCAGGCCTCGCCGCGTGGCAGGCCGAGACGGGCGGGGTCGATGGCCGCCAGCAGCACCAGCAGCGGCAGGGCGGGCAGCGCCAGCAGCCCGTCGGCTAGGCGCATCAGCACGGCATCCACCCAGCCGCCACGCCAGGCGGCCAGCACCCCCAGCGCGGTGCCAAGCAGGCTCGCCGCCAGCGCCGCCGAAAGGCCGACGGCCAGCGAGACGCGGGCGCCGTAGAACAGCCGCAGCAGGATGTCCCGCCCCAACTCGTCGGCGCCCAGCGGATGCGCGGCGGAGGCGGGCTCGTAGCGGGCGAAGAGATCGGGCGCGAAGGGATCGGCGCCCAGCCAGTGTTGCAGCAGCGGTGCCCCCAGCGCGGCCAGCGCCAGCAGCGCCAGGATGCCGAGGCCGAGGCGGGCGCGCGTCACGCCGCTTCCAGCCGCGGGTCGAGCCAGCGTTGGGCGACATCGGCCGCCAGCGTCGCCAGCATGGTGACCAGCGCCACCAGCAGCAGCGCCAGCAGGGCGAGGTTGTAGTCGTTGCCCATGACGGAGTCATACAGCAGCTTGCCCATGCCAGGGCGGGCGAAGACCGTTTCCGTCACCAGCGCGCCGGACACAAGGCCGCCGACATCCAGCGCCAGCAGGGTCAGCAGCGGCACGCCGGCATTGGGCAGGGCGTGGCGCCACAGCACCCGGGCTTCCGTGGCCCCGCGTGCCCGCGCGCTGCGCGCCCAGGGCTGGCGCAGCGCCTCGGTGAGCGCCGCCGCCGCATGCCGCGCATAGGCGGCGAGCTGGCCGAAGGCGATGGTGGCGACCGGCAGCACCAGAAAGGACAGCGCGGACTGCCCCGCCCCCGGCAGCCCGCCCGCCGGCAGCCAGCCCAGCCAGACGGCGAAGAAGATGACCAGCAGGATGCCCAGCCAGAAGGATGGCGTCGCCTGCGCCAGCAGCGCCAGCCCGTCGACAAAGCCCGCGAGGCGCGGCCGCGCCGCCGCCAGCGCCCCCAGCGCCACGCCCAGCACGGCGGCGATGGCCACGGCGGCGCCGACCAGCGCCAGGGTGGAGCGCAGCGCCGGCCACAGCACGGCGATGGCGGGCTGCGCGAAGAGCCGGGAATAGCCGAACTCGCCGCGCGCGAGGCCGCCAAGCCAGGCGAGGTATCGTTGCAGCAACGGCTGGTCCAGCCCGTGCAGGGCGCGCAGCCGGGCCACGTCCTCGGCCGTCAGCTTCGGATCGGACATCAGGGCCAGGGAGGCGGGGTCGCCCGGCATCAGCCCGATCGCCAGCCAGGCGGCGAGCGAGAGCAGCAGCAGGGTGAGCGCGATCTGCGGCAACCGCGCCAGCACCAATCTCACGGCGAAACCTTCCACTCCGACACCCAAAGCGAGGAGTAGTTCTGGTGCCCGGTGGGCCGCACGCCTTGCAGCCAGCGCGGCCAGACATGCGCCTCGGACCGGTGCCACAGCGGCAGGGCCGGCAGCTCAGTGGCGATCACCTTCTGCAATTCGGACCACAGGGGGCGGCGCTTGGTGGGGTCCAGTTCCAACGGCAGGGCCTCGATCAGCCGGTCGGCCTCGGGGTTGAAAAAGCCGGGGTAGTTCTGGCCGGACCAGTTGCGCGCGGCGGTCGGGATCTCGTCGCTGAAGAACAGCGTGCGCGGCACGTTTTCCGGGCTGCTGACCCAGGCGAACATCGCCATGCCCGCGAAGCGCCGCTTGCTCACCGTTTCGCCGAAGAACACGCGGGCCGGCTCGTTGCGGATGCGCGCCTCGGCCCCCACCGCGCGCCACTGGCCGGCCAGCACCTGCTGCACCTGCTCGCGCGCCCGGTTGCCGGCGGTGGTCATCAGGTCGAAGGACAGCGTCTCGCCTGCGGCATTGCGGCGGATGCCGCCGGGGCCGGGCATCCAGCCGGCTTCCTCCAGCAGCGCGCGGGCCCGCGCGGGGTCGTAGTTCCAGGCGGGGACACCGGGGTCGAACATCGGGTCCTCCGGGTGCACGTTGCCCAGCGCCACCGGCTGCCGCCCGTCATACAGCCGCGCCACGATCTGCGCCCGGTCGGCCGCCAGCAGCAGCGCCTGCCGCACCCGGCGATCCTTCAGGATCGGGTTGTCCAGGTTGATGTCGATGTGCTCGTAGGTCAGGCCGGGGCGGTAGTTGAACCGAAAGCGGTCTCCCGTGCGCTTTTCCAGCGCCACCACCTGCTCCAGCGGCAGGCCCAGCTCGCCCGCCACCATGTCCACCTGCCCGGCCAGCAGTTGCGCTTCCATGGCCGCCGTGTTCTCCACCGTGCGGACCTGGATGCGGTTGAAAGCGGGCGCCGGTCCCGCCCAATGCGCGTTGCGCTCCAGCGTCACCCCCGCGCCCGGCTGCACGGCGCCGATGCGGTAGGGGCCGTTCCACAGCGCGGGGTCGGTGGTCGCCGTCTCGTAGCGGCTGCGGGTGCGATAGCCGGCCTTGTCCGCTTCCCAGATCGGCCGCTCGATCCGCGCCGGCAGCGGCTGGAACTGGCCGAGCCCGGCATAGTCGAAGGTCACCTTGTCGAAGCGGATCGTGAAGCGCCGCGCGTCCTCGATGATGAACTCATAGGCGGAGCGGTAGAATTCGGCGGGGCCGAAGCCGGTTTCGAAGGCCCGCCCGGCTTCCCAGGCGAAGCGCAGGTCCTCGGTGCTGACCGGCGTGCCGTCGCCCCACGTCTCGCCCTCCCGCAGCGTCCAGGTGATGCGGATGCCGGGCTTGCCGTCCGGCGTCGTTTCCCGCACCGCCTGGCCGTTCTCCAGGCTGGGCAACGCCGTGCAGGACAGGCAGGCGAGCTTCCAGTCCTCGCCATAGGCGGTGACGGGCCGCAGCACGAAGCCGCCGATATAGGCCTTGGCGGCCATGCTCTCGATGTTTGGGTGGAAGTTGCCCGGATACTGCGTGATGCCGATCGTCAGGCTGTCCCGCGCCGGCTGGGCCAGGGCAGGGGTGGCGAGGAGCAGCAGGGCGGCGAGGGCTTTGCGCATGACCGCGATGATGCCGCCTGGGGCTGGGTGGGAGAAGGCCGGGGGAAAGAATTCCCCCGGACCCCCATCCTCTTTTTATCTGTCTTGCTGGTGCGCCGGGCTGAAGCGTTCCGCTTCCATGGCCATCACCGGAAAACAGACAGAAAAAAGATGGGGGGGTCCGGGGGGAATTCATTCCCCCCGGCTTTTCTTCACGGCACCGGCTGCGTATCCCCCGCCCGCTGCGGCGGCAGCTTGATGGCCAGCGCGCGGAACCGCCCGGTGCTGGCGCGCGACCCGGCATGGACGGTGCCGCGCGGGATGATCACCAGGTCCCCCGGCTTCACCTGCTGCTCGGTGTCGCCCAGCCAGAAGGAGCCCTCGCCGGCCAGGATGAGCTGGATCTCGTCGCTGCCGGAATGGGTGTGGCGCAAGACGTTGCCGCTTTGCACGCTGACCGTGCCGTCCGGCGTCGCCGCGAGCAGGCGGGAGCGCAGGTCGGTGCCGGCCACCAGGGGACCGATCTCATCCTCGGTCATGGTGGACAGGTTGACGATGCGGGGTTGCAGCGGCGGCGGCGCGGTCTGCGCGCCGGCGGCGGGAACAAGGTGCTGGGCCAGCAGCCCGGCGGCAAAGGCGGCGGCGAAGCCGGCGCAGGCGAGGGAAAGGCGCATTCCTGGTGGTCCTCCGGTGCGTGTGCTTCCACGCACCGGGGATCATGCGCCCGTGGCCGCGGGCCGCGCTACTGCGCGAGGCCGAGGGCTTCCAGATGGGCGGCGCCCGCGCGCACCAGGGTGTGGTCGCGCAGCTCCAGGATCAGGCGCGGGTTGGAGGACAGCGCGCCAATGGCGGCGAAGACCGGCGCCCAGCGGATAGTGCCCTGGCCGGGCGGCCAGTGGCGGTCGGCGAAGCCGTCGGCGTCCTGCAGGTGAATGTGGCGCAGCGCCTCGCCGGCGGCGCGGATGTAGTAATCCACCGGCGGCGCGCCCAGGCTGCCATGGGCGTAGTGGGCATGGCCGGTATCGACCGAGACGCGCACGGCGTCGCTGTTGAAGGAGGCGGCGAGTGCCACGCGGGCGCGGGGGTCGCGGTCCTCGATGTTCTCCACCACCAGGGTCACGCCCTGCTGCTCGGCGCGGCTGACGACGGGGCGCAGCGTCCGGTGCGTGCGCTCGGTCAGGTCGGCCAGCCCGGTGCGGTCGTTGTCGAGGTTGTTGTGGTCCCAGGCCGTGAAGGGCGAATGGATCACCATCTGGTCCGCGCCCAGCACCGCGCAGGCATCCAGCGCCTGCATCAGGCGGCGGGACACGACGTCGCGGATGTCGGGGTCATGCGAATCCAGCTTGAAGCCCCAGAAGGGGCCATGGATGCCGCGGCGGCCGGTATGGCCGTCCAAAAGGCGGCTGGTGCGCTCGGCCATGCCGCGCCAGTCGCCGGACAGGTCGGCGGCGCTGTGGAAGTCCTGCAGCTCCACGTCGCGCTGCTTGTCCAGCAGCCAGTCGCGGTGCTGGGTGAGGCCGGCGATCTTCAGCGCGGCGCCGAGAACGGGAAGGGAGGTCTGAGGCAAGACACGGCGCTCCGGCCCGGGCGGCGGGGAAAGTCCCGCCTCCGGGTGGGCGCCGTTCTGGCCAGCGCATCTGACGCCGCCATGACGGGGCGGCGAAAGATCCGTGACAGCAGGCCGTCAGCCGAAGAAGAAGTCCTTCAGCAGCATGACGTTCAGCCCGACGATCAGCACCGCGCAACCCCAGCCCAGCGCCATCTGCCACAGCGGCGTCGCCAGCGCGCCCATCCGCTTGCGATCGCCGGCGAAGAGCATCAGCGGGATGACGGCGAAGGGCAGCTGCAGGGACAGCACCACCTGCGACAGCACCAGCAGCTGCGCCGTGCCGCTTTCGCCATACATCCAGGTCACCACCACGGCGGGGACGATGGCGATGCCGCGGGTGATCAGGCGGCGCAGCGCCGGCGGCAGGCGGATGCGCAGGAAGCCTTCCATCACCACCTGCCCGGCCAGCGTGGCGGTGACGGTGGAGTTCAGCCCGCAGGCCAGCAGCGCGATGGCGAAGAGGGTGGGGGCGGCGGTGCCCAGCAGCGGCGCCAGCAGGGCGTGGGCGTCACCGATCTCGGCCACCTCGGTCCGGCCGTTCACGTGGAAGGCGGCGGCGGCGAGGATCAGGATGGAGGAATTGATCAGCAGGGCGAGCACCAGCGCCACCGTGCTGTCGATGGTGGCGAAGCGCACCGCCTCCTGCTTCTCCTGCACCGACTGGCCGGCATCGCGCGACTGCACGATGGCGGTGTGCAGGTACAGGTTGTGCGGCATGACGGTGGCGCCGAGGATGCCCAGCGCCAGGTAGAGCTGCGTGCTGTCCGTGACCACGGAGGCGGCGGGCAGGTAGCCGCGCAGCACGTCGCCCCACACCGGGTCCGCCATCACCAGTTGCGCGACAAAGCAGATGACGATCACGCCGATCAGCGCGATCACGAAGGCTTCCAGCCAGCGCAGGCCCTTGTGCTGCAGCCACAGGATCAGGACGGTGTCCAGCACCGTCAGCAGCACGCCTTCCAGCAGCGGCAAGCCGAACAGGAGCTGCAGGGCGATGGCGGTGCCGATCACCTCGGCCAGGTCGGTCGCCACGATGGCGGATTCCGCCAGCAGCCACAGCGGAAAGGACAGCGCGGGGTGGAAGCGCTCGCGGCACAGCTGCGCCAGGTCGCGCCCGGTGGCGATGCCGAGCCGGGCGCAGACCGCCTGCAGCAGCATGGCCATCAGCGAGGACAGCAGCGCCACGGAAAGCAGCGTGTAGCCGAAGGCCGAGCCGCCGGCGATGGAGGTGGCCCAGTTGCCCGGGTCCATGTAGCCGACGGCCACCATGTAACCCGGCCCGATAAAGGCGAAGAGGCGGCGGAACCAGCTGGCCCCGGCCGGCACGCGCACGCTGCGATGGATCTCGGTCAGGCTGTTCTGCTGCAAGGAAAGGTCACTCACGGGTTGGGTCCCAGGGCGCGGGTGTGCATGGAGGTTTCTCCTGTGCCATCGGCACGCATGTCTTGCCGCGTATTGAGCCTGTAGCCTTGGCTACAATCAAGGCCAAAAATCAGGGCGCCATCCGGAAGGAAGGCGCCCTGCGATGGCCGGACCCGGTTCGTGCGGCCCTAGCCCGCCTTGGCCTTGAAGGCCTCGGCCTCTTCCAGGCTCGACACGCCGCCGCGCTCGCGCGACCAGCTCATCGGGTCTTCCAGGAACTTCCGCACTTCCTTGAGCGCCGGCTCGGAGAAGTAGGGGCGCTCGCGACACACTTCCAGCACGTCCCACCAGGTGGCCAGGTGCAGCAGGTTCAGGTTGATCGCGGCGAGCTTTTCCTGCGCGCCGGGGAAGACGCCGTAGAAGAACACCACGAAGGTATGGTCCACCACCACGCCGGCGTCGCGCATCGCCTGGGCGAAGCGGATCTTGCTGCCGCCGTCGGTGGTCAGGTCTTCCACCAGCAGGGTCTTCTTGCCTTCCGGCACGTCGCCCTCGATCTGCGCGTTCTTGCCGAAGCCCTTGGGCTTCTTGCGCACATAGGACATCGGCGCGCCCATGCGGTCGGCGATCCAGGCGGCGTAGGGGATGCCGGCGGTTTCGCCGCCCGTCACCGCCTCGATGCTTTCGAAGCCGATGTGGCGGTTGATCTTTTCCACCGCCAGGTCGCAGATCCGGGTGCGGGCGCGCGGAAAGGAGATGATCTTGCGGCAGTCGATGTAGACCGGGCTTTTCCAGCCGCTGGTATAGGTGAAGGGCTCGTCCGGGCGGAAGTTGACCGCCTTGATCTCCAGCAGGATACGGGCGGTGGTGAGCGCGGCGTCGCGGTCCCAATCGGAAAGATGCGTGGCGGTCATGGCGGAAAGCTCTCCTTCTGGCGCGGTTCGTAACGCCGCCGCCCGCGCGCGTCCATGACGCAGCGCGCGGTCTGGGTGCTGGCGGACCCGCGCGCCGGCACCGCCGCGCAGGCGCTGGGCATCGCGGAACGGCTGGGGGTGCCCTTCCGCACGCTGCCCCTGGGCTGGGGGCCGCTGGCGCGGGTGCCCTGGCCCTGGCCCACCCTGGCGGGGCTGGACGCGGGCGCGCTGGCGGCGCTGCGGGCGGCGGGGCGGGACACGCCCGGCGGCCCGGGGCTGGTGCTGTCGGCCGGGCGCCGCGCGGCCCCGGTGGCGCTGTGGCTTGGCGCGCGCGGCGCCCGCACCGTGCATTGCATGCGGCCTGGCTTCGGTGCCGCGCGCTTCGATGGGCTGGTGGTGGGGCGGCACGACGCGCCGCGCCCCGCGCCCAACCTGCTGCCGATCCTGGGGGCCACGCACCGCATGTCGCCCGCGCGGCTGGCCGAGGCGCGCGCGGAATGGGCGGAGCTGGGCGCGCTGCCCGGGCCGCGCGTGGCGGTGCTGGTGGGCGGCGCCGTGCGCTCGGAAGGGCTGGACGCGGCCACCGCCGCCGCGCTGCTGCCCGGCGTCCGGCGGCACTTTCCCCACGCCACGCTGCTGGTGTCCACCAGCCGCCGCACCGGGGCGGGGGCCACGGCGCGCATCGCCGCCGCGCTGGACGGCACGCCCCACCGGCTGTTCCGCTGGGGCGACGGCGGAGCCAACCCCTATGCCGGCTTTCTGGCCTGGGCGGATGCCGTGGTGGTCACCGCCGACAGCGTGTCCATGCTGTCGGAAGCCTGCGCCACCGGCGTGCCCGTGCTGGTGGCGGGCCAGGCGCCGGGCCGGCACGCCGCCCTGGCGCGAAGCCTGTTCGATGCGGGCTACGCCGCGCCGCTGGATGCCCCTGCGCTGCCACGGCCGCCGGCGCCGCTGGACGAGAGCGGGCGGGTCGCGGCGTTGCTGCGCGAAAGGGGTTTCGCCTGAGGCTCGGGCGCGGCTATGCGCACCATCCCTGCATCGTGAGAACCGCCGTGACGTTGCGCATCCTGTTTCCCGGCCTGGCGGCCGCGCTGCTGTTCCTGACCCCGGCCGCCCAGGCCTCGCAGGACGGCGAGGCCGCCGTGGAGGGCGTGCGCCTCGGCAGCGCCGTGCTGCGGCCCTATGCCTATGGCCAGTTCGACGTCGGCAACGCCTTCCGCGGCCGGCCCGACTCGCCCGATGGCGGCGTGGAAACCCGCCGCTTCCGCCTGGGCGGCGAGATCGACTTTTCCGACAGCTGGATGGCCAGCCTGATCGGCGACTTCGGCGGGGAAGGTCAGGACGGCCCGCGCCTGGGCACCGCCCGGCTGTACGAGGCGATGGTCGAGTATTCCGGGCTGAAGCCCTTCAAGCTGCGCGCCGGTGCCTTTGAACCGACCCTGACCATGGAGGATTCGCAGAGCTCGGCCTCCACCCTGTTTCTGGAACAGGCGGCGATCGTGACGCTGGCCGGCGCCATCGTGGATGGCGGCCGCACCGGCGTGGAGCTGCAGGCCATCGGCGACCGCTACACCGCGCTGCTCGGCCTGTTCGGCTCCCGCGTCGGCTATGGCGACGACGAGCGCGAGCGGGCGCTGACCGGCCGCCTCGCCGGGCTGGTGGTGCAGCAGGAGAACCTCGCGGTGCATCTGGGCGCCGACGTGCTGTACCGCTTCCGCACGCCGCAGGAGGCCGGGCAGCGGCCGGGCGTCACGCTGTCCACCGCGCCGGAATACACCATCACCCCGGAATCCTATCTGAGCACCGGCTTCATCGAGGCGCGGGGCATGACCTCGGGCGGGCTGGAAGCGGGCGTCGCCAGCGGGCCGCTGTGGCTGTCGGGCGAATGGTACCGCATCAACGTGGACCGCACGGACGGCAAGAACCCGTGGTTCGGCGGCTACTACGCCCAGGCCGCCTGGACGCTGCTGGGCAAGCCGCGCCAGTGGGATTCCAAGGATGGCGCCTGGGGCGCCCCCACCGCGCCGCGCCTGGACCCGGCGCGCGGCGAATGGGGCGCGCTGGAAGTCGGCGCCCGCTTTTCCCACGCCAACCTGCGCTCGGCCGAGATCGACGGCGGGCAGCAGGATGTCTGGTCCGCCAGCTTGGGCTGGTGGCCGGCGGAAAGCCTGCGCGCCCTGCTGCAATACCAGCACGCCCGCGTCACCGGCGGCGAGGACCCGCACCGCTTCCAGGCGGTGACGCTGCGGTTGCAATTCCGGCTGGATTGACCGGGCAGGGGCGGGCGCGGGGCCTTATGGCCCCGGCCTGTTCCCCGCCACCTCGCGCGATTGCCCCTGGAACAGGGCCACCACCTTGCCCGCCGCGTCGGTGACGCGCACCTCGTAGACCCCGCTGCGCCCGGCCTCCGCCACCAGCCGCGCGGCGGCCGTGACGGTTTCGCCCACCTGACCGGGGCGGAGATAGGTGATGGTGCAGGCCTGCCCCACCGTGGGGCGCCCGAAGCTGTTGCAGGCAAAGGCGAAGGCGCTGTCCGCCAGCGCGAACAGAAAGCCGCCGTGGCAGGCGCCGAAGCCGTTGGCCATGCGGGGCTCGATACGCATGGCCAGATCGGCCTCGCCGGGGGCGACGCGGACCAGGCGCAGGCCGAGCCCCTGGCTGGCGGCGTCGGCTTGCCACATCGCCTGGGCGGAGGCCTCGGCGACAGCCTGCGGGTCGGGTTCGGTCATCGGCGGCTCCTGTGCCGGTGAAGGTCACATTCACCGGACGGACGGTCAATGCGGCGGGCTGGCGCGGCGGCGGTGCTCGGCTAGAAAGGCAACATGACCGCGGCCCCGTTGCAGGAGATCCTGCGCCATCTCAACAGCGCGCCGTCGCGCACCTGGTCGCTGGTCATCACCCTGTTCGGCGACGCGGTGGTGCCGCGCGGCGGCGCCATTGGGCTGGCGACGCTGACGGAGATCCTGCGCGCCATGGGCGTGGCGGATGGCGCGGTGCGCACCGCGATGTCGCGCCTGTCGGCCGATGGCTGGCTGGACCGCGCGCGCCAGGGCCGCAACAGCTTCTACCAGCTCGCGGCCAAGGGGGAGGCGGTGTTCGCCGAGGCCGCCGCGCGCATCTATGGCCCGCCGCCGCCGGCGGGTGCCGCCATCCGGCTGCGCCTGGTGCTGGCGGACACGGCGGACGCGCGCGCCGCCCTGCAGCGGGCCGGCTTCGGCACGCCACTGGGCGGCCTGTGGCTGGCGCCCGAGGCATGGCCGGTGCCGCCGGAAGCCGCCGGCGGCGCCATTGTCCTGCTGGCGGAGGCAGCGGACGGGGACGCCGCGCGGCTGGCGGCGCAGTCCTGGCCGCTGCCGGCGCTGGCGGAAAGCTATCGGCATTTCATCGCGGCCTTTGCCCCGCTGGAAGCGTGGCTGGACCAGGGCCATTCCCTGCCGGGGCTTCAGGCGCTGGTGGCCCGGGTGTTGTTGGTCCACGAATACCGCCGGCTGGTGCTGCGCCACCCGCCGCTGCCGCTGGCCCTGCAACCCGCCGAATGGCCCGGCGAGGCGGCGCGGGCGCTGTGCGGGCGGCTTTACCCGGCGCTGCTGCCGGCTTCGGAAGCTTGGCTGGACAGGCATGGGCTGCACGCGGAAGGACCGCTGCCGCCGGCCGGGCCGGGCTTGACAGAGCGTTTCGCGAACCGCTGAAGCGTTACCGAATTTCCTTTAAATCGGCCTGGAATGTTTTATATTCCTCGAAACGGGATCAGATCCCGAGGAGGACCGGCCATGTACACCCAGGCGCTGAACAGCCGCGACGACGCCCCCGCCATCCGCCCGGCGGAGGAGATCGAGCAGGAAGCCCGCTTCCAGGCGCGCGTCGATGCCGAAGAGCGGATCGAGGCCAACGACTGGATGCCGGCCGCCTACCGCAAGACGCTGGTGCGGCAGATCTCGCAGCATGCGCATTCCGAGATCATCGGCATGCTGCCCGAGGGCAACTGGCTGACCCGCGCCCCCAGCCTGCGCCGCAAGGCCGCCCTGCTGGCCAAGGTGCAGGACGAGTGCGGCCACGGCCTGTACCTTTATGCCGCCGCCGAGACGCTGGGCGTTTCGCGGGAAGAGGTGACGGAGCAGCTCTTGTCCGGCCGCGCCAAGTATTCCTCCATCTTCAACTACCCGACGCTGACCTGGGCGGATATCGGCGCCATCGGCTGGCTGGTGGATGGCGCGGCGATCATGAACCAGATCCCGCTGTGCCGCTGCTCCTACGGCCCTTATGCGCGCGCGATGATCCGCGTGTGCAAGGAGGAAAGCTTCCATCAGCGCCAGGGCTTCGAGATCATGCTGACGCTGTGCCGCGGCACGCCGGAGCAGAAGGCGATGGCGCAGGACGCGCTGAACCGCTGGTGGTGGCAGTGCCTGATGATGTTCGGCCCGCCGGACAGCGCCAGCCAGCATTCCGACCAGTCCACCCGCTGGAAGATCAAGCGCTTCTCCAACGACGAGCTGCGCCAGAAGTTCGTGGATGCCACGGTGCCGCAGGCGCAGTTCCTGGGCCTGACGCTGCCCGACCCCGAGCTGCGCTTCGTGCCGAACGCGGAGGGCGAGGGCGGCCACTGGCACTACGGCGCCATCGACTGGGACGAGTTCAGGCAGGTGCTGGCCGGCAACGGCCCCTGCAACCGTGACCGTCTGGCCACCCGCAACAAGGCGCATGACGAGGGCGAGTGGGTGCGCGAGGCCGCCATGGCCCACGCCGCCAAGCGCCAGGCCCGAGAGAAGGAGGCCGCGTGATGAGCAAGACCGTCACGCCGCTCTGGGAAGTCTTCATCCGCAGCCGCAACGGCATGGCGCACAAGCATGTCGGCTCGCTGCACGCGGCGGACAGCACGCTCGCGCTGCAGGCGGCGCGCGACATCTATACGCGGCGCGGCGAGGGGCTGTCGGTCTGGGTGGTGCCGTCCTCCGCCATCACCGCCTCCGACCCCGGCGACAAGGGCATGATGTTCGAGCCGGCGGAAAGCAAGATCTACCGCCACCCGACCTTCTACGACGTGCCGGACGAAGTGGGGCACATGTGATGGCCGCCACCACCAACATCCGCGTCACGGAAACGCCGCTGGTGCTCTACGCCCTGCGCCGCGCCGACGACGCGCTGGTGCTGGGCCACCGCCTGTCCGAATGGTGCGGCCGCGGGCCGGCGCTGGAGGAGGACATGGCACTGGCCAACATCGGGCTGGACCTGCTGGGCCAAGCCCGCTCGCTCTACGCCTATGCCGCCGAGGTCGAGGCCGCCGGCCACGACGAGGACGGCTACGCCTATCTCCGCGAGGCGCCGCAATACCGCAACCTCTTGCTGGCCGAGCTGCCGAACGGCGACTTCGCCCGCACCATCCTGCGCCAGTTCCTGTATGCCGCCTTCGCGGACCCGTACTGGCGGGCGATGATGCGCTCCACCGACCCGACGCTCGCCGCCGTCGCCGCCAAGTCGGAGAAGGAAACCGCCTACCACCTGCGGCACACCGCCGAATGGGTGATCCGCCTGGGCGACGGCACCGGGGAAAGCCACCGCCGCATCGCGCAGGCGCTGGATGATCTCTGGCCCTATACCGGCGAGATGTTCGAGGCCGATGCCGCCGAGCATGCGCTGGTCGAGAGCGGCGCCGTGCTGGACCCGGCCGCTTTCCGCGCGGAATGGGAGCGCACGGTCGCGGACGTCCTGTCCCAGGCGACGCTGGCGGTGCCGCCTTCGGGCTGGATGCAGAAGGGCGGCCGCACCGGGCGGCACAGCGAGCACCTGGGCCACCTGCTGGCCGAGATGCAGTCCGTCGCCCGCGCGCATCCCGGCGCCACCTGGTGATGGAGGACGCGGCGCTGCGCCAACGCGCCATCGAGGCCGCGAGCACGGTGGTGGACCCGGAGATTCCGGTGCTGACCATCGCCGACCTCGGCGTGCTGCGGGCAGTGGTGGTGGATGGCGGGCGTGTGCGCGTCGACATCACGCCCACCTATTCCGGCTGCCCGGCGATGAACATGATCGCGGTCGAGATCGATCTGGCACTCGCCCGCGCTGGCATCGACGGTGCCGAGGTCCGCACCGTGCTGTCCCCCGCCTGGACCACCGACTGGATGACCGAGGACGGCCGCCGCAAGCTGCGCGACTACGGCGTGGCACCACCGCAGAAGGGGCAGGGGCGGCGCGCGCTGTTCGGCCGTGACACGGTGGAATGTCCGCAATGCGGCTCCACCGACACCACGCAGTTGGCCGAGTTCGGCTCCACCTCCTGCAAGGCGTTGTGGCGCTGCGAGACGTGCCGCGAGCCCTTCGACTACTTCAAATGTCACTGACGGAGGCTGGCATGTCCGCCACGGCACCGCGCTTTCACCGCCTCCGCATCGCTGACCTGAAGCGGGAAACGCCGGAAGCCGTTTCCATCGCCTTTGCCGTGCCGGACGAGATGCGCGGCGCCTATGCCTTCGCCCCCGGCCAGTACCTGACGCTGCGCGCCACGCTGGACGGCGAGGACCTGCGCCGTTCCTATTCCATCTGTTCCGGCCCCGACGACGGCGAGCTGCGCATCGCGGTCAAGCAGGTGGAAGGCGGCACCTTCTCCACCTGGGCCAACACGGCGCTGCACGCCGGCGACGAGCTGGAGGTGATGACCCCCACCGGCCGCTTCGGCATCGCCCACGCGCCGGCCGAGGCGCGCACGCATGTCGGCTTCGCCGCCGGCTCCGGCATCACGCCCATCCTGTCCATCGCCCGCGGCATCCTGGCGCGCGAGCCAAACAGCCGCTTCTTCCTGTTCTACGGCAACCGCAACCCGCGCGAGATGCTGTTCCGCGAGCAGCTGGAGGAGCTGAAGGACCGCTTCCTCGGCCGCTTCGCGGTGTTCCACGTGCTGTCGCAGGAGGAACAGGACATCCCCATCCTGAACGGCCGCCTGGACGGCGAGAAGGTGCGCGTGCTGCTGCGCCACATGGTGCCGGCCGAACAGGTGGACCATGTCTTCGTCTGCGGCCCCACCGGCATGAGCGAGGAGATCGAGGCCACGCTGCGCGCGATCGGCGTGCCGGACGAGCGCGTGCATATCGAGCGCTTCGTTTCGGCGCTCGGCGGCAGGCCGCGTCCGAAGCCGGTGCCGGACGCCGCGCGAGCTGAGGCGGCGCACCGCGTCGCTTCCCTGATCGTCGACGGCAACCGGCGCGACGTGCCGGTGGCGGAAGGCGAGGCCATCCTGGACGCCGCGCTGCGCGCCGGGCTGGACCTGCCCTATGCCTGCAAGGGCGGCATGTGCAGCACCTGCCGCGCCAAGGTGGTGGAAGGCACGGTGGAGATGGACGTGAACTACTCTCTGGAGCCCTGGGAAACCCGGGCCGGCTTCGTGCTGACCTGCCAGGCGCACCCGACGAGCGAGCGGGTGGTGATCGACTACGACCAGATGTGAGGAAAGGCCGGGGGAAGGAATTCCCCCGGGCCCCCATCTTTTTTCTGCCATTTGGCGCTGCCGGCGCCGGGGGCGCCTGTGGCAGTTTCACATGGCCGCGCGCGGGGCGGCCTTTCCCCTCCCGCATGCAAACTCGGGAAAAGAAAAGAAGGGGCCCGGAGAATTCCTTCCCCGGCCTTGCTTCCTACCGTTCCCGCTTGTCGATCACCCGCCGCATCTTGCCCAGCGAGCGTTCCACGCCCCCCGGCTGCTCGATCACCACGGTGGTCGTCACGCCGATGGTGTTCTTGATCTGCTCGACCAGCGCCTTCGCATCCGCGAGCAGCCCTTCGCCGTCCCACAGCCCCGGGCGGCATTCGGCGTGGATGGCCATGCAGTCCATCCGCCCCTGCGTGGACAGGCGGATCTGGAAGTGGCCGCTGCACCAGTCCTGCGCCAGCAGGGCTTCCTCCACCTGGGAGGGAAAGATGTTGACCCCGCGCAGGATGATCATGTCGTCGGACCGGCCGGTGACCTTTTCCATGCGCCGCATGCCGGGGCGGGCGGTGCCGGGCAGCAGCCGCGTCAGGTCCCGCGTGCGGTAGCGGATGACGGGCTGTCCTTCCTTTGTCAGCGTGGTGAAGACCAGCTCGCCCTTGTCCCCATCCGGCAGCACGGCGCCGGTGTCGGGGTCGATCACTTCGGGGAAGAAGTGGTCTTCCCAGATGTGCAGGCCGTCCTTGGTGTCCACGCATTCCTGCGCCACGCCCGGGCCCATGACTTCCGAAAGCCCGTAGATGTCGACGGCCTGCATGTCGAAGGCCTGTTCGATCTCGGCGCGCATGGCATTGGTCCAGGGCTCGGCGCCGAAGATGCCGATTTTGAGCGAGGACTGGCGCGGGTCCAGCCCCTGGCGGCGGAACTCGTCGAGGATGGCCAGCATGTAGGAGGGCGTGACCATGATGATCTCGGGCCGGAAGTCGTGGATCAGCTGCACCTGCCGCTCGGTCATGCCCCCCGACATCGGGATCACGGTGCAGCCCAGCTTTTCCGCGCCGTAATGCGCGCCGAGGCCGCCGGTGAACAGCCCGTAGCCATAGGCGTTGTGCAGCTTCATGCCGGGCCGGCCGCCGGCGGCGTAGATGCTGCGGGCCATCAGGTCCGCCCAGCAGTCGATGTCGCCCTGGGTGTAGCCGACGACGATGGGCTTGCCCGTGGTGCCGGAGGAGCCGTGGATGCGGGCAATCCGTTCCTGCGGCACCGCCAGCAGGCCGAAGGGGTAGTTGTCGCGCAGGTCCGCCTTGGTGGTGAAGGGGAACTTCGCGATGTCCTCCAGCACCTTGAAGTCGTCCGGATGCACGCCGGCGGCATCGAAGCTGCGGCGGTAGTGGGCGACGTTGCCATAGGCGTGGCGCAGGATCTTCGCCATGCGTTCCGTTTGCAGGGCGCGGATCTCGTCGCGCGGGGCCATCTCGATGGCGGTGGGGCGCGGCATGGTCGGGCTCATTGCTTGGATGTCTCCCTCAGCCGAAGCGGGGCGCGCGCTTTTCCAGAAAGGCGCGCACGCCTTCCGCATAGTCCGGTGCCGCGCCGGCCTCGCGCTGCAGGTCGCGCTCGGTGTCGAGCTGCGCGTCCAGCGACTGCGTGGCGCCGGCGTCCAGCGCCCGCTTGATGCGGGCGAGACCGGCGGTGGACTGCGCGGCCAGGCGGGCGGCGAGGTTCTCGGCTTCCAGCGTCAGCCGGTCGTCCTCCACCGCCTTCCAGATCATGCCCCATTCGGCGGCGGTGCTGGCGGGCAGGGGCTCGGCGGTCAGCATCAGCGCGCGGGCGCGGGCCTCGCCGATCAGCCGCGGCAGCAGCCAGGTGCCGCCGGAGTCCGGCACCAGCGCGATCTTGCTGAAGGACTGGATGAAGCGCGCCGACTGCGCGGCCAGCACGATGTCGCAGGCAATGGCGATGTTGGCGCCGGCCCCGGCGGCCACGCCGTTGACGGCGCAGACCACGGGCTTGGGCAGGCTGCGGATCTGGCGGATCAGCGGGTTGTAGAAGCGCTCCAGCGTGTTGCCGAGGTCGGGGGGCGGGCCCTCCCCGGGGCGGCGGTCGCCCAGGTCCTGCCCAGCGCAGAAGCCGCGTCCCTCGCCGGTCAGCAGCACGGCGCGGCAGTCGGCGGCCGTGGCGGCATCCTCCAGCGCGGCCCGCAGCGCCTGATGCAGCGCTTCGTTGAAGGCGTTCAGCTTGTCCGGCCGGTTCAAGACCAGCTTGCGCCAGCCGTCGCGCTGCTCCACGCGCAGGACCTGTTCCATCGCGCTTCCTTCCCTGTGTTTCGCCGGACCATGGATGGTCTCTTGCCAGAGCCGCAAGCGGCCTTGCGTTATTCCTTGCATTAACCGTCCGGACGGTCAAAGAATTTCAGGTGTCGTCGGACAGCACCGTCCGGGACGTGGGGAGGGGGCCTGGCTTGGCCCGCCGGAAAAAAGACCATAAAGCTGGCCTAAACCCGGCTGGAGAACGCCCGCATGAGCCAGAACGACACTGCCGTTTCCGTCACCCGCCAGGGCGGCGTGGCCCTGGTGCGGATCGACCACGCGCCGGTGAATGCCCTGTCCGGCCCGGTGCGGCGCGGCCTGCTGGCGGCGGCGCGGGCCCTGGCGGCGGATGCGGCGGTCGCGGCGGTGGTGATACACGGCGGCCCGGGCCGCTTCATCGCCGGCGCCGACATCAAGGAAATGGACCTGCCGCTGGACGAGCCGGTGCTGCCGGAGGTGATCGCCGCCATCGAGGCGATCCCGCAACCGGTGGTCGCCGCCATCGACGGCGCGGCGCTCGGCGGCGGGCTGGAAATTGCCATGGCCTGCGACCTGCGGCTGGCAGCACCCAAGGCCAGCGTCGGGCTGGTGGAAACGCGTCTCGGCATCATCCCCGGCTCTGGCGGCACGCAGCGGCTGCCGCGCCTGGTCGGCACCGCCAAGGCGATCGAGCTGATCGGCCAGGCCCGCGTGCTCCGCGCGCCGGAGGCCGTGGCGCTGGGCATCCTGGACGCGGTGGTGGAGGGCGACCTGCTGGCCGAGGCGGTGCGGCAGGCGCCGTCCACCGCCAAGCGCGTCGTGTCGCGCCTGCCGGTGCCGCCGGGCGACGCGGCGGCCGAGGATGCGGCGGCGCATGCCGCGCTCAAGGCGGGCCGCGGCGTGCCCGCCATCGCCGCCGCCGTGACGCTGCTGCGCGAAACAGCCAGCATGGATTTCGCCCCCGGCTTGGCGCGGGAGCGCGCGGTGTTCCTGCCGTTGCGCGCCAGCGACGAGGCCGCCGCGCTGCGCCACCTGTTCCTGGCCGAGCGCGAGGCCGCACGCGTGCCAGGGCTGGAAGGCGTGGCGCCACGCGCCGTGGCGGCGGTGGGCGTGATCGGCGGCGGCACCATGGGCAGCGGCATCGCCATGGCGGTGGCCGATGCCGGGCTGCCGGTGGTGGTGATCGAGCGTGATGCGCAAGCCGCCGAAGCCTGCGGCACGCGGCTGCGCGAGGCCTACGATGCCCAGGCCGCCCGCGGCCGGCTGGGCGCGGCCGAGGCCGCCGCGCGCGCCGCCCGCATCCGCCCCACCGACGACTGGTCCGCCCTGGCCGATGCCGACCTGATCATCGAGGCCGCCTTCGAGGATATGTCGGTCAAGGAGGATATCTTCCGCCGGCTGGACGGCGTGGCCAAGCACGGGGCGGTGATGGCCACCAACACCTCCTACCTCGACCCCGACGCCATCGCCGCCTTCACCAGCCGGCCGCGCGACGTGCTGGGGCTGCATTTCTTCGCCCCCGCCAATGTCATGAAGCTGCTGGAAGTGGTGCATGCCGCAGACACGGCGCCGGCGGTGCTGGCCACCGGCATCGCCTTCGGCAAGAAGCTCGGCAAGCTGCCGGTGGTGTCGCGCGTGTGCGAGGGCTTCATCGGCAACCGCATCTACGCCGCCTATCGCCGCCACGCGGAATACCTGGTGATGGACGGCGCCAGCCCGGAGCAGGTGGACGCGGCCCTGCGCGACTACGGCTTCGCCATGGGACTCTTCGCGGTGGGCGACATGTCGGGGCTGGATATTGCCTGGGCCATGCGCAAGCGCCGCGCCGCCACGCGCGACCCGGCGGAACGCTACGTCGCCATCGCCGACCGGTTGTGCGAGGACGGGCGGCTGGGCCGCAAGACCGGGGCCGGCTGGTACAGCTACGCCGACGGCAAGGCCGCGCCCGACCCGGCGGTGGAGGCCATCGTCGCCGCCGAACGCCGCGCCGCCGGCGTCACGCCGCGCGCGTTCACAACAGAGCAGATCCAGCACCGGCTGCTGGCCGTCATGGCCAACGAGGGTGCGAAGATCCTGGAGGAAGGCATCGCGCTGCGGCCTTCCGACATCGACCTCGTGTTCACCAATGGCTACGGCTTCCCGCGCCTCAAGGGTGGGCCGATGTTCGCCGCCGACCGCCAGGGGCTCGGCGCCGTGCTGGCGGAGGCGGAAGCCGCCCATGCGGCCGGCGGCGCGGGCTCCGAGCCCGCCACGCTGCTGCGCGAGCTGACCGGTGATGGCACGACCTTCAAGCAATGGCAGCGCGGGCGCGCGCCCGGCTGACCGCGACAGACAGGATGGAACGCCCATGGCCCTGACACTGCAAAGCTTCGCCGAAGGCCATTGGGTGCCCGCCGGGGCGGACGCCGTGGACATCCCCAGCGCGGTGGACGGGCGCGTGGTGGCCACCGCCTCCTCCACCGGGCTGGACTTCGCGGCCATGGCGCGCTTTGCCCGCATGGTGGGCGGCCCGGCGTTGCGGGCCATGACCTTTCACCAGCGCGCCGAGCTGTTGAAGCGTCTGGCGGTGCATCTGACCGAGCGCAAGGAAGCGCTCTACGAGCTGTCCTTCGACACGGGTGCCACGCGGCGCGACAGCTGGATCGACATCGATGGCGGCATCGGCACGCTGTTCGCCTATGCCTCGCGTGGGCGCAAGGAGCTGCCGAGCGAGCGCTTCATCCTGGACGGGGCCTTCGAGCCGCTGTCGCGGCAGGGCAGCTTCGTCGGTGCGCATATCCTGTCGCCGCTGCACGGCGTGGCGGTGCACGTCAACGCCTTCAACTTTCCCTGCTGGGGACTGCTGGAAAAGCTGGCGCCCGCGCTGCTGGCCGGCATGCCGGTGATCAGCAAGCCCGCGACCTCGACCGCCTATGTGGCGCATGCGATGGTGGCGATGATCGTGGAATCCGGCATCCTGCCGCCCGGCGCGCTGCAATTCGTGGCGGGTTCCACCGGCGACCTGCTGGACCACCTGACGGGGCAGGACGTGGTGTCCTTCACCGGCTCCGCCGCCACCTCCGGCAAGCTGCGCGACCACCCTGCGGTGTCGCGCAACGCGGTGCGCTTCATCGCCGAGCGGGATTCGCTGAACGCCGCCATCCTGGGTTCCGACGCGGCGCCGGAAAGCCCGGAGTTCGACCTCTTCGTCAAGGAAGTGGCGCGGGAGATGACCGCCAAGGCCGGGCAGAAATGCACCGCCATCCGCCGCGTGATCGTGCCGCGCGCCCAGGTGCAGGCGGTGCGCGACGCGCTGGCCGCCCGGCTGGCCCGGCAGCGCATCGGCAATCCGCGTGACGAGGCGGTGACCATGGGCCCGCTGTCCAGCCAGGGCCAGCGGCGCGACGTGCGCGCCCAGGTGGCGGAGCTGGCGCGGGACGCGGAGATCGTCTTCGGCGACCCCGCGCGGGTGGAGGTGTCCGGTGCCAATGCCGAGCGCGGCGCCTTTCTCTCCCCCCTGCTGCTGCATTGCGCCGATCCGATCCGGGCCGAGCGGGTGCATCACGTCGAGGCCTTCGGGCCCGTCGCGACGTTGTTGCCTTATGACGACCTGGATCAGGCCGTCATGCTGGCGCAGCGTGGCGAGGGCAGCTTGGTCGCCTCGGCCTTTTCCTACGACCCGGCGGTGACGGAACAGCTGGTGATGGGCCTCGCGCCGTTTCACGGCCGGCTGTACCTGCTGGACCGCGACAGCGCCAAGGAAGGCACGGGCCACGGCTCCCCCCTGCCGGCGCTGGTGCATGGCGGCCCGGGGCGCGCCGGCGGGGGCGAGGAGATGGGCGGCATGCGTGGCGTGCACCATTACCTGCAGCGCACGGCCTTGCAGGGCTCGCCCGCCAAGCTTTCGGCGCTGACCCGCCAATGGGGTGCAGGGGCGCCGACCCGCACGGACGGCCCGCACCCCTTCCGCCGCTCCTTCGACGAGCTGGCCATCGGCGATACGGTGGAAACGCCTTCGCGCGTCATCACCCTCGGCGACATCGAGCATTTCGCGCACTTCACCGGCGACACCTTCTACGCCCACATGGACGAGGAGGCTGCCAAGGCGAACCCCTTCTTTCCCGGCCGCGTGGCGCATGGCTACCTGATCCTGTCCTTTGCCGCCGGGCTGTTCGTGGACCCCGCGCCGGGGCCACTGCTGGCCAATTACGGGCTGGAGCGGCTGCGCTTCCTAAAGCCCGTCTCGCCGGGCGACAGCATCCGCGTGCGGCTGACGGTTAAGGCCAAGCGCCTCGGCCGCCTGCCGGAATACGGCGAGGTGCGCTGGGACGCCGAGGTCTTCAACCAGCACGACGAGACGGTGGCGCAATACGACGTGCTGACCATGAGCGCGCGTGCCCCCTAGAGCGGCAGCGCCGTCACGTTCTTGATCTCGCGCAGCGCGAAGTGCGAAGAGATGTGCTGGATGGCGGGATTGGTGAACACCGCTTCCTGCAGGAAGCGCTCGTAATGCGCGGCGTCGCGCACCACGGCGCGGATGATGTAGTCGGCGCTGCCGGTCATCGAGAAGCATTGCAGCACTTCGGGCCGCTCCAGGATGGCGCGCTCGAAGTCGCGCATCGCCTCGCGCTGGTGCTTGATCAGCGTGACATTGGCGAAGACCGTCTGGCCGAAGCCGAGCTTGGCGGCGTCCAGCCGCGCCACGTAGTCCAGCACCAGCCCGGCATCCTGCATCGCCTTGATCCGCCGCCAGGTGGGCGAGGCGGACAGGCCGATGGAATCGGCGATCTCCTGCACGCTCAGCCGCGCGTTCTTTTGCAGCGCCACCAGAATGGCACGCTCGAAGCCGTCCAGTTCGACGGGTTGGGACATGCGGGCTTTCCTTCCACCGCGCGGCGGCATGATCGACCCCGAAAGGGCTGGTTGTGGAAATATCATGCCCCGATTGCCGCCGCGCCAGCTAAAACAGGCACGGTTTCTCCCCGGATCGCGGTCTAGCCTCCTTTCAAGAATAAACGGCGCCGTGTGCCGCGACGGGAGTGGAAGCGATGGGGTCCTTGTCAGCCAACATGCCACGCGTGGCGGGCGAAAGCCGCGTCGCGCCGGACTGGCGCCGCGTCGCCTATCTGCTGCACGTATCCCGCGCGCTGGACGCGCTGGAAGAGAAGACCCTCGTTCCTGAAAAGAAGGTTCTCTACCAGTTTTCCGCCCGCGGGCACGACATGGCGCAGATCCTGCTCGGCCTCGGGCTCGACCATCGGCATGACGCCGCCTGCGGCTACTACCGCTCCCGCCCCATGCTGCTGGCGCTCGGCGTGGCGGTCGAGGACGCGCTGGGCTCCTCCATGGCGCGGGCCGGCGGCTATTCGGACGGGCGCGACATCGGCGTGGTGTTCAACTACCCGAACCGGCAGGGTGCCTCGGCGCTGCCCATGTGCGGCGGGGTGGGGGCGCAGTACACCCCCACCGTCGGCTGGGCGCAGGCGGTGGAATACCACCGCACCGTGCTGCGCGATGCCAGCTACGAGGGCGCCATCGGCGTGGTGCTGGGCGGCGACGCCTCGGTCGCCAGCAATGGCTTCTGGGCGGCGCTGACGGCGGCGACCACGCAGAAGCTGCCCGTGCTCTTCTACATCGAGGACAATGGCTACGGCATTTCCGTGCCCGGGCATTTCCAGACCCCGGGTGCCGACATCGCCGCCAACCTGGCCAGCTTCGGCAACCTGCATGTGCTGTCCGGCGACGGCACCGAGCCGGCGGAGGCGGCGGCGCTGATTGCCGCGGCGCAGGCGCATGTGCGCGGGCGCCAGGGGCCCTGCCTCTTGCGGCTGCGCGTGCCGCGTCTGCAAGGCCACAGCTTCCAGGACACCCAGGCCTACAAGCCGGCCGAGCTGGTGGCCGAGGAATGGGCGCGCGACCCGCTGCCGAAGCTGCGCGCCCAGCTGGTGCCGGCGTTGATGTCCGGCGCCGAGTGGGACGCCCTGGCCGCCGAGGCCGCCGCCGCCGTGGAAGCGGCACGCGAGGCGGCGGAGCGCCGCCCGGTGGCCGCGCCCGAGACAGTGCTGCGCCACGTCTTCGCCGAAGGCGAGGCGCCGGTGCTGGGCGGCCTGCGCGCCGCCGGCATCGCGCCCCGCGCGACGGACACCGCACCCAGGCCCGAGGGCGCGCGCATCAACATGGTCACCGCCATCCGCCGCACGCTGGAGCACGAGCTGGATACCAACCCGCGCGTGCTGCTGTTCGGCGAGGATATCGGCCCCAAGGGCGGCGTGCACGCCGTGACGCTCGGGCTGCAGGAGAAGTTCGGCGAAAGCCGTGTGTTCGACACCAGCCTGTCGGAGGAAGGCATCGTCGGCCGTGCCGTGGGCATGGCGATGGCCGGGCTGATGCCGGTGCCGGAAATCCAGTTCCGCAAGTATGCCGACCCGGCGACGGAGCAGATCAACGACTGCGGCACGCTGCGCTGGCGCACCAACAACCGCTTCGCGGCGCCCATGGTGCTGCGCATGCCGGTTGGCTTCTTCAAATGCGGCGACCCCTGGCACAGCCAGACCAACGAGGTGCAGTTCGTCCACGCGCCCGGCTGGCGCGTCGCCGTCCCCTCCAACGCCGAAGATGCGGTGGGCCTCTTGCGCACGGCACTGCGGGGCGACGACCCGACCATGTTCCTGGAGCACCGCGCCATGCTGGACACCGCCTGGGCGCGGCGTCCTTACCCCGGCGATGACTACGCCATCCCCTTCGGCAGCGCGCGCACCACCGTGTCGGGCGACGCGATCACGGTCGTCACCTGGGGGGCCATGGTGGAGCGCTGCGAAGAGGCGGCGCGCCTCAGCGGCCATTCCGTGGAGGTGATCGACCTGCGCACGCTGATGCCGTGGGACAGCGCGGCGGTGCTGGCTTCCGTGGCGCGCACGCATCGCTGCCTGATCGTGCATGAGGACCTGCGCACTGGCGGCTTCGGCGCCGAGATCGCCGCCGTGGTGGCGGACGAGGCCTTCATGCAGCTGGACGCACCCGTGGCGCGGCTCGCCATGCCGGATATCCCCAGCCCGCACAACCCGGTGCTGCTGGACCACGTGGTGCCTTCGGTCGTCCGCATCCGCGAGAAGATCGACGCGCTGGTGGCCTTCTGATGATGACCGAGGTCCTGTCCCCCTTGTCGCAGGAAGGCACCACGGCGGCCATCCGCACCTGGTTCAAGGCGGTGGGCGACCGCGTGGCGGAAGGCGAGCCGCTTTTGGAGCTGGAAACTGACAAGGTGGCCATGGAAGTCGCCGCCCCCGCCAGCGGCGTGCTGGCCGCCATCCTGGTGGCGGCGGGCGACGTGCAGCCCGGCGCGCTGCTCGGGCACATCACGCCGGGCGAGGCCGCCACGCCGCCGCGGCCGGCCGTTGTGCCGCCCCCGGCCGCCGCCCTGGCGGACCCGGAGCACCGCCTGTCCCCCGCCGTGCGCAAGCTGGTGAGCGAAAGCGGCATCGACCCCGCCGGGCTGCCCGGCACCGGCAAGGACGGCCGCCTGACGCGGGACGACGTGGTGCGCGCGCTGCAGGCCCGCGCCACCCCCGCCATGCCGCCGCAGCCGAGTGCCGGCAGCACCAGCATCCCGCACAGCCCGATGCGCCGGCGCATCGCCGAGCATATGGCGCATTCGGTGGCCACCGCGCCGCATGTGACGGCGTTGTTCGAGGCCGATTTTTCCGCGATCATCGCGCATCGGGCGGCCAACAAGGCCGGGTTCGCCGCGCAGGGCGTCAACCTGACCTTCACTGCCTATTTCATCGCGGCCAGCGTGGCGGCGATGCAGGCCGCGCCCACCGTCAACAGCCGCTGGCATGACGACCGGCTGGAAGTGTTTTCCGCCGTCAACATCGGCATCGGCACGGCGCTGGGCGATCAGGGGCTGGTAGTGCCCGTGATCCATGCGGCCCAATCGCTGTCGCTGCTCGGCATCGCGCAGACGTTGCAGGCGGTGACACAGCGCGCCCGCACCGGCACCCTGGCGCCGGAGGACGTGCGCGGCGGCACCTTCACCATCTCCAACCACGGCACCTCCGGCTCGCTGCTGGCGGCGCCGGTGATCATCAACCAGCCGCAATCGGCCATCCTCGGCATCGGCAAGGTGGAGAAGCGTGTGGTGGTGCGCGAGGTGGCCGGCGGCGACGCGATGCTGATCCGGCCGATGAGCTTTGTTTCGCTGACCATCGACCACCGCGTCATCGACGGCGCGCAAACCAACGCTTGGCTGACGCGCTTCGTGGACACGCTGGAGAACTGGCCGGCCTGACTACTGCTTCTCGATGCCGGCCTGGGTCACGACCGCCTGCCACTTCGCCACCTCGGCCCGCACGAAGTCCTGCGCGGCTTCCGGCGTGGTGCCCACGGGGGTGGCGCCCAGCGCCGCCATGCGCTCCAGCACGGAGGGTTGCTTCAGCTGCGCGACCGCATCGGTGCTGATCCTGGCCGCGATCGGCGCCGGCAAGCCGGCGGGGCCGATGACGGCACCCCAGGTGGCGGCCTCGAAGCCCGGCAGGCCGGCTTCGGCCACGGTGGGCAGCTCGGGCAGGATCGGCAGGCGTTGCGCCGCGGTGGTGGCCAGCGCCTTCAGCTTGCCGGACTGCACGTGCCCCAGCACGGCGGGCAGGGTATCGAACATCACGTCCACCCGGCCGCCGATCAGGTCGGGATGCGCGGCGGTGGAGCCGCGATAAGGCACGTTGAGCATGGCCGCGCCGGTGCGGTGCGCGAACATCTCGGCCGCCAGGTGCACGGCGCCGCCGGTGTTGGCGAAGCTGACCTGGCCGGGGCGGCTTTTCACCATCGCCACCAGCTCCTGCACCGTTCCGGCCTGGAAGTCGGGTGCCGCCACCAGCACCAGGGGCACCGAATAGATGATGCTGAGCACGGAGAAGTCGCGCAGCGTATCGAAGGGCGTGGTGTAGAGCGCGGCGTTGACGGCATGGTTGACGGATACGAAGCCGAGCGTGGTGCCGTCCGGTGCCGCCTTGGCCACCGCGTCGCTGCCGACGATGCCGTTGGCGCCGGTGCGGTTTTCCACGACCACCGACTGCTTCCACAGCGGCGTCAGCTTTTCCGCCAGCAGGCGGGCCGCGATGTCGGAGGCACCGCCCGGCGAATAGGGCACGATGATGCGCACCGTCTGGCCGGGAAAGCCGCCCTGGGCGCGTGCGACGCGTGGCAGGGCCAGGGCGAGGGGCGCGAGCAGGGTCGCGCGGCGGGTGGTGTTCATGGAGCTGGGTTCTTCTTGCTTGGACGTCCTCCGGCAGCCGCGGCCGCCGTCAGATGGCGAGAAGTTCATCCCACTTGGTGATACTCTGCAATAGCAGTCTTCCGGGCCAGGGGGCCTGCCCCTGGCCCGGATGCCGGTGTCAGCCGGCCTTGCGGCGGCGGACAAAGGCGAGGCCAGCCAGGCCGACGCCGATCAACGCCATGGACGACGGCTCCGGAACCGCCAAGGCGCGGGTTTCGAAGTTGAACGTCGTGGTCGTGCCCGCGACGGTATAGGACACGAGGTCCACGGCGCCGGCGAAGCTGCCGTCCCAACCGGACCCGATGCCGATGCTCAGCCCCGTGACGGTGAGGCCGGGCAGCAGCGCCGCCCAGTCGGCCGCCGTGCGGTTGTAGTTGCTGAAGGAATCGGGCAGCGAGCCGGTGGCCCAGATCTTCTGCTGCCCGGCCGTGCCGATCACGTCGACCGAAGTCCAGGAACCGACCGGCGCGACGGTCTGGCCGTTGTAGACGCCCTCATACACCAGGTAGCCGCTGCGCGTGCCGTCGGTCACGGACAGCCGCAATGCGGGGTGATAATGGCCCGAGGCGGTGCTGGAGGCGGCGCGCAGCCAGTCATAGGACAGCGCCGAAAGGTCCGACAGGCGGAACTGGTTGGCGGTGGAGAAGTAGTACTCGAAATCGGCCTTGGCATTGGCGTTGGCCGGGCCGGCGAAGGCCAGCGATCCGTTGCCCGCGTGCGCATAGGTGCCGGTGATGCCGACGCTGCCGCCGGCGCGGACATTGTTGGCGAACCAGGTATCGGCCGCGAAGCCGGGGCCCATGGCGTTGGACGGACCGTTGTTGCTGAACACGCCGGCCGGGTTGGTGACGATGACATCGGCCATGGCGGCGCCGGAGGTCAGCAGCATCGCCGACAGGCCGATGGTGCACAGCAGATTCTTGATCGACATGGACGTTCCGCTTCAGGAGAGAAGCCAGGCAGAGCAATTATTATGCCGAGAGCGGAATGTTCATATTTTCAGAAACTTATCTGCGGTTGCGAAATCAGGAATTTCTGAGGCGTAAGATCTTCCGACATTCGACCCCTCCGCGTCAGCGCGCAGCGACGCCCCGCATGCCCAGGTAGGACTCGATCACCCGCCGGTCCGCCTGCAAGGCCGCCGGCTCGCCTTCCAGCATGACGCTGCCGTTTTCCAGCACGTAGCCATAGTCGGCGATGGCCAGCGCCGCCCGGGCGTTCTGCTCCACCAGCAGGATGGAGGTGCCGTTGTCTCGCAACCGCGCGGCCGTGCCCAGGATCTCCCGCACGATCAGCGGCGCGAGGCCGAGGCTCGGCTCGTCCAGCATCAGCAGCTCCGGCTCGCCCATCAGGGCGCGGGCCATGGCCAGCATCTGCCGCTCGCCGCCCGACAGCGTGCCGGCCAGTTGCCGGCGGCGTTCCTGCAAGCGTGGGAACAGCGCGAACATCTCGCGCAGCATCGGCTCCGGGCTGCCGGCGCGGCGCAGGCGGAAGCGGCCCAGGCGGAGGTTGTCCTCCACCGTCATGGTGGTGAAGAGTTCCCGTTTCTCGGGCACCAGGCTGATGCCGGCGGCAACCCGCGTTTCGGCGCCGAGGCCGGCCAGGTCGCGGTCCCGGAAGCGGAAGCGTCCTTCGGCCGGCACCACGCCCATCACCGCATTGAGCAGCGACGACTTGCCGGCGCCGTTGGCACCCAGGATGGTGACGATGGCGCCCTTGGGCACCGTCACCGAGACGTCCGATACCGCCAGAATGGCGTCGTAATGCACCGTGGCGCCGGACACGCTCAGGATGCTCACGCAGCCGTCCCCAGATAGGCGTCGATGACGGCCGGGTTGGCCTGGATCTCGCGCGGGCGGCCCTGCGCCAGCTCGGCACCGAAGTTCATCACCACCAGCCGGTCGGTCAGGTTCATCACGAAGTCCATGTCGTGCTCGACCAGCAGGATGGTCATGCCCTCGGCCCGCAGCCGGTCCAGCAGCTTGGCCAGCGCCGCCTTTTCCAGGTGGCGCAGCCCGGCCGCCGGCTCGTCCAGCAGCAGCAGCACGGGGTCGAGGCAGAGCGCGCGGGCGATCTCCACCAGCCGCTGCTGGCCCAGCGACAACTCATCCGCCACCAGATGCGCCACGTGGGCGAGGCCGACGCGATGCAGCTGCTGCCAGGCGAGGGCGAAGATCCGCGCCTCCTCCGCCCGGTCCAGCAGCAGGGCGGCGTGCGCGGCACCCGCGTGGCCGCGCAGGTGGGCGCCGATGGCCACGTTGTCCAGCACGGTCATGCCATGCACCAGCTTGACGTGCTGGAAGGTGCGGGCGACGCCGCGGCCCGCGATGGCGCGCGCGCTGTGGCCGCCGATCGGCTGGCCCAGCAGCGTGACCGCGCCGCCACTGGCGGCCAGCACGCCGGTCAGCAGGTTGAAGGTGGTGCTCTTGCCGGCGCCGTTGGGGCCGATCAGCCCCACCACCTCGCCGGCGTTGAGCGCGAAGCCGATGCCGTCCACCGCCACCAGCCCGCCGAAGCGCTTGGTCAGCGCGCTGGCGCGCAGCACCTCGCTGCCGCGGGCGGGCTGCGCGCGGGGCGGCAGGGCGGGAGCCTCGGCCGGCGGCGGCACGGGCGCGGGGGCGGGGGCCGGCAGCAGGCGGGCGGCGAGGCGCGCCAAGTGCGGCCAGATGCCGCGCGGCGAGAACTGCAGCAGCAGGATCAGCAGCCCACCGAAGACGATGGTCTCGAAGTTGCCCTGGGCGTTCAGCAGCCAGGGCAGGAAGCTCTGCAACTGGTCGCGCAAAAGCGTGACGATGGCCGCCCCCAGCAGCGCCCCGCCGATGTTGTGCACGCCGCCGGCGACCGCCATCAGCAGGTAGTCGATGCTCATGGTGATGCCGAAGGGCGAGGGGTTCACCGTGCGCTGCATGTGCGCGTAGAGCCAGCCCGACAGCCCCGCCAGCAGCGCCGCGTAGACAAAGGCCAGGATGCGCGCGCGGTGCGTGTTCACGCCGAAGGATTCGGCGGCCAGCGCGCCGCCGCGCAGCGCCCGCACGGCGCGGCCGGTGCGGCTGTCCAGCAAATTGCGGGTCAGCAGGATGGCCAGCACCACGAAGCCCAGCACCAGGAAGTAGAAGGCCAGCGGCTGCCCGAAGTCGATGCCCGGCAGGCGGATGGGCGGGATGCCGCTGATGCCGTCGTTGCGCGCGAAGAAGTCCAGGTTGCCGACGAGATAGAAGAAGCTGACGTTCCAGGCGATGGTGGCGATGGCCAGGTAATGCCCCCGCAGCCGCAGCGTGACAGCGCCGATGGCCCAGGCCAGCGCCCCGGAAATCGCCAGCGCCACCGGCAGCGTCGCCCAGGGCGAGACGCCGTAGCGGGTCGTCAGGATGGCGGTGGCATAGGCGCCGAAGCCCGCGAACATCGCCTGCCCGAAGGAGGTGAGGCCGGCGACGCCCACCAGCACCACCAGCCCCAGCGCCACCAGCGACGACAGGCCGATGTAGCTGAGCAGCGTGACCCAGAAGGGCGGAAAGCCCGGCAGCAGCGGCGCCACGACCGCGAGCAGCAGCGCGAGGCCGGCGAGGATGCGGTGCGCGGGGGTCATTCCTCGCCCTCGTCCACCATCACCGGCGTGCGCCAGGACCGCCACAAAAGCACCGGGATGATGATCATGAACACCAGCACCTCCTTGAAGGCGCTGGCGTGAAAGGCGGCGAAGCTTTCCACCAGCCCGATCAGCACCGCGCCCGCGGCGGCCAGCGGATAGCTGACCAGGCCGCCGATCACGGCGGCGACGAAGCCCTTGAGCGCGATCAGGAAACCGGTGTCGTAGTAGATGGTGGTGACCGCCGAGATCAGCACGCCCGCCAGCGCGCCGATCAGCGCCGCCAGCGAAAAGGCGATGTGGCCGCACAGCACGGGCGAGACGGCGACCAGCCGCGCGCCCAGCCGGTTGACCGCCGTGGCGCGCAGCGCCTTGCCCAGCAGCGTGCGTTCGAAGAACAGGAACAATGCGACGATCAGCCCCCCCGTCACCGCCAGGATGACCAGCGACTGGCCGGTGACGAACAGCGGCCCGACCTCCAGGCTGACATCGGCCAGCGATGTGGTGCGCGAGCCCTCGGCGCCGAAGAACACCAGCCCCAGCCCCTGCAGCGCCAGATGCAGCGCGACGGAGACGATCAGCAGCACCAGCACGCTGCTGTCGGCCATCGGGCGGTACACGACGTCATAGAGATAGGGGCCCATGGGCACGACGATGGCCAGCGCCAGCAGCACGCGGGCGAGTTGCGGCAGCGGGTATTGCAGGCTGGCCCAGGCCAGCACCGCCACCAGCAGTGGCAGCAGCAGCGAGGTCGCGACCTGCAGTGCCAGGCCGCGCACCGTGGCATGGCGCCGCGCGGCCCAGAGGCGGCTGGCGCAGGAAGCGGCGCCGAGCAGCAGCAGCAGCCACACCGTGCCGGGCAGCGCGCCGGTTTCCAGAGCGGCCAGCGTCAAAGCGCCAAAGGCGACGAATTCGCCGATCGGCACCAGCACCACGCGCGTGACGGTGAAGACGATCACCAGCGCCAGGGCGAGCAGCCCGTAGATGGCACCGTTGACGATGCCATCCTGGACCAGGACCAGAAGGATGGAGAGATCCACTTACCGCCCCCGGCGCAATGACGCGGCGGCTATTGTGGCAGCGCCTGCCACTTGCCGTCCTTGATGACGGCCATCACCCGGGCGCGCGCGTCTTGGCCCACGTGGTCGGTGGCGGACATGGTGGCAACGCCGTTGACGTAGGTCACCTCGCGCAGGCCTTCCAGGGCGTCGCGCAACGCGGTGCGGAATTCCGGCGTGCCGGGCTGGGCATTGCGCGCCGCCACCGGCACGGCGTTCTGCAGCAGAATGCCGGCGTCATAGGCGTAGGAGCCGAAGGCCGAAACGCTGCCCGCGCCATGCGCGGCCTCATAGGCGTCGCGGTATTGCGTGGCGACCTGTCGCGAGGGATGGGTGGCCGGCAACTGGTCCACCACCACCACGGGGCCGACCGGCAGGATGGTGCCTTCCACGTCCCGCCCGCCGACGCGCAGGAAGTCGGCGTTCGCCACGCCGTGCGTCTGGTACATCGGGCCACGGAAGCCGCGCTCGCGCAGCGTCTTGGCCGGCAGTGCGGCGGGGGTGCCGGCGGAGATGATGAACACCGCGTCCGGCCGCGCCGAGGTCACCTTGAGCATCTGCCCCGTCACGCTGGTGTCCGTGCGGGCATAGCGCTCGTCAGCCACGACGCGGATGCCGCGCTGCTCCAGCAGCGGCCGCATGATGCCGAGCCAGCCATCGCCATAGGAATCGCTGACGCTAACTAGCGCCAGCGACTTCACGCCTGCGCCGGCCATGTGGTCGGCGACGGCGGTCGCCATCAGCGCGTCGTTCTGCGCGGTCTTGAACACCCAGCGGCGACGGTCATCGACCGGCGAAACGATGGCGGCGGAGCCGGCCAGCGAGATCATCGGCACCCGCAGCTCGGCCGCCACCTCCACCATGGCGATGGAGGCGGGGGTGACGGTGGAGCCGATGACGGCGTCCACCCGGTTGTCCGCCACCAGCTTGCGCATGTTGGCCACGGCGCGGGTGGTGTCCGATCCGTCGTCCAGCACGATCCATTCCACCGGCGTGCCGCCGAGGTCGCGCGGCAGGAGGCGGATGGAGCGGCCTTCGGGGATGCCGAGCGACGCACCCGGCCCGGTTTCGGAAATGACGACGCCGACCCGCACGGGTTCGGCCGCCTGGGCGGCGGTGCTCAGGCCAAGCGCCAGCGCCAGGCCGGCGGCGAGATTCCGCATCGGTTTCCAACCCCATTCTTGGACGCCGGGGCTCATGCGGCCCCGGTCTGTTGTGGTTCCCCCGCCGGGGCGGAGATGCGAAAGAATTGACCAGCCGGTCGGTCAAAGCAAGGGCTTTCCAACCGCTTCGCGGGGTTGCATTCGCCGACCGGGCGACCGCTTAATCCGTCGCGAAGGGCGGCGGAGCATGCCCCGGGGGAAGCCGCATGGCACGCACACGGGCGGACGATTACGACGAAAAGCGGCGCCAGATCCTGAAGGCCTCGGCCCGGCTGTTCGCGCGCCACGGCTTCACCGGCACCTCCATCACCATGGTGGCCAAGGCCTGCGGGGCGTCCAAGGCGCTGCTGTACCATTACTACGCGTCCAAGGACGACGTGCTGTTCGACATCCTGCAGCTGCACCTGCAAACGCTGCTGGACACGGTGGAGCGCGCGGCGGCGGCGGCGGCCGAGCCGCGTGCCAGGCTGCACGCCTTGTCGGCGGCGCTGCTCGACACCTATCGCGACGCGGATGCCGAGCATCAGATCCAGATCGCCAACCTGCAGCTTCTGCCGGCCGACAAGCAGGACGCATTGCGCGCGCTGGAGCGGCAGATCGTCGCCGTCTTCGCGGCGGCGATCGCCGCCGCCGTGCCGGACGCGCGGCAGGGCGTGCTGAAGCCGCTGACCATGTCGCTGTTCGGCATGCTGAACTGGAGCTACCTGTGGTTCCGCGACGGCCGTGGCATGACGCGCGAAGCCTATGCGCGCTTTGCCACGGACATGCTGCTGGCCGGCGCCGCGCCGGCGATGGAGGGACTGGAATGAACCATGCCTGACCCCGGCACCAAGGTGGCCCTGATCACCGGGGCCGGAACCGGCATCGGCCGGGCCACGGCCGCGCGCTTCCGCGCCGCCGGCTGGAACCTCGCCCTCGGCTGCTTCGGCGCTGATGAGCTGGCGGAGGTGGAGCGCGATGCCGCTGCCCTGGCGCTGCTTTGCGACGTCAGCGACGACGCGCAGTGCCGCGCCGCCGCGGCGGCCGTGCAGGCGCGCTTCGGGCGGCTGGATGCCCTGGTCAACAGCGCCGGCACCACGCGGCTGGTGCCGCATGCCGAGCTCGATGCGCTGGACGCCGCCGAGTTCCACCGGCTCTACGCCGTCAACACCATCGGGCCGTTCCAGATGGTGCGGGCCTGCGCGCCCCTGCTGGCGGCGGGCGAGGGTGGCTCGGCGGTGATCGTGTCGTCCTACGGCGCCATGCTCGGCACCGGCTCCTCCATCGCCTATGCGGCGTCCAAGGGCGCGGTGAACACCATGACCATGTCACTGGCCCGCGTGCTGGCGCCCCAGGTGCGCGTCAACGCCGTGTGCCCGGCGCTGGTGGACACCGACCTGATCCAGCGGCTGGACAAGGACGTCTTCGCCGCCCGCCGTGCCCGGCAGGTGGAGCGCGCGCCCCTGCAAAAGGTGGCGAGCGCGGAGGAGGTGGCCGAGACCATCTTCTTTCTGTCCGCGCAGGACCGGCTGATGACGGGCGAGATCATCAACCTGACCTGCGGCGTCCACCTGCTGGGAGACGCCTGAGCGCTCAGACGTCCTCCAGCCCATAGATCTCCCGCGCCGCTTCCGCCGAGATGCGGTCCTCGCGCAGGTCGCGCCGCACCAGCGCCCGGTCGCGCAGGCGCGGGTCGCCGTAGCCGCCGCCGGCGGCGCCCAGCATGCCGATGGACTGCCCCGGCTGCAGGATGCCGGCGCGGCGGTTCAGCGGCGCGGCACCCTCGCTCAGTTCCACGCGCCCCGTCATGCCGGGCAGCCCGCCATCCAGCCCGAAGGGCGGCACCACGTTGTTGGTGCCGCCTGCCGAAACGGTGGCGACATGGTCCAGCACGCGGATCTGCCGGCGCATGCACATGCCGCCACGGAACCGCCCGGCACCGCCGGAATCGCGCACCAGCTCGTAGCGCTCCACCATCACCGGGTGCTCGGTTTCCAGCGCCTCGATCGGCAGGTTGGCGGTGTTGGTGGTGTTCACCTGCACGCCGTCCAGCCCGTCCTGCGCGAAGCGCGCACCCATGCCGCCGCCGCACATCTCATTGTACACGTAGAAGCGGCCGGTGCGCGGGTGCTGGCCGCTGGTGGTCAGCAGCGTGCCGCCGGTGGAGGCCGCTGCCACCCGTTCCGGAATGGTCCGCGACAGGGCCGCGAAGATCATGTCCACCAGCCGCTGCGCGATGTCGGTGCGGCTGTAGACCGCCGCCGGCGCCGTGGCGTTCAGCACGCTGCCCAGCGGCGCCGTGACATGGATGGGGCGGTGGAAGCCGGCGTTGGCGGGCGTGTCCGGGTCCACCAGCACCTTGACCGCGAAGTAGACGGTGGCCTGCAGCGCGGTCAGCACCATGTTGATGCCGGCCCGCACCTGCGGCGGCGCCTCGGGGAAGTCGAAGAAGATCTCCTCGCCCCGCACCTCGACGCGCACGCGCAGGTCGAGGACCTGGTCCACCAGATTGCTGTCGAAGTCGTGGCGGAACTCATAGACGCCATCGGGAATGGTGCTGATGCCGGCGCGGGTCTTGCGCTCGGCGTAGTCCAGCACCTTGCTGGCGGCGATGCGCACCACCTCGGGCCCGTACTTGTCGCACAGCGCCTGGAAGCGCTGCACGCCCAGGCGGTTGGCGGCCATCTGCGCGCGGAAGTCGTTGATGCGCTCGCGCGGCACCTGGCAGTTCAGCAGTACCAGGTCCATGACGTCCTGCTGCAGCACGCCCTCGCGGTACAACCGCACGGGCGGGATGCGCAGGCCTTCCTGGAAGATGTGCGCGTGGCCGCGGTCCACGAAGTCGGAATGATGCGCCAGGTTGGTGACCCAGGCGACCAGCACGCCGCCATGGAAGATCGGCTCCAGGAAGACGATGTCGTTGAGGTGCGTGCCGCCGCCGGTATGCGCGTCGTTGCCGATGAACACGTCCCCCGGCCGCACCGTGGACAGGTCGTGGTGCCGGAAGACGTAGTCGGTGATGCCGAGCAGCGAGCCGAGATGGATCGGGATCAGTTCCGCCTGCGCGATGATGCGGCCGGTGGCGTCGAACAGCGCGGTGGAGCAGTCCTGCCGTTCCTTGATGTTGGTGGAATAGGCGGCGCGGATGATCGCCTTGCCCATCTCCTCGACAATGGTGGCCAGCGCGCTGCCGATCACCTCCACGGTGATGGGGTCGACGCTGTGCGGGGCGGCGTCCATGACTCAGTTCCCGATCATCAGGTTCAGGTGGGCGTCCACGGTGGCGACCTGCCCGGGCAGCACCAGCGTGGTGGAATCCATCTGGTCGATCACGGCGGGGCCGGCGACGGCGTGGCCGGGCGCCAGCTTCTCGCGGTCGTAGAGCGGGCAGGTCGTGAAGCCGCCGGCTTCCGGCAGCCAGACCTCGCGGTGGCCGGTGACGGCGGCGGAGGCCGGCGTCGTGGCGGCGGGCGGCGCGGGCAGCTCCGCCTTGGGCACCAGCCCCACGGCTTCCAGCCGCAGCGTGGTCACCTGCACCGGTTCCTCTTCCGCCACGTAGCCATAGACCTGCCTGTGCGCGGCCTCGAAGCCGGCGCGCAGCGCAGCGATGGCGGCGGCGTCGATCGGCCCGGCGGGGCAGGGCACGGTCAGCTCGTAGCCCTGGCCGCCGTAGCGCATGTCCACCGCGCGCAGCACCTGCCGGCGGTCGTCGCCGATGCCTTCCTGCGCGAACCAGTCCCCGGCTCGCGCTTCCAGCTGCGCGAGGGCCGCCTCCAGGCCCGGCGCGCCCGCCTCGTCCAGCGGTTGCAGGCGGGTGAGGGACAGGTTGGTGCGCAGGTCGGTCAGCAGCAGGCCCAGCGCGCACATGATGCCGGGGTTCTTCGGCACCATCACGCGCGGGATGTCCAGCTCCCGCGCCAGCCGCGCGGCGTGGATCGGGCCGGCGCCGCCGAAGGCCAGCATGGCGTAGTCGCGCGGGTCGTAGCCGCGTTCCACCGAGATCACCCGGATCGCCTTGGCCATGTTGGCGATCACCACGCTGATGATGCCCTGGGCGGTGGCCATCACCTCCATGCCCAGCCGGTCCGCCAGCCGCTGGATGGCGGCGCGAGCGCGAGACTGGTCGATCGCCATGCGGCCGTTCAGCAGATGCGTCGGGTTCAGCACCTGCAGCACGACGTTGGCATCCGTCACCGTCGCCTCCTCGTTGCCGCGGCCGTAGCACACGGGGCCCGGGTCGGCGCCGGCGCTGCGCGGCCCCACCTTCAACAGCCCGCCGGCGTCGACATAGGCGATGGAGCCGCCGCCGGCGCCCACCGTATGGATGTCGAGCATCGGCAGCTTCAGCGGATAGCCGTGCACCGACATGTCGTTGGCCATGGACGGCCGCCCCCGGTCGATCAGCGAGACATCGGTGGAGGTGCCGCCCATGTCGAAGGTGATCAGGTTCTCCTGCCCCGACAGGCGGCCGATCGCCAGCGCGCCCATCACCCCCGCCGCCGGGCCGGACAGCACCGTGCGCGCCGGAAAATTCTGGGCGACTTCGGAAGAAATGACGCCGCCGTTGCTTTGCGTCAGATGCGCCTTGGCTTCCACCCCGATCGCCGCCAGCCGCGGCTGCAGGCGGCGCAGATACGAGCGCATGATGGGGCCGAGATAGGCGTTCACCACCGTGGTGGACAGCCGCTCGTATTCGCGGAACTCGGGCGCGACCTCGTGGCTGACGCTGATAAAGGCGTCCGGCATCTCCTGTTCCAGGATGCGCCGCACCGCCTCCTCGTGCGCCGGCTCGATGTAGGAGAACAGAAAGCACACGGCGACGGTCGCGATGCCTTCGGCCTTGAGCTTGCGCGCGGCCGCGCGGACATCCTCCTCGTTCAGCGGCGTCTCGATGCGGCCGTCGAACATCACCCGCTCGCGCACCTCCAGCCGCTTGTCGCGCTTGGCCAGGATCTCCGGCTTGCGGGTTTGCAGGTCGTACAGGCTGTCGCGCTTCTGGCGGCGCAGCTCCAGCAGGTCGCGGAAGCCGGCGGTGGTGATCAGCCCGGCCTCGGTGCCGCGCCCGGTGATCAGCGCGTTGGTGGCGACGGTTGTGCCGTGGCCGAAGTAGCTGACCTCCACCTCGCGCCCGGTGCCGCGCGCGACCTCCCCCATGCCCTGTTCGATGCCGGTGGCGATGCCGAGGCTGGGGTCGCCCGGCGTGCTGCTGACCTTCCAGACATGGATGCGGCCGCTGTGCTCGTCATACATGCAGACATCGGTGAAGGTGCCGCCGGAATCGACGCCGACGCGCAGGCGGGCGGCGGTGTGTGCAGTGCTCACGGATCGGTCTTTCAACGGGGCGTCATGTCGAAGGCGCGCACCCAGTCGTCGCCGCGCGCCTGCCACTGGATGTCGCGCCGCTCGGCATAGGTGATGGGCGGGAAGAACAGGAAGATGTTGGGCGATGCCTCGCACAGCTGCGCGGTCAGCTCGCGGTACAATGCCTCGCGCTTGGCGGGATCGGTGGTGGAGCGGGCGGCCACCGCGCGCCGGTTGTATCCGGCGTTGGGCCAGAAGGATTGCGGGTTGCCTTCCTCCCAGAAGTTCAGCAGCCCGGCGGCATCCAGCGTCGGCCAGGCGAGGCCGAAATAGGCGGCGTCGCCCAGGTTGCGCTGGTTGATGAACTTGCTCATCCAGGCACCGAACTCGATCTCGCGGATCGACACGTTGACGCCGATCTCGCTGAGCTGGGCGGCGACGATCTGGCTGATGTCCTGCGCCTGCAGGTAGCGACCGGTCGGCACCTCCAGCTCCATGGACAGGCCGCGCGGAAAGCCGGCCTCGGCCAGCAGCTTCCTGGCCGCCGCCGGGTCATAGGGGATCGGCTTTAACACCGGGTTGAAGCCGAAATAGGCCGGGGACAGCGGCTGGCAGGCGGCCACCTGGCCCAGCCCGCCCATCAGCGCCTGGTTGATGCCCTCCTTGTCCACCGCCAGGTTCAGCGCGCGCCACAGCTTGGCATTGTCCTGGAACGGCGGGCGGGCGGCGTTGAGCTTGACGAACATCACCCGCGTGCTGGGCACGGAGCCGGCACGCGCGCGGCTGCTGCGGTTCACCCGCTCCAGCTCCGACACCGGCAGGGCGGTGGCGAAGTCGATGTCGCCGGCCAGGATGGCGGCCACGCGCGCGCTGTCTTCCGGCATGATGCGAAAGGTCACGCGCTCGAAAGCGGGCTTCTCGCCCCAGTAGTCGGGGCGCGCCGTCAGCACCACGCGGTCGCCGGAGGCGAAGCGTTCCAGCGCATAGGGACCGCTGCCGAGCGCCGAAACATTGGCGTTGTTGTCCGCCGTCCATTTCGGCGGCATCAGAAAGAACATGCCCATCTGCGCCGGCAGGTCGGGGTAGGGCGTGCGGGTGAGGAACTCCACCACCGTGGGGCTGACCACGCGCACCTCGGCGATGTTGGCGAACCAGGGGCGGTTGCGTGCGGCCGTGGCCGGGTCCAGCACGCGGGCCACGTTCCACTTCACCGCCTCGGCGTCGAGCTTCTCGCCGTTGGGAAAGGTGACGCCCTCGCGCAGCGTGAACCGCCAAGTGGTGTCGTCCACCGCTTCCCACCGGGTCGCGAGCCCGGGCCGCAGCTTCAGGTCCGGCCCGCGGTCGACCAGCGGGGTGTAGAGATGCGCGATGACGCTGAGGTCGGTGCCGACCGTGTTGGTCTTGTCCGGGTCCAGCGTATTGACGTTGCCGGGCAGCGCGATGGTCAGCTCGCGCGCCATGGCATTGCCGCATGCGGCGGCGAGCGACAGCAGCAGGGCGGCCGAGAACCGGGCCAGGGGGGGCAGGGACGCCATCTCCACATTCTCCACTTGCGCAGCATGACCATTGGCGCCAATCCTGATGCCGATGTCAAACGGCCGTTTGCGATGCCGCGTGGCGGGGGCGGGGTGCGCCGCCGCCATGCAGCCGCTAAGGATCACCTGATGCAACAGGCAGGGACAGCGACGATGGCGGAAGGCGGCGCGGGGCATCGGACCGGCGACCTGGCGGCGCGGATCGAGGCGGACATCAACGTCGGCCATCTGGGCACCGGTGCCTGGCTCAAGCAAATCGACCTGGAAGGGCGCTACGGCTGCACGCGCATCGACCTGCGGCAGGCGCTGGACCGCTTGGCCAACAAGGGGCTGGTGCGGCTGGTGGCCAACCGCGGCTATCGCGTGGCGGAGATGGAGCCGCACCGGCTGGCGGAGATCCTGGAACTTCGCGCGGTGGTGGAAACCGCCGCCGTGCTGCGCGTGCTGGGCCGCCCCGGGCCCGCCGACCTCGACGCGCTGGAGCCGCTGGCCGCCGACTTCGCCCATGCCGTCGCCCACGGCACGGTGGTGGAGCAGGAGGCGACCAACCGCGCCTTTCACGCGGCGCTGCTCGGCCATTGCCCGAACCGCGAGATGGTGGCGACGGTGTTTGAGCTGCGCTCCCGCGTGCCGGCCGCCGTGACGCGGCAAAAGAACACCCAGGCGATCCTGGAGCGCACGGCGCGCGAGCATGTCGTGATGATCGACTGCCTGCGCCGCCAGGATGCGGAGGGGCTGCGCGCGGTGACGCGCAGCCACATCCTGGGCGATGTCGAGCAGATCCTGGCCGAGGCCTGAAGCGAAGAACGGAGCCGCCCATGCGCGTCGCGATCCTCGGCACCGGCGGCATCGGCCGCGGCTACGCCGCCTTTCTGGCGGCGAACGGCCACCAGCCGGTGCTGTGGTCCCCCACCGGCCACCCGCCCACCACGACGCTGGTGGCGACCGGCGTTGTGCCGGGGCGCCATGCGGTGGAGGTGGCGGCGGATTGCGCCGCGGCGCTGGCGGGCGCCGATGTCGCCATCGTGGCCACGGTCGCCAACGGCCACCGCGCGGTGCTGGACGCCATGGCGCCGCATCTGCTGGCGTCCCAGGTGGTGGTGATCAGCGGCCATTGCTCCTTCGCCGCGCTGTACCTGCACCGGCTGCTGGCAGCGCGCGGGGTGGAACTGCCGATCGCCGCCTGGGCCACCACGGCGCTGACCGCCAGGCGCGGCGGCGCGGAAGGCGTGCACGTGTCCGGCCTGCGCCAGCGGCTGGACGTGGCGACCCTGCCACAGCGCCTGGCCGACCGGGGCGAGGCCGCCTGCCGCGCTCTGTTCGGCGACCGCTTCCAGCGGCGCGAGGACCTGCTGGCCATCATGCTCAGCAACCTCAACCCGCCGGCGCACATGGCCAACATGCTGCTGAACCTGACGCGGGCGGAGCAGGGCGAGGACTGGCCCAACTACGGCAGCATCACCCCCGCCGTCGGCCGTGTGATCGAGGCGCTGGACGCCGAGCGGCTGGCGCTGGCCGCCGCCTTCGGGCTCAGCGTGCGCACGGTCACGGAGCATTTCGTGCTGTCCCACAACATCGCGCCCGGCAGCGTCGCCGAGATGGCCGCCGCCGTGCACGCCAAGCGGCCCGAACTGCTGGGGCCGAAGACGCTGGACAGCCGCTTCGTGACGGAGGACGTGCCCTTCGGGCTGGTGCCGCTGGAATTGCTGGGGCGGATCAGCGGCGTGCCGGTGCCGCTGCACGCCGCCGGCATCGCGCTGTTCTCCGCCACCCATGGCCGCGACTTCCGGGCCGAAAACGACCTGCTGCCGCCGCTGGCGCTGGCCGGCACCACAAAGGCGGCGCTGGCCGCCGCGCTGCGCGGCTGATGTCGCGCTTCGTCGCTTCGCGGCTGCTGGACAGCCTGGTCGCCGTGTGGGGGGCGGTGACCATCGTGTTCTTTGTCACCCGCGTGCTGGGCGACCCGGCGACGCTGCTGCTGCCGATGGGCGCGGCGCCCGAGCAGATTGCCCGCTTCCGCGCCGACCTCGGCCTCGACCGCCCGCTGCTGGTGCAATACGGCGAATTCCTGTGGCGCGCGGTGCAGGGCGATTTCGGCCAGTCCTTCCAGCATGCCCGCCCGGCCATGGAAGTGGTGCTGGAGCGGATGCCGGCGACCATGCTGCTGGCCGGCTGCGCCATCCTGTTCGGCGTGCTGATCGGCGGCGCGCTGGGCATGGTGGCGGCGGTGAAGCGCGGCACGGTGCTGGAGCTCGTGGTCATGGTCGGCGCGTTGATCGGCCAGGCGACGCCGCTGTTCTGGCTGGGGCTGATGCTGGTGCTGGTTTTCGCGGTGGAGCTCGGCTGGCTGCCGACCGGCGGCTACGGCACCGCCGCGCATGTGGTGCTGCCGGCGCTGTGCCTGTCCGTCTTCGTGGCCGCCGGCATCGCGCGGCTGTTCCGCTCCTCCGTGCTGGAGGTGCTGCGGGACGACCACGTGCGCACCGCCCGCGCCAAGGGGCTGACGCCCGCCACGGTGCTGGGCTGGCATGTGGGGCGCAACGCGCTGATCCCGGTGGTGACCATGGTGGGCATCCTGGCCGGCGAGCTGCTGGGCGGCTCGGTGGTCACGGAAACGGTGTTCTCCTGGCCCGGCGTCGGCCGGCTGATCGTGCAGGCGATCGAGGCGCGGGACTTTCCGGTCATCCAGGCGGGAATCGCGCTGGTGGCCGCCATCTTCGTGCTGATCACCTTCGGGGTGGACCTGCTCTACGGCCTCTTGGACCCGCGCATCCGGGGGCGGCGCTGATGCGCGTGCTGTTGCGCAGCCGCACCGGGCTGCTGGGCGCCGTGCTGCTGGCGCTGTTCGTCGCCGCGGCCATCCTGGCGCCGTTCCTGCCGGTGCCGGCGCCGACGCGGCCGGACCTGATGGCCCGGCTGGCGCCGCCCGCCTGGGGCGCGCATCCGCTGGGCACCGACCAGCTGGGGCGGGACATCCTGAGCCGCATCCTCTACGGCAGCCAGGTGACGCTGCTGGTGGCGGCCGCCGCCGTGCTGCTGGGCGGCGTGGTGGGCGTGGGGCTGGGCATCCTGGCGGGCTACGCCGGCGGCTGGACCGACCGCATCCTGATGCGCGTGGTGGACATGCAGCTCGCGGTGCCGCTGATGCTGCTGGCGCTGCTGGTGGTCGCCACCCTCGGCCCCAGCCTGCAGAACATCGTGCTGGTTCTCGCGCTCACCTGCTGGGTGCGATACGCGCGCATCGTGCGCGGCCAGGTGCTGGCGCTGCGCGACCGCGAGTTCATGCTGGCGGTGCGTGCCGCCGGTGCCGGCCCCGTGCGCGCCATGCTGCGCCACATCCTGCCCAACGTGCTGACGCCGGTGCTGGTGGTCGGCACGCTGGAACTGGCGCGCGTGATCCTGCTGGAAGCGGCGCTGAGCTTTCTCGGCCTTGGCGTGCAGCCGCCGTTCCCGAGCTGGGGGCGCATGCTGGCGGAAGGGCGCAACTACATGGCCAGCGCCTGGTGGATCGCCGCCTTTCCCGGCCTCGCCATCATGCTGACGGTGCTGGCGGTGAACCTGCTGGGTGACTGGCTGCGCGACCACTTCGACCCCCGCCTGGGGCGCGGCTGATGGCGCCGCTGCTGCAGGTCCGGAACCTGAGCGTCGCTTTCGACACGCCGGGCGGCGTGGTGCACGCGGTCAACGACGTTTCCTACGGCCTCGACGCCGGGGAAGTGCTGGGCATCGTGGGCGAAAGCGGCTCCGGCAAGTCGGTGCATGTGCTGGCCATGCTGGGGCTGGTGCCGCGGCCGCCGGCGCGCATCGCGGGCGGGCAGGTGCTGTTCGGCGGCCGCGACCTGCTGGCCCTGTCGGAGCCGGAGCTGCGCGACATCCGCGGCCGCGACATCGCCTTCATCTTCCAGGACCCGATGACGGCGCTGAACCCGGTGCTGACGGTCGGCCGGCAGATCATGGAGCCGCTGCGCCGGCATTTCGGCCTGTCCCCCGCCAGGGCGCGGGCGCGCGCCGCCGAGCTGCTGGAATTGGTCGGCATCCCCGACCCGGCGCGGCGGCTGCACCAGTTCCCCTTCCAATTCTCCGGTGGCATGCGGCAGCGCGCCATGATCGCCATCGGCATCGCCTGCGAGCCGAAGCTGCTGATCGCCGACGAGGCGACCACGGCGCTGGACGTGACGGTGCAGGCGCAGATCCTCGACCTGGTGCGCGACCTGCGCCAGCGGCTCGGCATGGCGGTGATCTGGATCACGCACGACATGGGCGTGGTGGCCGGCATCGCGGACACGGTGCAGGTGATGTATGGCGGACGCATCCAGGAACGCGGCCCGGCGCGCGACGTGTTCCACGACCCGCGCAGCGCCTATACCTGGGGGCTGCTGCGCTCCTTGCCCGGGCACGGGCAACAGGGCGGCGCGCGGCTGCACCAGATCCCCGGCAGCCCGCCCGACATGATCCGCCCGCCGGCCGGCGACCCCTTCGCGCCCCGCAATGCCTTCGCCACGCCACGCTGCTTTGCCGAGGTGCCGCCGCTGCGCCAGGCGGCCGGCGCCGCCCCCGGCCATCTGGTGGCCGCCTGGTACGACCTGCCGGCCGCCCTGCGGGAACACGCCCGATGAGCACCGGACCGCTGCTGCGCGTCGAGGGGCTGTGCAAGCATTACGGCGGGGGCGGCGGGCTGTGGGGACGCACGCCGCCGGTGCGGGCGGTGGACGGCGTGTCCTTCCATGTGCAGCCGCGCGAAACGCTGGGGCTGGTGGGCGAATCTGGCTCCGGCAAGTCCACCACTGGCCGGCTGGTGCTGCAGCTGGAGCCGGCCACGGCGGGCGAGGTGTGGTTCGAGGGGCGGAACCTGTCCGACCTGTCCACCGCCGCGCTGCGCGCCGTGCGGGCACGCATGCAGGTGGTGTTCCAGGACCCCTATGCCGCGCTGGACCCGCGCATGACGGTGGGCGACTTCGTGGCCGAGCCGCTGGTGATCCACCGCGCCGTGTCCTCGCGCTCGGAGCGGGAGGACCGTGTGGCGGCGCTGTTCCGCCGCGTCGGCCTGAACCCCGACTTCATGCGCCGCTACCCGCACGAGTTTTCCGGCGGCCAGCGCCAGCGCGTCGGCATCGCCCGCGCCATCGCGCTCGGCCCCAGCTTCATCGTGGCGGACGAGCCGATCACGGCGCTGGACGTGTCTATCCAGGCGCAGGTGGTCAACCTGTTCCAGGACATGCAGCAGGAGATGGGCATCGCCTTTCTGTTCATCGCCCACGACCTGAACATGGTGCGCTACCTGTGCCAGCGCGTGGCGGTGATGCTGCGCGGGCGGATCGTCGAGATGGGGCCTGTGGAGGCGATCTTCGGCAACCCGCTGCACGCCTATACCCGTGCGCTGCTGTCCGCCGTGCCGGTGCCCGACCCGGACGTGGAGCGCGGCCGCCAGCGCATCCGCCTGTCGGCCGCCGATCTGACACCACCGCCCGGCGCGGCGCTGGTGGAGGCCGCGCCGGGGCACTTCGTCCTGCGCTGAGCTAGCCGCGCCGGATGCCCCAGAACACGAAGGTGCCGCGCACCAGTCCCGTCAGGCCGCGCCGCCAGGCGCTGTCCAGGAAGTACTGGCCGGTCGGCAGGTAGGGCACCTCCTCCAGCGCCGCTTGTTGCAGCTCGGCCGCCAGCTTCTTCTGCGCCGCGAGGTCCGGTGCTTCCGCCCAGGCGTTGCGCAGCGTCTCGATCCGCGGGATGTCGGGCCAGCCGAAGAAGGCCTTGTCGCCGTTGGCGCGCAGCACCTGCTCCACCATCGGGTTCAGCATGTCCACGCCGTTCCAGGTGGTGTGGAACATGTTCCAGCCCCCCTGGGACGGCGGCGCCTTGCTGGCGCGGCGCTGCACCACGGTGCCCCAGTCGGCCACCACGTAGTCCACCTCCATGCCCAGCCTGGTCAGCAGGTCGCGCCCCACCTCGCCCAGCGCGGCCAGGATCTGCTGGTCGGAGGCCGCCATCAGCACCACGCGCTCGCCATTGTAGCTGGATTGCTTCAGCATCTGCCGGGCGCGTTCCAGGTTGCGCGGCCCGCGCACCAGGTCCAGCCCGGCCTCGTTGGCCATCGGCGTTTCGGGGGTGAAGACGCCGATGCCCGCGCGCTGCATGGCGGGGTCGGTGCCGGCGGCGGCGGTCATGAAGTCGCTTTGGGAGCAGGCCATCAGCACCGCGCGGCGCACCGCCACGTCGTTGAAGGGCGGGTGCAGGTGGTTGAAGATGCCGCTGCCCAGCGCACCCTGGGTGACGATGCGGTCCGTCACGATGCCGCGGTTGCGCTTCAACACCGGCAGCAGGTCGTTGGGCGGGTTTTCCCACCAGTCCACCTCGCCGTTGCCGAGCGCCGCCACGGCGGTGCCGGGGTCGGGCATGACGTGCCATTCCACGCGGTCGAAATGCACCTCCTTGGGGCCGGCGGTGTGTTCGGCCTGACCCTGGCGGGGCACGTAGTCGGGGTTGCGCTCATAGACCACGCGCGCCCCGACGATGCGTTCATCCGCCTTCCAGCGATAGGGGCCGGAGCCGACCAGCTCGGTGATCGGCTTGAACGGGTCGCTGTCCGCGATCCGCTCCGGCATGATCACCAGCGCCGGCGGGCCCAGCTTGGCCAGAGTTTCCAGCATCAGCCCGAAGGGCCGCGTCAGGCGGATGGTGAACACCCGGTCCTCCGGCGCCGCCATCTCGGCCACCCGCGCCATCAGCGCCTGGCCCAGCGTGTCGCGCGCCGCCCAGCGCTTGATCGAGGCGATGCAGTCCCGCCCGCGCACCGGCGCGCCGTCGTGGAACTTCAGCCCTTCGCGCAGCCGGAAGGTCCAGAGCAGCCCGTCCTGCTCCGTGGTCTGGCCTTCCACCATCTGCGGCTGCGGCACCAGCCGGTCGTCCAGGCCGTAGAGTTGGTCCCAGATCATCAGGGCATGGTGGCGGGTGATGTAGGCGGTGGTCATCACGGGGTCGATGACCGTCAGATCCGATTGCGGCACGAATTTCAGCAGGGGCGCGGGCGCGGCGATGGCCGGGCGCGCCAGCGTGGCGGCGGCGGGCAGGGCGGTGGCCAGGGCGGCCGCCTTGAACAGGTCTCGTCGCAGCATGGGTCGTTGCTCCCGGAAGGGGGGATGACAGATCCGTGCCGTGTGCCGGGCGCTGCGCGCGCCTCGTTCCGCCAGCAGACCGGCATTCCCGCCCCGGCGCAAGCGGCTTGGCGGGGCGGGGGGGCTGTGGCGCCACGGCCACAGCCGGGTGCCGGTGCCCCGGCGGCGCGCAACCGCCGCCGCGACGCTTCCGTTCCAGCAGCGACAGCGGAAGATCCAGCGACAATGTTGAAACAGCGCCTGCGCAAGGGCTGGTGGCTGACCAAGCAGACGGTGCTCGGGTTCCTGGAGGACGAGGCGCTAAGCCGCGGGGCCGCCATCGCCTTCTATACCGTCACCTCGCTGGCGCCGGTGCTGATCATCGCCATCGCCATCGCGGGCGTGGCGTTCGGCGAGGAAGCGGCGCGCGGCGCCGTGGTCGCGCAACTGGGCGGGCTGATGGGCACGGCGGGCGCCGAGGTCGTCCAGGGCATCATCCGCAGCGCCGCAGACCCCAAGGCGGGGCTGATGGCCAGCGTCCTCGGGCTGGTCACGCTGCTGGTCACCGCCAGCGGCGTGTTCGGCGAAATCCAGGCCAGCCTCAACAAGATCTGGAAGGCGGAGGTGACGGGCGTCACCGTGTCCTCGCTTCTGCGTGCCCGCGCGCTCAGCCTCGGCCTGGTGGCGACGCTGGGCTTCCTGCTGCTGGTTTCGCTGGTCGTCAGCGCGCTGCTGTCCGGGCTGCGGGAGTCCCTGGACAGCGAGTTGCCCGGCATCGCCACCGTGGTGCGGGTGGCCAACATCTTCATCTCCTTCGGGCTGATCTCGGCGCTCTTCGCGGCCATCTACAAGGTGCTGCCGGACCGCAAGCTGGAATGGCGGGACGTGATCGTGGGCGCCATCGTCACGGCCATCCTGTTCAACCTCGGCAAGACGGTGATCGGCCTTTACCTCGGCCGCAGCGCCGTGGGCTCGACCTACGGCGCGGCGGGCTCCGCGGTGATCGTGCTGCTGTGGATCTACTATTCGGCGCAGATCTTCCTGCTGGGTGCCGAGTTCACCAAGGCCTACGCCATGTGGCGCGACGCGGCGGGCTGGAACCTGGCAGTGGACCCGCGCGCCGCCAACCGCGCCATCGCGGCCGGTGCGCCGCCGGTGGAAGTGGAGGTGGAGGCGGAGGCACGGCCCGAACGCCCGCCCGTGCCGCTGAACACCGCCACGGCGGGACCGCAACCCGAACCGTAACAAGGGATGCATCGCGGCATCGGGCATGGCACAGAGCCGCCTCATGAACCGCCGCACCCGCACCGCCGCCCCCTGGGTCGCCGTGGCCGCCGCCGTCGCCGCGCTGTTCGGCACCGGGCAGCTCACGCCGTCCGGGCTGGAGCGCCTGGGCCACGCCTTGTGGCGGGCCGTCTCCTCCGAGCAGCGCGGCACCTTCCACCCCCGCGCCAGCACCCAGGAGGGGCGCCGCGACGCGCCGCACGCGGCCGATGGCGAGCCGATCGCCGGCACCGCGCGCATCGTGGACGGGGACACGCTGGACCTCGGCCGCATCCGCATCCGCATGGGTGGCATCGATGCGCTGGAACACGACCAGAGCTGCACCCGCCCGGGCGACCGCAGCTACGACTGCGGCAAGCTGGCGCGCGACGCGCTTGTGGCGCTGATCGGCGGCGCCACCGTGACCTGCCAGCCGGACGGCAGCGAGACCTACGGGCGCACGGTGGCCATCTGCACCGTGCCGGGCCGGGACGGCGCGCCGCGCGACCTGAACACCGCCATGGTGCGCACCGGCCTCGCCTTTGATTGCCCGAAGTTCTCCGGCGGCCGCTATGCCGAGGCGGAGCGCGCCGCGCGGGCCGCCCGCAGCGGGGCCTGGGCCGGCAGCTTCGAGTTCCCCTGGCGGCACCGCGGCCGCGACGCCGCCTGCGGGCGCGACTGATGCGCCCGCCGCGCTGGCTCCGGCGCCTGGCCCTGGTCCTGCTGCTGGGGCCGCCGCTGCTGATCCTGGCGTTCCGCTTCGTTCCCGTGCCGGCCACGCCCCTGATGCTGATCCGCGCCGCCCAGGGGCATGGCTGGCACAAGGAATGGGTGCCCTACGACCGCATCGACCCGGCGATGGCCCGTAGCGTCATCGCCGCCGAGGACAACCTATTCTGCACGCAATGGCTGGGCTTCGACTTCGCGCAGCTGCAAGGCCAGGTGGAGGCGGCATTGGATGGCGAACGCCCGCGCGGCGCCAGCACCATCACCATGCAGGTGGCCAAGAACCTGTTTCTGTGGCCGGGCCGCGACCCGCTGCGCAAGCTGCTGGAAGCCTGGCTGACGCCGCAGATCGCCTTGCTGTGGCCCAAGCAAAGGGTGCTGGAAGTCTACCTCAACATTGTGGAGTTCGCGCCCGGCGTGTATGGCGCGGAAGCCGCCGCCCAGGCCGCCTTCAGGCGGCCCGCCGCGAGCCTGACCGATGCCCAGGCCGCCCGCCTCGCCGTGGTGCTGCCCGCTCCGCTGGAATGGTCCATCACCGCGCCCGGCCCTTACGTGCAACGGCGGGCCGAAACAATCCGGCGCCGGGTGGGGCAGCTGGGCAGCCTGACGGACTGCGTGTGACCGCGGGGCGAGGGCAGCCCGCCGCGGATTAGCCGCCGCGCCCCGCGTCAAAGCCCAGGAAGCCGACATCCGGCCGCGCCGCGCCGCCGTCCGCGCGGGCGGCGGGGGTCGCGGGCATGGCGCGCGGGGCCGGGCGAGGGGTGGGCGTCGCCAGTTGCGGCGGCGCCGACATGGGGCCGGGGCGGGCAGGGCGGCCGCTGGCCAGCGCGGGCGGCGGCGGGGTCGGCTCCGAGATCGGGCCGGGACCGCGCGCTGACAGCAGAAAGAAGGCGATCTCGTTGCGCCCCTGGTCCACCGCCGAATCCAGCGGCGTCAGGCCCAGGACGTTGCGCCCGTTCAGGTCCGCGCCGCGCGTGACGGCATCGCGCGCCGCACCCAGGTCGCCGCGATTGATGCTGTCGAACAGCGCCTCGGTGGGGCCGAGGTTGTTGTAGTTGGCATCCGGCGGGATGGCGGGGGCAGCGTTCCGGTTGGCCAGCCCCGGCAGCGCCGGCGGCAGCGCGGTGGGGGCGGAAGGCGGCGTCGGCGGCACCATCGGCCCGCGCTGCGCCAGGGCGGGTGCTGCCATCAGCGGCAGCGCCAGCGCGGAGAGGGAAAAAAGGCGGATGGTGTTCAAACGGCGCATGGTCGCACCTTGTAGAGGGTTTCGGATCGCGGCGCCAACCGCCAAGGCGTCAGCCGCAGGCCTGACCATTCAGGGTGAAGCTTTCCACCCGCCTGTCACGCAGCGCAAAGGTGATGTCGCAGCGCACCTGCGCATAGGCCGGTGGCGGCGCGATCCAGGGGCGGTAGCGGTAGGGGCCGGGGTAATAGAAGAACGGGTCGGGCTGCGTCACGGCAACCGTGCGTTCCCGCTCGAACTGCAGGAAGCGGCGGCCGTCGGTTTCATAGGACCGGACGGGAACGCCGAGCTCGGCCACCAGATCGCCTTCGCCACGGCCGATAAACGTGGCCAGCCGCTGTTCCAGCGTCGGCCCCACCGCGCAGGCGGCGAGCAGGGGCAGCAGCAACAAGGCTGGGGCAATGCGCATCGGGCGGTCCTCCGGTCGCATAGATAGGAAGCTCCGAACATGGCTGCAACGAGGCGGCCGCGCCGCCTCAGCGCCCTTCCCGCCGCCAGGCGAGGAGGGCGACGCCCAGCACCAGCGGCAGCGCCATCCAGGGCGGCAGCAGCGGCATGGCGGAAATGCCCGTGACCACGTGGTCCTGGTTGCGCCGCAGGCCCAGCCAGCCATTGGCCGCACCGCCCGCCATGTCCCGCCCGGCGGCCACGCGGCGCAGCTCGGGCACCGCCGGCGCCGGGCCGTTGCCCAGCCAGCGCACGCCCCCGCCGGTGGCGGACAGCACGGGCGCCAGCTTGGCCGGGTCGGCACGCAGGTCGGCGATTTCCAGCGGATTGGCGGCGGCGGCGGCGGCAAAGGCGGTGCGGCGGCCGTCCGTCACCTGCCACACGCCGGGCTGGGTGGCCGGCAGGCTGAGCGTCGCATGGCCCCCGCCGGCGGCCTCGGCGGTGCGTCGGGTGGTGGTGCCGTCCGGCGCGGTGACGGTCAGCTCCGGCGGCGGCCCGGCATCCACGCTGCGGCGGGTGGCGGTCAGGGTGCCGTTTTCCACGCGCGCCAGCAGGTCTTCTTCCTCCAGCTCCGGCTCCTTCATCAGCCAGTGCGCGGCGCGGCGCAGCAGCTCGGCCTGCGGGCCGCCGCCATCATGGCCGCGCGACCACAGCCAGATCTGGTCGGACAGGAGCAGCGCCACGCGGCCCTCGCCCACGCGGTCCAGTTGCAGCAGGGGGGCGCCGTCATCGCTGTCCATCACGGTGGTGCCGTTCAGCACGTCGGCGCGCAGGTGCCGGTACCAGCGGCCCCAGCTGGGCTGCGCCGTGCCGGCGTTGGCGCCGGCCAGCCCCTGGGTGACGGGGTGGCGCGCGCCGGCCTCCGTCACGCGCGGGCGGAAGGCGCCTTCGGCCAGCCCGCCGGCACCGCTCAGCGGCCGCGCCGGCAGCACGGCGCCGAGCGGCGTGGTGGCCAGGCTGGTGGGGCCGAGGAATTCCGGCCCGACCGACAGCAGCAGCGCGCCGCCGCCCCGCACGTAGTCGGCGATGTTGCGCAGGTAGGTAGGCGGCAGGATGCCGCGGTTGCTGAAGCGGTCGAAGACGATGAGGTCGAAGTCGCGCAGCTTCACCTGGAACAGCTCGCGCACCGGAAAGGCGATCAGCGCCAGCTCGTTGAGCGGCGTCAGGTCATCCTTTTCCGGCGGGCGCAGGATGGTGAAGTGCACGAGGTCCACATTGGGGTCGGCCTTCAGCAGGCGGCGCCAGGTGCGCTCGCCCGAATGCGGCTCGCCGGACACCAGCAGCACCCGCAGCCGGTCGCGCACGCCGTTGATGGTGACCACGGCGCGGTTGTTCAGCGCCGACACCTCGCCCGGCCGTTCCTCCACGGCCAGCTCCACCACGGAAGGGCCGCCGCGCTCGATGGGAATGGTGATGCGGTGCTCGCGCCCGAGGGGCACGGATTCCACGCGGGGCGGGGCGCCGTCACGGCGGATGGTCAGGCGTGCCGCGCCCGTGGCCTGCGCGGCGGGCACGCCGAGGTCCTCCACCGCCACGCGCAGCTCCACGCTGCGGCCGACAATGCCGAAGCCCGGCGCCTCGATCACGCGGATGCGCCGGTCGGTCTCGCCGGGCGCGCCGGGCAGGATGGCGTGGAAGGGGGCGTCAAAGGCCGGCGCGGCGGGCACGTCATGCGCCTGCCCGTCGGTCAGCGCCAGGATGCCGGCCAGCCGGGCGCGCGGGATGTCGGCCAGCGCGCGGTCGATGGCGGACACCAGCCTCGTGCCCTGGTTGCCGCCTTCCGGCACGTCCAGCGTGCGCAGCTCCAGGTCGGGAAAGCGCGCGGCGGCGGCTTCCAGCGCGGCGCGGGCCGCGTCCATCTGCGTGCCGCGCGTGCCGATGCGGGCGCTGTCGCTCCGGTCCTGCACCAGCAGCGCGATGTCGGGGCGCGTTTCGCGGGTTTCCTCCACCAGCCGGGGGTTGGCCAGGGCCAGCAGCAGCAGCGCGAAGGACAGCGCCCGCCACCCCGTGCCGCGCGCCCGCCGCCACAGCGCGGGCAGCAGCGCCAGCAGGGCCAGCGCGGCCAGGGCCAGCAGCAGCCACAGCGGCAGGATGGGCGAAAGGTCGATGCCCGACAGCGCGCTTTGCATCAGTTGCCGAGCCTTTCCAGGATGGCCGGCACATGCACCTGGTCACCCTTGTAGTTGCCGGTCAGCGCGTACATCACGAGGTTGACGCCGAAGCGATAAGCCAGCGTGCGCTGCCGCGCGCCGCCGGGAATGGCGGCGTAGGGGTTGTTGCCGCGCGCATCGATGGCCCAGGCGCCCGCCCAGTCGTGGCCGCCGATGATCACGGGGCTGACGCTGTCATTGGCCCGGTCCTCTTCACGCGACACCCAGACCTGCCCGCCCGCGAAGCGCCCCGGCAACTCCTGCAACAGGTAGAAGGAACGGGTCAGCACGTGTTCCGGCGTGACCGGCATCAGCGGCGGGATGGCCAGGCTGCGGGTGACCCGCTGCAAGGCTTCCCGCGCGCCGGGGGCGAAGCCCTCGCCCGAGCCTTCGTCGCGCGTGTCGAACAGGATGATGCCGCCGTTGCGCATGAACTCGTTCAGCGCCGCCGCCGCCGCCGGGCCGGGGGGCTGCGCTTCCGGCAGGATGGCCCAGTAGAGCAGCGGCAGCACGGACAGGTCGTCCTGCCCCGGCCGCACCATCACGGGGTCGCCCAAGGCCGCGGCCGTGCGGCGGTTGACGTATTCGGACAGGCCGACCAGCCCTTGCCGCACGGCCTCGTCCGCCGCCGGGTCCTCGGTCGCCACGAAGCCGATGCGGGTGACGGTGGGCAGCGTGTCCGTCTGGGCCCGGGCCTGCAGCGGTGCCGCCAGCAGCAGGGCCAGCACCGCCAGCCTCGCGGGCTTGGCCAGCAGCCCGCGCTGGCCCAGCGACAGCAACAGGTCCAGCGCCAGCAACAGCAGCGCCGCGCCCAGCAGCCAGGGACCCAGGTCGCGTTCCGCCGGCACGCCGCCGATCGCCAGCGTGGCGGTGCCGGCGGGCGGCGCCGCCATGGGCACCGGGGCGGGCAGGCTGGCGGACAGGTTCAGCGCGCGGCGCTCGCCACCCTCGCCGGGCACGCCATACCAGCCGGGCGGGTGCCGTGGGCCGGGCAGGGTTTCGGCCAGCAGGTTGGCGGGAATGGCGGCGACGCCCCCCGGGGCGGGGCCGAGGCGGCCGAAGCCGTCCATCACTTCCACCGGCGCCAGCGGTGCCGCGCCTTCCGCCCCCGCCACGCCGGTGGACAGCGCCACCACGCGGCGCAGCATGTCGGGAAACAGCCCGGACAGCGGCAGGTCGGACCATTCGGCATTGGCCGTGACATGGAACAGCACGATGCGCCCGGCGCCGCGCGTCTCGGCCGTCACCAGCGGCGTGCCGTCGCCCAGCCGGGCCCAGGAGCGTTCGGACAGGCGCGGGTCGGGCTCGGCCAGCACCTGGGTCTGGATGCGCACCTCCTCCGGCGGCACCAGCCCGGCGAAGGGCGAGGTATCGGGGAAGGGCGCCATGCGCTGCGGCTGCTCCCAGGACAGCGCGCCGCCCAGCTGCCGCTCGCCCGCGCGCAGCCGCACCGGCAGCAGCGGGTCGGGGTTCTCGGCCAGGCGCGGGCCGGCAAAGCGCAGCAGCGTGCCGCCGGCCCGCACCCAGCGGTCCAGCGCCTCCTGCTCGCGCCCCGTGGCCACGGGGCGGTCGGCCAGCACCAGCACGGACAACTGGCGGGACAGCAACTGCTCGATGGAGCCGGAGCGCAGCTCGGCCGTCGGCTCCAGCGCGCGCTGCAGGTAGTACAGGGCGCCAATCAATGGCGTGTCCGTGCCGGCCTCCGTGGGGCCGATCAGCCCGACCGGGCGGCGGCGGAAGCGCTCGTCCAGCAGCACGCTGGTGCCGGCGCTGTCCTCGCCGTCGAGATCGAGCCGCACCACCTGGTTGCGGATTTCCAGCGGCAAGGGCAGGGCGACCTCCCCCGCCGTGGCGCCGGCCGGCAGGTCGATCGCGGCGGATGCCAGGGCACGGCCGTCGCCGGTGCGGGCCAGCACGGTGGCGGAGCCCGCCAGCGCGGCCGGTGTCTGGCGCAGGGCCAGCAACAGCCGGTCCGGCTCGGCGCGCGGCGGCAGCAGCAGGCGGGTGGGGCGGCCCTCGGCACGGGCCAGGGTCAAGGGGCCGGCGGCGGCCAGGGCCTCGGCCAGCGGGGCGCTGTCGGCGCCGATGCCGTCCGCCAGCCAGAGCGGCGACAGCGGGCCGGGATTGGCCTGCCGCCACGCCTGGAAGCCGGCCAGCGCGGCGGCGCGGTCAGTGGCCCAGGGCCTGGGGCGCAGGGCGGCCAGGCGGGTGCGCAACGCTTCCGCCGGCATCACGGCGCTGGGGCGGGGCGGCTCGGTGGCGGCGGCGGTCAGCAGCAGGGCGGCGCGGCGGCCCTGGCGGGCGGCGCCGTCCAGTGCCGCCTGGGCGGTGGCCATGCGGGCGGGCCAGTCGGCGGCCGAGGCCCAGCCGTCATCGACCACCAGCAGCAGTGGGCCTTCCCCGGCCGTGCCCGCTCCCGGCCCCCAGACCGGGCGGGCCAGCCCCAGCACGATCAGCGCCGCCGCCGCCAGCCTGAGCAGCAGCAGCCACCAGGGCGTGCGGCTGGGCGTCTGCTCCGGGGCCGGCAGGTCGCGCAACAGCCGCACGGCGGGAAAGGGCTGGCGGCGCGGCGCCGGCGGCGTGACGCGCAGCAGCCACCAGATGGCGGGCAGCAGCGGCAGCGCCAGGAGCAGCCAGGGAACCACGAAGCCGAGCGGGCCGAGTTGCAGCATGCGGGGCGCGGCCTATGCCGGAGACAGGGATTGCCACAGCGCCAGCAGCGCCCGTTCGGGCGGCGTGTCGGTGCGGTGGGTGGTGAAGCGCCAGCCGGCGGCGGCGGCGATGGCGGCAAGGCCGGCGCGGTGCGCGGCCAGCCGTTCGGCATAAAGCGCGCGGATGCCCTCGGTGCGCGGCAGCAGCACCGCCTCGTCGCCGCCCAGGGCTTCAAAGCGGATGCGGCCCTGGTAGGGCAGGGTTTCCTCTGCCGGGTCCAGCACCTGCACCAGCTGGCCGGAGACGCCGCGCGCGGCCAGGGCCGCGACAACGGCGCGCGTGTCTTCCAGCGGTGCCAGGAAATCGGACAGCAGCACGGCGCGGGCGTGGCGGGGCAGGCTGTCATCGGCGGCGGGGGCGGTGTGGCGGGACAGTGCCTCGGCCAGCGGCGGCAGCACGCCGCGCCCGGCCCAGGCGCGTCGCTGGCCCAGCAGCCGCACCCGTTCGCCGCCGCGCAGGAGCAGGGAAGCCAGCGCCAGCAGCAGCAACTCGGCGCGCTCGCCTTTTTCGGGCTGCCCCTTGGCGGAAGCCCAGCGCATGGTCTGGCCGGAGTCGCGCCACAACGCCACGCTTTGCGCCGCTTCCCATTCGGTTTCGCGCACGAACAGCCGGTCGGACTTGGCGCTTTGCCGCCAGTCCAGGCGGTTCAGCGCATCGCCGCGCGCATAAGGGCGGAACTGCCAGAAGGCATCGCCCTGGCCGGCGCGGCGGCGGCCGTGCACGCCTTGCATGACCGTGGCCGCCACCCGCTCGGCCGCCACCACCAGCGGCGGCAGCCGGGCGCCTAACGCCTCGGCGCGAAGGGCGGCGTCAGCCAAGGCTGGCCTTCAGCGCCCCGATCACGTCAGGGAGCCGCACGCCATCGGCGCGGGCGGAGAAGTTGAGCGCCATGCGGTGGCGCAGCACCGGCTCGGCCAGCGCGATCACGTCCTCCACGCTGGGGGCCAGGCGGCCATCCAGCACGGCGCGCGCCCGTGTGGCCAGCATCAGCGCCTGGGCGGCGCGCGGGCCCGGGCCCCAGGCCAGGTGCTGCTTGACGGCAGGCAGCGCGCCCGTTTCCGGCCGCGCGCCGCGCACCAGCTTCAGGATGGCGTCCAGGACCTGCTCGCCCACCGGAATGCGGCGGATCAGCGCCTGGGCGGCCAGCAGCTCGGCGGAGGTCAGGGCGGGGCGGGCGCGGGCCTCGGCAGCACCCGTGGTGGCCAGCAGCATGGCGCGCTCGGCCGCCTCGTCGGGGTAGGACACCTCGACCTCCAGCAGAAAGCGGTCCAGCTGCGCTTCCGGCAGCGGGTAGGTGCCTTCCTGCTCGATCGGGTTCTGCGTCGCCAGCACGTGGAAGGGGGCGGGCAGGGGATAGGTGGTGCCGCCCATCGCCACCTTGCGCTCCTGCATCGCCTGCAACAGCGCGGACTGGGTGCGGGGCGAGGCGCGGTTGATCTCGTCGGCCATCAGCAGCTGGCAGAACACCGGGCCCTGGATGAAGCGGAAGGCGCGGCGGCCGCCTTCGCCTTCCTCCAGCACCTCGCTGCCCAGGATGTCGGCGGGCATCAGGTCGGGGGTGAACTGCACGCGGCTTTCCGCCAGCCCCAGCACGGTGCTCAGCGTTTCCACCAGCTTGGTCTTGCCCAGGCCCGGCACGCCCACCAGCAGCACGTGGCCGCCGGCCAGGATGGTGATCAGCACCTGCTCCACCACCTCGGGCTGGCCGAAGATCACCTCGCCCACGGCGGCCTTGACGCGGGCCAGCCGCGTCCCCAGGGCTTCCACCTCATTCACCAGGATGGTGGGATCAATCGGCTCCGCCACTTCAACCATGCCGGTCGGGCTCCTTATATAGCCTGGATATGGGACGCCGGCCTGTTTCCGCCAGCCGATCCCGATCCAGGAGCGAGACTTGGAAAGCGTATGACCAGTGGCCGCACGGACAAAGCATTGAATGCGATGCAACAGGAGGACGTGATGCCCGCCGATTGCTGCCGGCCCCAGGCCACCGACCCTTGCGGCATGCCCGCCGACCGCAAGGCCCTGCCCCTCGCCGGGCTGCGGCCGGGCAAGCGCTCCGGGCCGCCCGGGCCGCGCCATGACTGCGGCCCGCTCGGCATGCGCATCGCCAAGGACGGGTCCTGGCACTACCGCGGCAGCCCGATCGGCCGGAAGGAGCTGGTGTGCCTGTTCGCTTCCGTGCTGAAGCGCGAGGCCGATGGCAGCTACTGGCTGGAAACGCCGGTCGAGCGCGGCATGGTCGACGTGGAGGACGTGCCCTTCGTGGCGGTGGAAGTGTTCTGGGACCAGTGCGCCGGCCGGCAATGCCTGACCTTCCGCACCAACCTGGACGAGATGGTCACCGCCGACCACGACCACCCCATTCGCGTCGCCATTGATCCCGAAACGCGCGAGCCGCGCCCTTATGTGTCCGTCCGCCCGGGGATCGAGGCGCGCATCAACCGCGCCGTGTTCTATGAGCTGGTCGCCCTGGCCGAGCCCGAGACGGTGGACGGCCGGGATCTGCTGGGCGTGTGGAGCGAGGGCGTCTTCTTCCCCATCGACGACGCGCCCACCCGCAAGCCCACCCGCCGCCGGGTGAGCATTCCCCGTGCCGCCGCCGTCGCCGAGCGACCCGCCGCGAAGTGAGTCCCGCCACCACGGCATTGTCGGCCGGGGACCTCGCTGCCCGGTTGACCGATCCCCTTCGGCTGGCCCGTGCCGACGCCACGGAAACCGAGGGCTGGGACAGCGGCGGACCTTTGCGGGACGCCGCCGTGCTGGTGCCGCTGGTGCTGCATCCGGAGCCCACCGTACTGCTGACGCTGCGCACCACCAAGCTGTCGTCCCACGCCGGCCAGGTGGCGTTTCCCGGCGGCCGGATCGAATCCGGCGAAAGCCCGGAACAGGCGGCGCTGCGCGAAAGCTGGGAGGAGGTGGGCCTCGGCCCCGCCTTGCCGCAGGTGCTGGGGCGCTTGCCGGATCACCTGACCGGCACCGGGTTCCGCATCACCCCCGTGCTGGCGCTGCTGCGCCCGCCGCTGCAGCTGATCCCGGAGCCGGGGGAGGTGGAGCTGATCTTCGAATACCCGTTGTCCCGCCTGCTGGACCCGGCCTTGCCGCAACAGCAAAAGGCCCGCTTCCGGGGTGCGGAGCGGGCCTTCTGGGTTTGGCCGCATGAGCGGCACTACGTCTGGGGCGCCACCGCCGCGATCCTGCGCAACTTGGCGCTGGTGCTGCGGTAGCACGCCCCGCCGTGCATCAGAGGATGCGCAGGCGGCCCAGCACGTAGCCGATGGCGGCGCCGATGAACACGGCGGTCAGCGGCTGCTCGCGCACGCTGTCGGCCAGCTGGCCCAGCGCGTTCTCGGTCTGGCCCTGCGCCTGGTTGTACATGCCACGCGCCTGGGTGTTGCGGTCGCCGGTCAGGCCACCGACGGCCTCCTGCACGCGCCCGAAGGCGTCGCGGGCGGTGCCGGTCACGCGGTTTTCGTCAGCCATGGGGGTTCTCCTGTCTCGATGCCGGCGTGCCGCCGGCCTGCCCCCCATCAACGCCGCGATTCCGGATTGGATGCGGGGCCGATTGCGCTGTTTCTTTCCGCATGCTGCCTTGCGCCGCCATGACCGATCCCACGCCCGATCCCCCTGCATTCCACATCGCGCCGCCTGCCTGGCTGGGCGAGGGGGCGCCCGCCGCCGTGCTGGCGGCCTTGCCCGGCGCACGGGTGGTGGGCGGCGCGGTGCGCGACCTGCTGGCCGGCCGCGCGGTGCAGGACGTGGATGTCGCCGTCGCCCTGCCGCCCGAGCAGGCGGCCGCGCGGCTGCGCGAGGCCGGGCTGAAGGTGTTCGAAACCGGACTGGCGCATGGCACCGTCACCGCCGTGCTGCTGCACCAGCCGGTGGAGGTCACCAGCCTGCGCCGCGACCTGCTGACCGATGGCCGCCATGCGGAGGTGGCCTGGAGCACCGACTGGCGCGAGGACGCGGCGCGGCGCGACTTCACCATGAACGCGCTGTCGATGGATGCCACCGGGCAGGTCTGGGATTACTTCGGCGGCCGCGCCGACCTTGCCGCCGGGCGGGTGCGCTTTGTTGGCGACCCGGCGACGCGCATGGCGGAGGATTACCTCCGCGTGCTGCGCTTTTTCCGCTTCCAGGCGCGCTACGGCCAGGGGGCGCCGGACCCGGCGGCGCTGGCCGCCATCCGCGCCGCGGTCCCGGGCCTGGCCCGGCTGTCGGCCGAGCGGGTCTGGATGGAACTGAAGCGACTGTTGCAGGCACCCGATCCGGTGCCGGCGGTGGCGCTGATGCGCGACACCGGCGTGCTGGCCGCCGCCCTGCCCGAAGCCGCGGCGGACGAGGCGGCATTGCGGCGCCTGCCCGCCGATGCCGGCCCCCTGGCACGGCTGGCCGCCCTGCTGCATCCCGACACTGATGCCGCGGCGCTGGCCCGGCGCCTGCGTTTCTCGGCACAGGAAGACACCGTGCTGCGCCGCCTGCTGGACCCCGCCTTGCGCCCCGAAGCCGGCCTCGACGGCGCCGCCCTGCGCCGTTGGCTGGCCGAGGCCCCCGCCGGACTGGAAACCGACCTCGCCAACATGGCCGAGGCCGCCGATGGCCAGGACCGCGCCGCGCTGCGGGCGCGCATCGCCGCCACGCCGCGCCCGGTGTTTCCCCTGCAGGGACGGGACGCGCTGGCCGCCGGCATTCCGCCTGGCCCGGCGGTGGGGCAGGCGCTGGGGCGGGTGCGGCAATGGTGGCTGGACGGCGGATGCGTTGCCGGCGTGGCGGAATGCCGGGCGCAGTTGCCCTGAGGGTGCGGCAACGAAAGCGCCTGGCCCTCCAGATCTCTCGGGCGCGTATCCACCACGCCATTCCGGGGCGTGAGCACGCCTCCGTGTAACCGGCGTGGTGTGACCATCGTCGGGTCCGGGTGTTCCTTGGCATGAACCCCCGGACAGAAAGCCGATCCATGCCGCAGGACCCGCGTACCGCCTATCCGCAGCCGCCCTATTCGGACGCCAAGCAGGCGCCCCCGGGCGACACCGCCGCCATGAACCCGCAGCCTGACCACGGCGAAACCAGCTACAAGGGCAGCGGCCGGCTGGCCGGCAAGGTGGCGCTGATCACCGGCGGTGATTCCGGCATCGGCCGCGCCGTCGCCATCGCCTATGCGCGAGAAGGGGCGGACGTGCTGATCTCCTACCTCGACGAGCATACGGACGCCGAGGAAACCGCCCGCTGGGTGCGCGAGGCCGGCCGCAAGGTGGTGCTGGCGCCCGGTGACATCACCGACCCGGCGCATTGCCGCGCGCTGGTGGAGCGCACCGTGTCGGAACTGGGCGGCATCCACATCTTGGTCAACAACGCCGCCTTCCAGCGCACCCATGAGTCGATCGAGGAGATCAGCGACGAGGAGTGGGACACCACCTTCCGCACCAACATCCACGCCCAGTTCTACCTGTGCAAGGCGGCCATCCCGCGCATGCAGCCGGGTGCGACCATCGTCAACACCACCTCGATCAACGCCAAGACACCCTCGCCCTCCTTGCTGGCCTACGCGACCACAAAGGGCGCCATCGCCAACTTCACCGCCGGCCTCGCGCAGTCGGTGGCGGAAAAGGGCATCCGCGTGAACTGCGTGGCACCGGGGCCGATCTGGACGCCGCTGATCCCCTCCACCATGCCGGCTGACGAGGTGAAGGACTTCGGCGCCACCACGCCGCTGGCCCGCGCCGGCCAGCCGGTGGAGCTGGCACCGGCCTATGTGCTGCTGGCGTCCGACGAATCCTCCTACATGACGGGCGCGCTGATCCCTGTGACGGGCGGCAAGCCGATGCTGTGAGGGGAAGGAGGCTGGGGGAATGAATTCCCCAGACCCCCATCTTCTTTTTGACCTGCCGTTGGTCCCGTGGGTGTCCGCCTTGCGCTTCGGCGGCACCGGTCAGCGGGCAAACTCTTTCGGATCGAAACAAAAGAGGTGGGGGTCCGGGGGAGAATTCATTCTCCCCCAGTTCCACGCTCCGCCTTCCGGGTTACGATTCCACCGGCAAACACCGGATGGGCTGACCGATGACGCTTGCGATGAGCTGGGACGAATGGGCGCGCCATGACGCGGTGGCGCTGGCCGGCAGGGTCCGCGCCGGCGAGGTGACCGCCGCCGAGCTGGCCGCCCAGGCCGCCGCCGGCATTGCTGCCCTCAACCCCACGCTCGGCGCCGTGGTCGAGGTCTTCGAGGACGTGGTGGCCGACCCGTTGCGGGACGGCATGGACGCCGATGGCGCCTTCGCGGGCGTGCCCTACCTGATGAAGGACCTGGGCCCGACGCTGGCCGGGCGGCTGCAGGAGATGGGCTCCCACCTGATGCGCGGCACCCGCGCGGCGGCGGACAGCCATCTCACCGGCCGTATCCGCAAGGCCGGCCTGAACGTCATCGGCCGCAGCACCACCCCGGAATTCGGCTGCTGCTCTTCCGCCGAGAACCCGGCGATGTATGTGACGCGCAATCCCTGGGACGTGGCCTACACCACCAACGGCTCTTCCGCCGGCACGGCGGCGGCGGTTTCCGCAGGCGTGCTGCCGATCAGCCACGCGACGGATGGCGGCGGCTCCATCCGCATTCCCGCAGGCGCCACGGGCAATATCGGGCTGAAGCCCTCGCGCGGCGTATTCTCCATCGCACCCTACGCGTCCGACCTGACGGGTCTCGTCTCCATCCAGGGCTGCCACAGCCGCACGGTGCGCGACACGGCGCTGTTCGTGGACCAATGCCGGGGCGGCGCTCCCGGTGAGTTCATGCCCTACTGGACCACGCCCGAACCCTATTCCGAGCTGATCCGCCGCGACCCGGGCCGGCTGCGCATCGCGCTGTCCCATGAATGGGGCGACTACCGCGCCACGCCGCATTTCGTGGCGGAGCTGGAGCGGGTGGGCAAGCTGCTGGAGGGCCTGGGCCACCAGGTGGAATGGGCGCTGCCGGCGGTGGATTTCCGCGCCGCCTTCGCCGCCCAGACCACCTGCTACATCAGCAACTTCGCGCAGACGGTGAACAACCTGATCGCCGCCAAGGGCCTCGACCGCCCGCCCGCCGATCTGGTGGAGCCCATCAACATCCGCATCTGGGAAGCCGGCATCAACACCAGCTTCACCGAGCGCGCGCAGATGCAGGCGGTGTTCAACAAGACCTCCCGCGACTTTGGCGCTTTCTTCGAGGACTGGGACATCATCCTGACGCCGATCACCGCCCTGCCGACGCCCAGGCTCGGCACTACCGAATACCTGACGATCAGCGACAACCCCGATATCTACGACTGGTTCGGCAACCTGTGGCGCAACTTCGCCTATACGCCGCTGTCCAACCTGTGCGGCATTCCCGGCATCTCGCTGCCGCTGGGCTGGCAGGACAGCGGCCTGCCGCTGGGCATCCAGGCGCAGGCCCGGCAGGCCAATGACGGGCTGCTGCTGCAACTGGCGGCACAGATCGAGCGCGCGATCGGGGGGCGGTGGAACGATGGCCGCCGGCCGGGGGTGCATGTGGCGGCGTAGGAGAAGGCCAGGGGAAGGAATTCCCCCGGACCCCCATCTTTTTTCTGATGTGAAAGAAAAAAAGGGCGCGCGGGTGGAACCCGCGCGCCCTTTTCAAAAAAATCACTGTTGCAAGCTGGATTGTTTCAGCCCGGACCCAGACCCGGAAAAATGAAAGAAGGGGGCCTGGGGGAATTCATTCCCCCAGCCTTGCTGGCTTTCAGTGCCCCGCGTTCTCGCCCGAGAAATCCGGCGCCTGCAGCCCCGACGCCTCGACCTGCTCGGCCAGCAGCTTCTTCAGTCGGTCCAGCCCTTCCTCGGTCTTCGCCTCGGCGCGGGCCACCAGCACCGCCTGGGTGTTGGAGGCGCGCAGCAGCCACCAGCCGTCCTCGGTCAGCACGCGCACGCCGTCCACGTCGTTGACATTGGCGCCGGACGCCGCGAGGCGGGCCTTCACTTCCTGGATCACGCCGAACTTGCGCTCGTCCGCGCAGTTGAATCGCAGCTCGGGGGTGTTGAGCACCTTGGGCAGCGCGTCGCGCATCTGGGCCAGGCTCTCGCCGGCGCGCGCCACGATGCCCAGCAGGCGGATGGCGGCGTAGGGCGCGTCGTCGAAGCCATACCACTTGTCGTTGAAGAAGATGTGGCCCGACATCTCGCCGGCCAGCGGCGAGCCGGTTTCGGCCATCTTGGCCTTGATCAGGCTGTGGCCGGTTTTCCACATCAGCGACTGGCCGCCGGCCTTGTCCACTTCGTCGAACAACACCTGGCTCGCCTTGACGTCGGCGATGATGGTGCCGCCCGGGTGGGCCTTCAGCACGTCGCGCGCCAGCACCACGAGAAGCTGGTCGCCGAACAGCATGTTGCCCTCGCCGTCCACGGCGCCGATGCGGTCGGCGTCGCCATCGAAGGCGATGCCGAGGTCGGCGCCCTGCTTGGCCACCTCGGCGATGATCTGCTCGAGGTTCTTCAGTACGGTCGGGTCGGGGTGGTGGTTGGGGAAGCGGCCGTCGATCTCGCCGTTGATGACGGTGTGCTTGCCGGGCAGCTTGGCGACGAGACGCTTGGTGATCTCGGCGCCCGAGCCGTTGCCGGGGTCCCAGACCACGTTCAGCGCGCGGTCGCCGCCGTCGTAGTCCTTGAGCAGGCGGGCGACATAGGCATCCGACACGTCCACCTGGGTGGAGGAGCCGGAGGCCTCGGCCACCACGTCGCCGCTGGCCGCCATCTGGCCGATCTGCTGGATCTGCTGGCCGAAGAACGGCTTCTTGCCCAGCATCATCTTGAAGCCGTTGTAGTCCGGCGGGTTGTGGCTGCCGGTCACCATCACGGCGCCGTCGGCCTTCAATTCGTAGGAGGCGAAGTAGAGCATCGGCGTGGGGCCGCAGCCGATGCGCGCCACTTCCAGCCCGCAGGCCACGAGGCCGGCGACCAGCTGGGTTTCCAGCTCGGGCGAGGACAGGCGGCCGTCATAGCCCACTGCCACCTTCCGCCCGCCCTGCTTGGCCACGATGCTGCCGAAGCAGCGGCCGATGGCGAAGGCATCCGCGCCGGACAGCGTCTGGCCGACAATGCCGCGGATGTCGTACTCGCGCAGCGAGGTCGGGTGGAAGTCGTGGCGGAAGGCTGTCATGGGAATCAGTTGTCCTGTGGTCGTGTCTTAGAAATCAGGGGCGGCCGATGGAGGAATAGCTGAAGCCGGCCTCGCGCATCTGGGCGGGGTCCCAGACGTTGCGCAGGTCGCAGACCACCTTGCCCTTCATCGCCGCGCGCAGCTTCTCGGGCGACAAGGCGCGGAACTCGTTCCATTCGGTGATCAGCATCACCGCATCGGCGCCCTGCACCGCGTCCATGGCGGAGCTGGCGAAATGCAGATCGGCCGGCAGCACCTGCCGCGCGTGGCCCGGCTGCGGGTCGTAGGCCCGCAGCTTGGCGCCGGCGGCGATCAGCGCGGGAACGATCACCAGCGAGGGCGCGTCCCGCATGTCATCCGTCTCGGGCTTGAAGGTCAGGCCCAGGATGCCGATGGTCTTGCCCGCGACCGAGCCACCCAGCGCATCGATGACGCGCTGCGCCATCTGCTCCTTGCGGGTGTCGTTGGCGGTGATGGTCTGCTCGACGATGGTGACGGGCGCGCCCAGCTCCTGCGCCGTGCGGGCCAGCGCCAGCGTGTCCTTGGGAAAGCAGGAGCCGCCGTAGCCGGGGCCCGCGTGCAGGAACTTGCGGCCGATGCGGCCATCCAGCCCCATGCCGCGCGCCACGTCGTGCACGTTGGCGCCGGCCTTTTCGCACAGGTCGGCCATCTGGTTGATGAAGGTGATCTTCACCGCCAGGAAGGCGTTGGCCGCGTACTTGATCAGCTCCGCCGTTTCCAGCGAGGTCTGCACCACCGGCGTCTCGATCAGGTAGAGCGGGCGGTACAGGCGCTTCAGCACCGCCGCCGCGCGCTCCGACTCCACGCCGATCACCACGCGGTCCGGACGCATGAAATCGCCGATCGCGCTGCCTTCGCGCAGGAACTCGGGGTTGGACGCCACCTCGATCTGCCCGTCGGGGCGGGCGTTGCGCACGATCTCCTCGATCTTGCGGCCGGTGCCGACGGGTACGGTGGACTTGGTCACCAGGACCAGCGGGCCCTCGGCTGCCTTGGCCACCTGCTCGGCGGCGGCGAAGACGTAGGTGAGGTCGGCGTGGCCGTCGCCCCGGCGCGTCGGCGTGCCGACGGCCAGGAACACGGCGTCGGCGCCGCGCATGGCTTCCTTCAGCTCGGTGGTGAAGGTCAGGCGACCGTCACGGGCGTTCTCCTCCACCAGCCGGTCGAGGCCCGGCTCGTAGATGGGGATACGCCCCTGCTTGAGGGCCTCGATCTTGGCCGGGTCGGTGTCGACGATGCAGACATCGACGCCGAACTCGGCAAAGCACGCACCTGAGACGAGGCCGACATAGCCGGCCCCCAGCATCGCAATCCGCATGTCGAATAAGCCTTACACGTAGCGGGGCAGGAAGCCGCGCACGGCTTCCGCAAGGTCGGGGCGGGCCAGCGCGAAGGCCAGCTGCGCCTCCAGGTAGCCGATCTTGTCGCCGCAGTCGAAGCGGCGGCCTTCGTAGCGCAGCCCATGGAAGGGCTGGGTCGGGATCAGCTTGGCCATGGCGTCGGTCAGCTGCACCTCGCCGCCGGCACCCTTTTCCATCAGGGCCAGAAAGGGCACCACCTCGGGCATTAGCACGTAGCGGCCGATGACGGTGAGGTTGGACGGCGCCTTGTCGACCGGCGGCTTTTCCACCAAGCCCTTGACGGACACCAGCCGGCCCTTGTCCTCGGCGATGTCCAGCACGCCGTACTTGTTGACGCGCTCCATCGGCACTTCCTCGATGGCCACCACGTTGCCACCGGTTTCGCGGTAAGCATCGGCCAGCTGCTTGGTGCAGGACACCTCGCACTGCATCAGGTCGTCGGGCAGCAGGATGGCGAAGGGGTCGTCGCCGATAAAGGTGCGGGCGCACCAGATGGCGTGGCCGAGGCCCATGGGCACCTGCTGGCGCACGGTGGAGATGGAGCCGGGGGCCACGGCCTGGGCATGCAGCTCGGCCAGCTCCTTGTCCTTGCCGCGCTCCTTCAGGGTGCGCTCCAGCTCGTAGGCCACGTCGAAATGCTCGACGATCGCGGTCTTGCCGCGGCCGGTGACAAAGCAGAACTGCTCGATGCCGGCGGCGCGCGCCTCATCGACGGCATACTGGATCAGCGGCTTGTCGACGACCGGCAGCATTTCCTTGGCCAGCGCCTTGGTGGCGGGCAGGAAGCGCGTGCCAAGGCCGGCAACGGGCAGCACGGCCTTCTTCAGCGGTTTCGTCACCGGGGCTGGTTCCTCTTCGTCACTCTGGTCGGTCGTCGGCCATTCACCATGCCGGGGCGGCAGGATTATGGCCGGCGCCAGCATTGCCACGCGGGCGGGGCAGGGGCAATCGCCACGTGGGCTCGGGACGCGCCGTCAAGAGGTGAATTTTACGCGGGTGGCGCCATAACCACGGCGATCACTCGCCAAGCAGCAGGTCGCGCGCTTGGTTCAGCCGGGCGGCCTGCCCCGGGTCGCCGCCATGGTCGGGATGCGCGGCGCGCATCAGCCGGCGGTGCGCCGCGCGAATCTCGGCCGGGCTGGCGCCTTCAGAAAGCTGCAGCAGGGCCAGGGCTGCGGCGCGGGCCGTGGCGGCGGGCGACATCGGGTCCGGCGTGACCCGCCAATGCGGCGCCGTGCGGTCCAGCCAGCTTTCCAGCAGGGGCACGCTTTCCGGGTCGGCGGCATGGCAGGCGGCCAGTAATTCGCGCGCTTCCTGCAGCGACAGCTCGGCCAGCTCCCGCCCGGCCATCGGCCCGGCCAGCACGCGGCCGGACAGGGTGCCGCTGGCCGGGTCCAGCCGCATGGCCAGGGTGGCGGTGGTCAGGGTGGTGGCGGCGTCCCCGGCCGGGGCGGCGGCGGCGAAGCGCCGGCGCGCCCAGCGGCGCCGCAAGGCGGGCCACAGCCAGGGCAGCACCGGCAACAGCAAGCCCAGCAGGGCCGCGCCCCGGCCGCTGGCCACCAGCAGCACCACGCCAATGAGCGCCAAGCCCGCCACCAGCCACTTGGCCCCCTGCTTCACCCGCGCCACGCCGGAATGCGCGAAGGCGTGCAGCAGCCAGCCGATCGCCGCCACCACGGCCAGGCCGCCCAGAAACCAGCTCACGCTCCCGGTGCCGGCAACTGCGCCAGCAGGGCCCGCGCGCCCGCCGTGTCCAGCCGCGCCAGCGCCGCATGGCCGCCCGCCGCGAAAGCGCCCACAGCCCGCAGCAGGTCGCGCAAGGCCGCCGCGCTGCCAGCGCCGAACGGCGCGTGCGCACCACCCGAAAGCCGCGCCAGCTGCCGCATCACCGTGCCCGCCGTCGGGTCCGAACCTTCCTGAAAGGCGAAGACCGGGGTGCCGCGCACGCCCAGCTGTCCAGCCAGGTGGCACAGGGTGTCGGCATCCTCCTCCACCGCGTCGCCCACCAGAACCAAGGCATGCAGCCGCGCCCTGGCGGCCTCGTTCACCGCGTGCCGCAAGGCGCGTTCCAGCTGCGTGCGGCCGCCCAGGCAGGTCACTTCCGCCATGCGGCGCGCCAGCGTGGCGGCATCGGCGATAAAGGGCGTCGCGGCGAATTCACCGAAGCCCCGCCAGTAGGCCAGGCTGACTTCCAGCCCGCCCAGCCCGGCGGCGGCCTGGAACATCTCGGTTTGCAAATGGCTGGCCAGGTCCCAGCCCGCCTGGCGGCTGGCCGTGGCATCGACGGCGAACAGCAGCCGCCCCGGGCGATGCGCCACGGGGCGCAGCGCGGGCACCGAATCGGCCTGCTTCAGAAAGGCCGCGACGGCGGCGGTGACGGGCTTGGCCGGAAGGTTCGCCATGATGGCGGAGACATGGCGATGCGGGGTGGGGGCGTCCAGGGTCCGCAAAGCGAAGGCGGAACCGGAAGCCCCCCCCGGGCCTCAGTTCCCGCTGGCCGGCCCTGCCACCTGCGTCACCGCCAGGGCCGTGAGGTTGGCGATGCCGCGCGCCGTGACGCTGGGCACCAGCACATGGATGGGCTTGCGCATGCCCAGCAGCACCGGCCCGAGCTGCAGGCCGTCGCCGGTGGCCTTGACCAGGGAATAGGCGATGTTGGCGGCATCCAGGTTGGGGAAGACCAGCAGGTTGGCGCCTTCCGTCAGCGGGCTGTCCGTCACCTGCCGCTCGCGCACCGCCTGCACCAGCGCGGCGTCGGCGTGCATCTCGCCATCCACCTCCAGCGCGGGGTCGGCGGCGCGGATCAGCCGCAGAGCCTCGCGCATCTTGCGGGCGGAGGGGGCTTGGCTGGCGCCAAAGGAGGAATGCGACAACAGCGCCGCCTTGGGCGCCAGGCCGAAGGCGCGCACCTGCTCGGCCGCCAGCAGCGTCATCTCCGCCACCTGCTCGGCCGTGGGGTCCACCAGCAGGTGGGTGTCCACGAAGAACAGCGTGCCGGCGGGCAGGATGACGCTGGTCAAGGCGTAGACGCGCTTCACGTCGTCGCGCTTGCCGATCACGTCATAGGCCTGGTGCCATTGCCGCATCCACTCGCCCAGGCCGCCGACCAGCGCGGCGTCCACGCGGCCGGTTTCCAGGAGCAGGGCGGCGGCGGTGGCGGGGCGGGTACGCACCACGCGCTCGCAGCTATCGGCCGGCACGCCGCGGCGGGCGACCTTGGCGCGGTAGACCTCCGTCAGCTCCGCCAGCAGGGCGGTGTCCTCGGACGGGTCCACGACCTTGACGCTTTCCGTCAGGTCCATGCGCAGGCCCATGGCGCGGACCTTGCTCTCGATCACCTCGCGCCGGCCGATCAGCACGGGCTCGGCCAGCTCGTCGTCCAGCACGGACTGCACGGCGCGCAGCACCCGCTCGTCCTCGCCCTCGGAATAGGCGATGCGGCGCGGCTGCTTTTTGGCGGCGAAGACCACCGGGCGCATCAGGTCGCCGGAGCGGTACACGAAGCGCTCCAGCACCTCGCGATAAGCGGCGAAGTCCTCGATCGGGCGGGTGGCGACGCCGCTGTCCATGGCGGCGCGCGCCACGGCGGGGGCGATCTCCAGGATCAGCCGGGGATCAAAGGGCTTGGGGATGATGTAGTCGGGGCCGAACACCGGCGCGTGGCCGCCATAGGCCGCCGCCACCACCTCCGACGCCTCGATCCGTGCCAGGCGCGCGATGGCCTCCACGGCGGCGACCTTCATCGCCTCGTTGATGGTGGTCGCCCCCGCGTCCAGCGCGCCGCGGAAGATGAAGGGGAAGCACAGGACGTTGTTGACCTGGTTGGGGTAGTCCGACCGGCCGGTGGCCACGATGGCGTCCGGCCGCACGGCGCGCACCGCCTCCGGCAGGATCTCCGGCTCCGGGTTGGCCAGCGCCAGCACCAGGGGCTTGGGCGCCAGCAGCGGCAGCCACTCGGCCTTCAGCACGCGTGGGGCGGACAGGCCCAGGAACACGTCGGCGCCGGGCAGCGCGTCCTGCAGGGTGCGTTCCGTCGTGTCGCGGGCGTAGCGGTCCTTGTAGGGGTCCATCAGCTCGGTGCGGCCGGTGTAGACCACGCCCTTGATGTCGCAGACCGTGATGTTCTCGCGCTTGGCGCCCATCTCAACCAGCAGGTTGAGGCAGGCCAGCGCCGCCGCGCCGCCACCGGAGGTGACGATCTTGGCGTCCGCCAGCTCCTTGCCCTGCACCAGCAGGCCGTTGCGCACGGCGCTGGCCACGATGATGGCGGTGCCGTGCTGGTCGTCATGGAAGACGGGGATGTTCATCCGCGCCCTGAGCTGCTCCTCGATCACGAAGCACTCGGGGGCCTTGATGTCTTCCAGGTTGATGGCGCCGAAGGAGGGCTCCAGCACCGCCACGGCGTCGATGAACTTCTGCGGGTCGCGCTGCTCGACCTCCAGGTCGATGGAATCGATGCCGGCGAACTTCTTGAAGAGCACCGCCTTGCCCTCCATCACGGGCTTGGAAGCCAGCGCGCCAATGGCGCCGAGGCCCAGCACGGCGGTGCCGTTGGTGATCACCGCGACCATGTTGCCGCGGGCCGTCATCTCGTAGGCGGCCTGGGGATCGGCGGCGATCGCCTCGCAGGCGGCGGCCACGCCGGGGGAATAGGCCAGCGCCAGGTCACGCTGCGTCGCCATGCGCTTGGTCGGCTCGATGCTGAGCTTCCCAGGCCGCGGCAGGCGGTGATAGTCGAGCGCGGCTTTGCGGAAGTCTTCGTCCATCGGGCACCTGCTGAAGCCCCGGGACCGGGATCTAGCGGGGCAAGGATGGGAAATATGCGGCCAAGAAGATTCGAACTTCCACGGGGTTGCCCCCACCAGCACCTCAAGCTGACGCGTCTACCATTCCGCCATGGCCGCATACGGGTTAGTCAACGGTAGGCGGCGGGCTATACCGCAGCTTTCCCCCCGCATCAACAACCCGACCGAGCATGACCGACGATAATCTCACGCAAACGCTTCCGCTGCTCGACTGGCGGGTTGAGGACGGGCTGACCGACTACCCCGCCGCCCTGGCCGCCATGGAAGCGCGCATTGCCGCCATCCGCGCCGGCACGGCGACGGAGCAGGTCTGGCTGGTGGAGCACCCGCCCACCTACACCGCCGGCACCTCCGCCACGCCGGAAGGGCTGGTGGATGCCCGCTTCCCGACCTTCAAGGCCGGGCGGGGCGGGGAATGGACCTATCACGGCCCCGGCCAGCGCACCGGCTACGTGATGCTGGACCTGACCCGGCCGCACGGCCGCGTGCCCGCCCGCGACATCCGCGCCTTTGTGCAGGCGCTGGAGGAATGGATGATCCGGACGCTTGCGCGCTTCAACGTGCGGGGCGAGCGGCGCGAGGGCCGCATCGGCATCTGGGTGGCCGACCCCAAGCGCGGCGGCGAATCCAAGATCGGCGCCATCGGCGTGCGGGTGACGCGCTGGGTGAGCTGGCACGGCATCGGCCTGAACGTGGAGCCCGACCTGTCGCATTTCGGCGGCATCGTGCCCTGCGGCATCCGCGAGCATGGCGTCACCAGCCTGTGGGACCTGGGCGTCACCGCGACCATGGACGAGGTGGACGCGGCGCTGAAGGGGTGCTGGGACGAGGTGTTCGGCGAGGGCTGACCGGCGGGCGGCGCCTTCCCCCCCTGGCCGAGCCCGCGCATCCGGTGCCATCCTTTCGTTCGAGGAAACACCACAAGGACGACCCGCCGCATGACCACCGACCCGCGCTTCGACGCCGCCGCCATGCGTGCCTTCGCCACCGACCTGTTCGCCGCCGCCGGCATCGCGCGCGGCAAGGCGGCGGTGATGGCGGAGATCCTGGTGGAGGCCGACCTGCTGGGCCACGTCACGCACGGGCTGGCGCTGGTGCCGAAATACCTGGACGACGTGCCCGGCGGCATTCTGGCCCGTGACGGCGAGCCGGAGGTGATCTCCGACCGCGGCGCCTGCGTCGCCTGGAACGGCCACGGGCTGCCGGGGGCCTGGCTGGTGACGCGCGCGCTGGATCTGGCCTTTGAGCGGGTGGCGCAACACGGCACGGTCAGCATCGCCATCGCCGAAAGCCACCACATCGGCGCGCTGGCCGTATACCCGCTGCGCGCGGCGGAACGCGGGCTGCTGGCCATCCTGCACAGCAGCGCACCGGGCAATGGCAGCGTCGCGCCCTTTGGCGCGCGCACCGGCGTGCTGGCGCCGGACCCGGTGGCGGCGGCCTGGCCCACCGGCGGGGACCCGGTGGTGCTGGACATCAGTGCCTCCATCACCACCGCCAACCTCAGCGCGCGCATGGCCAAGGAAGGTGCGCAGTTCGAACATGAATGGCTGCTGGATGCCGAGGGCAACCCGTCGCGCGACCCGGCGGTGCTGGGGCAGGGCGGCACCATCCTGCCGACCGGCGGGCTGCATCATGGCCAAAAGGGCTATGCCCAGGCCCTGCTGACCGAGGCCCTGACCCAGGGCCTGTCCGGGCGCGGCCGCAGGGAGGGCGCGGCGGGCATGCGCGCGGCGCTGTTTCTGCAGGTGATCGACCCCGCCGCCTTTGCGGGGCTGGACGCCTTCCAGGCACAAACCGGCCACACGGCGGCGGCCTGCCGTGCCGCGTCGCCACGCCCGGGCTGGCCCGCCGTGCGCCTGCCGGGCGAAAAGGGGCTGGGGCTGCGCCGCGCCGCACTGGCCGGGGGCGTGCCGCTGGCCGAACGCATCACCGCGCCGCTGGCCGAGCTGGCGGCGAAGCACGGCCTGAGCATGCCGCAGCCGATGTCATGATGTGAGGAGAGCCGGATGGTGGGCGCGACAGGGATTGAACCTGTGACCTTCCCCGTGTCAGGGGGACGCTCTCCCGCTGAGCTACGCGCCCATCCGGCAGGGCGCGGTCTCTAGCGCGGCGGCGCGCGGCGGGCAAGAGGCCGTCGCACCGGAATCGTATGCGGCGCGGCGTGACAAGAACGTGACTCTCTGGCTTGATCGGGCCGACCCATGGACCTTCCGCTTTCCACCCTCGCCGAGGCACAGCCCGGCCCCGTCTCGCTCCGCCGCCCGCCCCGCCAGACGGCGCCGGTGGTCTTCGCCTCGCCGCATTCCGGCCGCTGCTACCCGGCCGAGTTCCTGGCCGAAAGCCGGCTGGACGCGCTGGCCGTCCGCCGCTCGGAAGACAGCTTCGTGGACGAGCTGTTCGCCGCCGCGCCCGAGCATGGCATGCCGCTGCTGGCCGCCACCTTTCCCCGCGTCTATTGCGATGCCAACCGCGAGGCCTGGGAACTGGACCCGGCGATGTTCGATGGGCCGCTGCCGCCCTGGGTGAACAGCGCCAGCCCGCGCGTGGGCGCGGGACTCGGCACCATCGCCCGCATCGTCGCCAATGGTGAGCCGGTGTACCGCAGGCGCCTGTCCTTTCCGGCGGTGGAAAGCCGCATCCAACGGTGCTGGCACCCCTACCACGCGGCGCTGCGCCGGCTAATTGAGGAAACCCGCGCCGAGTTCGGCTGCTGCCTGGTGATCGACTGCCATTCCATGCCGACGCACCCTCTGCTCGGCACCCAGATGCCGGACATGATCCTGGGCGACGCGCACGGCACCGCCTGCGCGCCGCGCGCCGTGCGGCTGGTCGAGGAACACCTGGGGGAGCGCGGCTACCGCGTCCGGCGCAACGACCCCTATGCCGGCGGCTTCGTGACCCGCCACTACGGGCGCCCGCGGGAACAGGTGCATGTGCTGCAGATCGAGCTGGCGCGCGCGTTGTACATGAACGAGGCGACCATCGAGCGGGTGCCCGGCATGGCGCGGCTGCAGGCGGACCTGGGCGGCCTGATCGCGGCGCTGAGCGTGACGGACTGGTCGTTCCTGCGGGCCTAGGACCACGCGGCCCCCGCCTTCCGTCAGCGCCGGTTGTGCGGCATCGGGCGCATTGGCCTGCCGGGCCGCGGGCAAAAAAAAGGCGGTGCCGAAGCACCGCCGAGTTTAGGGAGGAAACGTCCAAGAAAGACAACAACTCAGCGTACTGGGTTGCTGCGAGACGAAACATACGCATCTGTTCATACGTGCGCAAGCGGAATTTCGCGCTGCAACACAAAAAACGGATGTGCCCAGCGCAGGGCGGCCCGGTGTTTCCGCATACCTTCAGGTGATATTCCGGCGCCCAAACGCAACAAACCCCGCCAAAGGCGGGGTTTGCGTATACATGCCCAGGATGCAGGCAGGTATTTTATGCCGCAATTGCGTCCTCAGCCGTCAGGACGCTGGCGGCGGCATTCACCACGGAAGCGACGCGCACGGCGGCCTGCACCTGCTCGGTCGTCACGCCGCCGTGCTTCACCACCTTCTCGTGGCTTTCCATGCACATGCCGCAGCCGTTGATGGCCGACACGGCAAGCGACCAGAGCTCGAAGTCGACCTTGTCGACGCCCGGCTTGCCGATGACGTTCATGCGGAGCTTCGCCGGCAGGGTCGCGTAGTCGCCGCCCACTAGGTGCACGAAGCGGTAATAGACGTTGTTCATGCCCATGATGCCGGCGGCGGCCTTGGCCGCCGTCAGCGCCTCGGCCGACAGCTTGGGACCGAACTCGGCGACGATCGCCTTGATCACCTCGGCATTGCCGGTGGCCATGGCGCTGGCCACGAAGGTGCCGGCGAGCTTCTGCTGGTCCAGCACCGGCTCGGTCGCCAAGCTGCCCAGGTTCAGCTTCAGGTCTTTGGCATATTCGGGCAGGCGGTTGCGCAGGGCGTCCAGCGACATGCGAAGGGGTGCTCCGGTCAGAAGGGGGGGGCGAATCGAAAGGGGCGGCGCAAGGCCGCCGGGCGCAGGGAGCGCCAGAAAAGCCCGGCGGGGCAGGGCGCCCCGCCGGAAGCCGCCTCAGGCGGCCTGGAACAGCTCGTCCGGCTTCAGGGTGTCGCTGCCCTTGGTCCAGTTGCAGGCGCACAGCTCGTCGGTCTGCAGCGCGTCCAGCACGCGCACCACTTCCTGCGGGTTGCGGCCGACGTTCAGGCCGTTCACCGAAGCCCACTGGATGATGCCGTCCGGGTCCACGATGAAGGTGGCGCGCAGGGCGACGCCCTCGTTCTTGTCCAGGATGCCCAGCGCCGCGGACAGCTCGCGCTTGGTGTCGGCCAGCATCGCGAAGGGCAGGTCGTTGATGTCCTTGTTGTGCAGGCGCCAGTTCAGGTGGACGAACTCGCTGTCGGTCGAGGCGCCGTAGACCACCGCGTCACGGTCGGCGAACTCGGTGTTCAGCTTGCCAAAGGCCGCGATTTCGGTCGGGCAGATGAAGGTGAAGTCCTTGGGCCAGAAGAACACGATCTTCCACAGCCCGGCGTCGGACTCGCTGGTCACCTCGGTAAAGGACTTGCCAGGACCTTCCAGACCCTCGGGGCCGCCCTTGACGGCGGTCAGCTTGAAGGAGGGGAACTTGTCGCCAACGGTCAGCATGGTCTTATCCTTCGAAAGGCGCGGTTCAATAAGCATAAGCGACAGGCCAAGCCGAAGCTTTGCCCACCGGCAGTGGAATTATGGTGTGCAGTGCACACATGTGCCAATGAATTGTTTTCGATAAAACGAGTGGCCCTGTCGATGACCCCGCTGCCCAGCCCGCAACAGCTGCGATACCTCGTGGCGCTCGCCGACCTCGGTCACTTTGGCCGGGCGGCCACCGCCTGCGCTGTCACCCAGTCCACCCTGTCCGCCGGCATCATCGCGCTGGAACGGCAGCTCGATGCCGCGATCCTGGAGCGCGGCCCGGCCAAGCGTCCGGTATTCACGCCGCTGGGGCTGGAGCTGGTGGGGCGCGCCCGGGCGGCGCTGTCCGCCCTGTCGGCGATGGCGGAAACGGCCGCGGCGGCGCGCGACCCCCTGACCGGCCCTTTGCGGCTTGGCATCATTCCCACCATCGGCCCGTTTCTGTTGCCGCGGCTGATGCCGGCGCTGCGGCGCGCCTTTCCCCGCCTGCGCCTGTGGCTGCGCGAGGACCTGACCGACCGCCTGGCCGAGGACCTGCAGGGCGGCCGCCTGGACCTGCTGCTGCTGGCGCTGCCAGCCATGCTGCCGGACGTGGAAACGCTGCGCATCGCCGACGACCCCTTCGTGGCCGCATTGCCGCCGCAGCACCGGCTGCTGGACCGCTCGCCCCTGCCGCTGGCCGACCTGGGCGGCGAGCGCCTGCTGCTGCTGGAAGACGGCCATTGCCTGCGCGACCAGGCGCTGTCCGCCTGCGCGCTGCCCGGCGCGGGCGTGGGCGATGCCTTTGCCGCCACCAGCCTGCACACGCTGGTGCAGATGGTCGCCGGTGGCCTGGGCGTGACGCTCTTGCCGCGGCTGGCGGTGGCGGGCGGCGTGGCGCAGGGCACCCCGGTGGTGCTGCGCCCGGTGGAGGCACCGTCTGGGCAGGTGACCGGGCGCACGCTTGGCTTGGCGTGGCGCGCCCGCTCGCCCCGAGCGGCGGAATTCCGCAGTCTGGCGCCGGTGATCGGGGATGCCATCGCCGCCGTCGCGTGACATCGCGCCGGCCCTGGCCCGCCAATCGCGTGGCGGGGATGCCCCCGGGGCGTGGCCATGCCGGCTTGTGGTTGACAACCGGTCCCCCACCGCCTAAAGCCCGCCCCCTCGCGACGAGGTTGGACATGAAGATCCGTAACAGCTTGAAGTCTGCCAAGACGCGCGACAAGAACTGCGTGGTGGTCCGCCGCCGTGGCCGCTTGTACGTGCTGAACAAGAAGAACCCCCGGATGAAGGCCCGTCAGGGCTGATTCCAGCGATCTTCTGGCAAGAAAGGCGCCCCGGGTTTCCCGGGGCGCCTTTTTTGCGTTCTGGACGCCGCCGGCCGCCGGTCGCATCTTCCCTGGCAAAAGGGAGAGCGCCGCGATGATCGAACTGCCCGCGCCGGACCGCGCCGTGCTGGCGCGCCGCGACTCCATTCTGGCGGAGCTGCGCGCCATCCTGCCCCCCGGCCCGCGCGGCGAGGCGGTGATCGGCGACCCCACCCGCCTGAAGCCTTATGAAACGGACGGGCTGAGCGCCTATCGCCAGCCGCCGCTGGCCGTGGTGCTGCCGGAAACCACCGAGCAGGTGGCCGCCGTGCTGCGTTATTGCCACGAGAACCGCATCCGCATCGTGCCGCGCGGCGCCGGCACCAGCCTGTCCGGCGGCGCCCTGCCGCTGGAGGACGGCATCGTGCTGGGCCTGATGCGCATGAACCGCATCCTGGAAGTGGACTACGCCGACCGGCTGGCGGTGGTGCAGGCGGGCGTCACCAACATCGGCATCACCCAGGCGGTGGCCGATGACGGGTTCTTCTACGCGCCCGACCCGTCCAGCCAGCTCGCCTGCATGATCGGCGGCAACGTCATGATGAATTCGGGCGGCGCGCATTGCCTGAAATACGGCGTCACCGCCAACAACCTTCTGGGCGTGACGCTGGTGACCATCGAGGGCGAGGTGCTGCGGATCGGCGGCGACCACCTGGACGCCGCCGGCTACGACTGGCTCGGGCTGATCACCGGCAGCGAGGGGCAGCTCGGCATCGTCACGGAAGTGACCGTCCGCATCCTGCGCGCGGCGGAAGGTGCGCGCGCCATGCTGGCCGCCTTCCGCTCCAACGAGGTGGCGGGGCAGGTGGTGGATGCCATCATCGCCAGCGGCGTGATCCCGGTGGCGCTGGAATTCATGGACCGTCCGGCGATCCATGCCTGCGAGGCCTTCGCCCATGCCGGCTATCCGCTGGATGCGGAGGCGATGCTGATCGTCGAGGTGGAAGGCAACCAGGCGGAACAGGACTTCCTGCTGGGCAAGCTCAAGGCCATCTGCGCGCGCTTCGACCCCATCTCGCTGCGCGTGGCGGAAACGGCGGAGGAATCGCTCGCCATCTGGAAGGGCCGCAAGGGGGCCTTCGGCGCGGTCGGCCGCATCAGCCCGGATTATCTCTGCATGGACGGCACCATCCCGACTGGCGAGCTGCCGCAGGTGCTGCGCCGCATCGGCGAGATGAGCGAGAGCTACGGCCTGCAGGTCGCCAACATCTTCCATGCCGGCGACGGCAACCTGCACCCGCTGATCATGTTCGACGCCAACGACCCCGACAGCTTCCGCCGCGCCGAGGATTTCGGCGCCGACATCCTGAAGCTCTGCGTCGAGGTCGGCGGCTGCCTGACCGGCGAGCACGGCGTGGGCGTCGAGAAGCGCGACCTGATGGGCGTGCAGTTCGAGGCGCACGAGCTGGAGCAGCAGCGCCGCATCAAGGCGGCCTTCGACCCCGCCTGGCTGCTCAACCCCGCCAAGGTGTTTCCGCTGGCCGGCAACGCGGCGCTGGCCCGGTGAACCTCCGACCGAGCGACGAGGCCGGGGTGGTGGAGGCGGTGCGCGCGGCGGTGGCCGACCGCGCGCCGCTGGCGGTGCAAGGCAACGGCACCAAGCGCGGCAGCCTGCGCCCGGTGCAGGCGGCGCGAACGCTGTCCACCGCCGGGCTGTCCGGAATCACCTTGTACCACCCGGCCGAGATGGTGCTGTCCGCCCGCGCCGGCACCCCCATCCCGGAGATCGAGGCCGCGCTGGCCGGGCACCGGCAGATGCTGCTCGCCGAGCCGCCGGACTTCTCCGCCCTGCTGGGCACCACGGCGCCTGCCACGCTGGGCGGGCTGGTGGCCGCCAACCTGTCCGGCCCGCGCCGCATCTTCGCCAGCGGCGCCATGCGCGACCACGTGCTGGGCGTGCGCGCCGTGACCGGCCATGCCGAGGTGGTGCGCTCCGGCGGGCGGGTGCACAAGAACGTCACGGGGCTGGACCTGTGCAAGCTGCTGGCGGGCAGCCACGGCACGCTGGGCATCCTGACCGAGATCACGCTGAAGGTGGCGCCGCGCGCCGAGGCCGGCGCCAGCCTGCTGGTGGCCGTGGCGTCGCTGGAGCAGGGCGTGGCGGCGCTGTCCGCCGCCCTGGGCAGTCCCTTCGGCGTCACCGGCGCGGCGCTGCTGCCCGGGGCAGGGGGCGCTGCCGCGCTGCTGCGGCTGGAGGACTTTGCCGAGTTCCTGCCGCACCGCGTGGCCGCCCTGCGCCGCGTGCTGGACCGCTTCGGGGCCATCGAGGTGCTGGACGGCGAGGCCTCCGCCGCCCGCTGGCGCGAGGTGCGCGACGCCCGCCCCCTGGCGCCGCTGGGGGCGGAGGAAGCGCTGTGGCGCCTGTCCGTGCGCCCGCAGGCCGGGCCGGGGGTGGCGGCGGCGCTGGCCGAGGGCTTCGGTGCCCGGCTGCTGCTGGACTGGGGCGGCGGGCTGGTCTGGGCCGCCGGCCCCGCGACACAGGCGGCGCATGCCACGGTGATGCGGGCCGCCGCCGCCGCGCGCGGCACCTTCACCCTGTTCCATGCCCCCGACGCCCTGCGCGCCGCCGTGCCCGTGATCCCGCCCGAGCCCGCCGCGCTCGCGGCCATCGGTGCCCGCGTCAAGGCGGCGATGGACCCGGCCGGCGTGCTGAACCCGGGGCGCATGCGCGCCGGCGCCTGACCTCAGCGCAGGGCGCGCGCCAGCCGCAGCCCGCCGGCGGGGCCGTGCGGCACGCGGCGCAGCGCGGCGTGGCGGCTGGCCTCGGCCGGGCCGCCCAGGGTGGCGGCGGCGCCGGCGGCATCCTGCAACGGCAGGGCGCGCGGCGTGGCCGGCGGGGGCGCCGCGATGCGCCCGGCGGGGGAAGGGGTGTCGCGCATGGCTCGGTCCTGCACAGGCCCCTTTTGGGCGGATCGTTCAGGCCCCTTCCTGCCTTTCTCCGGTTAATGGGCGGTAAGCGGTCGTGGCATCTTGCGCCGCCCCGCCGGCCCGCCCAGGCTGATCAAAGGGAGAACGACGGGATGCAAACCCAATTCAGCGCCGCGCAGCTGGCCGACCCGGACACGCGCGAGTCCAACGCCATCCTGCGCAGCTGCGTGCATTGCGGCTTCTGCACCGCCACCTGCCCGACCTTTGTATTGCTGGGCGACGAGCTGGACAGCCCGCGCGGCCGCATCTACCTGATCAAGGACATGCTGGAAGGCGGCGGCCCGGCCACGGAGCCAGTGGTGCGGCACGTGGACCGCTGCCTGTCCTGCCTAAGCTGCATGACCACCTGCCCGTCGGGCGTGAATTACATGCACCTGGTGGACCACGCCCGGAAGCATATCGAGGAAACCTACGTCCGCCCCTGGCCGGAACGCATGCTGCGCCGGCTCCTGGGCACGCTGCTGCCCCACCCCGGGCGGTTCCGCCTGGCGCTGCGCGGCGCCGCGCTGGCCCGGCCGTTGCGCGGCCTGCTGCCCGCCGGGCCGCAGATCTTCCGCCGGCTGCGGGCGATGCTGGACCTCGCCCCCGCCGCCCTGCCACCCGCGCCGCGGCCCGGCCCCCAGGTGCACCGGGCGCAGGGCCAGCGGCGCGGCCGCGTGGCGCTGCTGTCCGGCTGCGCCCAGACGGTGCTGGCGCCGTCCATCAACGATGCCACCATCCGCCTGCTGACCCGGCTGGGGGTGGAGGTGGTGGTCAGCCCCGGCCAGGGCTGCTGCGGCGCGCTGAACCACCACATGGGCCAGCACGACCCGGCCATGCGGCTCGCCGCCGCCAACATCGCCGCCTGGACGCGGGAGATGGAGGGCGAGGGGCTGGACGCGGTGGTGATCAACGCTTCCGGCTGCGGCACCACGGTCAAGGACTACGGCTTCATGTTCCGGGAGGCGGAGCCGGCGCTGGCGGCGCAGGCGGCGGCGGTGGCGGCCCTGGCCAAGGATGTGTCGGAAGTGCTGGTCCGCTTCGGCTACGCCCCCAGCCGCCCGGCGCCAGGGCTGGAGGTCGCCTACCATGCCGCCTGCTCGCTGCAGCACGGCCAGAAGATCACCGCCGCGCCCAAGCAGCTGCTGCGGCAGGCGGGCTTCGCGGTGCGCGAGCCGGCGGAGGCGCATCTCTGCTGCGGCAGCGCCGGCACCTACAACCTCCTGCAGCCCGAGATCGCGGGGCAGCTCCGGGAGCGCAAGCGGGCCAGCCTGCGGGCCACGGGTGCCGCGGTGGTGGCCAGCGGCAACATCGGCTGCCTGACGCAGCTGGGCGGCGCCGATGCCATGCCGGTAGTGCACACGGTGGAATTGCTGGACTGGATGGCGGGGGGGCCGGAGCCGGCGGCACTGGGCGCCACGGCGCCCTAGAAAGCGGGCCGCGCCTCGCCGCCCAAAACCATACCGGCCATCCGCGCGTTGCTGCCCGCCACCAGAAAGGGCAGCCCATGGCCAGCGCGAATCGCCCACGCGGCGGAACCACCCCCGCACCGACCGCGGAAACCCGCGCCTTTCTGGTCGAGGTGCACGGGCGGCTGTGCCGCACCTACCACTGCCCGATCCCGTATTTTCATGAACTCGACCCCCTGGACGAGCTCGTGTCCTCGCTGCTGTCGCATCGGACGAAAAACGCCGACTCCGCCCGTGCCTTCGGCAACCTGCGTGCCGGTTTCACGGACTGGGAGGCGGTTCGCGACGCCCCGGTGGAGCGCGTCGAGCAGGCCCTGTCCCCCTGCACCTGGCCGGAAGCCAAGGCCCCCGCCCTGCAGCGCACCTTGCGCGAGATCACGGAACGGCAGGGCCGCCTGACCCTGGACCACCTGGCGGACATGACCGTGCCGGAGGCCCGCGCCTGGCTGGAGGCAATCACCGGCATCGGACCCAAGACCAGCGCCGCGGTGCTGAGCTTTTCCGCGCTGCACCGCCGCGCCCTGCCGGTGGACAGCCACCACCACCGCGTCGCGGTGCGGCTCGGCCTGATCCCGGCCAGCCTCGCGGTCGGGCCGTCGCACCGCGTGCTGGAGGCCATGCTGCCCGAGGAATGGGACGCCCAGCAGGTCTACGACAACCACGAGATCCTGATGTTGCACGGCCAGAAGGTGTGCCACTTCCGCAGCCCGCAATGTTCCCGCTGCACACTGCTGGACCTGTGCCCCACGGGGCGGGACCGTACGGCGGGGCAGGTCCGCGCCGCACCTACCGCTCAGGCCGGGCTGCTTTGAGGGCGCGGCGCGCCCTTCAAGGTCCGCCGGCGGCGCGCTCTTCCGTCACCACCTCGCCCACCGCCGCGGGTGCCGGCGCGAAGACGCGCAGCGCGCCGGGGCGGATGCCGTAGCGCAGCGGCGGCCGCATCGGCACCACCTCGCCATCCACGGACACGCGCATCCAGGCGGAATGGCTCTGGATCTCCGCCTCCTGCACCAGGTGGCTTTCGAAGTCGCGCTCCTCGCGCAGCCGGCCGGCCAGGGCGCGCACGGCCACCTTCAGCAGGCCCCAGGGCCGGCCGTGGCGCACCACGAACAGGCACAGCCTGCCGTCGTCCAGCACGGCGCGGGTGCCGGGGCGGGGCAGGCTGACTTCATAGGCGTTGTTGCCGATAAACAGCAGCGGAGTCCGGTAGCGTTTTTCCCAGGCTTCCGTGCGTACCCGCAGGTGCCGCACCGGGTAACGCAGCAGGACCCGCGCGCCGGCCAGCACCATGGCCGGCCACTTGCCCCAGCCGCTGCGCTCCCGCTGCCGGTCGCGGTCCGCGACCATGGTGGCGTAGAGGCCGATGGACGAGTTGTTGACGAAGACGCGCCCGTTCACCTCGGCCACGTCCACCATGCGGGTTTGCCGCGCGGCGATGACATCCACCGCGCCATCGATCTCCTGCGGCAGGCCGAGGTCCTTGGCGAAGTGGTTCAGCGTGCCCAGCGGCAACACGCCGAAGGCGACGCCGCTGCCCGCCATGACACCCGCCACGGCGCCGATCGAGCCATCGCCGCCGCCGGCCACCACGGCATCGAAATGCCGGCCGGGGCCGGCTTGGCGCAGCAGGTCGCGCGCCGTGTCCACCAGCGCCTCGCCCTTCACCATGTGCAGGTCGGCCTCGATGCCATGCCGCGCAAAGGCGGCGGACAGGGCCGGGCGCGGGTCCCGTGCCTGCACGGCGCCACCGCCGGCATTGAGGATGACGGCGAGCCGCAGCGGCGCGGCCGGGCGCGGTTCGTCGCTGGGCTGGGGCAAAGGGTGGCTCAGGTCTGCTTGAAGATGATGCCGTTGAGCGTGCGGCAGGCGGCGACCACCGCCACCAGCCACAGGCCCTGCACGATCATGCCCCCCGGCGTCAGCACGTAGCCGGCGGCGACCAGCCGGGTGGGAACGGCGGCGACCATGGGCTGCATTTCCGCCGGCACCGGCAGCGCGGCGATCACCTGCAGCGCCGCCCACCACAGGGCCCCCAGCATCAGCAGCAGCGGCGCGGCGATCTCCGCCAGCAGCTCCACGAAGGTCAGCCCGAAGCTGACGAGGCCCCAGAAGGCCACGCCCAGCGCCTTGAGGGCCACGCGGAACCAACGGTCGCCGCCGCGGCGCTCCTCCAGCCCGAAATCATCATGCCTGGAATAGCCGGACATCGCACCGCTCCCCGTTGCCCGCCCTGAATAGCGGATGGGGGCGGTTCTGGACATGCGGGAATCACGCGAACGGCCGGGGGAGGGGCCTCCTCCGGCCGTCCGGGCCGGTCAGCGCGGCTGCTGGATCGCCGACAGGCGCCAGCTGCCACCGTTCTGACGCACAAAGGTCCACAGCTCGGCACTGGTCTGCCGGCGCTGCGGGTCGCCTTCCACCACGGCACCGGTGGACAGGTCGCGCGTCACGTCCACCATGCTGAAGCGCATCGCGACGGTGGCGAACTCGGCGCTGCCTTCGCGCCATGCCTCGGACAGGTCGCCCTGCTCCAGCCGCACGTCGCTGGTCATGTTCTGCCAGTTGCGCGCCGCGAGGTCGCGCAGGTCGCCGGCGAAGTAGCTGGCCATTTCCGGCGTGGCCAGGCGGCCGATCGCCGCCTCGTCCCGCCGCGACCAGGCGGCGTTGACGTCGCGCAGCAGCCCCTCGAAGGCCTGGAAGTCGGCGGGGCCGACCTGCACCGGCACGCCGGCGGGCGCGCGGCCACCCCCCAGCCCGGCGGCGGCCGCGGGATTGCTGGCCTGCCGGGCATAGGGGCCGGCGGCGGCGTCGCGCGGCATGGCGCCGGGGTTGGGGCCGCCCGCCATGGCGGGCTGGCTGCGGTTGCGCACCAGCTTCATGACGAAGCGCACCAGCAGCACCACCAGCCCGATCTGCAGCAGCAGGCCCAGCAGGCCGCCAAAGCCGCTGATGCCGCCGAACATGCCGTTGCCGAACAGCATGCCGCCCAGGCCGACGCCGATCAGGCCACCCATCAGCCCGGCGCCAAAGCCGCCGCCGAACAGCCCACCGCTGCGCGCGGGCGCCACGGCGCCGGGCGAGGCCGGGCGGCTGGGCTGGGTCATGGTGCGGTCCATTGGGCGCGCGCCGCTGTCCGGGATGGTGCGGGTGCTGGGCGGCGGGCTGTAGGTGCGGGCGCCGCGGCTGCCGGAGCTGAAGCCGCCGCCGGGGCGCGCATCGGCCATGGCGGGGGCCAGCACCAGGGCCAGCGCGGCGGTGGCGGCCAGCAACCGACCGGCGAGGGGCTTCGAGGAACTGGAGCGCGGCATGGTTTCTCTCCGGATTGTCATGATTTCTCCATGCCTATATAGGGAGCCCGGGACCCCAAGCCAATGCATCCGGCGCCCCCGCTTCAAACGGGCAGCCCGGCCCAGGCCAGGGCGAGCCCCGCCAGCGCCGCCACCAGCAGGCAGGCCACGACGCCCAGCCGCAACCCGAACAGGCACGCCGCGGCCAGCCCCACCAGCAGCACCGCCGGCCCGTCCAGGCTGCTCCACACCGGTAGCTCCAGCGACAGCGGCCCGATGCCGGCGGGCCGCACCGCGCGAAACAGCACCCGCAGCCCGAACCACAGCGCCAGGTTGGCGATCACGCCCACCACCGCCGCCGTCACGCCCGCCAGGGCACCGGACAGGCGCGCGCTGTTCTGCAGCCGCTCGATCCACGGCGCGCCCAGGAACACGAAGGCGAAGCAGGGCGCAAAGGTGACCCACAGCACCAGCAGAGATCCCAGCATCCCGCCGGCGACGCCGCCCGGACCGGCCGCCGCCCGTGCGCCGGCCAGAAAGCCGACGAACTGCAACACCAGGATCAACGGCCCCGGCGTGGATTCCGCCAGGCCCAGGCCGGCGAGCATCTCCTGCGCCGTCAGCCAGCCGTGCAGCCGCACCGCGTCCTGCGCCACATAGGCCAGCACCGCGTAGGCGCCGCCGACCGTGACCACCGCCATCTTGGAAAAGAACACCGCGATGTCGGCAAAGGCGGCGGGGCCGGCGGCCAGCAGCAGCGCCACGGGCAGCAGCCACAGCAGCAATGCCAGCAGCCCGGCGCGGCGGGCACCGGCGGCCAGCCGGGCGGCGCGGGCCGGCTCCGCCGCCAGCACGGCGTCGATCAGCTCGGGGGGGCCATCATCGGCCGTGGCGGCGGAGCGGTTCAGCCCGGCGGGGGCCAGCAGCCCCGCCAGTGCCGCCACGGCCACCACCAGCGGAAAGGGCAGCGCCAGCAGAAACAGCGCCGCGAAGGCCGCCCCCGCCAGGCACCATGCCAGCGGGCCGTGCAGCGCCCGGCCGGCGAGGCGGACCAGGGCCTGCAGCACCATCACCAGCACCGCGCATTTCAGCCCGGCGAACAGCGCCGCCACCGCGGGCAGCGTGCCCAGCGTGGCGAACAGGACCGACAGCGCCAGCATCACCGCCGCGCCGGGCAGGATGAACAGCAGCCCCGCCACCAGCCCGCCGCGCGGGCCATGCATCAGCCAGCCCAGATAGGTGGCGAGCTGCTGCGCTTCCGGCCCGGGCAGCAGCGCGCAGAAATTCAGTGCCTGCAAGAAGCGCCGCTCGCCGATCCAGCGACGCTGTTCCACCAGCTCGCGGTGCATCAGCGCGATCTGCCCGGCCGGCCCGCCAAAGGACAGCAGGCCGATGCGGGCCCATACGCGCGTGGCCTGCGCCAAGGTCGGCAAGGTGGGGGGCGGCGTGTCGGTCATGCGGCGGCTGTTCCCGGCTCGCCGCGAATCGCAGAGCGGCGGCCGGCAGGTTGGCGTTCCCGCCGGCCGCGTCAACCGCGCCGCGTCACCCCAGGCGCAGGCGCAGCGCGTTGCGGATGTCGGCCTGCGAATACGGCTTCTTGATCACCACCGCCCGGCGGAAGCGCTCGGGAAAGGCGCCCGCCTCGCCATAGCCGGTGGCGAAGATGAACGGGATGCCGCGGGCGATCAGCGCGTCCGCCACGGGAAAGCTGTTTTCCCGGCCGAGGTTCATGTCCAGCAGGGCCAGGTCCGGCGCCTGCCGGGCGATGATCTGCAGCGCCGCCTGCACGCTGGAAGCCACCTCCACATCCGGCACGCCCAGGCGCCGGCACTGGTCCTCCGCATCCATGGCGATCAGCAGGTTGTCCTCGACCAGCAACAGGCGGGACGGCAGGGGCACCGCCTCCTGCTCCGGCGCGGCCTCGGCCTGCGGGGCGGGGGCGGGCTCGTCCGGGGCATCCTGCACCTGCACCGCCGGCAGCACGAAGCGGGCCTGCAGGCCGCCCAGCAGGTAATGCAGCTCCGCCTCGCCCTTCAGGTCGTGGGGAATGGCGCGCTCGATGATGGTGCTGCCGAAGCCCTTGCGGTTGGGCACGCGCACCGGCGGGCCGCCTTCCTCCACCCAGCGGATCTCCAGGTCGTCGTTCGGCAGCCGCTGCCAGTGGATCCGCACGGTGCCGTGGCTGTCGCACAGCGCGCCGTACTTGGCGGCGTTGGTCATCATCTCATGGACCACCAGGGCCAGCGTGGTCTGGGCCGCCGGCTCCAGCAGCACCGGCGGGCCGGACAGGATCACCCGGTCGGCCTTGGCTTCCAGGTAGGCGGCGGCCTCGGCCTGCACCAGGTCGGCCAGCGGGGCGGGCTGCCAGTTGTCGGCGGTGATCTGGTCGTGCGCGCGGGCCAGGGCCTGGATGCGGCCGCCGATCATGGTGGCGAACTCGTCCACCGAGCCGGCATGGCCGCGGCTTTGCCCCACCAGCCCGCGGATCAGGCCCAGGATGTTGCGCACCCGGTGGTTCAGCTCGGCGATCAGGATTTCCTGCCGCTCCTGCGCCACGCGGCGCTCACGCTCCGCGAGGTCGGACAGCTGCAGCACCACTTCCAGCAGGGTGATACGCAGGCGCTCGGCCAGCTGCAGGTCGCTCTCGCTCCAGGGGCGGGACTGGCCTTCCACCGTTTCGCGCCAGGCGGCGAAGCTTTTGCGCGGCGTCATGCGGATGCCGTTGGGGCCGAGGCCCACGGGCTTGTGCGGGTCGCCCGCCCAGGTCACCGAATGCGCCAGCTGGCGGCGAAAGAACACCAGGTAGTCGCGGGGCCCGCGCGACAGCGGAATGGCCAGGATGCCCGAGGCACGCTCGGCATAGTCCTGCGCCGCCGGCAGCGCGTCGCCCAGCCGGTGCGTGCAGAAGATGGTGCCCGATGCTGTGCGGTTGAGAAAGCGCACCAGGGCGGCGAATTCCTCCGTGCTCGGCGTGTGGCCGCGCAGCGCGGTGCCGTCGGCGCTCCACAGCCCGATGCCGTCGCAGGGGATCACCTCGGCCAGGGTGTCCAGGAACTCCGCCAGTCCGCGCGTGCCGGGGCGCATGGCGCCGAGCGCCGCCATCAGGCGGTTGTGCACCTTGGTGGCCTCGGCCGCGCGTGCCAGCTCGGCTTCGCGCTCGCGGCTTTCCAGCTGCAGCGAAAACACCTGGCCGAACAGCTCGCAGGCGGTGCGGCGCTCGAAGCTGACGCGCAGCTTTTCCGTGTGGTGGCAGGCGATCAGCCCCCACAGCTTGCCCTTGCGCATCACCGACACGGACATGGAGGCCGCGACGCCCATGTTCTTGAGGTACTCGATGTGCATGGGCGACACGCTGCGCAGCACGCTGAGCGACAGGTCCAGCGGCTGGTCGCCAGTGTTGGGCGCCGACAGCACGGGCACCGGCACGGCTTCCACGTCGGCGATCAGCCGCAGCCAGTTGCGCTCGTACAGCAGCCGCGCCTGCTTCGGGATGTCGGAGGCCGGGAAATGCAGCCCCATGAAGGAGTCCAGGAAGCTGGCCACCGACTCGGCCACCACCTCGCCGGTGCCGTCCGCATGGAAGCGGTACAGCATGACCCGGGAAAAGCCGGTCAGCGCGCGCACCTGGCGCACCGCCTCGCGGCACAGGGCGTCCGCATCCTCGGCCTGCTGCAGCCGCGCCATCATGCCGCGCAGCGTGCTGCCGGAATCCAGCCCGTCGTCCAGCTCGGACGGCTCGCCCTCGATGACGATCAGGTCGTCCGAGATATGGATGGCGAGGTCGTAGGGCACGCCGTCGGGCTGCAGCGACAGGCGGAACAGCCGCTCCAGCGCCGAGGGGCCGCGCAGCATGTGCAGCCGGCCGCCGATCTCGTGCATCGTGTCGTGGCTGAACAATTCGGGCAGGGAGGCGCCGATCACCTCCTCCACCGGGCGGCCGAGATGCGCGAGCACGTTGGCGGATGCGCGGCGGATGCGCCAGTCATGCGTCATGGCCAGCAGAAAGCCGATGGACTGGACGGCGCCGAGCTGGTGGATCGGCTCGCGGTCGCAATTGGTCAGGTCCACGGGCTGGCGCAACTCGTGGCCCGACGGCAGGAGGGTCAGTCCATCAGACATGGGCGGCGTCAATCCCCGGTTCCCGCGGTGGGCATGGCTCGGCGGACAGGGCCGCCTGAAAAGCGTCAAAGGCGGCCAGCGCGCCGGCGGCGGCATCCGGCCACAAGGCACGGTCGGCCAGCCGGCCTTCCAGCACGGCCAGGAAGTCCGGCCAGGACGCGCGATGCGCCAGATAGGCGCGCGGCAGCGCCCCGCCCACCTGGCGCGCCAGCATGCCGTTGCCGAAGCGCGAGCCTTCCAGCACGTAGGCGGCGCCCAGCAGCGCGGCGTCGCCGTCCGGCAGCGACACCGGCCCGGGCGGCGGGGGCGGCGCGTCCAGCCCGTCGAGGTCCGCCGCCAGCGCGGCGCGGCGGCTGCGCCCCGGCCAGTCGGGCAGCAGCGCGGCGATGCCGCCGGCTTCCAGCGCCTGCTCCACCGGCGCCAGCGCGCGGGCATGAGCGCGCAGAAAGCGGCGGTAGCCTTCGGGCGTGTCCAGGCTGTGGCTGCCCCCCAGCGCGTCCACGGCCGCATGGCGGGGCGCCGTGGCTTCGCGCAGATACCAGCGGATGCCGCGCTCGGCCGCTGCTGCGGGGGGCGGAGTGGGGTGCCGGGTGCCGACGTCGTGGGTCAATGGCCGTGGTTTCTCCATGCGGGGCGCGGGGCGCACCCGAAGGACATAGCGATCCGATTGATCATATTTAGGGCAAACTCGCGCCAAAGCCGAGAACTGCCACGTTCAAATCTGCCATGCCCGTCGCCATGTTCCGGATGGACGGCGCCGCCGGGGGGGCCGGCCAGGGCCTGCAACCCATGGCGCGCCATGGCATTCACTCCCCCGGTAATCGGAACTCTCATGGCCCTGCTGCTCAACATTCTCTGGAATATCCCTGGCCTCGGCTTCCTGACGGCGCTGATGTGGCTGGCGGCGGCCCTGGTCATGGCCATCACCGTGATCGGCCTGCCCTGGGCCCGCGCCTGCCTGACCCTGGCCGGCTATTCCTTTCTGCCCTTCGGCAACACCATCGTCACGGCCGAGGAGCTGACCGGCCGCCCGACGCTGGGCACCGGTCCGCTGGGCTGGCTGGCCAACATCATCTGGTTTCTGGTGGCCGGCATCTGGCTTTGCATCGCCCACCTGACCCTGGCGGGCGCCTGCGCCGTGACCATTGTCGGCCTGCCCTTCGCCTGGGCGCACCTGAAGCTCGCCGCCGCGTCGCTGGCGCCGGTCGGCAAGCGGTCGGTGCCCAATGCGGTGGGCGAGGCGATCGCCGCCGGCCATGGCCGGGCCGCGCTGGACCGTTCGCGGCGCTGAGCATGTCGGGCACCGACGTCCTGATCATCGGCGCCGGTGCCGCCGGCATCGCCGCCGCGCGCGCCTTGCGGGCCGCCGGCGTATCCTGCCAGGTGCTGGAAGCGCGGCATCGCCCCGGCGGGCGCGCCGCCACCGACACCGCCACGCTGGGTGCGCCCTTTGATCTCGGCGCCACCTGGCTGCATGCCGCCAATCGCAACCCGCTGCGGGCGCTGGCGTCCGGGGCGGGGATCGAGCTGTTCGACCACGGCACCGCCCGCGTGTCCGCCTGCTTCGAGGATGGCCGCCGCGTCGGCCCGGCGGCGATGGCGGAATACGATGCCACCTGGGAAGGGCTGCAGTCCCGCCTGCGCGGCGTGGAACTGCGCCCGGGCGACAGCGCCGCCGACCTCGCGAACCGCGCCGGCTTTGGCGCCGGGCACTGGGACGCCACGGTGCTGCACTGGGAAGGGCCGGTGATCTGCGGCGCGCCCATGGCCGAGATGGACGCCCGCGACTACCTGGACACCCAGCTGGAGCCGCCGGACCTGCTGCCCCGCCAGGGTGCCGGCACGCTGCTGGCGCGGCTGTGCGAGGGGTTGCCGGTCGCCTATGGCGCTGTTCTCCGGCACCTGGACTGGTCCGGGCCGCGCATTGTCGCGGAAGGCGACTTCGGGCGCGTGGAGGCCGCCGCCTGCATTGTCACGGTGCCGACCGCCGTGCTCGCCGCGGAACACATCCGCTTCACGCCCGCGTTGCCCGCCGACACGCTGCAGGCGATCCATGACCTGCCCCTCGGGTTGCTGACCAAGGTCGGCCTGAAGGCGGCGGGCGACGACCGGCTGGAACTGCCCGCCTTTGCCGGCATCGAGCGCCACGTGTCGCGGGAAGGGGAGGCGGCGCTGACCGCCGTCGCCTGGCCCTTCGGGCACGACCACCTGATGGGCTTTGTCGGTGGCCCCGCCGCCTGGGCCCTGGCCGGGGCCGGGGCGGCGGCCACGGTGGATTTCGCCTTTGCCGAGCTGTCCCGCAGCTTCGGCGCCCGCGCAGCCCGGGCTTTGCGGCGTGACGGCGCGCTGGTCAGCGACTGGGCGGAGGATCGGTTCTCGCTCGGCGCCTACAGCCACGCGCGGCCGGGCCGGGCGGCGGCGCGCGGCATCCTGGCGCGGCCGCTGGCCGGCGGGCGGCTGTGCTTCGCCGGCGAGGCATGCCACCCCACGCTGGCCGCCACGCTGGGCGGTGCCTGGGAAAGCGGCGCGGCGGCGGCACGGCAAGCCTTGCCCCTGCTGAACAAAAGTAGCATGGCGTGAAAATTGCGGGGGGTGACCTGGCCCCGGCCAAGGGGCTATTGCGCATCGCGATGACCTGGCACAGCCGATGACCGAGCCGGCCGAGGACCCCACCTGCACGCGGGATGGCGACCGCCTGTTGCTGCGCGGCGCCCTGACCACCGAGCGCCTCGGCGCCGTGTGGGACCGCGTGCTGCGCGAAGCGCAGGGGGCCGCCGCCGTGGACCTGTCGGGCGTGTCGGCGCTGGACACCAGCGGCGCCGCCCTGGTGCTGGCCGCTGCCGGCGCGGGCGGGCGCATCGAAGGCGGCGAGCAGGGCGTGGACGCGGTGCTGCAGCGCGCCCGCGCGGCGCTGGAAGGGCCGCGCCCGGCACCGCCCGGCAAGGGCCTGTCCCTGGTCCCGGCCCTGGGCGCCTGGGGCGTCGGGCGGGTCAAGGCGGCACGCGACGGGCTGGGCTTTATCGGCGAGTCGCTGGTGCTGTCGCTGGCCGTGCTGCGCCACCCGCGCCGGCTGCGGCTGGCCGACGTGCTGCGCCACCTGGACGAGGCGGGGCTGCGCGCCTTTCCGCTGGCCATCCTGCTGGGCACGCTGATCGGCGTGATCCTGGCCTTCCAGTCCTCGGTGGCGATGCGCCAGTTCGGCGCCGAGATGTATATTCCCGCCCTGGTGGGCGTGACGCTGATCCGCGAGCTGGGGCCGCTGATCGCCGCCATCATCCTGTCCGGCCGCACCGGTTCCGCCTATGCCGCCGAGCTCGGCACCATGACGGTGAACGAGGAGGTGGACGCCCTGAAGATCATGGGCGTGGAGCCGGTGGCCATGCTGGTCCTGCCGCGCCTGCTGGCGGCGATGCTGGTGATGCCCGTGCTGGCGCTGGTGATGAACCTCGCGGGGCTGATCGGCATGGGGCTGGTGATGGCCAGCCTCGGCTTTTCCTCCTCCATGGTGATCAACCAGCTGCAGAACTGGCTCAACCTCGGCGCCCTGGCCGGCGGCCTCGGCAAGTCGGTCGTGTTCGGGCTGGCGATCGCGGGCATCGGCTGCCGCGCCGGCCTGTCCGCCGGGCGCGGGCCACGCGCGGTGGGCGACGCGGCGACGGCGGCGGTGGTGGGCGGCATCGTGTCCACGGTGGTGCTGGATGGCATCTTCGCCGTGGTGTTCTACCGGCTGGGGTGGTGAACATGGCCGACGACCAGCAAACCCCGCGCCCCGGCGGCGCCGTGCCGGACGACCGCGCGCGGGATGCCCCGGCCGCGCCGGCGCAGGATGCCGCCGCCCCCGCCGGAACGCCGCAGGGCGACGCCGCGCCGGACGTGCACCGGCGCGAGGTGCGCGACCCGGTGGTGGAAGCCGAGGGCATCGCCATGGCCTTCGGCTCCAACACGTTGTTCCGTGATGTCAGCTTCGGTGTGGAGCGTGGCGAGGTGTTCGTCATCCTCGGCGGCTCGGGTTGCGGCAAGTCGACGCTGCTGAAGATGCTGATCGGCTTGTACGAGCCGACGGCCGGCCGGTCGCGCATCCTGGGCCAGGACCTGCACGCGGCGGAAAGCGACGCGCGCCGCGCGCTGCTGGCGAAGCTCGGCGTGATGTGGCAGTCCGGCGCGCTGTTCGGCTCCATGACGCTGCTGGAAAACGTCATGCTGCCGCTGGAGGAGCACACCCGCCTGCCGCCCGCGGCGCGCGAGGAGGTGGCCCGCGTGAAGCTCGGGCTGGTCGGCCTGTCCGACGCCGCCGACCGCCTGCCGGCCGAGATCTCCGGCGGCATGGCCAAGCGCGCCGGCATCGCCCGCGCCATGGCGCTGGACCCGCGCGTGCTGTTCCTGGACGAGCCCTCGGCCGGGCTGGACCCGATCACCTCGGCCGGGCTGGACCAGCTGATCAAGGACCTGGCGCGCGACCTCGGCACCACCTTCGTGGTGGTGACGCACGAGTTGCAAAGCATCCTGGCCATCGGCGACCGCTGCATCATGCTGGACAAGCAGGCCAAGGGGATGATCGCCGAAGGCGACCCCCGCGAACTCCGCGACCACGCGACGCACCCCACCGTGCGCGCCTTCTTTCGCCGGGAGGCGATGTAACCATGGCGAAATCCCGCAGGCTTTACGTGCGCGTCGGCCTGCTGCTGCTGGTCGGCATCCTGCTCGGCGTCGGCTTTCTGCTGTTCCTCACCGCCGGTCGGCTGAACAAGTCCGCCGAGATCGCCGAAACCTATTTCAGCGAAAGCGTCACCGGCCTGGAAGCCGGCGCGCCCGTGCGCTACCGCGGCGTGCGGATCGGCCAGGTGGCCGAGATCGGGCTGGTCAATGCGGAATACCGGCCGGACAGCCGCAGCCAGGCGGCGGCGGCCTTCCAGCTCGTGCTGGTGCGCATGGCGATCGACCCGGTGCGCGCCACCATGCGCGATGCCTCCGAGTTGCAGCGGGCGGTGGACAATGGCCTGCGCGCGCGGCTCGCCAGCGCCGGCATCACCGGCGGCTCCTATGTGGAGCTGGATTTCGTGGACCCCGCCCGCTACCCGCCGCGCGAGGTGCCCTGGCAGCCGGCCTACCCGGTGTTGCCCTCGATGCCCTCCACCGTGGCGCAGGTGCAGAACGCGGCCGAGCAGCTGCTCACCCGCGTGCAGGATGCACCGATCGAGGAAATCCTCAACAACGTCGCCTCGCTGACCGGCGCGCTCAGCGGGCAGGCGGGGGAGAACGGCGATCTGGCCCGCACCATCCGCGAGGCGGCGGAAACCATGGCGGCGCTGCGCCAGATCGTGTCCGGCTCCGACCTATCCGCCACGCTGAAGGAGCTGCGCGACGTCGCGGGCAACCTGAACAGCTTGACCGGCGGGCCGGAGGCACGGCGCACGCTGGCCAGCATCTCGGGTGCCGCCGACGGCTTGCGCACCGCCATGGCCCGGCTGCCGGCGGCGATCGAAAGCCTGGAGCGCACGTCGCGCGCCGCGCGCGGCGTGACGCAGGACACCAATGCCGACCTCGCCCCCATCCTGCGCGACCTGCGCGCCGTGGCCAGCAACCTGCGTGACACCACCGAGCTGCTGCGCCGCGCGCCGGGCCAGGCCATCCTGGGCGCGCCGCCGCCGCGCCCCAACCGTTGAGGTGCCCATCATGAAGCGTCGCGGCCTGCTGCTGGCCCTGCCCATCGCCTCGCTCGCCGCCTGCGGCAGCGTGCTGCCGGACCGGCCCTACATCGAAACCAAGCGCTTTCCGCTGCTGGCGCCGCGCCCCGTCTCGGCCCCACGCCGCGCGGCCGGCAACCGCGTGCTCCTGGTGCGCCTGTTGCGCGCGGCGCCCGGGCTGGAAACCCGTGGCCTGCGCTCCATCCGCCCGGACGGCACGGAAAGCGTCGACTTCTATGCCGAATGGACGGCGCCGCCGGCCGAGGTGGCGGAGGAAGCGCTGCGCCGCTGGCTGTCCGCGTCCGGCCTGTTCGGCGGCGTGGTGGCGCCCGGCAGCCGCGCCCGCAACGATTTCGTGATGGAATGCGAGCTGACGGCCCTGGTGGCCGACCCGCCGCGGCGCGAGGCGCGGGCGGGGCTGTCCGCCATTCTGATGCGCGAGAACGGGGGCGAAACCCGCCTGCTGACCCAGCTGGCGGTGACCGGCACCGCGCCGCTGCCGGCCCCCGCCGCCGACGGCACCCTGCCGCCCGAGGTGCTGGCGGCCGGCATGAACGCGGCCTTCGCCGCGGCTCTGGGGGCCCTGGAGAACGGCATCGCCGGTTACATCCGCTGACGCGGTGGGTGTTCAGGTGGCTGTGATTCCGGTGCCCGTCCGCTCAGTCATCGCAGCCTCGTGAAGGCCGCTTCGGAAGGCCGTTAACCGCTCCTTCAACTCTGTCGCGCTAGTCTCAAAACAGAGACGAAACGGTGCTTTGCCCCATGGTGTGGGACGGGCGGCAGTGACGAGGGTGCGATGCGGAACACGCAATGCGGCCGGTCCCTTTCCGGGGCCGACGCCTGGGACGAAGTCTGGGATGACTACGAGGCGCGCCAGCAGGCCGCCGCTCCCGCCGCGTCGCCGGTGGCCGCCCGGTCGCCGTCTGCCGCGCAGGCCCGGCACGGACGCGGCCTGCTGCCGGCGGCGACGATGGGGGCGGCGTTCCTGCTCGGGTGCCTCGCCGGCTCCGTCTGGCCGGTCCTGTCCCTGGTCAGTCAGGTGATGCGCGACGACGTGCCGGCCGTGCTGGGCGTGCTGGATGCCGGGCCGGCGCACGCCGTGTTGCGCCAGCAGCTGCGCGCCCATGCCGGGCTGCCGGCCGGCGACGGCGGCGATGCGGCGGCGCGCATGCTGGCCGGCATGGCCGATGCCATGGCCGACGACCTCGCCGCCCCCGGCGCGCTGCGCCGCATGGTGGCGGTGCGCAACGGCGCCATCGACCCGCACACCGGCGGCATCCGCAGCCCGGCGGCGGTGGCGTTGCCCCGGCTGGCCGCCGATGGCGGCATGGCGGTGACGCTGGCCCCGGCGCAGGGTGGGGGCGGGCTGCGGCTGCAGCTGGCCTTCAACGCCGGCGGCTGGCAGGCCCGCTCGGTCACGCTGCTGGACCCGCCCGTGCGGCCGGACGCGGCGCGGCTGGCGCTGGCCGGTCCCGGCGCCGGCCGGCGCCAGCCCCGCGCCTGATCCGCGCACCCGCTTGCCCGCTCCGGACGCCCAGGGGATAAGCCGGGACCGCAGCCGGGCAGCAGGATACCGCGAGCATGACGATACCGACCGACCTCGAGATCGCCCGCGCGGCCACGCTGCTGCCGATCCGCGAGATCGCGGCGCGCGCCGGCATCCCCGAAGAGGCGCTGGAACCCTACGGCCGGCACAAGGCCAAGGTGAGCCTGGACTTCGTGGCCGCCCGGCGCGCCGAGGGCCAGTCCGGCAAGCTGGTGCTGGTCACCGGCATCAGCCCCACCGCGGCGGGCGAAGGCAAGACCACCACCACCATCGGCCTGGGCGACGCGCTGAACAGTCTGGGCGCCCGCGCGATGATCGCGCTGCGCGAGCCCTCGCTCGGGCCGTGCTTCGGCGTCAAGGGCGGCGCCACCGGCGGCGGCCACGCCCAGGTGGTGCCGATGGAGGAGATCAACCTCCACTTCACCGGTGATTTCCACGCCATCACCTCGGCCAACAACCTGCTGGCCGCCATGGTGGACAACCACCTGTACTGGGGCAACGAGCAGGGGCTGGACGCGCGCCGCGTGGTGTGGCGCCGCGCGGTGGACATGAACGACCGCGCGCTGCGCTCCGTCACCGCGGCGCTGGGCGGCGTGGCCAACGGCTTTCCGCGCGAGGATGGCTTCGACATCACCGTGGCGTCCGAGGTGATGGCGGTGTTCTGCCTGTCGCGCGACCTGGCGGAGCTGCAGCAGCGCCTGGGCCGCATCGTGGTCGGCTACCGGCGGGACGGCAGCGCCGTCACCGCGCACGACCTGAAGGCCGACGGTGCCATGGCGGCGCTGCTGCGCGACGCGCTGGCGCCCAACCTGGTGCAGACCCTTGCGGGCTCCCCGGCGCTGGTGCATGGCGGGCCCTTCGCCAACATCGCGCATGGCTGCAACAGCGTGATCGCCACGCGGCTGGCGCTGGACCTGGCCGATGTGGTGGTGACCGAGGCGGGCTTCGGCGCCGACCTGGGCGCCGAGAAGTTCCTGGACATCAAGTGCCGCCAGGCGGGCCTTTCGCCCTCGGCCTGCGTGGTGGTGGCCACGGTGCGGGCGCTGAAGATGCATGGCGGCGTCAGCAAGGCGGCGCTGGGCACGGAGGACGTGGCCGCCGTGTCGCGCGGCACCGCCAACCTGCGCCGGCACGTGGAGAACATGCAGAAGTTCGGCCTGCCGGTGGTGGTGGCGCTGAACCGCTTCACCAGCGACACCGCCGCCGAGATCGGGGCGGTGCGGGACGCGATGCGCGCCCTGGGCGTCGAGGCCATCCTGTGCACCCACTGGTCGGATGGTGCCGAGGGCGCCGCCGACCTCGCCCGCGCGGTGCAGGCGCTGATCGCCGGCGGCACGGCGGATTTCGCGCCGCTGTACAACGACCACCTGTCGCTGGCCGGCAAGATCGAGACGGTGGCGCGCGAGATCTACCACGCCGCCTCCGTCAGCATTCCGCCGCCGGTGGCCGCCAAGCTGCGGCGCTTCGAGGAAGCGGGCTTCGCGCATGTGCCCGTGTGCATCGCCAAGACGCAGTATTCCTTTTCCGCCGACCCGGCGCTGCTGGGCGCGCCGGAAGGCCATGTGCTGCCGCTGCGCGAGGTGCGGCTGTCGGCCGGCGCGGGTTTCGTGGTGGCCATCGCGGGCGAGATCATGACCATGCCCGGCCTGCCGCGCCGCCCGGCCGCCGAGGGCATCGGCCTGGACGCCCAGGGCCGCATCGACGGGCTGTTCTGACGGCATGGTCGCGGCCACGCCGGACCTGTTGCTGCGGCAAGGGCTGGCCTGCCACCAGCGGGGCGACCTGCAAGGGGCCGCGGCGCTGTACCGCCAGGTGCTGGCGCTGCGCCCGCGGGACGGCAACGCCCTGAACCTGCTGGGGCAGCTGGCCCGCGCAGGGGGCGACCGCGATGCCGCCCTGCGGCTGACCGGACAGGCGCTGGCCACCCAGCCGGATGCACCGGTGTTTCTGGCCGCGCATGGTGCCGCCCTGGCCGAGGCAGGGCAGTTGCCCCGCGCCGAGCAGGTGTTGCGCGCCGCCGTGGCCGCCCGCCCGGCCGACGTGGTCAGCTTGCGCAACCTGGGGCAGGTGCTGTCGGTGCGAAACCGGCCCAGCGAGGCGCTGGCCCCGTTGCGGCAGGCCGCGGCGCAGGCGCCGGGCGATGCCGCCGTGCGGCTGGCGCTGGCGCATGCCCTGCGCGAATCTGGCCATGCCGCCGAAGCCGTGGCCGAGGCCCGGCTGGCCGCGGCGGACCCCGGGCTGGCGGAGCAGGCGGGCTTTCTGCTGGCCGCCCTTGGCGCCGCCGACGCGCCCGGCCGCGCCCCCGCCGGCTATGTGCGTGACCTGTTCGACCAATACGCTCCGCGCTTCGACGACGCGCTGCAGGGCCTGGGCTACCGGACCCCTGCATTGCTGGCCGAGATGCTGGCGCAAGCCGGGGCGCCGGGTGGCCAGGCGGTGCTGGACCTCGGCTGCGGCACCGGCCTGTCCGGCATGGCGCTGGCGCCCTTCGCGGCGCGGCTGGTGGGGGTGGACCTGTCGCCCCGCATGCTGGATGCCGCGCGGGCGCGGGGCCTTTACCACGCGCTGCATGAGGCCGACCTGCTGGACTTCCTGCCGGGCCACCCGGGGGGCTTCGGCATTGTCGCGGCGGCGGACGTGCTGAACTACCTGGGCGACCTGTCGGCCGTGCTGCCGCTTCTGGCGGCGGCGCTGGCACCCAGTGGTCTGCTGGCCTTCAGCCTGGAACGCGGCGAGGACGCGCCGGGTGCCCCTGCCGCCGTTCTGGGCCCGGGCCTGCGCTTCCGCCACAACCCGGCAGCGCTGCGGCCACTGGCCACGGCCAGTGGCCTGCATCTCCTGGAGGAGCGCGCGGTGGTGCTGCGGCAGGAGCGGGGGGCGGCGGTGGACGGGCTCCTGTGGTTGTTCCGCCGGCAGTGACCGGCCGCGCGCGCCCCACGGCTTCAGCCTCCGTTAAGGTCCTGCGGCGCACATAGGGCGGCCGCGGTGTCGCGGCGCACGTGCCGCCCATCACGGAGAACCGTACCCGAACCCTTCAGAGAACGGCGACCATGCCGCAGCCGGAAAGCCATGATCGCATGACCACGCTCGTCCTCGAACTGCGCCCTGGCGACTTACTGATCGTCAATGGCGCGCCGATCCGCTTCCGCAACCGGGCGCGAGTGGAGCTGACCAACCGGGCGCGCTTTCTGTTCGGCAAGCAGGTGCTGAGCCCGGACACGGCGACCACGGAAGCGCGGCGGATCTACCTGGCGCTGCAGACCGCCTATATCGGGCAGGACGAGGAGCGGGCCGGTGGTCTGGACGAGGCGCGGCAGCGCGTGGCCGCGTTCATGGAGTCGGGCGCGCCCGAGGCATGGCGCCTGATGCTCCGGCGCGCCCTGGAGCAGGCCGAGGCCGGCGACCACTACCAAGCCATGAAGCTGGCGCGGCGGGTGATCCGGCAGGAAGAGGACGAGGAGGCCGTCGCGGCCCCCTGAACGGCGCCTTGGCAAGGCCCGACTTGAACGCTCAGCCCGATGGGCTTATAAATCCGGGGAGACAGATTGCGAGCGATTCTCAATTCAATCGCAACGCAGGAGAATTCTGGATGGGCAACGACTTCAGCCATATCACCCGCCGGTGCGAGCGGGCGGTGGTGACCGCCTACCGCGAGCTGCGGGAAACGGGCAATGACGACCTGTCCTCCTTCCGTGCCTGCACCGCCCTGTATCGCATCCACCACCCCGAATCCTCGGTGAACGAGGCGCGACGGCTGGTGTCCGAATGGATCGACCACCACCTAGTGCGCGGCGAAACGACGCCGACCGATGGCTGCGAGTGCCCCTGAGCCCACGGCGCAACTGACAGGAAAAAGGCCGCCCCCCGCCGGGGCGGCCTTTTTCATGGGCTGCCTCAGCGGCGCCCGACCTCCGGGTTGAAGCGGATACCAGGACGCGCGAGCCCGCCGGCGATGCCCACCGGCGTGCCGTCCGCCCGCCAGCAGGCGGCGCCTTCCAGCAGGCCGCCGGGCAGGAAACGGATCGCGCCCATGCCGCCGCCGATGTGCTTGGGCCGCACGGTCTGGTGGCCGCGGGCCTTCAGGCCGGCCTCGGCTTTGGCGGAGATCGCCGGCTCCAGCTCCAGCGTATGGCCCTGGGTCCAGATGCGGGGCGCTTCCACCGCCTGCTGCAGGGTCATGCCGTGGTCGATCAGGTTGATGATCGCCTGCATGGCGGAGCCGAAGATCCGCAGCCCGCCCGGCAGGCCCAGCGCGAAGGCGGGCGCGCCGTCCTTCAGCACGATGGAAGGCGCCATGGAGGTGAACACCCGCTTGCCCGGCGCCACGCTCAGCGCCGTGCCCGGGTGCGGGTCGAAGTTGAACATGTAGTTGTTGGCGATCAGCCCGGTGCCGGGGATCGAGAAGCGGGCGCCGAACAGGCTGTTGATGGTCTGCGTGGTGGCGACCACGTTGCCCTGCGCATCGGCTACAGTGACATGGGTGGTGTTGGCCGACTCGGCCGGCGGCACGCCCGGCGCCCAGTCCCGCGCCGCCTGCGGGTCGATCAGCGCGCGGCGCTCGGCGGCATAGTCGCGGGACGTCAGGCGCTCCACCGGCACCTTCACGAAGGCGGGGTCGGCGGTGGCCACGGCGCGGTCGGCGAAGGCCAGCTTCAGGCTTTCCGCCAGCAGGTGGATGGTGTCGGCGGTGCCGCTGCCCAGCGCGCCGAGGTCGAAGCCTTCCAGGACGTTCAGCATCTGCGTCATGTGCACGCCGGAGGAGGCGGGCGGCGGCGGCGCCAGCACCTCGAACCCCCGGTAGTGGCCACGGATCGGCGCCCGTTCCACCACCTGGAAGGCGGCGAGGTCGTCCAGCGTGATCAGCCCGCCGCTGGCCGCCATGTGCGCCGCCAGCGCCTGCCCCAGCGCGCCGCCATACAATGCGGAAGGCCCCTCGGCCGCGATCAGCCGCAGGCTTTGGCCCGCCTCGGGCTGCCGCAGCAGGCTGCCCACCGCTGGCGGCGCGCCGCCGGGCAGAAAGGTGGCGGCAAGGCCAGGGTCGCGCGCCAGGTCGGCCGCCGCGTCGCCGATCGCGCCCGCCAGGTAGTCGGTGACCCGGAAGCCTTCCTCGGCGGCGCGGATCGCCGGTCGCAGCACCTCGGCCAGCGGCATGGTGCCGTGCGCGGCCAGGGCGTGGCACCACCCGGCCAGCGCGCCCGGCACCGCCATGGCCAGCGGGCCGACCTTGTTTTCCAGCCCCTCGGTTTCCTGGTAGTCGGGCAGGGTGTCGCTGACCGGGCGGTATAGGTCCGGTCGCGCCGCGCCGGGGGCGGTGGACAGCCCGTCCAGCACCAGATGCCGCCCGTCCGCCAGCCGCAGATGCGCCACGCCGCCGCCCAGCGGGCCCACCATCATTGGTTCCACGATGCTCAGCGTGAACAGCGCGGCGATGGCGGCATCGATGGCATTGCCGCCGGCCAGCAGCATTTCCGCCCCCGCCCCCGAGGCGACGGGGTGGTTGGTGACCACCATGCCCCGGCTGCCCTGTGCCGGCTGCTTCTCCAGGGGAAAGGGGCTGCCGGCACGGGCGGTCCAGTCGGTCATGCGGAAGGCTCCAGAACTGCTTCGGGCCTCAGATTCCCGCCGCCGCCGCGGATTGTCCACCCGCCGCCGTCCGGAAAACCGGTCGCGGCGCTGGCGCGGCGCGCCGAGTTGCGGCAGACACGGCGGCTTATCGGCATTTTCCAGTTGGGACGGCATCCATTGCAGCAAGGCGGCAGCGAGGACGGGCAGGCACAGGCGGGCTTGGGGCCGCAGGACACGCCGGGCACGACGCTGCCGGCGCTCCTGGAAGCCCTGGCGGCGACCCTGCCGGATGCGCCCGCGCTGCTGTGCCTCAGCCGGCCGCCGCTGTCCCGCGCCGCGCTGGGCGCCGCCGCGCGCCGGGTTGCGGAAGGGCTGGTGTGCCAGGGTGTCGGCCCCGGGGACCGCGTGGCGCTGCTGCTGCCGCCGCGCCCGGAAGCCGTGGTGCTGCTGCTGGCGCTGGCGCGGCTCGGTGCCACCGCGCTGCCGCTGGACCCGCGCCTGGGGGCCGAGGAGATCGCCACGCTGCTGAGCCGTGGCCGCGCCGCGCTGGTGGCGGTGGCCTGGGGCGGCACCCTGCCGGCGCGGCTGGCGCTGGCGATCGGCGCCGGGCGCGGGCCGCTGCGCGGCGTGATCGGCCTGGATGCCGGCGGCGAGGCGGCGCTGGCCGGGTTGCCCGTGCTGCCCTGGAAAACGCTGGACGCCATGCCGGAACATGCCGGCGATCACGGCACCGCCGGCAGCGCGCTGCTGGCGCTGCCCGCCGGCGGCGATGCCCTGGCGATCCACGCCCAGGGCGCCGTGGCGCTGCATGCCGAGGCGGTGGCCGCGGGCCTTGGCCTGGATGCCGCCGCGGGCCTGCTGCTGTGGTTGCCGTTGCTCAGCCCGGATGGCCTGGCCGCGGCCTTTGCCGCGCTGCTGTCCGGTGCCCGCCTGCTGTTGCCGGAAGACGACGTGGCCGCCGACAGCTTGGCACGTGCCCAGGCCGCCACCCACCTAGTGGCCCTGCCGGCACAGCTGGAGGCGATGGAGCCGCTGGCGGCCCGCCGCCCCTATGCCATGCTGCGGCTCGCGGCCGCGCCGGGGCCTGCGCGGGCTCCCACCCTGGCGGCCCGGGAATTCTGGGGCACGGCGGAAACCCAGGGCGTGTTCGCCCTGCGCGAGGAGCAGGGCTTCCGCCCGCTGCCCGCCGCCGTCCTGCACGACGCCGAAACCCTGGCCGTGACCGCCGCCACGCTGCCCGGTGGCACCTTGCTGCTGGGCCTGCCCGTGTCGCTGGCGGGCGGCTGCTTTGTCCCGGCCGGACCGCGCCGCGACGGCCTGCTGTGCCACGACGGGGTGGCCGTGTCGCCCGCCGCGACGGCCGCCTTTCTGCGCCGCCAGCCAGGCGTCGCGGCGGTGTGCATGCAGGACGGGCTGGCCGCGACGATCCGGCCCGTGGCGGGCGGGGCGCTGTCGGTGGAAGCGCTCCAGGCGAGCTGCGCGCAATGGCTGGGCGAAGCCAGCCGGCCCTCGCGGTTGACGCTGGCCGAGCCGGTGGCGCTGGAAGACGAGGCCGCTGCCTGAGCAAGGGCAGGCGGCCCCCCGGCCCGGCACGCCTGAAACGCGGTTTCGCCATGACCGTCCGGCCGGTAGCGGGCCGCGCTGGCCGGGCGTAACCTTGGCGCGTGCCCAGCGACGCCCTTCCCCCCGACTCCGCCCCGCCCATCGCCCGCGACCCGGACCCCCGGGTGGTGGCCGCCATCGTCGCCAGCGCGCTGTTCATGCAGAACCTGGACAGCACCGTGGTGGCGACCGCGCTGCCATCCATGGCGCGGGACCTGGGGGAGGACCCGCTGACCATGGGGGTCGCCATCACCTCCTACCTGGTGGCGCTGACGGTGTTCATCCCGCTCAGCGGCTGGATGGCGGACCGCTTCGGGGCCAAGCAGGTGTTCATGGCGGCGATCGCCACCTTCACCGTCGCCTCAGCGCTGTGCGGCATGTCGCAGGGGCTGCTGGAGATGGTGGGCGCGCGGGTGCTGCAAGGCCTGGGCGGTGCCATGATGGTGCCGGTCGGGCGGTTGTTGCTGTTGCGGCGGGTCAAGAAGGACGAGCTGCTGACGGCCACCACCTGGCTGTCCATGCCCGCCCTGCTGGGCCCGGTGATGGGCCCGCCGGTGGGCGGCTTTCTCACCGACCTCGTGTCCTGGCGCGCGGTGTTCTGGATCAACCTGCCCGTCGGCGTGGTGGGGCTGCTGCTGGTGTGGCGCCTCATTCCCACCTTGCCCAAGAGCCTGCCGCCGCCGCCGGACGTGCCGGGGCTGGCGCTGGTCGGCACCGCGCTGGCCTGCCTGATGTTCACCTTTGAAACGCTGGGCCGTGGGCTGGTGCCGCGCTTCGTGCCGGAAGCCGTGCTGGTCGTGGGGCTGGTGCTGGGCACGCTGGCGGTGCGGCACTGCCTGCGGGTGCCTAACCCGGCGATCGACTTCTCGCTGCTGCGCACCCCGTCGTTCAGCGTCACGGTGACCGCCGGCACGGTGTTCCGGGTCGGGGCGGGCATGGTGCCCTTTCTGGTGCCGCTGGCCCTGCAGATCGGCTTCGGCAACAGCGCGTCGCAAAGCGGCATGATCAGCTTCGCCACGGCGCTGGGCGCCTTTGTCATGAAGCCGATGGCGCAGTTCGCGCTGCGGCTGGCGGGCTTTCGCAACGTGTTGATGTGGAACGCGGTGGCGGCGGCCTTCAGCGTCGCGCTGTGCGCGGCCTTCCGCCCCGGCTGGCCGGTGGCCGCGCTGTTCGCCACGCTGCTGTTCGGCGGGCTGTGCCGCAGCCTGTACTTCACCACCACCAACACCCTGGTCTACGCCGAGGTGCCGCACGCCAAGCTTTCCGCCGCCACCAGCTTTTCCAGCACGGTGCAGCAGCTGTCCATGGCGCTCGGCGTCGCCGTGGCGGCGGCGGTGCTGCAGGCCAGCGTGACGCTGGGCGGGCGCGGGGGGCCGGCGCCGGTGGATTTCTCCGCCGGCTTTCTGATCGGCGCGGCGCTGATGCTGTTGGCGGCGCCGCTGGCGCTGCGGCTGCCGCCGGAAGCGGGGGAAGGGATCGTCACGGGGCGGCGGCGCGGCTGACGCCGTGGCCCGGGTCACGCCCCCGGGCCCCGCCGCAACGGCTCCGCCAGACCATGCCCGAAGGCCGGGGCAGCGCGGCGCCCTCGGCCCTTATTCCGCCGGCTGCGCCGCCGCGGCCGCCGGCCGCTGCCGCGTGAAGCGGCGGGACAGCCCCTCGAAGGCCAGAAACAGCACTGGCGTCACGAACAGCGTCAGCGCCTGCGATACCGCGAGCCCGCCCAGCACCGCGAGGCCGAGCGGCTGGCGCAGCTCGGCGGCGGTGCCCCAGCCCGCGGCGATCGGCACGATGCCGGCGGCCGCCGCCAGCGTGGTCATCATGATGGGGCGGAAGCGTACCACGCTGGCATGGCGCACCGCGGTCAGCGGGTCGTCGCCGGCCCGCTGCCGTTCCAGCGCCACGTCCACCACCATGATCGCGTTCTTCTTGACCAGCCCGATCAGCAGCAGCACGCCGATGATGGCGATGACCGACAGGTCCAGGTCGAACAGCCACAACGTGGCCAGGGCGCCCACCGTCGCGGCCGGCAGGCCGGACAGGATGGTCAGGGGGTGGACCAGCGATTCATAGAGCACGCCCAGCACCACGTAGACGATCAGCACCGCCGCGATCAGCAGCATGCCCTGGCCGGTCAGCGCCTGCTGGAAGATCTGCGCCGTGCCCGCGTAGCCCGACACGATGGTCGGCGGCAGGCCCAGCTCCTTTTCGGCGGCGGAGATGGCATTGGTGGCCTGGCCCAGCGCCACGCCGGGGGCGGTGTTGAAGCCGATGGTGACCGCCGGCAGCTGGCCCTGGTGCGCCACCGTCAGCGGGCCGACGGTGCGGGTCAGGTTGGCGATGCCGGCCAGTGGCACCAGCCGCCCGGTGGAGGAGCGCAGGTAGATCTTGGACAGCCCGGCCTCGTCCTGCTGGTCGCGCGGCAGCGCTTCCAGGATCACCGAATAACTGTCGGAGGCACCGAAGATGGTGCTGATCTGCCGTGCCCCGAAGGCCGAGTACAGCGCCTGCCGCACCTGATCCACCGACACGCCGAGCGAGGCGGCGCGGTCGCGGTCCACGTTGACGGACAGGATGGGAGCGTTCAGCTGCAGGTCGGTGTTGACGTCCTGCAGCCCGGGCAGGCGGCGCAGCGTCGCCTGCATGCGCTCGGCCCAGGAATACAGCTCGTCCGCCCGCAGGCCTTGCAGCGTGTACTGGTACAGGGTGCGCGACTGCCGGGCCCCGAAGTTCAGGTTCTGGATCGGGTTCAGGTAGACGCGCATGCCGGGGATGCCGGCGGTCTGCCGCCGCAGCTGCTGCAGCACCTCGGTCACCGCCGGGCGTTCCTCACGCGGCTTGAGCTGCACGAACATGCGGCCCTGGTTGCTGGCATTGCCGGTGCCGCCGCCGATGGAGGCGTTGACCAGCTCCACCGCCGGGTTCTGCCGGATGATGTCGGCGACCCGGGTATGGCGCGCCGCCATGTCCTCGAAGGAGGTGTCCTGCGGCCCTTCGGTCGAGACGCTGACCAGCCCGGTGTCCTCCACCGGGAAGAACCCCTTGGGAATGATCACCGCCAGCCAGACCGACAGCCCGACGGACACCACAAAGGCGAGCCAGACCACCGAGCGCCAGCGCAGCGACAGGTCCAGCAGCCAGGCGTAGCCGCCTTCCACGGCGCGGAAGCCGCGTTCCAGAAAGGCGTCAAAGCGCGAGGGCTTGCTGTGCGCGGGCAGCCGGCTGGCCATCAGCGGCGTGAGCGTGAGCGACACCACGCAGGAACACAGCACGGCAAGGCTGACCGTGGCGGCGAAGGCGTTGAACACCCGGCCCACCACGCCGCCCATCAACAGGATCGGCAAAAACACGGCGATCAGCGACAGGGTGATGGAGATGATGGTGAAGCCCACCTCCTTGGCGCCGCGGATGGCGGCGGCCATGGGGGCCATGCCTTCTTCCATATGCCGGACGATGGCTTCCAGCATCACGATGGCATCGTCCACCACCAGCCCCACGGCCAGGGTCAGGCCCAGCAGGGTGATGTTGTCGATGCCGTAGCCCAGCGCATACATCAGCCCGAAGGTGGCGGCCAGCGACAGCGGCACCGCGATGCCGGGGATGATGGTGGCCGAGATCTTCCGCAGAAACAGGAAGATCACCAGCACCACCAACCCGATGGCGATCAGCAGGTGGTGCTGCACGTCGGACACCGCGTGGCGGATGGATACCGAGCGGTCCAGCATCACCGTCACCTCGGCGCCCGGCGGCAGGGCGGCGGACAGGCCCGGGATGGCGGCCAGCACGCCATCGACCACCTGCACCGTGTTGGCGTCCGGCTGCCGCTGCACCGCCAGCGTCAGGCCGCGCGTGCCGTTCAGCCACGCGGCCTGGCGGTTGTTCTCCACCCCGTCCTCGACGCGCGCCACGTCCTGCACGCGGATCGGCGCATTGGGCCGGCCGCCGATCACCAGCCTTTGGAACTCGGCGGCGTCCTGCAACTGGTCGTTGGCGCGCAGCGTCAGCGCCTGGCGGGGGCCGTCCAGCGTGCCCACGGGGGTGTTGCCGTTGGCCGCCGCGATGGCGCGCTGCGCCTCGTCAAAGCCGAAGCCCAGGGCAGCCACCCGGTCCGGGTCCAGCTGCACGCGCACGGCGTATTTCTGCTCGCCATAGGTCAGCACCTGCGCCACGCCCGGGATGCGGGACAGCGCGGGGGAGATGATGACGGCCGCGATCTCGTTCAGCCGGTACAGCGGCACGTCGCCGCCGCGCAGGTTCAGCAGCACCACCGGCGCGTCGGCCGGGTTGGTTTTGCGGAAGGACGGCGGCGTGGTCATTTCCGCCGGCAGCCGCCGCTGGGCGCGGGACAGCGCCGACTGCACGTCCAGCGCCGCCGCGTCGATCGGCCGGCCCAGCACGAACTGCAAGGTGATCTGCAGCGTCCCCTGGCCGCTGATCGAGGACATCTGGTCGATGCCCGCGATGGTGGAGAACTCGCGCTCCAGCGGCAGGGCCACCGAGTTCGCCATGGTTTCCGGACTGGCACCGGGGAAGGTGGCGGACACCGTGATCACCGGGAAGTCGACGCGCGGGATGGCGGCCACCGGCATCTGGAAATACGCCACCGTGCCGGCCAGGATCGCGGCCAGCGACAGCAGCAGCGTCATCACGGGCCGGCGGATGCAGAGTTCCGAGATGGTCATGCGCTCTGCCTAGCTTTGCGGGCGGTTGGGGGCGGGGGGGCGCTCCACGACGCGGGCGCCATCGGACAGCACCTGCGCGCCTTCGATGACCACCTTGTCGCCGGCCTCGATCTCGGCCTTCAGGACGGCACGGCCGGCGACCACGCGCTCCAGCTGCACCGCGCGGCGGCGGGCGCGGCTTTCGCCGTCCACCACGTACACGTAGCGGCCCTGGCTGCCGGTCTGCACGGCCTGCACCGGCACGCTGAGGGCCTGGTCCTCGGTGCGCGGCACCAGCACGACATTGACGTACTGGCCCGGCCAGAGCTGGTTGTCGGGGTTGGGAAAGCGCGCCTTCAGGGACACGGTGCCCGAGGTGCTGTCCACCTGGCTGTCCACGAAGAACAGCTCTCCCTTGACCGGGTTGTGCCGGTCGCTGGGCGAACGCGCCGTCACCACGGGCCCGGCGCCGCCGCCGGCCCGCGCCATCGCCTCCTGCACCTCCGGCAGCCACCGCTCGGGCACGGAGAACTGCACCTGCACGGGGTCGGTCTGGGTGATGGTGGCCAGCACGGTGCCTTCGCTGCCGCGCACCAGGTTGCCGGCGGTGATCGGCAGAGCGCCGAGCCGGCCATCGGCCTCGGCGCGGATGGTGGCGTAGTCGAGGGTCAGGCGGGTTTGCGCCATCACCGCCTCGGTCGCCTTCAGGTTGGCGTCGGCGGTGGCGGCATCGGCCTGCGCCTGCTCGAAGCGCTGGGTGGCGGCGAAGCCCTCGCCGCGCAGCGAGGCGTAGCGGCTGGCATCCGCCCGGGCCCGGGCGGCAATGGCGCGATCCCGCGTCGCCTGTGCTTCTTGCTGCGCGAGCAGGGCCTCGGCCATGCGGGTATCCAGGGTGAACAGCACCTGGCCGCGTTTCACGCGCTGGCCCTCGGTGACGTGCAGCTCGCGGATCTGTCCGTCCACCCGGCTGCGCACGGACACGGTGTTCTCGGCCACCACCGTGCCGTTGGCCGGAATTTCCAGCGGCACCGGCCCCCGCTGCGCCGGGCTGGTGACCACCGGCAGGCCCTGGGCCGCCCCGCCCTGGTTGGCCGGGGGCGGTTGCTGGGCGGAAAGCAGGGCCGGAAACGCAGAAAGGCCGGCGCCGATCATGGCAGCCAGCAGGGGAGTCAGCGCGCGCGATGCCTTCATGCCTGATCGCATACGCAGAGTCAGGCCGGCAGCATAGGCGCCGTTACATTGCGTTACCATTTCGCCGCCGTACGGAACACAAGCGGCTGTTCCGCAGGCATGACATGCCGGTCATGTCGCGCCAACAGAAAAACCGCGAAGGGCGGACCGGAACCGGCCCGCCTCGCGGTCATCGGCGCAACGGTACCGCCGGCCGGGGCCGGCGGCTGGCTTCAGAAGCCTTCGCGCTCCAGACGCTTGCGCTCCACCTTGCGGGCGCGACGGACGGCCTCGGCGGCCTCGCGGGCGCGGCGCTCCGACGGCTTCTCGTAGTGGCGGCGCAGCTTCATCTCGCGGAAGACGCCTTCGCGCTGCAGCTTCTTCTTGAGGGCCTTGAGGGCCTGATCGATATTGTTATCCCGAACGACGACCTGCACGCTGTGCGGTATCCTCTATGCCTGTGCCCGGCAGCCGATGAATGCCGGATTGAATGCGAACAGCACGGGGCGGCCGGCGGTGGCCAGCTCCGTGCAGGGCCACGCTGTTAGCACGCTCCGCGCGGCAAGGAAAACCCCTTCCGGCACCACAGCCCCGGCAAATGCGGTGCCGGCCCGAGTCGCGAGGCCGAATTCCGCCCCCGGCGTTTTCCGCCTAGGATAAGGCATGGCCATCCTGAAGATCGCCCGCATGGGCCACCCCGTCCTGCTCCGCCGCGCCGACCCGGTGCCGGATGCCCGCGACCCGGACATCCGCCGGCTGATCGCCGACATGGGCGAAACCATGCTGGACGCCGCCGGACTCGGCCTCGCGGCGCCGCAGGTCCATGTGCCGCTGCGCCTGTTCGTGTGGCGCGACGGCGACCGCGTGCGCGCCCTGGTCAACCCGGCGCTGACCCTGCTCGGCCCCGCGGAGGCCACCGGCTGGGAAGGCTGCCTGTCGATCCCCGGTCTGCGCGGCAACGTGCCCCGCGCCGCCCGGCTGTTGTTTCGCGGCCAGGACGAAGCAGGCGATGCGGTGGAGGGCGAGGCGGAAGGGATGGCGGCCCGCGTGATGCAGCACGAGGTCGACCACCTGGACGGCGTGCTGTACCCGATGCGCATGACCGACTTCACGCAGTTCGGCTTCAACGAGGAACTGGCCCGCAGCTCCACCGCCGCCGCCGCGGCCATCACCGCCGCCCGGGAGCGCTCCGCATGAACGACGAGGACCCCATGCGCGACGCCGTGCTGCGCGCCATGTTGCCGCATGTGGCACGGCTTGGCTGGACGCCGGCGGCCCTGTCCGCCGGGCTGCGCGACGCCGGCCAGCCCGCCGCGGCGGGTGCCGGCCTGTTTCCGCGCGGCATGCCGGGGGTGGTGGCGCAGTTTGCCATGCTGGCGGATCGCGAGATGGTGGCCGCCGCCGGGCCGTTGGAGGGTTTGCGCACGCCGGCCCGCATCCGTGCCCTGATCCTGGCCCGACTCGCCTGGCTGGAGCCATGGCGGGATGCGGAGCGCCGCGCCGTGGGCTTGCTGGCGCTGCCGTGGAACGCCGCCGCGGGGGGTGCCATCCTGGCGCGCACCGCCGACAGCCTGTGGCTGGCGGCCGGCGACGACTCCACCGGCTTTTCCCGGCACAGCAAGCGCGTGACGCTGGGCAGCGTTTACGCCGCCACGCTGGCCTTCTGGCTGCGCGACCCGGCGCCGGCCCCGGGCGCCACGGCCGCCTTTCTGGACCGCCGCCTGGACCAGGTCGCGCAGCTCGGCCGGCGACTCCGCCGCACGACTTGAAGCGTGGTCTCGGCAAATGCCAGCAAGCCACTGTGCCCGCTGAGTTTGCCGCAGGTTTGCAAGCCGTCGCAACCGCGCACGAAATGGTGTAAAGAGCCGCGCGGGGGACGTGTTCCACCGAATGCTCGCCACCGTTGGGGGATTTAGGTCGCGATGAAGCTTGTTCGAATCATGACCGCCGGCTTGATCGCCGCCGGGTTTGCCACGCCGGTCCTGGCGCAGTCCTGCCTGCAGCCGGCCGAGCGCACCGGCATCGAGGTCCGCGCGCTGCAGAGCCAGCTGATGGTCGCGGCCTTGGCCTGCAACAAGACCAACGATTACAACACCTTCGTGACCCGCTACCAGCGCGACCTGGGCGAGGCCTACAAGGCGGTGACCAACCACTTCAAGCGCGTGCACGGCGCCGTGCAGGGCCAGAAGCAGCTGGACATCTTCATCACCCAGCTGGCCAACGCGCAGTCCCAGGACGGCATCGACCAGGGCTCCACCTTCTGCCAGAACGTCACGCCGCTGTTCCAGCAGTCGCTGGCGCAGAACACCAGCATGGCGCAGCTCGCCAGCATCTCGATGCAGAGCAACGTCGTGGTGCCCTATGAGCTGGACACCTGCACGGGTGCCACCGCCGCGCCGGTGCGCGAAACGCCGGCGGCGACCCGCCGTGCCGCCCCGAGCCGGGCACGCACCGCCAGCCGCTGACGCTGCCAAGGCAGCCGGGGGAAAACGAGACAGGGCGCCGTGAGGCGCCCTTTTTCATGGCTGCGGCGGCGACATCGCCGCCGGATGCGCAAAAAAAAGGGGGAGGCGCCTTGCGGCACCTCCCCCATTCTTTTTCCAGGCCGAAAGGAAGGCCGGGGCCTTCCCCCGTCCCGCGCGATCAGCGCAGGACGATCTCGACGCGGCGGTTCTGCGGCTCGCGCACGCCGTCGGCCGTGGCGACCAGCGGACGGCTCTCGCCGAAGGCCTGCACGGTGATGGCGGAGCGCTGGATGCCCAGGCGGCCCAGCTCGGCGGCGACGGCGTCGGCGCGGCGCTGCGACAGGCGCTGGTTGTACTGCGGCGAGCCCGAGCGGTCGGCGTGGCCGGCCACTTCGATGCGGGTCGTCTGCGTACGGCCGGCGTTCTGCGCGGCTTCGGCGATGATCTGGCGGGCGCGGTCCGTCAGGTCGGCGCGGTCGAAGTCGAAGAACACCAGGTAGGTGCGGGCGGGCGCCGGCGCGGCGGCGGGCGCCACGGCGACAGGCTCGACCACCGCCACCGGGCGCGGCGCGTTGAAGGCGTAGCGCAGGCCGATGAAGCCGGAGTGGTTGAAGTTCTCCGAGTCGAACTTGGTGCGCGTCACGGCGCCCGTGCTGGACTGGCTGCTGCCATCGAAGGAGGGGTCGAGGGTGGCGAAGAAGCGGTACTCGGCGGTGATCGCCAGGCCGGGGACGGCGGCGATCGGGAAGGCCAGGCCGGCGATGCCCTGGTAGGCGAAGCGGCCATCGGTGTCATCGATCGACACCGAGCGGCCGATCTGATTGCCGCGGTAGAAGCGCGAGCCGACGTTGTCGTAGTCGGTCCAGGCGTAGCCGACGCCGCCACCGATGTAGGGGACGACCAGCGGGCTGAAGTTGAAGTCGTACAGGACGTTGGCCATCGCGCCGTAGGTGCGGGCGGTGCCGGAGATGCCCGGCAGGCGGCCGCCGGCGGCGTCGATGTTGTTGACGTCGTTCTGGCGGTAGTTGCCCTCGATCTCGGCGCGCAGGCCGTTGCCGAAGCCGTAGCCGACCGAGATGACGCCGCCGAAGCCGTCGTCGAACTCGGCGCTCGCCTTGCGCTGGTTGTTGAAGGCGCCGGCCGCGAAGTTGCTGCCCGAGGTCAGGTCGGCGTCCTGGGTGTAGTTGTAGCCGGCGCCGGCGCCGACGTAGACGCCGGTCACGGGCTGGGCCTGGGCGGCGAGCGGCAGAGCCAGCACGGTCGCGGCCAGAAGAGCCTGCTTGAACTTCATTGTCTTTCTCCTCGATCCACCAGAGGCAATCCGCAGCGCTCAACCTTCCGGGTGGAACGGGCGCGGCGTGCAGCATGGATTAGCATTCATTGCGCCGCGCCGCATTAACCCCCTGATCGTTTCCCCCTCACTGTGTCGTTGGAGCCACAGGGGGGGTGGGGCATTTTGGTCACAGCCTTGAGAGCAGCAGCGCTTCCGCTTCGGAGGCCAGTGTTTGCAGGGGGAAAAGCCGGTTGGCATGGCCCATCTTGCGGCCTTCGCGGGCTTCCGCCTTGCCGTAGAGGTGCACGGAAACCTCGCTCTCCGCCAGGAACCGGGGCAGCTGCGCCATGCCCGCCGGACCGACCAAATTGCGCATGATGCAATCCGAATGTCGCTGCGTGCTGCCCAGCGGCAGTCCGGCAACGGCGCGGACATGCTGGTGGAACTGGCTGGACTGGCAGGCATCCTGGGTCCAGTGGCCGGAATTGTGCGGCCGCGGCGCGATCTCGTTGCCCAGCAGCGTGCCGTCCGGCAGCAGGAACAGCTCCACCGCCAGCACGCCGACCAGCTCCAGCGCCGCCGCCACGCGGGCAGCGTGGCCGCGTGCCGCCTCGGCCACCGCCGGCGGCACGCGGGCGGGGGCGAAGGACAGGTCGAGGATGTGGTGCGTGTGGCGATTCTCCACCGCGTCATACACCGCCGTCTCGCCGTCCAGCCCCCGCGCGGCGATGGCCGACAACTCCTGCGCGAAGGGCACGAAGGCTTCCAGGATCAGCGGCCGTGGGGACAGGCGTTCCCAGGCGGGGGCGATGTCGGCGGCATCGCGCAGCACCGCCTGGCCGCGGCCGTCGTAGCCGAGCCGCGTGGTCTTCAGCACCGCGGGCAGGCCGATGCGCGCCACGGCGGCATGCAGCTCCGCTTCCGTGGTCACGGCGGCCCAGGGGGCGACCGGCACGCCGGCCTCGCCGAAAAACGCCTTTTCCTGCAGCCGGTCCTGGCACACCGCCAGCGCCTTGGGCCCGGGGCGGCAGGGCTTCAGCGGCGACAGGATCTCCAGCGTGCGGGCGGGGACGTTCTCGAACTCGAAGGTCACCACGTCCACGGCGGCGGCGAAGCGGGCCAGCGCCGCCTCGTCCTCATAGGCGGCGACGGTGCGGGCGGCCGCGACCTGCATGCCGGGTTCGCCATCGCCGGGCGCGTAGATATGCGCGCGGAAGCCCAGCTCGGCGGCGGCCAGCGCGGACATGCGGCCGAGCTGGCCGCCGCCCAGGATGCCGATGGTGCTGTTGGGCGGCAACGGGCTCACGCCGGGTTCTCCGCCACCGACTCGGTCTGGGTGTCGCGGTGGCGTTCCAGCCGCAGGGCGAGCTGCGCGTCGGTGGTGGCCAGCATGGCGGCCGCCAGCAGGGCGGCGTTGACCGCGCCGGCGCGGCCGATGGCCAGCGTGCCGACCGGGATGCCGGCGGGCATCTGGGCGATGGACAGGAGGCTGTCCATGCCCTTCAGCGCGTGGCTTTCCACCGGCACGCCCAGCACCGGCAGGCGCGTCAGGGCGGCCACCATGCCGGGCAGGTGGGCGGCGCCGCCCGCCCCCGCGATCACCGCCCGCAGGCCGCGCGGCGCGGCGGCGCGGGCGTATTCATACATGCGGTCCGGCGTGCGGTGGGCCGAGACCACCTTGCATTCATGCGCGATGCCGAGGGTCGTCAGCATCTCGCTGGCGTGACGCATGGTGTCCCAGTCCGACCGGCTGCCCATGATGATGCCGACCAGCGGCGGCGTGGCACCATCGGTCGCGATGGGGGCGGGGATGTCGGTCATGCGGATATCCTGCGGGACGGCGGGCTGCTCCAAGCGGCGGCTGTGCCGCGCCAGGGCCCGAAAGTCCAGCCTCCATCAGCCGCGCGGACGCGGCCTCAGGCGATGATGTCGGGCACCAGGCGGCTTTCCAGCCAGGCGACCTCGTCCTTCAGCTTCAGCTTCCGCTTCTTCAGGCGCTGCAACTGGAGCTGGTCCATGGGACCGTCCTCCATGCGCGCGATCACGGTATCCAGGTCGCGGTGCTCGCTGCGAAGCTCGTGCAGGCGACGCAGCAGGCTGTCTCGATCGGCCAGCATCAGGCGGCATTACTCGACGGTTATGAGTCGCATCGGAGGGGACAAACGCCATATCATGGCCGGGCGCCGCCGCCCAGCCGCCTCTCGCACCCGCGGTGCAGGATGCCACGCGGGGCAGGGTTGCGGTCGCGGCAGCGCCGCCGGAACACGGCCGCGGACCGCCATGAAACCCATGGCGGGGGTCGCGCGGTTGATGTCCCGGGACCATCAACGAGTGGAGGATCAAGCGTGATCGCAACGCAGCAGCCCCGTCTCAACAGCCTTCAGGACCGGCACGCGAGCCTGGACCGCCAGCTGGCCCAGGAAGGCCAGCGCCCGGCGCCGGATGCCGCCACCCTGGCCAAGCTCAAGGTCGCCAAGCTGCGGCTGAAGGAAGAGATCGAGCGGCTGCGAACGTCGCGCTGAGGGCAGGGCCCTCAGAGGAAAGCCCCGCGCGGCCTTGCGGCCGGCGGGGCTTTTTCATACCCGGGCGAAAGCCAAGCCTCAGGCGGCCGTCTCGTCCTCGTCCAGCGGCGCCGGCGTCGCGGCCGGGTTGCCGCCGGCGGCGATCACGGCGGCGTTGAGGTCGCCCTGGCTGCACAGGCCCAGGATCACCGGGTCACGCGGCTTGATGTTGGCGCTGTTCCAGTGGGTACGGTCGCGCACCTTGGCGATGGTATCCTTGGTGGTGCCCAGCAGCTTGCCGATCTGCGCCTCGGTCAACTGCGGGAAGTTGCGCAGCAGAAAGGCGATGCCGTCCGGCCGGTCGTTGCGCTTGGACACGGGCGTGTAGCGCGCGCCCTTGCCGCGGCCCTTGGGCTGGGGCACGGCGGAGGGCAGCAGGCGCAGGCGGGCGTCGGGGTCGGCCTCGCAGCGGGCGATCTCCTCGCGCGTCAGCTGACTGTTCTGCACCGGGTCGTAGCCGACGATGCCCTGCGCCACCTCGCCATCGGCGATCGCCTGCACCTCCAGCGGGTGCATGCCGACGAAATCGGCGACCTGGGTAAAGGACAGGGACGTCTTCTCGATGAGCCACACGGCGGTGGCCTTCGGCATCAGCGGCAGGGTCATCGGAAACCTTATGGATGCGGCGTGGGGGCGGAGGCGCGCTCGCCCCGTTTCCGCCTGCATATAGAGAGCGCGGGGGAGGGGGTCAAAGGTTGGCACGGCCGCGTGGAACTGGCAGGCCCCCCATTCGTTGCGGAACGGTTGGATCAGAAGGGGCTGGCGCCATGATGACACGCAAACTCGCGACGGTATTCGGCGGCGCCGGCTTTATCGGCCGGCAAGTGGTGCAGCGCCTGGCCCGGCTGGACTACGTGGTGCGCGTGGTCGGCCGCAATCCGGAGGCCATCCGCTCGCTGATGACCGTGGGCAAGGTGGGCCAGATGGTGCCGCTGTCGGTGGACCTGCGGGAGGATGCCGGCATCGCCCGGGCGGTGGATGGCGCGCAGGTGGTGGTCAACCTGGTGGGCATCCTGGCCGAAAAGCACAAGGGCGACTTCCGCCGGCTGCAGGGCGAGGTGCCGGGCCGCATTGGCGCCGCGGCCGCCGCCGCCGGCGTGCAGCGGCTGGTGCAGGTTTCGGCCATCGGCGCCGACCCGCAGGGCCCCAGCGAATATGCCCGCAGCAAAGCGGCGGGGGAGGCGGCGCTGCGCGCGGCGTTTCCCGATGCCGTGGTGCTGCGGCCTTCCATCGTGTTCGGGCCGGACGACGACTTCTTCAACCGCTTCGCCGGCCTGGCGCGGATGCTGCCCTTCATGCCGGTGGTCAAGGGCGACACCAGGTTCCAGCCAGTTTACGTGGGCGACGTGGCGGACGCCGTGCTGGCGGCGCTGCAGCAGGACGACGTAGCTGGGCGGACCTTTGAGCTGGGTGGCCCGCGCGTCGCTTCCTTCCGCGAATTGATGGCGCTGGTGCTGGACGCCACCGGGCGCCACCACCGCCTGGTGTCCATGCCGGACGGGCTTGTCCGGCTGATGAGCCGGCTGCCCGGCGGCCCGTTGACGCCGGACCAGCTGGCGCAGCTGTCGCGGGACAATGTGGTGGGTGCCGGCATGCCGGGGCTTGCCGACCTTGGTATTGAGCCCACCAGCATGGAAGTGGTCGTGCCGTCCTACCTGTCCCGGTTTCGCGTCGGCGGGCAGCATCGCAGCCTGATTCCGCAGTAAGGTCCGGATCGGCCTCATTTTCTGGGCGAAATACCGGGGATGATCCTCGCCTGGCCAGCTGATACGGAAAATAAGTAAGTATTGCTGTCTTATTGTTAAGATAAGACTGGCAGCGCCGCCTGGGCGGTGCTTATGCTGCGCGCAGGCCGGTGAAAGCCCGCCTGCCGGATTGGCGTTCCTGCCGCTTGCCGCCCGGCCCCTGATGAACGCCGATCCTGTTTTCTTCCTGCCCCGGGGAGCCTTTCGCCATGGCCGAACGCATGCTGCAATTCGTGCGGCTGTCCCAGCAGACGCCCGACAAGCGCGACGCGGCCGAGCGACGCGATGATTTCGGCGAGATCTACCAGCGCTTCACCGCCGAGCGGGCGGCCGAGCAGTCGAGCCGTTGCAGCCAGTGCGGCGTGCCCTTCTGCTCCGTGCACTGCCCGCTGAACAACAACATCCCGGACTGGCTGAAGCTGACCGCCGAGGGGCGGCTGGAGGAAGCCTACGAAATCTCCGCCGCCACCAACACCTTTCCCGAGATCTGTGGCCGCGTCTGCCCGCAGGACCGCCTGTGCGAAGGCAACTGCGTGATCGAGAAGGGCTTCGACAGCGTCACGATCGGCGCGGTGGAAAAGTACATCACCGACACGGCCTGGGACATGGGCTGGGTGAAGCCGCCAACGCCGAAGCAGGAGGTGAACCGTTCCGTCGGGATCATCGGCGCCGGCCCGGCGGGGCTGGCGGCGGCCGAGCGGCTGCGGCTGCGCGGCTGGAAGGTCACGGTCTATGACCGCTACGACCGCGTCGGCGGGCTGATGATCTACGGCATTCCCAACTTCAAGCTGGAAAAGGACGTGGTGCTGCGCCGCCATGCGCAATACGCCGAGGCCGGCATCGAGTTCGTGCTGAACTGCGCAGTCGGCCAGGACGTCACGCTGGACGAGCTGCGCCAGAAGCATGACGCCGTGCTGATCGCCACCGGCGTCTACAAGGCACGCGACATCGGCGCCGAGGGCGCCAACTTTTCCGGCATCGTCCCCGCGCTGGATTACCTCACCGCCTCCAACCGCGAAGGGCTGGGCGATGCCGTGCCGGAGTTCGAAAGCGGCGCGCTGAACGCCAGCGGCCGGCGCGTGGTGGTGATCGGCGGCGGCGACACCGCCATGGACTGCGTACGCACCGCCATCCGCCAGGGTGCTGCCTCCGTCACCTGCCTGTACCGCCGCGACAAGGCCAACATGCCGGGCTCCCTGCGCGAGGTGAAGAACGCCGAGGAGGAGGGCGTGCGCTTTTCCTGGCTGTCGGCGCCGGAAGGCTTCGAGGGCGATGCCGAGGGTGCCGTCAGCGGCGTGCGTGCCGTGCGCATGCATCTCGGCCTGCCGGACGCCACGGGACGCCAGCAGGTGGAGCCGATCGCCAATGGCGGCTTCCTGGAGCCCGCCGACCTGGTGATCAAGGCGCTGGGTTTCGATCCGGAGGATTTGCCGACCATGTTCAAAGAGCCGGCGCTGACCGTGTCCCGCTGGGGCACGCTGAAGGTGGACCGCCGCAGCATGATGACGGGCGTGCCCGGCGTCTTCGCGGCCGGCGACATCGTGCGCGGTGCGTCCCTGGTGGTCTGGGGCATTCGCGACGGGCGCGACGCGGCGGACCAGATCGAGAAATACGTGGCCGCCCGCGCCGCCACCCCCGCCCTGGCGGCCGAGTGATGCGCGCGCCCCTGATCGCCCTGCTGGGCGCGGCGCTGCTGGCCGGCCCGGTTCTGGCGCAGCCCAGCCAGTTCCGCACCCCTGCCACGCCCACGCCCACGCCCGCGGCGCCCGCGACCCCGGCCGCGCCTGCCGCCGCGACGGAGGAAAGCCGCGCCGCGGCGCGCGACCTCATGGCGCTGCTGAATACCGACGCGCAGTCCGAGCAGATGATGACCGCCGTGTCCCACCAGGTGGCCACCGTCCTGGCGCAAAGCAGCGGCAAGCCGGCGGCCGAGGTGATCGCCATCATCGACGAGGTGCTGATGCCGGAGTTCCGGCAGCGCATGCCGGAGTTGCGCGACTTCACGGTGGATCTCTGGGCCACGCAGATGACCGCGCCCGAGCTGCGGGAGCTGAAGGCCTTCTATGAGACGCCGCTGGGCCGCCGCCTGCAGCAGGTAACGCCGACCGTGGCCGCCGCTTCCGCCGCCTTTGGCATGAAATGGGGCCAGGAGGTCGCGCTCAGCGCCCTGGCCAAGCACCGCGAGACGCTGCGCGCCCGCGGCCTGAAGATCTGAGGATCGCAGCATGACCGACATCGTCGAGCCCGGCGCCGCCTTCGCCGAGACCTATGCCCGCAACGCAGCGCTCCTGGCGGGCGATGCGCATCTGGACGTGACCGAGCACGATGCCTGCGGCGTCGGGCTGGTGGCCGCGCTGGACGGCAAGCCCCGCCGCGACGTGGTGCAGGCCGGCATCGACGCGCTCAAGGCGGTGTGGCACCGCGGCGCCGTGGATGCCGACGGCAAGACGGGCGACGGCGCGGGCATCCATGTGGAGATCCCGCAGGACTTCTTCGCGGAAGTGGTGGAACGCGGCGGCGACCGGCTGCGCCCCGGGCGCATCGCCGTCGGCATGGTGTTCATGCCCAAGACCGACCTCGGCGCGCAGGAGCGCTGCCGGCAGATCGTCGAGACCGAGATCCTCAACGCCGGCTACAACATCTACGGCTGGCGGCAGGTGCCGATCGACATCGCCTGCATCGGCGAGAAGGCCAATGCCACGCGCCCCGAGATCGAGCAGATCCTGATCTGGGACCCCGAGCAGCGGGATGCCGATACCTGCGAGCGGGACATGTACGTGATCCGCCGCCGCATCGAGAAGAACGCCATCGCGGCGCAGGTGCCGGAGCTGTACCTGTGCAGCCTGTCCGGCCGCTCGGTGATCTACAAGGGCATGTTCCTGGCGGAGAACCTGACCGACTTCTACCCCGACTTGGTGGACGAGCGCTTCATCAGCCGCTTCGCGATCTACCACCAGCGCTATTCCACCAACACCTTTCCGACCTGGCGGCTGGCCCAGCCGTTCCGGATGCTGGCGCATAACGGCGAGATCAACACCGTCCACGGCAACGTCAACTGGATGAAGTCGCACGAGACGCGGCTGTCGCACCCGCTGCTCGATGCCGTGATGGAGGACATCAAGCCCGTCGTGCAGGCTGGCGGCTCGGATACCGCGACGCTGGACAACGTGTTCGAGCTGCTGGTGCGCGCGGGCCGCGACGCGCCCATGGCCAAGGCGATGCTGATCCCGGAAAGCATCGGCTCCAACGCCATCATGCCGCAGGCCCACCAGGACTTGTTCATGTATTGCAACGCGGTGATGGAGCCGTGGGACGGCCCCGCCGCCATCGCGGCGACCGACGGCCGCTGGGCCATCGCGGGTTTGGACCGCAACGGGCTGCGGCCGATGCGCTACAGCATCACCGCCTCCAAGCTGCTGATCGTCGGTTCCGAGACCGGCATGGTGAAGGTGCCGGAAAGCGAGGTGCTGGCCAAGGGCCGCCTCGGCCCCGGGCAAAGCATCGCGGTGGACCTCGACACCCAGCAGTTCTTCACGCCCGACCAGGTCAAGGACTTGCTCGCCGCGCGCAAGCCCTTCGGCGACTGGGTGAACCGCACCACCAAGATCGACGGCATCGTCCGCAACGAGGTGGATGAGCGCGCCTTGCTGGAAGGCGAGGCGCTGCGCCGCCGCCAGCTTTCCATGGGCTTCACCATGGAGGACCTGGAAACCATCCTGCATCCGATGGTGGAGGAAGGCGCCGAGGCCATCGGCTCCATGGGCGACGACACGCCCATCGCCGTGCTGTCGCAGCACTACCGCGGCCTGCACCACTTCTTCCGGCAGATGTTCGCGCAGGTCACCAACCCGCCGATCGACAGCCTGCGCGAAACGCGGGTGATGACCATCAAGACGCGGCTCGGCAACCTCGGCAACATCCTCGACGAGGACCCGACGCAGTGCGACATGCTGCAGCTGGAAAGCCCCGTGCTGAGCAATGCCGAGTTCGAGGCGATGCGCGGCTACATGGGCGCCACCGTCTGCACCGTGGATTGCACCTTCCCTGTCGCTGACGGCGAAGCCGGCCTGCGCCGCGCGCTGGAGCGCATCCGCCGCGAGGCGGAGGAGGGTGTCCGCTCCGGCTGCGCCCACGTCATCCTGACGGACGAGGCGACCGGCCCCGAGCGCGCCATCATTCCGATGATCCTGGCGGTCGGCGCGGTGCACACGCACCTGGTCAAGAATTCGCTGCGCACCTTCACCAGCCTGAACGTGCGTGCCGCCGAATGCGTGGACGTGCATTACTTCGCCGTGCTGATCGGCGCCGGCGCCACCACGGTGAACGCCTATCTGGCGCAGGAAAGCATCGCCGACCGGCACCGGCGCGGGCTGTTCGGCCAGCTTTCGCTGAAAGACTGCGTCGCGCGCTACCGCAAGGCCATCGACAAGGGCCTGCTGAAGACGATGTCCAAGATGGGCATCTCTGTCCTCTCCTCCTATCGCGGCGGGATGAACTTCGAGGCCATCGGGTTGTCCCGTGCCCTGGTCGCCGAGTTCTTTCCCGGCACGCAGTCGCGCATCTCGGGCATCGGCCTGTCCGGCATCGCGCGCCGCGTGCTGGCGATGCACGAGAAGGGCTGGGGCGCCGAGGCGGCGGTGCTGCCGGTGGGTGGCCTGTACAAGCTGCGCCGGCGTGGTGAGGCGCATGCCTTCGAGGCGACGCTGATCCACACGCTGCAGCACGCCGTGGAAACCGACAGCTACCAGACCTTCAAGCGATACACGGAGCAGGTGCGCAAGCTCCCCCCCGTGGCGCTGCGCGACCTCTTGGACTTCCGCTTCGAGGGCCGCAAGCCGATCGCCATCGAGGAGGTCGAGAGCATCACCGAGATCCGCAAGCGCCTGATCGCGCCCGGCATCTCGCTCGGCGCGCTGAGCCCCGAGGCGCATGAGACGCTGTCCATCGCCATGAACCGCATCGGCGCGCGCTCCGACAGCGGCGAGGGCGGCGAGGACCCGGAGCGCGCCAAGCCGCGCGCCAATGGCGACAATGCCAATTCCTCGATCAAGCAGATCGCCTCCGGCCGCTTCGGCGTCACCGCCGAGTACCTGAACAACTGCCGCGAGATCGAGATCAAGGTCGCCCAGGGCGCCAAGCCCGGCGAGGGCGGGCAGTTGCCCGGCTTCAAGGTGACCGGCCTGATCGCCAAGCTGCGCCACGCGACGCCGGGGGTGATGCTGATCAGCCCGCCGCCGCACCACGACATCTACTCGATCGAGGATCTGGCGCAGCTCATCTACGACCTGAAGCAGATCAACCCGGATGCCACCGTCTGCGTGAAGCTGGTGTCGCGTTCGGGCATCGGCACCATCGCGGCGGGCGTGGCCAAGGCCAAGGCGGATGCCATCCTGGTGTCGGGCCACAACGGCGGCACCGGCGCCTCGCCGGTGTCCTCCATCAAGTATGCCGGGCTGCCCTGGGAGATGGGGCTGTCCGAATCCCACCAGGTGCTGCTGCTCAACCGGCTGCGCCACCGCATCAAGCTGCGCACCGACGGCGGCCTGAAGACCGGGCGCGACGTGGTGATGGCGGCGATGCTGGGGGCCGAGGAATTCGGCATCGGCACGGCGTCGCTGGTGGCGATGGGCTGCATCATGGTGCGCCAGTGCCACAGCAACACCTGCCCCGTGGGCGTGTGCTCGCAGGACGAGGATCTGCGCAAGAAGTTCACCGGCACGCCGGAGAAGGTCATCAACCTGTTCTCCTTTGTCGCCGAGGAGGTGCGCGAGATCCTGGCCGAGCTGGGCTTCCGGCGCATCGAGGACATCATCGGCCGCACCGACCTGCTGAAGCAGGTGTCGCGCGGCTCCGAGGACCTCGACGACCTCGACCTCAACCCGCTGCTGGTGCAGGCCGATGCCGGCCCTTATCCGCGCCACTGCACGCTGGAAGGCCGCAACGAGGTGCCCGAGACGCTGGACGCCGACATGATCCGCGATGCCGCGGCGCTGTTCGAGCGGGGCGAGAAGATGCAGCTCGCCTACAACATCCGGAACACGCATCGTGCCATCGGCACCAAGATCAGTTCCAAGATCACCCGCAAGTTCGGCATGAGCGGCCTGCAGGCGGGGCATCTGACGGTGCGGCTGCGCGGCTCGGCCGGGCAGTCGCTCGGCGCCTTCGCGGTGCGTGGGCTGAAGCTGGAAGTGCTGGGCGATGCCAACGACTACGTGGGCAAGGGCCTGTCGGGCGGCAGCATCGTCATCCGTCCGGCGCCGTCCTCCACGCTGGTGTGGTCAGACAACGCCATCGTCGGCAACACCTGCCTGTATGGCGCGACGGCGGGCGAGCTGTTCGCGGCGGGACAGGCGGGCGAGCGCTTCGCGGTGCGCAACTCCGGCGCCACCACGGTGGTGGAGGGCTGCGGCTCCAACGGCTGCGAATACATGACCGGCGGCGTCGCCGTGATCCTCGGCGCGGTGGGGGACAACTTCGGCGCCGGCTTCACCGGCGGCCAGGCCTTCATCTACGACGCCGACGACACCTTCGAGCGGCGCGTGAACCCGGACACGCTGCTGTGGCGCCGCCTGTCTTCCGCCCATTGGGAAGGCGCGCTGCGGGAACTGGTGCAGCGGCATGCGGCCGAAACGGGTTCGCGCCTCGCCGCGCGGCTCCTCAACGACTGGGCCTCCGAGCGCGGCCACTTCTGGCACGTGGTGCCCAAGGAATACGCCCGCTACCTGCCGCAGCCGATGGAAGACATCGCCATGGCCGCCGAATGAGCATGGCGTAACGATTGCACAGAATGCTCACGATGGCGTGAGGCTGATCTGGCGGGGGGGCGATGTGCGTGCGATAAGCGCCGCCACCCCGCAGATCCGGCCTGACGCATGCGCATCCTCTACCACCTTCCCTTGTCCCCTTATGCCCGCAAGGTCCGGCTGGCGCTGAACGAAAAGCGCATTCCTTTCGAGCTGCGGGTCGAGCGGGTGTGGGACCGGCGCGAGGAATTCCTGGAAATGAACCCGGCCTGCACGGTGCCCGTGCTGACCGAGGAAAATGGCCTGGTGCTGGCTGACAGCTACGCCATCTGCGAGTACCTGGACGAAGCCTACCCCGAAACGCCGCTGCTGGGCCGCACGCTGGGCGAGCGCGCCGAGGTGCGGCGGCTGGTCGCCTGGTTCGATGGCAAGTTCGCGCGCGAGGTCACCAGCAACCTGCTGTATGAGAAGCAGATGAAGCGGCTGATGGGGCGCGGCAACCCGGATGCGGGGTCGTTGCGCGCCGGCTACGCCAACCTCAAGCCGCACCTGGATTACCTGGGCTGGCTGGCGGAGACGCGGCTGTGGCTGGCCGGCTCCTCGCTGTCGCTGGCCGACCTCACGGCCGCGTCGCACCTGTCGTCGCTGGACTACATCGGTGACATCGACTGGTCGCTGAACGATGCCGCGAAGGACTGGTATGCCCGCGTGAAGTCCCGCCCGGGCTTCCGGCCGTTGCTGGCGGACCGGGTCAGCGGCGTGAATCCGCCGCCGCATTACGCGGATCTCGATTTCTGAGGCGCCGGCCCGGGGGGGCGCCATCTCCCGGGCCCTTCGGGGGTGACCTGATAGCCCCCCGGCTTCCACCATCCGCCAGGACCTCGCCTGATCCGGGAAGCCTTGACGCTGCCTGCAGATGCCAGGCGGCGGGATGCGAACCAGGGCAAGGGGCAGCATCCCCTGGCCACGCCCCGTTCTGTCAGCGCCGCCGTGGTGCCGCCTCGTTCAAGGCCAGGTTGCGCCGCGCCAGATCCGCCGCCGGGCTGTCCGGGGCCGCGGTCACGGTGCGCTGCCAGTCCGCCCGCGCCCCGGCGGTGTCGCCCTTCAGCTGCTTGAGGATGCCGCGTTCCAGCAACGCATCCGGCTGCCGCGGGTCCAGCGCCAGGGCCTGCTGCACCGCCTGCAGCGCATCCGCCTGCCGGTTCAGGTGGCGCAGCGCCGCGGCGCGGAACACCAGGGTATCGGGGCGCGGGGGGCCTGCCGCCAGCGCGGCGTCGAGGTCCAGCAGCGCCTCGCCGTAGCGGCCCAGGCTGGCAGCGGCGAGCGCACGGTCCACCAGCAGGGCGGGATCGGTGGGCGACAGGGTCAGCGACAGGGTGGCGGCGGCATAGGCGCGGCCCGGTTGCCCCGCCAGCGTCCAGGCCTGCACCGCCTGGGCATAGATGGCGGCGCGGGCGGCATTGCCGGCGTGCGATTCGCTGGCCAGCCGCTCCAGCCGCTCGGCGGCGCGGTCGGCCTCGCCCAGGGCCAACTGGGCCAGCGCGGTGCAATGCCGGGCGCCTTCGCCACCACCCCGGCGCTCCCAGCTTTCGGCCGCCGCAAGGGCGGCTTCCGGGTTGGTGCGCAGCAGGGCGAGGCAGGATTCGTATTCGGGGCCGCTGGCCAGCCGGGGCGGCCCGGCCGGCAAGGGCAGGCCGGGCGCGGCGTTGTCCGGGCCCCGGGCGGCTGCCGGGGGCGGCCCGGCGGGGGCGGGCTCGGCCGCCTCGGTCAAGGTCGTGGAATGCAGCCACAGGGCGAGGCCGGCGCCGGTGCCCAGCGCGGCCGCCAGGGACACGCCCAGGAGCGTGCGGCGCCAGCGGGCATGGGGAAGGGGGGCTCGCATCGCGGCACTCTAGCGGCCGGCGGCAAAGCACGCCACATCGGCGGCCATGACCTTGCACCTGCTCATCTTCGGCCTGGGCTATGCCGGCCGCGCCATCGCGGCGGAAGCCCTGGGCGCGGGCTTCCGCGTGTCCGGCACCTCGCGAAACCCTGCCGCCGCCACGGCGCCGGCGGGGGTGGAGGTGGTCGGCTTTCCGGCGGCCGCGGCGGCCATCGGCACCGCCACGCACCTGCTGAACACGGCCGCGCCGGACGAGGCCGGCGACCCGGTGCTGGCGGCGCATGGCACCGCCATCCGCACCGCGCCGCTGCTGCGCTGGGCGGGCTACATGTCCACCACCGGCGTGTACGGCGACCGCGGCGGCGGCTGGGTGACCGAAACAACGCCGCCCGCGCCGGCCCAGGACCGTTCCCGCCGCCGCATCGCCGCCGAGCAGGCCTGGGCGGAAGCTTTGGCGGGGCGCGGCGTGGCACTGGACCTGTTCCGCACCGCCGGCATCTACGGCCCCGGCCGCAGCGCGCTGGACGAGGTGCGGGCGGGCCGCGCGCGCCGGGTGATCAGGCCCGGCCACACCTTCAGCCGCATCCATGTGGAGGACATCGCCCAGGCCGTGGTGGCGGCCATGCGGGCGCCGGCCGGCGCCGTGCCCCGCGTGCTGCACCTGGCCGACGACGAGCCTGCCGAGGGCGCGGCCGTGACGGCCGAGGCCGCGCGGCTGCTGGGCGTGGCCCCGCCGCCGGCCGTGCCCTTCGAGCAGGCACTGGCCGGCATGTCGGCCATGGGCCGCAGCTTCTGGGCGGAGGACCGCAAGGTCTGCTCCGCCGGCACCCGCGCGGCGCTAGGGATCGGCTGGCGCTACCCCAGCTTTCGGGAAGGGCTCGCCGCCATCCAGCGTGCGGAACAGGCTTTCTAGCGTTTCCTCCAGCAGCAGCAGGTCCTCCGGCCGCGACAGGCGGTGGTCGCCTTCCTTGATCAGCGTGACCTGCACGTCGGCGGCATCCAGGTGGGCGGCGATGTCCGGCGCGGTGGACCAGGGCACCTCGGCATCCCGCATGCCCTGCAGCAGCCGCACGGGCCCCGCGAAAGGCAGGGGGCGGTCCAGCACCGACTGCGCCCGGCCATCGGCCAGCAGGCGGGCGGTGATGGGCACCGGCTCGCCATAGGGGCTGGGCAGGTGGGTGATGCCGTCGCGTTCCAGCTCGGCCCGCTGGGCGCGGCTGAACTCGGGCTCCATCAGCCGGTAGGTGAAGTCGGGCGCGGCGGCGATGCCGAGCAGCGCGCGCACCCGCGCCCCCCAGGCCCGCGCCAGCAGCAGCGCGATCCAGCCACCCATGGAGGAGCCGACCAGCAGCAGCGGGCCAGGGGCCTCGGCCTCGATCACCCGGGCGGCGTCGGCCGCCCAGTCGCCGATGCAGCCATCCTCGAACCGTCCGCCGCTGTCGCCATGGCCGGAATAATCCAGCCTGAGGAAGGCGCGGCCCTGGCGGGCGCAGAAGTCGCGCAGCGCCAGGGCCTTGCTGCCCTGCATGTCCGAGCGGAAGCCACCCAGGAACACCACGGTCGGCCCGGCGCCGGTGCCGGGCAGCGCCGCCCAGGCCAGCTCCACGCCGTCGCCCCGCTCCAGCCGCCCGTGCCGCTCCGCCGTCATGCGCGGGGCAGGCCGCGCTGGCGCAGGTTGCTCATCAGCGCGCCGATGCCGAAGCGCCAGGGCGGGCAGAGATCCGTCCGCTCCACCGTGTTGCACAGCGCGCCCAGGCGGGTGCTGCTGATGTGCACCACGTCGCCCGGCTTGTGCGTGAAGCCCATGCCCGGCGCGCCGCGGTCCTGGCTGGGGGAGAAGGGCGTGCCCAGGAACAGCGCGGCGCCGTCCGGGTACTGGTGGTGCGGGCCAATCATCTGCGCCACCAGGTCGGTGGGGTCGCGGCTGATGGAGCCGACCAGGCCGGATTCCGATAGGCTGAAGCCGTCCGTGCCCTCGATGCGCAGCACCGTCTCGGCTGCGCGGATGTCCTCCATCGTGAAGCCCTCGTCGAACAGGCGGATGGCAGGGCCGATGGCGCAGGCGGCGTTGTTGTCCTTGGCCTTGCCGAGCAGCAGGGCGGAGCGCCCCTCCACGTCGCGCAGGTTGACGTCGTTGCCTAGCGCGGCCCCCAGGATGCGGCCCTGGTGGTCCACCGCCAGCACCACCTCCGGCTCTGGGTTGTTCCAGGCGCTGTTGGGATGCACGCCGATCTTGGCGCCCGAGCCGACGGAGGACAGCGGCTGGCCCTTGGTGAAGACCTCGGCATCCGGGCCGATGCCGACCTCCAGGTACTGGCTCCACCAGCCGCGCGCGACCAGTGTCTGCTTCAGCGTCGCGGCTTCGGGGCTGCCGGGGCGGAGGTTGGCAAGGTCGTCGCCGATGATGCCGCGTACCTCGGCACGCACCGTCTCGGCCTGGGTGGCGTCGCCGCGGCAGCGTTCCTCGATCACCCGCTCCAGCATGGAGCGCACATAGGTGACGCCGCAGGCCTTGAGCGCCTGCAGGTCGAAGGGCGACAGCAGCGTGCCGGCGGCGAGCAGGGATTCGACGTCGCGGCCCAGCGTCTCGCCCCGCGCGGCGATGGCGGCCACCGGGTCGGGCGAAGCCAGCAGCGCGCTGGCGGTGCCGAAGGCGGGGGTCAGGTCGAAGGCCTCGCCCTTGGCCAGCCCGATCACCTGCGGCCCGTCCGCGCCCTCGATGCGGAGCACGAAGTGGCCGTCGCGCCAGTCCGGCGGCAGGGCGGTATCGAGTGGCATCGCTGACGCTCCCCAAAAAGATTTGCCCGAGGTCGTAGCGCAGCCCGATCCTGCTTGCCATCCGGGGCGCGGCGGTGAAACCATGGAAAACCGCAAGACCCGCGCGAGCCGGGCCACGGAGGGAAGCAACGATGTTCAAGATCACGCGCCGCGGCGCGTTGCAGGGTGCTGCCGGCCTTCTGGCCATGCCGGCCCTGGTGGAAAAGGCGAACGCGCAATCCGCCTTCGACTGGAAGCTGGCCCGTGGCGAGAAGCTGGAAGTCAGCCTGACCGCCAATCCGCGCTCCGTCATCCTGATCCAGAACCAGAAGGAATTCGAGGAGCTGACCGGCATCAAGGTCGGCGCCGAGCAGATTCCGGAACAGCAGCACCGGCAGAAATTCGCCATCGAGTTCTCGACCGGCCGGCCGTCCTTCGACGTGGTGGGCATCAGCCTGCATGTGAACAAGCGCCAGGTCGGCCGCGCCAAGTGGTGCGCCGACGTGCGGCCGATGATCGCCGATGCCTCGATCACCTCGCCCGACTTCGACTTCGCGGATTTCACGCCGGGTGCGGTGGCCTATTCCACCCAGCCTGACGGGCGCATGGACACGCTGCCCGAATTCGCCGACCCCTGGTTCATGTACTACAACAAGGACCTGCTGGCGGCCAAGAACATCGCCGTGCCAAAGACCTTTGATGAATTGTACACCGCCGCCAAGGCGCTGACCGACCCGTCCAAGCAGGTCTATGGCTTTGTCGGCCGTGGCCTGCGAAACGCCAACGTGGTGCTGTGGACGTCCTTTCTGCTGGGCACCCAGCAGATGGACACCATCGACAGCAACATGAAGCTGATCACCGACACGCCGGACGCGGTCTGGGCGGCGGAGATGTATGCCAAGCTGATGCGCGAATGCGCGCCGCCCGGCTCCATCGGCTTCAACTGGAACGAGTGCCAAACCAGCTTCATGCAGGGCCGTGCCGCCTTCTGGATCGACGGCCCGGGCTTCGCGGCGCCGCTGGAGGACCCGAAGCGCTCGCGCGTCGCGGGCAAGACTGGCTACGCGGTGGCGCCGGCGGGCCCGGCCAACCACCATGGCGCGCTGTTCGGCAACGGCTTCGGCATCAGCGAGATGTCCTCGCCCGCGCGCAAGAAGGCGGCGTGGCTGTACCTGCAATGGGCGACGGGCAAGGTAAACCAGGCGCGCTACCTGGCCGGCGGCGCCGGCGCGCCCGCGCGGCAAAGCGCCTTCCGCAACGAGCAGGCGATCCGCGGCGGCGTGTTCCCGCCCGACTACGTCAAGACGCTGGGCGAAGCGCTGGCCATCGCCCGGCCGGGCCTGCCGGAGATCGTGCCGGTGACAGAGTTCCGCGACACCATCGGCGCCGGGCTGACCAACCTGATCGGCGGCGCCGACGCGGCGACCGAGTTGCGCAAGGCGACGGAAGCCTTCCGCCCGGTGCTGGAAGCATCCGAACGCGCCACCTGAGGCGGGGTCCGGTGGCTTGCCGGCGTGTTCCACAAGTCACTGGACAGCGCCCCGGCCGCATGGCGCAATGACGGGCATAAGCACGACGGGGGCGCCAAGCCTCCGCGGGGAGAGAAGAGAATGTCCGAGTTCACCCGCCGCGCGGCGCTGCGGGGCGCGGCCGGCCTGCTGGCGGCGCCCGCCCTGGCCGGCGCCGCCCGCGCGCAATCAGGCTTCGACTGGAAGCGCTTCAAGGGCGAGCGGGTGGAGGTCAGCCTGGTGGCCAACCCGCGCTCCACCCTGCTGTTCCAGTACCACAAGGAGTTCGAGGAGCTGACCGGCATCAAGGTCGGCGCCGAGCAGATCCCGGAACAGCAGCACCGGCAGAAATTCGCCATCGAGTTCTCCAGCGGCAAGCCGTCCTTCGACGTCATCAACATCAGCCTGCACGTCAACAAGCTGCAGGTCGGGCGCGCCAAATGGTGCACCGATCTGCGGCCGCTGATCGCCGATGCCTCGATCACCGCGCCCGACCTGGACATGGCCGATTTCAGCCCGGCCTCGATCGCCTATGCCACCCAGGCGGACGGGCGGCTGGACACGCTGCCGCTCGATGTCGACCACTTCATCCTCTACTGGAACAAGGAGATGCTGGCGGCGAAGAATGTCGCGGTGCCGCAGACCTTTGACGAGCTGTACACCGCCGCCAAGGCGCTGACCGACCCGGCCAAGCAGCAATACGGCTTTGTCGGCCGTGGCCTGCGCAATGCCAACATGACGCTGTGGTCGTCCTTTCTGCTCGGCACGCCGCAGCGGGACATGATCGACGGCAACCGCAAGCTGATCACCGACACGCCGGACGCCATCGCCGCCACGCAGCAATACGCGCGCATCATGCGCGACTGCGCGCCGCCGGGCGTGAATGCCTTCAACTGGAACGAGTGCCAGACCACCTTCATGCAAGGCCGCGCCGCCTTCTGGATCGACGGCGTGGGCTATGCCGCGCCGCTGGAAGACCCGAAGCGGAGCCGTGTCGCCGGCAAGCTGGGCTACGCGGTGGTGCCGGCCGGCAGCGCGCACCGGCATTCCGCGTTCTTTTGCACCGGCCTCGGAATTTCCGAGGCCTCCACCCGCAAGGGGCCAGCCTGGCTGTACATCCAGTGGGTGCTGAACAAGCAGAACCAGGCGCGCATGCTGGCCACCGGCGCCGGCGCGCCGACCCGCCTTTCGCCGTTCAGCGGCGAGGCGGCGTCCAGCGGCGGCACCTTTCCGCGCGAATACTTCACGACGCTGGTGGAAAGCATCCGCATCGCGCGGCCCGGCCTGCCGGAGATCCTGCCGGTGACGGAATTCCGCGACACGATCGGGACCGCGCTGGTCAACTGCCTGGGCGGTGCCGACGCGGCTGGCGAGCTGAAGAAGGCGACGGACGCCTTCCGTCCCGTTCTCGAACAGTCGGAAAGGGCCACGTGATGTCGGCCAATACCGCGACCCTGGCACCCGCCGGCACCGCCGCCGCGCCGCGCCGCCGCAACTATGCCCGGAAATACTGGATGTTCGTCGTTCCCGCCGGGGTGGTGGTGTTCGGCGTGATCCTGTTTCCCTGGCTGTTCACCCTGTTCATGTCCACGCATGACTGGAAGATCGGCGGCGGCCACGCGTTCGTCGGCCTCGACAACTATCGCAAGCTGTTCACCGACGAGCGCTTCCTGTGGTCCATCCTGCGCACGCTGTACTTCACCGCCATGGCGGTGTTCTTTCCCATGGTGCTGGGCGTCGCCGCGGCGCTGGTGTTCAACCGAAAGTTCCCGCTGCGGGGGTTGGCCCGCACCATCTTCATCCTGCCGATGATGGCGACGCCCGTGGCCGTGGCCCTGGTCTGGACCATGATGTTCCACCCGCAGCTCGGCGTGCTGAACTGGCTCCTGTCGCAGTTCGGCATTCCGCCCAGCATGTGGGTCTATGATGCCCGCACCGTCATCCCGACGCTGGTGATGGTGGAGGTCTGGCACTGGACGCCGCTGGTGATGCTGATCACGCTGGGCGGCCTCGCCTCCCTGCCGCAGGACCCCTACGAAGCCGCCAAGATCGACGGCGCCAGTCCGCTGCAATCCTTCTGGCACATCACCCTGCCGCTGCTCGCGCCCTTCATCGTCGTGGCGCTGATCATCCGCACCATCGACGCGCTGAAGGCCTTCGACACCATCTACGTGATCACCCAGGGCGGGCCGGGCACCAGCTCCGAGACCATCAATATCTTCCTGTATCTGCAGGGCTTCGCCTACTACAACATGGGCTACGCCAGCGCCGTGGTGGTGGTGTTCTTTTCCATGATCGTGGGCCTCGCCTCCCTGCTGCTGTGGACGCGCAAGAGGGTCAAGGCATGAAGAAGCTGCTGGAGAAGCTCGGCTTCGGCGTGGCGGTGCTGTTCCTGGTGTCGCCGGCGATCATGGTGTTCCTGTGGATGCTGTCGCTGTCGCTCAAGACCGAGCTGGACAACACCGCCTTTCCGCCCGTCTTCATCCCCGACCCGCCGGTCTGGGACAACTTCATGAGCGTGTTCGAGAACAACAACTTCCTGCTGTATACTTGGAACTCCATCGTCGTGTCCTTCAGCGCCACGGCGCTGGCCATCGTCATCGGCGTGCCGGCGGGCTACGGCATCGCCAAGATGCAGGCCAACAAGGCGGCGATGCTGATCCTGATCGCGCGCATCACGCCGGGCCTGTCCTACCTCATCCCGCTGTTCCTCCTGTTCCAGTGGCTGGGGCTGACCGGCACGCTGCTGCCCATCGTCATCACCCACCTCGTCATCACCGTGCCCATCGTGGTCTGGGTGATGATCGGCTTCTTCGAGGGGTTGCCGGGCGAGCTGGAGGAAGCGGCCCTGGTGGACGGCGCCACCATCTGGCAGGCCTTCCGCCACGTCGCCTTTCCGCTGGCCATGCCGGGCATCACGGTGGCGACCATCCTGTCCTTCATCTTCTCCTGGAACAATTTCATCTTCGCCATGGTGCTGGCGGGGCGTGAGACGCGTACCCTGCCGGTGGCCGTCAACAACATGCTGACTTTCGAGCAGATCTCCTGGGGCCCGCTCGCCGCCGCCGCGCTGATGGTGACGCTGCCGGTTTTGCTGCTGACGCTGGCGGCGCAGAAGCAGATCATCGCCGGGCTGACGGCGGGTGGCGTGAAGGGGGGGTAGCGAAGGTCGGGGGAAGGAATTCCCCCGAGCCCCCATCTTTTCTTTGTCTGTTCTTCACCGGTCCTGCCGGAGCAGCGGAGCGCTCCCACGGCCACGACGTCATCCAAATCAGAAAGAAGATGGGCGTCTGGGGGAATTCCTTCCTCCACCGCCCCCAAGGCTGACAAACCCGCCCCATCGCGCTATCCCGCGCCTCATGCCCGACACCCGCCCCGCCATCCTGCAAGTGCTGCCCGCGCTCAACGCCGGCGGCGTGGAGCGCGGCACGCTGGAGATTGCCGCCGCCCAGGCCGAGGCCGGCTTCCGCCCGCTGGTCGCTTCCGCCGGTGGCCGCATGGTGGCGGAGCTGGAGGCACTGGGTGCCACGCATGTTTCCCTGCCGCTGGATCGCAAGTCACCGCTGGCCCTGTGGCGCAACGCGGCCGCGCTGCGCGCGGTGATCCGCGAGCATGGCGTGCGCATCGTCCACGCCCGCAGCCGCGCGCCCGCCTGGTCGGCGCTGCTGGCGGCGCGGCGCGAGGGCGTGCGCTTCGTCACCACCTATCACGGCAGCTACAACGAGAACTTCCCTGGCAAGCGCGCCTACAACGCCGTGATGGCGCGCGGCGACCGCGTGGTCGCCATCAGCCACTACATCGCGGAGCTGATCCGCGAGCGCCACGGCACCGACCCCGCCCGCATTCGCATCATCCCGCGCGGCGTGGACATGCGGCGCTTCGATCCGGAGGCGGTGTCGCCCGCGCGTGTCGAGGCGCTGCGCCATGCCTGGAACCTGCCCGCCGGCCGCCCCGTCTTGCTGCTGTCCGGCCGCATCAGCCGGTGGAAGGGGCAGGGGGTGCTGTTGCAGGCACTGGCCCGCCTGCCGGCCCCGCGCCCCTTCGCCATCCTGGCCGGGGACGCGGGCCGTGGCCGCTATGCCGCCGAGCTGCGCCAGCAGGTCGTATCGCTCGGCCTGCGGGATGACGTCGCGCTGCCCGGCCATTGCGAGGATTTGCCCGCCGCCTTTCTGCTCGCCGACCTCGCGCTGCACTGCTCCACCGATGCCGAGGCCTTCGGCCGCACCATCGTGGAAGCGCAGGCCATGCGCTGCCCGGTGATCGCCTCCGACCTCGGCGCGCCGCGCGAAACGGTGGAGGAAGGCCGCACCGGCTGGCGCGTCCCGCCCGGGGATGCCGCCGCGCTGGCCGCCGCCATCGCCCGCGCGCTGGCGCTGCCGGCGGCGGAGCGCGTGGCCATCGGTGAGCAGGCGCGCGCCGCGGTGCAGCGCAACTACACCACCCGCGCCATGCAGGACGCCACGCTGGCCGTGTACCGGGAGCTGCTGTGACCGCCCGCCGCATCCTGGTGATCAAGCTGGCCGCGCTGGGCGACGTGGTGCAGGCCTTCGGCCCCTTCGCCGCCATCCGGGCGCATCACCCGGAGGCGGAGATCACGCTGCTGACCACGCCGCCCTTCGCGCCGCTGCTGGCCCGCGCGCCATGGTTCGACCGCATCTGGCCGGACGGCCGCCCCGGCTGGCGCGGCCTGCCGGCCCTGGCCCTGAAGCTGCGGCGCGGTCGCTTCGACCGGGTCTATGACCTGCAGACCTCCGGCCGTTCCTCCCGCTACCGCTGGCTGACGGGCGCGGTGCCCTGGTCGGGCGTGCAGAGCCACCACGCCGCCAACCCCGCGCGCAACAGCCTGCACACGGTGGAGCGGCAGCGGGAGCAGCTGGCCATCGCCGGCATCACCGAGTTTCCGCCCCCCGCGCTGGACTGGCTGGACGACCCGCTGGAGGGCTTCGCGCTGCCGCAGCGCTTTGTGCTGCTGGTGCCGGGTGCGTCGCCCGGCCGGCCCGGCAAGCGCTGGCCCGCCGCGCGGTTCGCCGAGCTGGCGCGGCGGCTGGAGGTGCCCCCGGTGGTGCTGGGCGGCCCCGCCGAGGCCCCCCTTGCCGCCGAGATCCTCCAGGCCCGGCCGGACGGACTGGATCTCACCGGCAAGACCACCCTGGCGCAGATCGGCGCCCTGGGGCGGCGCGCGGACGCCGCCGTGGGCAACGACACCGGCCCCACCCACATGCTGGCCGCCGCCGGCTGCCCGACGCTGGCGGTGTTCGGCTCGGACAGCGACCCGGCCTTGTGCGCGCCGCGTGGCCCCCGCGCGGCCTGGCTGCGGCGGGACAGCATCGCGGCCATCCCGGCGGAAGCGGTGGAGGCGGAGCTGCGCGCACTGCTGGCCCGGACCGCCTAAGCGCCGGGCCTGCGGTCTTTCACGCCGGAACCGGCACCCGCTGCGCCAGCGGGTCCAGCAGGGCCTCGATCGCCAGCGGGTCGTCCCACTTCAGCCGGATGGTCAGCACCTTCACGCGTGAGCGGAAGGCGGGCGGGATGCGCACGAAATCCTTGGCGGTGGTGATGGGCGTGGCGCGCAGGCGGTCGGCCTCCGCCAGCAGTTCGCGCAGGTCGCCGGAGTCGAAGGGGTAATGGTCGGCATAGGGCATGCGCCCGGCCACCACGGCGCCGACCTCCTGCAAAGAGTTGAAGAACTTCCGCGGATTGGCGATGCCGCAAAAGGCGAAGACCGGTTGCCCGGCCAGCAGCTCCGCTTCCGGCCCCGGCACCAGCCGGGCGCGCAGCACGGGCAGCCCGGGCGGCAGCTGCGCCAGGGCGCCGCTCTCGTCCTCGCCGATCAGCACGGCGGCGCGGGTGCGGCTGGCGGCGGCCTGCACCGGCTCGCGCAGCGGCCCGGCGGGGATGATGCGGCCGTTGCCGAAGCCGTAGTTGCCGTCCACCACCAGCAGGGACAGGTCCTTGTTCAGGCCCGGGTTCTGCAACCCGTCATCCATGATCAGGGCCTGCGCCCCGTTGGCCATGGCGGCCTGGCCGCCGGCGGCGCGGTCGCCCGCCACCCAGGTGGGGCGGGTGCCGGCCAGCAGCAGCGCCTCGTCGCCCACGGCCTTGCTGTCGTGGCGCTCGATGTCCACCCGCACGGGGCCCTTCAGGCTGCCGCCATAGCCGCGCGTCAGGAAATGCGCGGCCACGCCGCGATGCGCCAGGCGCTGGCCGATATCCAGCGAAACGGTGGTCTTGCCCGCGCCGCCGGCGGTGGCGTTGCCGCAGCAGATCACGGGAATGGGCAGTTGCAGACCAGGGCGTGCCACGCGCCGCGCGGTGGCGGCGCCGTAGAGGGCGGCCAGGGGGGACAGGAGCAGGGGCGCGATTCCCCCGCCGTCCCCGCTCCAGAAGTCGGGGGCACGCATGAACCCGGAACCAGTCCTTCTCGTCATGAGCCGTCCTGCCTGGAACGGGCAGGAACGGATGCTCGCCAAAACAACGGCCAGAAGCCGGAAAGGCCTCTAAGCCACCGGCGGAGTGCCGGGGACGGGGGGCAACAAGCCCAGCAGCGCCTCTGCCAGATGGTCTGGCAGATGGGCGGCATTGTCGGCGACGGTGGCCGCCGCGCGGGCCATGCCGGAGCCGCGTTGGGGATTCGTTAGCACGTCGGCGACCGTTTCGGCCAGCGTTGCCGCATCGGCCACCCGGCGGGCGCCGCCGGCGGCCAGCAGGTCGTCCGCCACCTCGCGGAAATGCTCGGTGTGCGGGCCCAGCAGCACGGGGCAGCCGAGGCGCGCGGGCTCCAGGGGATTGTGCCCACCCTTGGGCACCAGCGACGCACCCACCAGTGCCACGCCGCACAGCCGGAACAGCAGCCCCAGCTCGCCCAGCGTGTCCGCCACGTAGACGGCCGTGTCGGGGCCGGGATCCTCGCCGGCGGCGCGGCGGGCGGTGGGCAGGGGCGCGGCCAGGGCGGCCACCGCCGGGCCACGCTGCGGGTGACGCGGGGCGATCACGGTGAGCAGGCCCGGCAGGCGCGACGCCAGAAGGCGGTGCGCATCCAGCACCACCTCGTCCTCGCCCGGGTGGGTGGAGGCGGCGAGCCAGGCCGGGCGGCCGCCGATCAGCCCCCGCAGCCGCGCCAGCTCCGCATCGTCCACCGGCAGCGGCTCCGCGGCGGCCTTCAGATTGCCCCAGCACACCGCCTCCCGGGCCCCCAGCCCGCGCAGCCGCGCGGCATCGTCCTCGCTTTGGGCGACCACCAGCGCGAAGCAGCGCAGCAGCCGCCGCGCCAGCCCCGGCGCCCAGCGCGACCAGACACGGGCCGAGCCGGGCGAGATGCGGGCATTGACCATGGCGGCGGGAATGCCGCGGGCGGCCAGCGCCGCGATGCGGTTGGGCCAGATCTCGCTTTCCGCGATGGCCACGGCGTCGGGGCGCCAGCCGTCCAGAAAGCGCGCCACCCAGCCAGGCACGTCCATGGGCGCGAAGCGGTGCGACACGTGCGGCACCAGCGCGGCGGGCAGCCGGCGCCGCAGCATGTCGGCCGAGGACACGGTGCCGGTGGTCACCAGCAGATGCAGCTCCGGCCGCCGCGCCACCAGCGCCGCCATCAGCGGCAACAACGACAGCGTTTCGCCGACGCTGGCGGCGTGCAGCCACAGCAGCGGGCCCGGCGGACGGGCGGCGCCGAAGCCCTGCCGTTCGCGCAGCCGGGCGGCATCCTCCTTGCCGCGCGCGGCGCGGCGGCGGAGCAGCCATGGCAGCAGGGGGGCCGCCGCCACGCCCGCCAGCCGCGCCGCCCACAGCGACACCGTCATACGCGGCGGCTCGTCACCCCGGCATCGGTGCCGGCGATCCAGGAATCGGCCAGGCGGCAGGCTTCGTTCAGCGCGGTGGTGATGATCTCGGCCCCCGCATGGGAGTCCTTGGCGTCCACCCGCACCGGCTCGCCGCAGACCAGCACGCCGCGGGTGAAGGGCAGGGGCAGCATCATGCGGTCCCAGCTCGGCAGCAGCTTGTGGCGGCGCGTGGAGGCCGCCGTCGGCAGCACCGCGATGCGCGACAGGCCGGCGATCTGGGCCGCGCCCTCGTTGGACACGCGGCGCGGGCCGCGCGGCCCGTCCGGCGTGATGGCCACGGGGCTGCCTTCGCGCAGCACCTTCAGCATCGCCCGCATGGCGGCCGCCCCGCCGCGCGAGGTGGAGCCGTGGATCATTACCAGCCGGAAGCGCGACACGATGTCGCCGATGAAGCGCCCGTCGCGGTGCTGCGACACCAGCACATGCGGCACCCAGTGCGCCGTTTCCGGATACTGGGCGTGCACCACTGTCCAGAGCATCGGCATCATCGGCAGCCGTTCGTGCCAGAAGGCGACGATCAGCGGCTCGCCGCGCCGGGCATGCGGCAGGATGTTGGCCTCGCCCACCAGCGTCCATCGCGTGGTGCGATAGCAGAAGCCGAGGTAGCGGCCGATCAGCCCCGCCAGAAAGGACTGGGTGGTGGGGTGGCGGATCAGGGAACGGAACATGCGCGGGCCATCATGACGGTGCGCGCCTAGCACGGCTTCGCGCCACCGCGAAACTCGGCGCTGGCGCGGCGCTGTGGCGCGCTTAACGCCCCGGCAACGTTTGTGTCGCAGAACGGGTCCCGATCTCCGCACCAGGGACCCGTTCGCATGGATGCCACCGCCCCCCGCCCACGCCGTGAAAGCCGCCTGTTGCGCACCCTGCGCCAGTGGCTGCGGCAGCGCCGCTACCGCCCCGAGCGGCATTACATGCGCGGCTGAGCTGCCGCCCAGCCGGCTGCGCGCTGCACAGCACCATTGTGCTGCGCTGCACACCCATTAGTCTAGCCGGCGATGCCTTTGCACACCGCCCGCCTGCCCGATGCCGCCTGACCGCCGCCGGCTGCTGTCCTACCCCATCTGTTACCTGCTGGCCGGCGCGGGAGGGGCCTTGTTCTTCTGGCTGCAAACGCCGCTGCCCTGGCTGCTGGGGGCGCTGGTCTTCGCTGCCGGCGGGCGGCTGTCCGGCCTGCCGGTGGCGGCCAGCCGCACTGCCCGCAACGGCGGCCTGCTGGTGGTGGGCTGCGCGCTGGGATTGTTCTTCACGCCCGGCGCCAGCGAGCACATCGCCCGCCACGCGCTGCTGGTGCTGGCCACCGCGCTGCTGACCCTGCTGCTCGGCGTCGCGCTGTCGCCCTTGCTGGGGCGGCTGGCGCGCCTGGACAAGGCCAGCGCCCTGTTCGGCTCGATTCCCGGCGGCGTCGCGGAGATGAGCCTGATCGGCGAGGGCTATGGCGCCCGCCCCACCGCCGTCGCCATCGCGCAGCTGCTGCGGGTGGTGGGCGTGGTGATCATGGTGCCGACCAGCTTCGCGCTGTTCGGCATCCATGGCACGGGCGGCGGCGCTGTCACGGCGGCGATGCGGGACTTCGTGCCGCTGGGCTTCGCCGCGCTGCTGGCGGCGGGCGCGCTGCTGGGCTGGGGCATGGCGCGCATCGGGGTGCGCAATTCCTGGCTGCTGGGCGGGCTGCTGTTCAGCGCCGGCATCACCGCCATGGGATACGAGGTCACCGGCGTGCCGCTGGCGCTGACCGCCGGCGCGCAGGTGCTGCTGGGCGCGCAGCTCGGCGTGCAGTTCGAGCGCGCGGCGCTGCTCGGCAGCGGCCGGCTGCTGGTGGGCTCCATCCTGCACGTGGTGCTGCTGACCGCCATCTGCACGGCGCTGGGCCTCGGCCTCGGCCATGCCTTCGGGCTGGACCCGGCGAGCATGGTGCTGGCCACCGCGCCCGGCGGCATGTCTGAGATGTCGATCACCGCCAAGACGCTGCTGCTGGACGTGCCGGTGGTGGTGGCCTTCCACCTGGTGCGGATCTTCCTGACGGCGGTGCTGGTGCAGCCGGGCAGCGTGCTGCTGCGGCGGATCGGCTGGCTTTAGCGCATATGTGCGCGGGGCGGCTGATGGCTGAAGCGGGTATCATCTTCCGGGTTGTAGCGCTCGGGGTCGAATGCCCCGCCTTGCCCGAGGCCGCCGCCGCTGGCGCTGGCCAGCGCGGCCACGACCAGCCCTGTCACAACGACGCCGATCGTCTTCCACCGATCCTCGCCGCATGCCGCGAGCGTGAGGGCCAGGGTCATCACAAGCAGACGATGCATCATGAACAGGTTCCGCCGCCTTTCGTTCCGATCCCGATCGGATTGCTGCAAGATGGCAATTCCGGGGCTGATTTGAAGCGTCAGCGTGGCAGGATGCATCGCGACCTAGTCGATGCGGCCTCAGCCCGTCAGCCCCGACGACACCGCCCCGCGCAGGTAGAAGCGCTGCAGCACCAGGAACAGCAGCAGCACCGGCGCGGTGGACACCACGATCGCCGCCTGTTGCAGCCCCTGCTGCGCCACGTCGTCGAATGCGCCGCGCAGCAGGTAGATGCCGACCGGGACCGTCTGCAAGTCGGGTGAGGCGCGCGTCACCGTCATGGTCCAGATGATCTCGTTCCACTGGTAGATGAAGATGAACATTCCCAGCGTCACCAGCGCCGGCGTCACCAGCGGCACGACGATGCGCAGCAGGATGCGAAGTTCGGAAGCGCCGTCGATCCGCGCGGCATCCAGCAATTCATCTGGCACCGCCAGCATGAACTGCCGCATCAGGAAGATGCCGTACCACGACACCGCGAAGGGCAGGATCAGCGCCAGGTAGCTGTCGAGAAAGCCGGTGCCGCCCTGGCCCAGCACGTCGTTGCCGCCGGCCAGCGGCCAGAAGCGGATGACCAGGAAGATCGGCACCACCAGCAGAAAGAACGGCAGGATCTGCGCCGCCAGCACCAGCCGGATCAGAAGAGCCTTGCCGCGAAACCGGTACTTGGCCAGCGCGAACCCCGCCATGGTGCTGGTGACAAGCTGGATGGCGGTGATGCACAGCGTGACGACGGCCGAATTGAACAGCCAGCGCAGCATCGGCAACTCGGAAAATACGCGGGCGAAGTTGTGCCAGGACGGATCGCGCGGCCAATACACCAGCGGCCGCGACAGCAACTCGGCCGGCGTGCGCAGCGCGCCGATGGCCATGTCGAGAAACGGCAACAGCATCGCCACGGCGCCGAGGGTGAGGAGCGTGTAGCGGATGATCGCGGCGGCGGGCGTGGACCTGCGGCGCATCAGCGGGTGGAAAACGGCCGGGGACAGAATTCCCCGGACCCCCTCTTCTTCTTGCCTGTCCGCGAGCCGGGCATGGGAGCGCGCCAAAGGTCCGCGACTTCCGGCGATTGCGGGTTCAGACCATGCGGCCCGGTGGAAACACCATGGGCACTTCCCCGCCACCCTGCGCCAACTGGCGGAAAAAGGATGGGGGTCCGGGAGAACGCTTTCCCCTGGCCCCGCTTCAGCACCATCTCAATCAGCATCCACGCCACCTTCCCGCAGCAGCCGCAACTGGATCAGCGTCAGCACCAGGATCAGCGCGAAGAGCACCAGCGCGGCGGCCGAGGCACGGCCCATCCGCAGGTGCTCGAAGGCCATCTGGTAGAAATACAGCGCCGTCACGTTGGTGCTGCCTTCGGGTCCGCCATTGGTCAGCAGCAGGATCAGCGCGAAGGAGCCGAGGCCGCTGATCAGGCTGGTGACGCTGGTGAACAACAGCGTCGGCCGCAGCATCGGCAGGGTGATGGACCACAGCATCCGCCACGGCCCGGCGCCATCGATCTCGGCGGCCTCGTATAGGCGCTCGTCGATCTCCTCCAGCCCGGCGGAAAACAGCAGGATGTTGTGGCCGAGGCTCGCCCAGGTGGCGATGGCGACAACGGACAGCATGGCGGTGGCGGGCGAGCCCAGCCAGTCCGGCCCACCGAGCCCGAGCAGCCCCAGCAGCCGGTTCAGGATGCCGTCCGCCGGGTCCAGCACGAACTGCCAGGCATAGGCGATGGCCACCGCGTTTGTGACCATCGGCAGCCAGTAGATGACCCGCCAGAACGCCTTGCCATGGCTGGCCGCGATGGCCCAGGCGATGCCCAGCGCCAGCGGGATGCCGAGCAGCGCGGTGCCGATGGCGAAGACAAAGGTGTTGAGCAGCGTGCGGTAGAAGACCGGGTCGGTGCCCAGCAGGTAGGCGTAGTTGGCCAGCCCCACCCAGCGTGGGGGCGACAGGAGGTTCCAGGAGGTAAAGGACAGCACCAGCGCGATCAGGCCCGGCAACAGAAAGAACACCACGCCCGGCAGCAGCGCGGGGGCCAGAAACAGCCAGGGCGTCAGGCGCCGGTTCCAGGCGGCGGCGCCGCGCCTCACATCAGCGGTCCTCGGCCAGCAGGGGGGCGAGGTCGCGCTCCGCCTGGCGCAGGGCATCGGCCGGAGACAGCGACCCGCCCCAGGCCTTTTCGATGGCCCGCCGCAGCGCCTGCTGCACCTCGCTCATGCGCTGCAGGTTGGGCAGGGCGATGGCGCGGCCGGCGGAGATGGCCTCCACGTAGGGGCGGGTGAAGCCGTCATCCAGCTCGCCGGCGGAGGCCGCGATGTCCGCCTTGCTGCCGGTCAGCCCGCCCATGCGCAGCAACATCTCGCCAACGCAGGAACGGCCGCCCCCGCGGGGCGTGTTCAGCCATTGCAACAGGGCCCAGGCGGCTTCCCTGTTGCGGCTGCGGGCATCGACGCCCCAGAAGAAGGCGTATTGGAAGGTGCGCCAGTCCGGGCCATCGGCGGGAATGGGGGCGACGCCCACCGTGTCCGCGAAGCGCTCGCCAAAGCCCTGGCGCAGCGTGTCCTTGAACCAGTTGGCGATGATGGCCATGCCCACCGTGCCGCTGGGGAAGTCGCGCACCTGCACGGAATTGGCGGTGCTGCCGTCGGCGTAGAGCTGCGCCATGCCGGTCATCACCGCCAGCGCTTCGGGCGTGTCCAGCCCGCTGGCCTCGGGCTTCAGCGGCGTCACGCCGCGCGCGGCCAACAGCGCCAGAAAGGGATGCGCCGCGTTGGCCACGGTGGGGCCGAAGGCGTAGCCGGCGGTGGTGATGTTGTTCTGCGCATTGCGCCTGGTGACCTTGGCGGCAATGGCGCGCAACTCGGCCCAGCTGCGGGGCGGCGCGTCGAAGCCGGCCTCGCGCAGCAGCTGCTTGTTGTAGACCAGCATGTAGGTGCTGATCTCGGCCGGGATGCCCCACACCTTGCCCTGCGCCCGCACGCCATCCACCGTGCTGGGCACGTAGCCGTCACGGATGAAGTCCAGCACCGCGCGCGGCGGCTCGGCCAGCAACCCGGCCTCGGTCATCTGCCCGGACCAGATGGAATACACGTTGTAGATGTCGGGCGAGGTGCCGGCGATGCGCGAGGTCATCACCGTTTGCAGGAAGTCGGCGATGGCCGATTGCTGGTAGACGATGCGAGTGCCCGGGTTCAGCCGCTCGTATTCACGGAAGCAGGCGTCCAGCGGCCGCATCTGCTCGGCGGTGTAATGGGCGGCGATGGTCAGCGTGCGCTGCTGCGCGGCGGCCGGGGCCACGAAAGCCAGCAGGGCGGCGAGCCCCCCGGCCAGAACCGATTTCCGCATCGCGCCTTCCCCCTGCTGTCACTGGCAATGCCCAGGCGGGCCATACGATGGGGAAGAAGCAAGGTCAGGGGAATGCATTCCCCTGCACCCCCCCCCTGCTTTTTCTCGCCAGACTTCCGTATCAGCCGTGGTGCCGAAGCGCCCTGGCTGAGGCGTGGCGCAGTCGTGCTTGAGAAGAAGATGGAGGTCTGGGGGAATTCCTTCCCCCAGCCTGTCCTCCGCCGGCTCAGCCCGCCAGCGTGCGCCCGGCCGAGCCGAGATCCGCGAAGGCCTCGTCCAGGCGCTTGACGATGCCCTTCTCGCCGGTACGCAGCCACTTGCGCGGATCGTAGAGCTTCTTGGTCGGCTTGCCGTTGGAGGGGTCGATCTGGTGCTTGAAGGCGACCGCGTTGGCCTCGACATAGGCGCCGACCGGCTCGGAAAAGGCGAACTGCGTGTCCGTGTCGATGTTCATCTTGAACACGCCATAGGACACGGCCTCGGTGATCTTCGCCTTCTCGGAGCCCGAGCCGCCGTGGAACACCAGCGCCATCGGCTTGTCGCCGCCGCCGAACTTGGCGGCAACGGCTTCCTGCGAGGCCTTCAGGATTTCCGGGCGCAGCTTGACGTTGCCGGGGGCGTAGACGCCGTGCACGTTGCCGAAGGAGGCCGCCATGGTGACGTGGCCGATCGGCGACAGCACTTCCCAGGCCTGCAGCACGTCCTCGGGCTGGGTGTAGAGGTGGGCGCTGTCGGCGCTTTCCTCCAGGTCGTGGCCGACGCCGTCTTCCTCGCCACCGGTCACGCCCAGCTCGATCTCCAGGCTCATGCCCAGCGGCGCCATGCGCTCCAGCACCGTCTTGCATTCGGCGATGTTGACGTCGAGCGGCTCGGCCGACAGGTCGATCATGTGGGAGGAGAACAGGGGCTGCCCGGTTTCCTGCTTGAACTTCTCGCCGTGGTCGATCATCGCGTTGACCCAGGGCAGCAGGCTGCGGTCGGCGTGGTCGGTGTGCAGCACCACGCAGATGCCATAGGCGGCGGCGACGGTGTGGACATGCTTGGCGGCGGAGACGGCGCCCAGCACGCGGGCGGCCGCGGCATCGGGGCAGCCCTCGCCGGCGAAGAAGCGCGCGCCGCCGTTGGACAGCTGGATGATGACGTCGGACTTGTTCTTGGCCGCGGCTTCCAGCACCGCGTTGATGCTGTTGGTGCCGACGACGTTGACGGCCGGCAGGGCGTAGCCGCCGTCGCGGCAGGCTTCCAGCAGGGTCAGGTAATCCTGGCCCGTGACGACGCCGGGCTTCAGCTTGGCGCGGGTCTGGTTCGGCATGTCGTTCATGGTGTCGTTTCCCAGCGAAGGAGGGCGGTTCTTGCCGCGGCAATATACGGCATCGGGCACGGGAGGGCACCCGGGACGGCGATGCTCCTGGCCGGGAAACGTGGTGAAATTCCGGCGACGGCCACGCGGGCCGGCGCCGCTAGGGCCGCCAGGCCCGGTGATACGGATGCCCGGAGCGGATCGCCTGCGCCCTGTAGAGCTGTTCCGCCAGCATCCCGCGCACCAGGAAGTGCGGCCAGGTCATCCGCCCCATGGAAAAGCGGAACTCGGCCCGCGCCAGCACGGCGGGGTCCAGCCCTTCCGCGCCGCCGATCAAAAAGGCGACCGCGCGGCCGCTTTCCTCCCACCGCGCCACCAGCGCCGCCAGCTCCTCGCTGTCCGGAGTGGCGCCGCCGAGGTCCATGGCGACAGCCAGCGCGCCATCCGGCAGGGCGGCCAGCAGCGCCGCACCTTCCCGCCGGCGGATCTCGGCCGCCGAGCCCCGGGCCTCCGGGATCTCCTTCACCGCGAGCGGCGGGCGGAGGCGGGCGTTGTGCTGCGCGAACAACGCCGCCTCCGGCCCTGGCTTCAGCCGGCCGACGGCCAGCAGCAGCGGCGCCCGGCTCAGTTGGCGTCCTCGTCGCCGGGGGCGATGTTCTCGTCCTCGATGTGGATGCCGTCGTCGCTGAGGTCGATCACGTCGTCCTCGAACTCGCCGGACAGGTCCTCGTCATCCGACTGCTCCGGCTCGTCGTCGAAGTCGGAAGCGACGGGGGCGGCGATCGGCGCGTCCTCGTCCAGCGGGCCATCGGTCGGGCTGTCGGGGCCCCACATCTTTTCCAGCCGGTAGTTGGCGCGCGCCTCCGGCCGGAACAGGTGGATCAGCAGGTCGCCGGCATCCAGCAAAACCCAGTCCGGCGAGGCCTCGGTGCGGATGCGCTTGGAGCCGAGCTCATAAAGCGCCTTCTCCACCTTGGCGGCCATGGCGTTGATCTGCCGCTCCACCAGGCCGGTGGCGATGATCATGCGGTCGGCGAAAGAGGCGCGGGTCGCCACGTCCAGCACCTGGATGTCCTCGGCCTTGTCATCCTCCAGGCTGGCCACGGCGGCGGCCACCAAGCGGTCGATCTCGGGCGGCGACAGCTTCTGGCGCGGCACCTTGCCCTTGGCCTTCTTCAGCTTGGCGGGCTTCGCGGCCTCCATGTTCTCCGTCCGCGCGGCACGGCTCTCGGCGGCGGAACGCGCGCGCGCGGCGGCCTCGGCCTGCGCCTTGGGCATGGTGGCCGCGGTCTGCTTGGCGGCCGCGCGGGCCACGGCACTGGGGCGGGCGGTGGCGGCGCGGGCCGGCTTGCTGGCGCGGGCGGGCTTGGCGGGGCCGTCCTCGCGCGGGGTGCGCACGGCGCTGCCGGCGCGGGTTGGCCGGGCCGAGGCCTTGCCGGTGGTCGCCTTGGCCGCGGGCTTGGCGCGGGTAGTGGCCGGCTTGCTGCCGGGGGCGGCCTTGCGCGGCGCCTTGTCGGCGGTGCGGGACGGGGTGGAACGCGGGGTGATGGCGCGCGCCTCGGGCTTCTTGCGCGCCGGCGCCTCCGCCTTGGCGGCGGCCGCGGCCCGCGCGGCGCGCGGCACGCCCGGCTCGGCGGCGGCCGCGCGGGCAGGGCGGGCGGCGGCGGCGGGCTTGGCGGTGCGCAGCGTCGCGGCCTTGCCCGGCACGCGGGGGGTGGCGGCGGCCGGCTTGCGGCGTGGTGCGTCGCCGTCAGGGGTCTTGGGGGTGCGGGCCATTCGGGCGTCCTTCGGGATCTTCGTGCGGGGCGTCGTGCAACTGTGCAGCGGTGTATGGCGCGGGTGGGCGGTGCCTCGCCAGCACCGATTCCCCTGCGTGGTCAATGCGCCGCCGCTCATGGCCGTTGCCGGCGCGGATGGCGGTGGCGCTGGCCGGATGCTCGCGCGCCGGGATCAGCGCCCAGGCCGGCAGGTCGTCCGGCGGGCGGGCCAGCAGCGCGCCGGGGTGGTGGCGGGCGTGGCGCAGCCGGTGGGCGGCGGCGCCGTGCAGCGCGCGGCGCGTCCAGTTCGGGCGGGGCAGCACGGCCACGGGGGTGTGCGACACCAGCTCGCGCCAGCGGCGCCAGCGCGGCAACTGCCACAGGTTGTCCGCCCCGATGATCCACACAAAGCGCGCGCAGGGAAAGCGCCGTGCCAGCTTGCGCAGGGTCATGGCGCTGTAGCGCTCGCCCAGCGCCGCCTCGATGCCGGTGGCCAGGATGCGCGGCGGCTGCGCCATGCGGCGGGCCGACGCCAGCCGCTCGGCAAAGGGTGCCATGCCGTTCTTCGGCTTCAACGGATTGCCGGGGCTGACCAACAGCCACACCTGGTCCAGACGCAGGGCGCGCAGCGCCATGCGGGCCACGTGCCGGTGGCCTTCATGTGCCGGGTTGAAGCTGCCGCCCAGCAGGCCGATGCGCAGGCGGCGCCGGTCCCCGTGGGGGCCGGGTTCGAAAGGCGGGCGCAAGCCGGCTAGGGCCGGGTCTGGCCGGTGCCGAGCACCTGGTAGCGATAGGTGCAAAGCTGCTCCAGCCCCACCGGGCCGCGCGCATGCATGCGGCCGGTGGCGATGCCGATCTCGGCGCCGAAGCCGAACTCGCCGCCGTCGCAGAACTGCGTGGGCGCGTTCCACAGCGAAACGGCCGAGGTGGTCTCGTCCAGAAAGCGCCGCGCCACGGCGGCATCTTCCGTCACGATGGATTCGGCGAACTCGGTGCCGAAGCGCCGGATATGCGCCAGCGCACCCTCCACGCCATCCACCACCGCGACGCTGAGCACGGCATCGAGCCATTCCGTGCCGAAGTCGGCCTCCGTCGCGGCCGGCAGCTCGGGCAGGATGGCGCGGGCGCGGGCATCGGCACGGAAGTCGCAGCCCAGCGCCCGCAGGTCGGTGACCAGCAGGGGCAGCAGGGCAGGGGCGATGGCGGCATCCACCAGCAGCGTTTCGGTGGCGCCGCAGATGCCGGTGCGGCGCATCTTGCCGTTGGCCACCACGGCGCGCGCCATGGCCGGGTCGGCCGCGCCATCCACGTAGACGTGGTTCAGCCCCTCGGCATGCGCCAGCACGGGCACGCGCGCTTCGCGCATCACCCGCGTCACCAGCCCCTTGCCGCCGCGCGGGATGATCAGATCGATCTGCCCCGAGGCCGCCAGCATGGCCCCCACAAAGCCGCGGTCCTGGGTGGGGGCGGTCTGCACCGCCGCTTCCGGCAGCCCGGCCTCCCGCAGGCCCTGCGCCATGCAGGCGCGGATGGCGGCGGAGGAGCGCGCGCTTTCGCTGCCGCCGCGCAGCAGCACGGCCGAGCCCGCCTTGAGGCACAGCGCGCCGGCATCGGCGGTGACGTTGGGGCGGCTCTCGTAGATCATGCCGATGACGCCGAGCGGCTGCGCCACGCGGCGGATCACCAGCCCGTTGGGCCGGGTCCATTCGGCCAGCACGCGGCCCACCGGGTCCGGCAGGGCCGCCACCTGCTCCAGCCCCTGGGCCATGCTTTCCACGCGGGCGGGGTTCAGGGTCAGCCGGTCGCGAAAGGCGGGGGCGAGGTCGGGGTGGGCCGCGAGGTCGGCGGCATTGGCGGCCAGCAGCGCGTCCTGCCCGGCGCGCAGCGCGGCGGCGGCGGCGCGGAGCGCGGCGTCCTTGGCCTCGGCCGGGGCCCGGGCGAGCAGCGTGGCCGCGGCGCGCGCGGCTTCGGCGACCGCCTGCAACTGCCGGGCGATGGGGTCGGCGATGGCGTTCAATGGCCCGTCCTTTCCAGCAGCACCAGATCGTCGCGGTGGACGATCTCGTCCCGCCCGCGCCAGCCCAGGATGGTTTCGATCTCGTCGGAGCGGCGGCCGGCGATCTGCCGCGCGGCCTCCGAATCATAGGCGGACAGGCCGCGCGCCAGCTCCTGCCCCGCTTCGTCGCGCACCGCCACCGGGTCGCCGCGGCCGAAGCTGCCCTCGACGCCGCGGACGCCGGCGGGCAGCAGCGAGCGCCCCTGGCGCAGGGCGCCGGCCGCGCCCGCATCGACCCGCAGCACGCCGAGCGGCGCGAGGCTGCCGGCGATCCAGCGCTTGCGGGCCGTGCGGCCTTCCGGCGTAGGCAGGAACCAGGTGCAGCGGGCGCCGTCGCGCAGCGCCGCCAGCGGGTGCATCGGCTCGCCCAGCGCGATCGCCATGGCGGTGCCGGCACCGGTCGCGATGCGCGCCGCGATCAGCTTGGTGCGCATGCCGCCGGAGGAATAGCCGGGCGGCGGCTCGCCCCCCATGGCCATGATCTCGTCCGACAGCCGCTCGACCACCGGCAGGTGCTGGGCCTCGGGGTCGCGGCGCGGGTCGGCGGTGTAGAGGCCATCGATGTCGGACAGCAGCACCAAGACGTCGGCCTGGATCATCTCCGCCACGCGCGCGGCGAGGCGATCGTTGTCGCCGAAGCGGATCTCGGCCGTGGCGACGGTGTCGTTCTCGTTGATCACCGGCACGCAGCCGAGGTCCAGCAACGTGCCCAGCGTGGCGCGGGCATTCAGGTAGCGGCGGCGGTCCTCGCTGTCTTCCAGCGTCAGCAACAGCTGCGCGGCATTCAGCCCGTGCGCGGACAGCGCGGCCTGCCACGCGCCGGCGAGCCGGATCTGCCCCACGGCGGCGGCGGCCTGCTTTTCCTCCAGCCGCAGCTTGCGCTTGGTCAGGCCCAGCGAGCGGCGCGCCAGCGAAATGGCGCCGGACGACACCACCACCACCTCGGCGCCGCCCGCCCGCAGTGCCGCGACATCGGCGGCCACCGAGGCCAGCCATGCCTCGCGCGGTGCCGCCGTATCCGGGTCCACCACCAGGGCGGAGCCGATCTTCACGACGACGCGGCGGGCGGTGGCGAGCGACGGGGTCATGCGCCCGCGGTTTCCTCGCGGTGGCGGTACACGCTGTCCGCCAGCTCGCGCAGCGTGTCGGGCACGCCCTCGCCGGTGACGCCGCTGATCAGCCGCACGGGGCGGCCGATGGCGCGCTCCAGCGCCTTGACGCGGCTGGAGCGCGCCTGCGGCGTCATGGCGTCGGTCTTGTTCAGCGCCACGATCTCGCGCTTGTCCACCAGCCCGCCGCCGTATTCCTCCAGCTCCGCCCGCACGGTGTGGTAGGCGGCGACCGGGTCCGGCTGGCTGCCGTCGATCAGGTGCAGAAGCACCGCGCAGCGCTCCACGTGGCCGAGAAAGCGGGTGCCGAGCCCGGCACCATCCGCCGCGCCCTCGATCAGCCCGGGAATGTCGGCCAGCACGAACTCCTCGGTGGCGTTCAGCCGCACGACGCCGAGCTGCGGGTTCAGCGTGGTGAAGGGGTAGTCGGCGATCTTGGGCCTAGCTGCGGAGGCAGCGGCCAGAAAGGTGGACTTGCCGGCGTTGGGCAGGCCCAGCAGCCCGGCATCGGCGATCAGCTTCAGGCGCAGCCACACCCAGCGCTCCTCGCCCGGCCAGCCCTTGTCGGCGCGGCGGGGGGCACGGTTGGTGCTGGTCTTAAAATGCGCGTTGCCGTGGCCGCCGTCGCCGCCCGTGCAGATGGTGGCGCGCTGCCCGGCCTCGGTCAGGTCGGCCAGCACGGTTTCCTTGTCTTCCGCCAGGATGACGGTGCCGACAGGCACCTTCAGGATCACGTCGTCCGAGCCCGCGCCGGTGCGGTCCGAGCCCGCGCCATTGCCGCCCTTGCGGGACTTGAAGTGCTGCGCGTAGCGGTAGTCGATCAGGGTGTTCAGCCCCTCCACCGCTTCCGCGATCACGTTGCCGCCCTTGCCGCCGTTGCCGCCGTCCGGGCCGCCGTATTCGATGAACCGTTCGCGGCGAAAGGCGATCACGCCGTCGCCGCCGTCGCCGGCCTTCACCCAGATCTTGGCTTCGTCGAGGAACTTCATGGTCTGGGCTGGTCCGGAAAAGGGCTGGAACGCAAAAACGGGAGCCTCGCGGCCCCCGTTTGCGTCAGTCGTGTCGAACTGGTCGCGGGCGCGAGGTTACTCGGCGGCCTGCGGCAGCGGCTCGACGGAAACGTGTACGCGGCCTTCGGCGCGGCGGGTGAACTTCACCTTGCCCTCGATCGCGGCGTGGATGGAGTGGGTGCGGCCGCACAGCACGTTGTTGCCCGGGACCATCTTGGTGCCGCGCTGCGTCACGATGATGTTGCCGGCCAGCACATGCTCGCCACCGAACTTCTTGACGCCGAGGCGCTTGCCGGCGGAGTCGCGGCCGTTGCGGGAAGAGCCGCCTGCCTTCTTATGTGCCATGGGGAGTGTCTCCTATCAGGCCGCGTTGATAGCGGAGATGCGCAGGACGGTCTGTTCCTGGCGGTGGCCGTTCTTGCGGCGGCTGTTCTGGCGGCGGCGCTTCTTGAAGATGATGATCTTCGCGCCGCGGTTCTGCTCGACCACGGTGGCGGTGACGGTGGCGCCGGCGATGGTGGGGGCGCCCAGCGTCAGGCCGGCGTCGCCGCCGATGGCGAGCACGTCCTGGAAGGTCACGGTCGCGCCGGCTTCGGCTTCCAGACGCTCAACGGTGAGCACCGCGTCGGGGGTGACGCGGTACTGCTTGCCGCCGGTACGGATCACTGCGTAGGTCATGGTTCGCCCTGAAGCTGTAGCCTGGCCGGCCAGAGAAGAATATGAAATCCAAACGGCCGGACAACGGCCGCCGGCGGAACGCGGGTCCCGCCGGAGAGGAGGGGCGTATAACGCTGCGCACGCGCCAGAGTCAACGTTGCCGCACCGATTCCTCGCCCCGGCGGCGCGCCGCCCCATTGCATGACGCGCGGCGCGCCCTTATACCGCCCGCCACCTGACGACCCAGGGACCCCACGGAGAGGTGGCAGAGTGGTCGATCGCGTCGGTCTCGAAAACCGAAGTAGGTGCAAGCCTACCGTGGGTTCGAATCCCACCCTCTCCGCCATGGTCCACGGCGCAAGGCTCGCTGGAAACGGCGCCGCCGCCGGCCCGGGCCGCGCCTAGGCGGCGCGCACCTGCCGCAGGAAGTCCCGCACCGACCCCGACAGTTCCTGCACCTGGCCGTTCAGCGCGCGCGTTTCCTGGTCCACCTCGCCGGTCATGCGATGGCTTGTTGCGGCGGTGTCGCGCAGCCCTTCCATCTGCTGGTCCACCACCCGGTTGCCGTCCGCCGCGCCCTGCACGCTGCGCGAGATCTCCGCCGTGGCACTGCCCTGCTGCTCCACCGCGGCGGCGATGGCCGTGGCGATGTCGCCCATCTCGCCCACCGTGGTGCTGATGCTGCGGATCGCCTGCACCGCGCCCTGGGTGGCGGATTGCATCTGCTCGATCTGCTGGCGGATGTCGTCCGTGGCGCGGGATGTTTGGCTGGCCAGCCCCTTGACCTCGCTGGCCACCACCGCGAAGCCCTTGCCGCTGTCGCCCGCCCGCGCCGCCTCGATCGTGGCGTTCAGAGCCAGCAGGTTGGTTTGCCCCGCGATGTCGCCGATCAGCCGCACCACGTCGCCGATCCGCCCGGCGGCATCCGACAGCGTTTGCACCACCTGGTCCGTTTCGGCGGCGCTGCGCACGGCGCGGCTGGCGATGTCGGCCGACTGCGTCACCTGGCGCGTGATCTCGCGGATGGAGGCGGTCAGCTCCTCTGTCGCGGCGGCGACGGTGTTGATGTTCTCGCTGGCTTCGCGCGCGGCGCCGGCCGCGGTGCCCATCCGCTCGCTGGCCAGGGCAGCGGTTTCGCCCATGCCGTGCACGCTGGTGGCCAGGTGCTGGGTGGATGCCGTGACACCGTCGATCACGCCGTTCACGCCGGTTTCGAACCGCTGCGCGAAGCCGTGCATCAGGGCCCGGCGCGCGTCCTGCTCGGCCACCGCATAGGTTTCCAGCAGCACTTCCAGGTCCAGCCACGCGGCGGCGGACAGTGCCGCGGTCATGGCGGCATGCCTCCGCTGCTGCTGGCCGCGCCTCCAGCCCCAGCTTCCGGCCGGTGCCAGCCGCGCGACCACGGCGGCGGACACGGTGCGGTGGCACAGGGTCACGGCATAGGCCGGCGCGCCGTGCCGGTACAGCGCCTCGGCCAGGGCCTGCGCGGATGCGTAGAAGCCGTCGCCGAGCTCGCCGCAGATGACGCGCTCCCAATGCGCCAGGCGCGGGCCGTGCACCGCCGGCTGCTCCAAGGCGTGGCGGATTTCCGGCCAGGGGTCGAAGGCCTGGTGCAGCTGTTCCAGCAGCGCCGGCAGCGCTTGGCGGGCGAAGCCGGCGTTGCTTTGCAGCAGCCGGATGCTGTCCGGCGTCAGGCCGAAGGCGTGCAGCCGGCGGCGGTGGGCACTGTCCGACGTGTCGATCATGTGGGGTGTCTCCTGGTGGCCGGATTGATGCGCGCCAGGCCCTAACCAATTGTGAATCTGCTTGACAAATTCCGACAACTTTCCGTGTGGCTGCCCGTCCGGCCGCTGCCTCGTCGGCCGTGCATCCGCTGCACCGCGCCGCCCGTAGCATTCCCGCAAGCGGGCAGGAGACGAGCATGCGGAACGACAAGGCGCAGTGGCCTACCTCCGGGTTGCTGCGGGAGCTGAGCGCGATCGAGCAGGTCTTTGCCGACGGCAACCGCGCGGTGCGTTTGAGCGCGCTGTGCTGGATGGCCGCGGTGGTCGCCTCGCTGCCCCCGGGCAGCGGCCAGGACGCGGCGGAGGACCGGCTGTCGGCGCTGATCGCCGAGGCGGCGCTGGAGCCGCAGGCCTTGCGCGACGTGCTGGCGTTCCGCCGCCAGGGCATGCTTGCCACGCCCTGGCCCACGACGCCGACGCTGCGGCGCGGCAGGGCGGCCTAGGGCATCAGGCGGCGCAGCGCGTCCAACTCGGGGGCCGCCGCGGCGCCGGCCGCCCGCTCCACCGCGCGATAATGGCGGATCACCGCCTCACCGGCCGGCGTCAACCGCGCGCCGCCGCCGCCGGCACCGCCCGCCGCCGTTTCCACCACCGGCGCTGCAAGCCCGGCGTTGAGCGTTTCCACCAGCTCCCACGCCCGGCGGTACGACATGCGCAGCGACCGCCCGGCGGCCGAGATGGAGCCGCGCGCCGCGATCTCTTCCAGCAGCCGCACCTTGCCGGGGCCGATCCGCAACCCGCCGGGCAGGTCGATGCGCAGGCTCAGCACCGCGCCGGGGGGCGGCTGGCTCATGCGCCGGGCCCGCGCGGCGCCAGCGCCACTGACTTGACCAGCGCCCACAGCGGCTGGCCCGGCCGCAGCGACAGGCGGTGCGCGGAATCCAGCGTCACGCGCGCCAGCAGCAGGCTGGGGCCGGCGCGCAGCCGCAGCATCGCCTCGCCGGCGGCGCCCGGCTCCAGCGCTTCCAGCACCACCGGCAGGACGTTCTGCACGGACAAGCCGCGCGGCTCCTCGGTGGCCACCGCGACATCGCGCGCCCGCAGCCGCAGCCGCTGCGTGCTGCCGACCGGCGCGGGCGCCAGCGGCACCGATAGCGTGCCGCCGGGAAAGCCCAGCCGGGTGAGCTGCCGCGCCGGGTCGTGCGCCAGCACCGTGCAGGGCAGCAGCGCGCCGGCATCCCGCCGCCCGGCCAGCATGGGCAGGTCGGTGCGCGCGGCCAGCGCCTCCACCGCGCCGCTGGCCAGCACGCGGCCACCGGCCAGCAGCACCAGCGAATCGGCCAGCTGGTCCACCTCCTCCAGCGCGTGGGTGACGTAGAGCAGGGGGATGGACAGTTCCTGCCGCAGGCGTGCCAGAAAGGGCAGCACCTCGGCCTTGCGCGGTGCGTCCAGCGCCGCCAGCGGCTCGTCCATCAGCAGCATGGCGGGGCGCGACAACAGCGCGCGGCCCAACGCCACGCGCTGCTTCTCGCCGCCCGACAGCGCCGCCGGGCGGCGGGCCAGCAGGGCCTCGATGCCGAGCAGCGATACCACCTCGTCGAAGCCTGGGCCGGTGGTGCCGCGCGGCGCGCGGCGCAGCCCGTAGCGCAGGTTGCCGGAAACGGACAGGTGGGGGAACAGCCGCGCATCCTGGAACACCATGCCGCAGCGGCGGCGCTCGGCCGGCACCATGCGGCGGCCGCCATGGTCGAACAGCACGGCATCGCCCAGCGCGATGCGCCCGGCATCCGGCCGCAGCAACCCGGCCACGGCCGCCAGGATGGTGGACTTGCCGCAGCCGGAAGGGCCGAACAGCGCCGTGACGCCGGCTGCCGGCGCGCGAAAGCCGACATCCAGCGAAAAGCCCGGCCAGTCGTGCCGCAGCGCGACCTCCAGCATCAGGCGGGCGCCCGGCCGAGCATGGCCTGCATGCGCCGCCCGGCGGCATCGGCCAGCAACAGGCCACACAGCGCCAGCACCAGCGACACGCCGGCCAGCTTGGCCGCCGTCGCCTCGCCGCCCGGCGTTTGCGTCGCGCTGTAGATGGCCAGCGGCAGGGTCTGCGTGGCGCCGGGGATGTTGGAGGCGAAGGTGATCACGGCACCGAACTCGCCAAGCCCGGCGGCAAAGGCGGTGATGGCGCCGGACAGGATGCCTGGCGCGATCAGCGGCAGGGTGACGGTGAAAAAGCGGTCCAGCGGCCCGGCGCCCAGCGTGCGGGCGGCCGCTTCCAGCCCCGGGTCCACCGCGTCCAGGCTCAGCCGCACGGCGCGCACGATCAGGGGAAAGGACATCACGGCGGTGGCCAGCGCCGCGCCGCCGGTGGTGAACACCAGCCGCACCCCGAACCATTCGTTCAGCAGCGCGCCCACCGGCCCGCGCAGCCCGAAGGTCACCAGCAGCAGCCAGCCCACCACCACGGGCGGCATGACCAGCGGCAGGTGCACCAGCGCGTCCAGCGCCGCGCGGCCGGGAAAGCGGCCGCGCGCCAGCAGCCAGGCCGCCGCCACCGCCGGCGGCAGGCCGAACAGCACGGACCGCAGCGCCACCGACAGGCTGAGCCGCACCGCCTGCCATTCCTCGGGCGTCAGCCAGTCGAACAAGGGGCGGTTCCGTGCGCTGTTCCCTGCCGGCTATATCGATGCCGGGCAGGGGGCACAAGCGGGCCTCAGGGCGCCGCCACCGGGTGCAGCGGCGCGCCCGTGACTTCAAAGGCGGTGATGTTGGCCATGGTGGTTTCCGCGATGGCGGTCATCGCCTCGGCCGTGAAGAAGCCCTGGTGCCCGGTGACCAGCACGTTGGGAAAGGTCAGCAGCCGGGCCATCACGTCGTCGCGCATCACGCTGTCCGAGCGGTCCTCGAAGAACAGCCCGGCTTCCTCCTCGTAGACGTCGAGGCCCAGATGGCCGAGCCGGCCGGATTTCAGGGCCGCGATCACCGCCGGCGTGTCGATCATGGCGCCGCGGCTGGTGTTGACCAGCATGGCGCCCGGCCGCATCCGCGCCAGCGCCGCGGCGTCGATCAGGTGGTGCGTGGCCGGCGTCAGCGGGCAGTGCAGGCTGACGATGGAGGCTTCCGCCAGCAGGTCCGGCAAGGGGCAATACCGCACGCCTTGCGCCTGCAGCGCCGGGTCGGGGAAGGGGTCGTGCGCCAGCACGGTGCAGCCGAAGCCCAGCAGGATGTGCGCCGCGGCGGCGCCGATCTGCCCGGTGCCGACCAGCCCCGCGACGCGGCCGTGCAGGTTGAAGCCCAGCAGGCCGTCCAGCGCGAAGTTGCCTTCCCGCACCCGCGCATAGGCGCGGTGGATGTTGCGGTTGAGCGCCAGGATCAGCGCCACCGCGTGCTCGGCCACCGCTTGCGGCGAATAGGCCGGCACGCGCGCCACCGCGATGCCGTGCCGCTTCGCCGCCGCCAGGTCCACATTGTTGAAGCCCGCCGAGCGCAGCGCCACCAGCCGCACGCCCAGCCCGGCGAACACCTCCAGCACCGCGGCATCCACCGTGTCGTTGACAAAGGCGCAGACCGCGCCGGCGCCCCGGGCCAGCGGCGCGGTATCGGCCGACAGCCGCGCTTCCAGCCAGACCAGGTGGTGCGGCCCCGCCGCCTGCGCCAGAAAGCGGCGGTCGTAGGAGCGGGTGCTGAAGACGGCGACTTCCATGGGTGGCTTTCTCGGCTATGGCGCGATCATGCCCCGGCCAGCCGCGCCCAGCCAGCCGCACCGGGCCAGCCGCGCCGCCGGGTGGCGCGGCCGCCGCGCCGTGGCTAGCGTGGCCCGGTTCCGCCACGCGCCCGACCCGGCGTTCCCACCCTCGAACCGATCGCGAGCCACCGGCATGAGCAGCTTCCGGGATCAAGCGCGGCGAGCGCACCGGCATCCCCCGGGCGGGCGGCCCCACCGTGCCCGCGCCCATCCGCCCGCCGCCGCGGTGGTACGCGATTGCCGGAGAGCCGGCGGAGTGCGGCGGCGGCGCGAAAGCCGCAGGATGGCCCCATGAACCAGATCCGCCGCACCGCATCCGAACTCGCCGCCGCCATTCTGGCGGACCCGCGCTGGGCGCGCCTGCTGGCACGCGACGCGGGCGGGGACGGGGCCTTGTATTCGGTCAGCAGCACCGGCGTGTATTGCCGGCTGAGCTGCGGCGCCCGGCGGCCGCGCCCGGAGCATGTGCGCTTCCACGCCACCGCCGCCGAGGCCGAGGCCGCCGGCTTTCGCGCCTGCCTGCGCTGCCGCCCCGCCGGCCTGCCGGCCGTGGCGCAACAGTCGGCGCTGGTGGCCGAGGCCTGCCGGCGGATCGAGGCGGCTTCGCCGCCGCCCGAGGCCGCGGCGCTGGCCGCCGGGCTGGGCGTAAGCGTGTCTCACCTGCACCGCGTGTTCCGCGCCGTGACCGGGCTGACGCCGCGGGCCTACGCGGCCGCCCTGCGCGCGCGCCGGCTGCGCGACGCGCTGGCAGGCAGCTCCAGCGTCACGGATGCGATCTACGAGGCGGGATACGGCTCCTCCGGCCGGTTCTACGAGGCGGCGAACGCGACGCTGGGCATGACCCCCACCGCCTGGCGGGCAGGCGGGGCGGGCGAGGAGATCCGCTTCGCCCTGGGATCCTGCGCGCTGGGCGAGATCCTGGTGGCGCAAAGCACCCGTGGCCTGTGCGCCATTCTGCTGGGCGACGACGCCGAGGCCCTGCTGGCCGAGCTGCAGGAGCGCTTTCCCCGCGCCGTGCTGCTGGGCGGCGATGCCGGGTTCGAGCAGATGGTGGCGCGGGTGGTGGGCTTCGTGGAAGCGCCGGCCACCGGCCTGGACCTGCCGCTGGACATCCGCGGCACCGCCTTCCAGGCGCGGGTGTGGCAGGCGCTGCGCGACATCCCGCCCGGCCAGACGGCGAGCTACGCGGAGGTGGCGCTGCGGCTCGGCCAGCCCGGCGCGGCGCGCGCCGTGGCCGCCGCCTGCGCCGCCAACGCGCTGGCCGTGGCCATTCCCTGCCACCGCGTGGTGCGCGGCGACGGCGCCCTGGCCGGGTTTCGCTGGGGCATCGCCCGCAAGCGGAGCCTGCTGGAGCGCGAAGCCGGCTGAGGCGGTGTCCCGCCCGCCGCTCCTGTTCTAGAACGGCGGTCCAGAACAGGAGGAGCGCCCATGGCTCGCAAGCACCGAATCGCCGTCGTCCCCGGGGATGGCATCGGCAAGGAAACGGTGCCGGAAGGCCTGCGGGTGCTGGACGCCGCCGCGCGCCGCTTCGGCTTCGAGCTGTCGCTCGACCACTACGACTGGTCCTGCGAAACCTACGCGCAGACCGGCCGCATGATGCCGGAAGACGGGCTGGACCGGCTGGCCGAAAGCGACAGCATCTTTCTGGGCGCCGTCGGCTGGCCGGGCGTGCCGGACCACATCTCCCTGTGGGGGCTGCTGATCCCGATCCGCCGGGAGTTCGACCAGTACATCAGCCTGCGCCCCTGCAAGCTGATGCCCGGCACCACCTCGCCGCTCGCCAACCGGGGCCCCAGGGACATCGACTTCTATGTCGTGCGGGAAAACACCGAGGGCGAGTACTCCTCCTCCGGCGGCCGCATGTTCGCGGGCACGGAGCGGGAATTCGTGACGCAGCAAAGCGTGTTTTCCCGCCAGGGCGTCGACCGCGTGCTGAAATACGCGTTCGAGCTGGCGCAAACCCGGCCGCGCCGCAAGGTGACCAGCGCCACCAAGTCCAACGGCATCATCCACACCATGCCCTTCTGGGACGAGCGCTTCGCGGAGATGGCGAAGAACTACCCCGGCATCGCGACCGACCAGTTCCACATCGACATCCTGTGCGCCCACTTCGTGCAGCACCCGGACTGGTTCGACGTGGTGGTCGGCTCCAACCTGTTCGGCGACATCCTGTCCGACCTCGGCCCGGCGGTGGCGGGCTCCATCGGCATCGCGCCCTCGGCCAACATCAACCCGGAGCGCAAGCACCCCTCGATGTTCGAGCCGGTGCACGGCTCGGCGCCCGACATCGCCGGCAAGATGATCTGCAACCCGATCGGCCAGATCTGGTCCGGCGCCATGATGCTGGAGCACCTGGGGGAGAAGGAGGCGGCGGACGCCATCCTGCGCGCCATCGAGCTGCATCTGGCCGAGGGCGGCCCCCGCACGCGCGACCTGGGCGGCCAGGCGGGCACCGTGGATGTGGGCCGCGCGCTGGCGGAGGCGGTGGCGAACGGCGCCTGACGCGCACGGTCCCGAAGGCTACGGGCGGCCGGTCAGCTTAGGCCGGCCAGACCGGCCCGGCCGTTCAGGCCGCCTGCCAGTTGAGGCGGCGCAGCAGCCATTCGCGGTAAGCCAGCACGCCCTCGGGCGGGGGAAACAGCGCCGCCATGGCGGTGCGCGCCTCGGCGCCCACCAGCGCCAGGGTTTCCGGCATGTCGCGCGCTTCCTCCTCCTGCCAGCGCAGCGCGGCGCGGCGCCACACCGCCACCTGGTCGGCCGAGGTCAGCGCCGGCAAGACCACGGCGGCGCGCAGCCGCAGCGCCGCGAACCCCGCCTGCGCGGCGCCGAGCGCCACCGGGGCGGCGGTGGCGACGGCGCTCAGCGCCGGCAGCTCGGGGTGGTCGCGGCGGCTCGGCGTGTCCAGCTCGCACCAGGGCGCGGCGCCAAGCAGCGCCGCCTGCCGCAGGGGCGCCGCGCCGGACAGCACGATGGCATCCACCTCGCCGCGCGCCAGCGCCTGCTCGGCGGCGGGGCCGGCCAGCCCCAGCACCGGCGACGCCGGCACCTGCGCCAGGTCCAGGCCCAGCAGGGCGGCGGCTTCCGGCGCGTCCGGCCCCGGCAGGGCCAGGCGGATGGGGCGGCCAAGGCCCGCCGCCGGCAAGGGCGCGCGCCCGGCCAGCACGGCACCGCCCCAGGCGGCGCACAAGGGCAGCCAGCCTTCCACCGGGTAGCGGGCGCGGCTTTCGCCGATCAGCCGGGCATGGGCCGCGGCGCCGGGCAGCACCAGCAGGGTGCGGCCTTCGGCGCCTTCGGTGGTGGCGAAGCGGTTGGCGGCGGTCACGCCATCCGGCCCGCCGACGGCGATGCTGTGCAGCGCCACCGCGTGCGGCAGGCCGCGGGTCAGCCCGGCCGCCACGCGGGCGGCCCAAAGCGCGGCGGGCGCGCCGTCCGGGCCGGGCATCAGCAGCGTGGCGCTGTCCGCCAGCCGTTGCGCCCGCGCGCCGGGGGCGGCGAGCAGGGCGAGCAATCCGGGCAGGGCGCGGCGGGCGATCGGCATGGCCGAGACATGCCCGGCCGAAGCGGTGGAAACAAGGCGGGGCGGACTTGACGTTTTCGTAACGACTTTGCCTAACCCCTGGGCATCCGGTGCCGCATGAAGTTGCGAAAAGCGGAACCCGCCCGGCATTTCAGGAGTCGTAGGACACCAGCGCCGCGAAGGGCGCGTCCAGCCGGGCGCGGCCGCCCAGGAAGCCCAGCTCGATCATGGCGGCGGCCAGCGGCACCTCGGCGCCGGCTTCCTTGAGCAGGTGGATGCCGGCGGCCATGGTGCCGCCGGTGGCCAGCAGGTCGTCCAGCAGCACCACGCGGTCGCCGCGCTTCACGGCGTCCGCCTGGATTTCCAGCCGGTCGGTGCCGTATTCCAGCGCGTAGTTGTAGCCGATGGTGGCGCCCGGCAGCTTGCCCGGCTTGCGCAGCAGAATGAAGCCGATGCCCAGCTCCAGCGCCAAGGGCGCCGCCAGCACGAAGCCGCGGCTTTCGATGCCGGCCAGCGCCGTGGGGGCATGCGGCCGCACCAGATCGGCCAGCTGGCGGATGGCGGCGCGAAAGGCCGGGCCGTCCCGCAGCAGGGTGCAGATGTCGTAGAACAGGATGCCGGGCTTGGGGAAATCCGGCACGCCGCGGATATGCGCCTTCAGGTCGAAGGGCTCGGCGGCGGTGGCGGCGGTTCCGGTGTCGGGCATCGGCGGCTCCTCGGGCGGGGGGGCTGGTCGCGGGCGGGGGGGCTGGTCGCGGGCGGCGGGACACTAGGGCGGGCGGCGGGGCACCGCAACGCTGCCCGCCCCCTTGAGCAAGCCGCCCCGGCCTGCCAAGAGGCTTGGCATGTCCCGCACCTTGCCCGCCGTGCTGATCGGCCTGCTGTTCCTGCTGCTTTACCTGGTCCTGGTGCTGTGGCTGGGCGACTGGGTGCAAACGCTGCACTGGGCGCTGCAGGTGCCGTTCTACGTGGTGGCGGGCTTTGTGTGGGTGCTGCCCATCCGCGCCCTGATGTTCTGGGCCGCCGGCGTGCGGCGCTGACGCCGCGCCACCGGCGGCCCCCGGCGGTCAGAACACCCGGCTCAGCGTCACCATGGCGCGCGCGTCGCACAGCTTGGTGCCGGCGAAGCATTCCGCCTTGGACAGACTGGTATCGTAGTAGCCCACCGTCAGCGTGATGCCCGCCACCACCTCGCGCGACACGGCGACGGACCAGTTGGCGTAGTCCGGCGCGCCGTAGCGGGGGTTGCGCTCGATCCACTGGTAGCCGAGGCGCCCGTACAGGCTGAAGTCGCCCGGCAGGGTGACGTCCGCGCCGCCTTCCAGATACACGGCGTTGCCGCTTTCGAAGTAGAAGTTCGGGGAATAGGCGGCGGTGCCGACGAACTTCACCGGCCCGGCCGTGTAGCTCGCCTTGGCCAGCGCCTCCACGTAGTTGTAGTCGAACGCGCCGGGCGCGGCATCATAGCCGGGGTAGGTGTAGTAGATGCCGCCGAGATCAAAGGTCGCGGCGCCCAGCGCGAAGCGGTAGCCGGCCGCGAGATCCAGCTCCTGCCGCGCGTTGCTACCGGGAAAGGATACGTTGCTGGCGAAGGCGCCGATATACACGCCGCTGTCGTGCTGCAGGTCGATCGTGCCCTGCACGGTGGGCCGGTTGCGGTTCTGCGAGATGCCGCGGAACAGGTAGTCGGTGGACAGGCTGGGCGTCACGGTCAGCGTCAGGCCACTGTCGCCGAGCGGCATCTGCGCCGCCGCGGGGGTGGCCAGGGCCGCCAGGCCGAGCATGGCCAGCGCGGCGAGGGCGGGCAGCGGAATTCGCGTCATCGGGGTGATTCCTTCCGCCGGCCATCCTGCGTGGCCGGATCGCGGCGGAAGCCAAGCAAGACCCGTGCAAGTTCCCGGCAAGGACCGGGCGACCACGGCGAAAGGGCATCAGGGCGCGGCGGCGGGCGGGCATGAAAAACCCCGCCTCACGCGGGGTGAGGCGGGGTTGGCTGCCCATCCGGACCGATTGGTCGGAGCGAGAGGATTCGAACCTCCGGCCCCTGCGTCCCGAACACAGTGCTCTACCAGGCTGAGCTACGCTCCGTTGCTCCGGCTGGGCAGGCGCGGCTTTTATCCCCGCGCGCCGGGGTCGGCAAGTGGGGGTCGGCAATAATCGGCACGCGGCGACGGTGAATTCTGCGCTGCGGCCGGCGGGCGCTTCGTGCCACGCTGGGGCGCCGCGATTCGCGGAAAGACGGAGAAACCTGCATGACTCGCATGGTGTGGATGGCGGGGCTGCTGGCCCTGGGGCTGGGCGGCACGCTGGCGGCCGGCACGGCCGGGGCGCAGACCGACCCCGTGGCCCAGCGCCGCGACGAGATGAAGCGCCTGGGCGCGCATCTGGAAGCCATCAAGAAGATCGTGGATGCCGGCGAGCCGGTGGGGCCCATCGAGGCCCGGGCCGAGGAGATGCGCGGCTATTTCGCCACCCTGCCCACCCTGTTCCCGCCCGGCAGCACCGAAGGCAGCAAGGCGCTGCCCGCCGTGTGGAGCGACCGTGCGGGCTTCGAGCAGGCGGCAGCCAATGCCACGGCGGCCGCGGCCAAGCTGGCCGCCGCCGCCGGCAGCAACGACGCCGCCGCGACGGCCACGGCATTCCGCGAGGTGGCGGGCAGCTGCGGCGCCTGTCACCGCAATTTCCGCGGCCGCTAGCCCAGCCGGCTGACACCCCACACGGCGGCGGCCACCACCGCCGCCCAGCCCAGCGCCCGGCCGGCGGGCGCCATGCGCGGCGCCCGCCGGGCGGCTTCCGCCGGCAGGCGCTTGCGGCCCGTCAGCATGGGCCGCACCAAGTCGTGCCGCTTGACCAGCGCGTACAGCAGCACGACCGCCACATGCAGGCCCACGGCGGCCAGGATCAGGTTGAAGTTCCAGATGTGCAGCCCCGTGGCGCGGTCGCTGGTGTCGCCCGACACCAGATGCGCCAGCGGGCCGCGCGTCAGCACCTGGTCGTCGGCCAGCAGGCCGGTGCCGACCTGCAGCAGCAGCAGGCCCAGCAGCACCAGCACCATCCAGCCGCCGGCGGCGTTGTGGCCCACCTCGGTGTCGGGCTCGCGCCGGGGAAAGTGGCGCAGGTGCCGCAGCGCCGCCAGCGGCGAGCGCAGGAAGTGCCGGAAGCGCGCGCTGTCCGAGCCCCACAGCCCCCAGCCGACGCGAAACACCAGCAGCCCCAGCGCGCCGTAGCCGCTGAGCAGGTGCAGCTCCATGCGCCCGGTGTCCGCCGACCACCAGGACAACCCCAGCAGCCCGGCCAGCCCCCAGTGCACCAGCCGCACCCAGGGGTCCCAGATGCGCACGCTCAGCGTGGCGGAGGTCGGATCGGGCGGTGCGGCTGGCATGCGGGCTCCTTGGGGCAGGGGCGGCGAATCGCGGCAACCCACAGCATGCCCCGGGCCGGCTGCGCTGCGAACATGCTTGCGGGCCGGACGCGCCCGACGCATGGTTTGCCCCTTCGTGAAGGTAAGATTACGTCAAAATGACCGGTCAAAGGGGGATGTGGCTGGGGCTCGGTGGGCTGGCCGGCGTGGCGGTGCTGGGCGGTGCCGCCCTGTGGTGGCGCCAGCCGGCGCCGCCCGCCGCGCCGGAGCCGGCCGTGGCCGCCTTGCCGCGCCCCGTCACCGGGGCGCCGCCGGCCGCCGAGCCCGAGGCGCCGCGCTTCGACGTGGCGCGGGTGGGCGCCCAGGGCGCCGCCGTAGTCGCCGGCCGCGCCGCACCGGGCGCCGAGGTTTCGCTGCGCGACCAGGACCGCGAGCTGGGCCGCGCCCGTGCCGATGCGCGCGGCGAGTTCGTGATCCTGCCCACCGAGCCCCTGGCCCCCGGCCCCCACGCGCTGACCCTGCGGACCCGCGACGCCGCTGGGCAGGAGCGGCAGGGAAGCGAGGAGGTGGTGGTGCTGGTGCCGGATGCGGCGCGCCCCGGCGACGCCCCGGTGGCCGTGCTGCTGCCGCCGCCAGGCGCCGCCGCCCCGCCGCGCGTGCTGCAGGCCGCGCCCCCGGCCGGCGGGGGGCGGCTGAACCTCGATGTCGTCGACTACGACGAGGCGGGGGCCATGCGCTTCGCCGGCACGGCGCCGCCGGGCGGCCGCCTGCGGCTGTATGTGGACCAGCACCACGCCGGCGACGCCGCGGCGGATGCCGCCGGGCGCTGGATGCTCAGCCCGCAGCCGGTGCCGGAGCCTGGCCGGCACACCCTGCGGGTGGACCAGATCGGGTCGCAGGGCAGGGTGCTGGCGCGGCTGGAGCTGCCGTTCCAGCGTGAGGCCGCCGGGGTGGCGGCCGTGGGCGCGGTGGGCCGCATGGTGGTGCAGCCCGGCCACAACCTGTGGCGCATCGCGCGGGAAACCTATGGGCGCGGCATCCGCTATACCGTCATCCAACAGGCCAACGCCGACCAGATCCGGGACCCGGCCCGGATCTATCCCGGCCAGGTCTTCGCGCTTCCCTCTCCCTGAACCGGGGGGCGGCACCGGTTGTTCCGGGGCCCGCCCCGGACCATAACCGGCGGTACCATGGCGTTTATCGAAAGCATCCGGCTTGTGCTGGCCAAGCCGCACCCGGCCGGAAAGCCCTTCATCTACGGCGGCGCGGGCGTCGCGGTGGCCGGCGGCATCGCCATCGGCACCTCGGTGTTCTGGCTGGCCGCGGCCTTCACCGCCTTCTGCCTGTTCTTCTTCCGGGACCCGGACCGCGTCACGCCCACCCGCGCCGGCACGCTGGTGGCGCCGGCGGATGGCCGCGTGGTCATGGTCGGCCCCGCCGCGCCGCCGGAGGAGCTGGGCCTCGGCCCCGCGCCGCGCTGGCGGGTGGCGATCTTTCTTTCGGTGTTCGACGTGCACGTCAACCGCAGCCCGTTCGAGGGCGTTGTGACGCGCGTGGCCTATCGCCCGGGGAAATTCCTGAATGCCAGCCTGGACAAGGCCAGCACCGACAACGAGCGCAACGCGCTGGCGCTCCGCCTGCCGGGCGGGCAGGAGATCGCGGTGGTGCAGATCGCCGGGCTGATCGCGCGCCGCATCCTGTGCGACAAGCGCGAAGGCGACCGGCTGGAGCGCGGCGAGCGCTTTGGCATGATCCGCTTCGGCAGCCGCGTCGACCTTTACCTGCCCGAAGGGGTGCGGCCCCTGGTCGCCGAGCACCAGATCATGGTGGGCGGCGAAACGGTGATCGCGGTCATGGACACCACTGAAACGGCACCGCCGGTGCTCAAGACCGATACGGGATTCTGATGAACGCTGCTTCTGGAACCTCTCGACGCCGCTTCCGCTTCTCGCCCCGGCGGCGCCCCCGTTTCCAGGGGCAGTCCTTCAACAAGCTGATCCCCAACATCATGACCATGCTCGGCCTGTGTGCCGGGCTGATGGCCATGCGCTTCGCGCTGGACGGGCGGTGGGAGCCGGCGGCGACCATGATCATGGTCGCCGCCGTGATCGACGGCCTGGACGGCCGGCTGGCCCGGCTGCTCAAGGCCACCAGCCGCTTCGGCGCCGAGTTCGACAGCCTGTCCGACTTTCTGTCCTTCGGCGTCGCGCCCTGCATGATCCTTTATATGTGGAGCATGGAGGCCTGGCGCGGGCTGGGTTTCGTGCCCTGCGTGCTGTTCGCGGTCTGCATGTCGCTGCGGCTGGCGCGGTTCAATGCCTCGCTGGATGTCGGGCTGGCGCCCAAGCCGGCCTACGCCCAAAGCTTCTTCACCGGCGTGCCGGCGCCGGCCGGCGCCGGGCTGGTGCTGTTTCCGCTGTTCCTGTCCATGGCGTTCCAGGGCTGGGGCTGGGTGCACATGGCGCAGGGCCTGCGCCATCCGGCCTTTGTGGGCCTGATCCTGGTGGTGGTGGCGCTGATGCTGGTCAGCACGCTGCCCACCTGGTCCTTCAAGAACTTCAAGGTGCGGCGGGAGGCGGTGCTGCCGCTGCTGATCTCCGTCGGCGCCTATGCCGCGCTGCTGGTGGGCGAGCCCTGGGCGGCGCTGGCCGCCGCCGGGCTGATCTACATGGGTATGCTGCCCTTTTCCGTGCGCTCCTACCTCCGCCTGAAGCGCGAGGCGGAGGAGCTGATGGAGCCGGTGCCGGATGCCGCTCCCCACGCTGACACGTCCGAAACTGCCGCGTCCGAGAAGACCACTGGCACGCCGCCGGCGGGCCCGCCCGTGTTCACGCCGTGAGCCGCCGCGCGGACACGGGCAGTTGAGCTTGGCTGTCCCTGGCGCCACGCGGCGCCGGGCGGCAGTATCCCGCCGGTCCGAACCGCCCGCAGCAGGTCTCATGCTTCCCGTTTCCCGTGCCGCCTTTCCGCCGCCGCCCGCCGCCAACGACCGCCAGGGGCTGGTGCGCTGGCGGCTGGAAGCTTGGCCGGAACCGACCTCGCCGGGGCGGCGAAAGGCCTCGGCACGCCCGGCTCTGCGCCGGGTGGCGCTGCGCGGTGCCCTGCTGGCCCTGGTGGCATCGCTGGTGCACTGGGCCTCGCACGGCGCTCCGCGGCGGCCGCCGGCGTGACGCCCCCCACCGCATGACCCTGCTGGTCGCCTGGATGCCGGCGGCGCTGCTGGCGCTGCTCGGGCTGCTGGCCGCGCTAGGGGCGGCCGGTCATGGTCGCGCGGTGCAGGCGGGCGTGGCGCTGGTGTCCGCCGGTTGTCTGGGCCTCGCGGTGGCCGTGCTGGCGGGTGGCCCCGCGCCGGCCGTGCTGCTGCCCTTTGGCCCGCCCTGGTCGCCGCTGAGCCTCGGGCTTGACGGGCTGGCCGCGTGGTTTCTGCTGCTGCTGGGGCTGGCCGGGCTGGCCGCCGCCCTGGCCAGCTGGGCCGCCGCCGACACCGCGCCGCGCCGCCTGATGCTGTGGCCGCTGCTGCTGGCCGGCCTGGCCCTGACCTTGTTCGCTGCCGACCTGTTCGGCCTTTTGCTGGGCTTCACGCTGGCCGGGCTGGCAGGCCATGCCCTGCTGTCCGCCGAGGGCGCCTGGGCCGAGGACGCCGCGCTGGCCCGGCTGGATTTTTCCGCCACGCTGCTGGCCGCTTCCGCCCTGGCCGTGGTGGCCGGGCTGCTGGCCGGCCTGACCGGCGACCTCAGCTTCGCCGGGCTGCGCGCGCTGCCGCCGGCGGGCGGCACGGCGCTGGCGGTGCTGCTGCTGGTGCTGCCGGCGGCGGCCGCGCGGGCGGTGCTGCCGCTCCTGGCGCCGCTGCGGCCCGGCCCGGCGCTGCTGCTGGTGGGCGGCGCCATGCCGCCGGTCGCGGTTTATCTGGCGGCGCGGCTGCTGCTGGATCTCGGCGGGCCGGCGCAACCGCTGTGGTGGGGGGCGCCGCTGCTGGCGGCCGGTGCCGTCGCCGCCGTGTGGGGCGCGCTCCGGGCGCTGGCCCGGCAGGAGCTGGCGCCGATCCTGGCGGGCGTGGCGCTGGCGCATCTCGGGCTGGTGGCCATGGCGCTGGGGCTGTCCGCCGCGCTGCGCGCCGCCGACCTCGGCACGCTGGCGGCGGTGGCGGCGGGGGCCGCGTTGCTGTTGCTGCTGGCGCAGGCCCTGTTTCTGGCCTCGCTGTGGCTGGCCGCCGCCCTGGTGACCGAGGGCACCGGCGGTGCCCGCCACCTGGACCGGCTGGGCGGGCTGGTGCATGCCATGCCGCGCGTCGCCTGGGCGGCGCTGGCCGCCGTCGGCGCCGCCGCGCTGCTGCCGCCGCTGTCCGGCTATGCCGGGGCCTGGATGCTGGCGCAGGCCTTGTTCGCCGCCTGGCGGGTGGGCGAGCCGCTGTTCCAGCTGCTGGCCGTCTTCGCCGTGGCGGCGCTGGGCCTGTCCGGCGCGGTGCTGGCGGCGGCTTTGCTGCGGCTCTGGGGCCTGACCTTTCTGGGCCGGCCGCGCACTCCGCGCACCCTGGGCTCGCCGGACGCCGCGCCGTTGCCGCTGGGCCTGTTGTTGGCTTTGGCCGCGCTGGGCCTGGTGGTGGGGCTGCTGCCGGGACTGCTGCTGCGCCTGGCGGCACCTGGGCTGCAGCTGCTGGCAGGCCATGCCGGCGCGCCGGAGCTGGGCCTGTACGAGTTGAGCGCCGGCCCCGCCGCCGCCGGCTACCTGCCCTTGGCCGTGGCGGTCGGGCTGGTGCTCGCGCTGGCGGTGCTGGGGGCCGTGCTGCACCACCTGTCGCCCCGCCCGGCCACCCGCGTGGCGCCGTGGGACGACGGCTTCATCGCGCCGCCGCCGCACCTGCCGTTCGGCGACCCGGCCACCCAGCCCGGCACGGCGGCCCTCGCCATCCCCATGCGCCCGCCCTTGCCGCGCCTGCGGCCCTGGCCGGGCTGGCCGGCCCTGCCGGGCGTGCTGCGCCTGCCGCCGCCGCGCCCCGGCACGGTCCGGCGCGCGCTGCGCCTGTGCCTTGGCACCGTGGCGGCGCTGCTGGTGCTGCTGGTGTGGCTGGGCGGCGGCGCATGACGCCCGACCCGCTGACCCCCGGGCCGATCCTGGCGCAGCTGCTGCACCTGCTGCTGATGCTGGCCGCCGCCGTGTTGCTGCCAGGCTTCATCGAACTGTTGCGCGCCCGGTTGCAGCGCCGCCAGGGCGCGCCCGCCTGGCAGCCGGCGCGCGACTGGCTGCGCCTGTTGCGCAAGCAGCCGGTGCTGGCCGAGCACGCCTCGCCCATTGCCGCGCTGGCGCCTTATGCCGGCTGCGCCGCGATGCTGGTGGCGGCCATGCTGGTGCCGGGCTTCGTGCATGGCATGGCCCTGTCCGGCGCGTCGGACCTGCTGCTGCTGGCCGGGCTGCTGGGGCTGGCGCGGCTGGCGCAGGCCCTGGCGGCGCTGGACGCCGGCACCGCCGCCGGCGGGCGCGCCGCCGCCCGCGCCATGGGGCAGGCGGGCTTCGCGCTGCCCGCGCTGCTGCTGGTGGCCATGGGCTGCTTCGTGATGTCCGGCACCACGGCGCCCGACGCCATTGGCAGCGCCCTGCAGGACGCCAGCGCCGCGCCGCGCCTGCCGCTGGCGCTGCTGCTGCCCGCCCTGGCCGCCGTGGCCCTGGCCGATGCCGGCCTGCTGGGCGAGCCGCTCGGCATCCCCGAGGCGTCCGGCCGCCATCTGGCGCTGTGGCAGGCCGAGGCCGCGCTGCGGCTGGTGGTGTGGCTGGCCCTGCTGGCCGGCCTGTTTCTACCCTTCGGCGTGGCGGGGGCCGGAGCCGGGCCGGCGGGCTGGGCGCTGTCCTTGCCGCTGTGGCTGTGCAAGCTGGTGGTGCTGGCCGGCTTTCTGGCCCTGGCCGGGGCGCGCATCGCCCGGCTGCGCGATGCCCGGTTGCTGGAGCTGCTGGGCGCCGGCGCGCTGCTGGCCCTGCTGGGCGTCGCCTGGCTGTTTCTGTCCGCGGGGGTGGCATGATCCCGGACCTGCCCGCCACCGTCGCCCCGCTGCTGGGCGGGCTGGTGCTGCTGCTGTCCTTCACGCTGGTGCTGCGCCGTCAGGTGGTGGGTGCGATCGACGCGCTGGCCGGGCAGGGCCTGCTGCTGGTGCTGATCGCGCTGTGCCATGCCTATGAGCGCAGCTCCGCCACCCTGGTGCTGGTGGCGGCGCTGCTGGCCGCCGGGCAGGCGCTGCTGTTGCCGCTGGCCCTGCGCGAATGGGTGCGCCGTCAGGGGCTGCGGCGCGAGCCCGGCGCCGGCCCGACCCGCCGCACCCTGCCGGGGCTGGTCGCCGCCGTCGGGCTGGTTTTGCTGGCCGCGCTGGCCTTGCGCCCCGTCACCGGCGGCGGCGCCATGCAACTGCGCGAAGGGCTGGTGCTGGCGCTGTCCGTGGTGCTGGTGGGCCTTTTGGCCATGGCCGCGCGCAAGGGCCCGCTGGGCCAGGCCATTGGCCTGTCGTCGCTGACCAACGGCGCCCTGCTGGGGGCCCTGGCGGTGCCAGACCTGCCGCTGCTGCCGGCCGTGGCCATTGTCGCCATGGCGGTGCCCTTTGCCGCCGTGGCGGGTTTTCTCACGCTGCGGCCACAGGCGGGGAGGGACCCGCAATGACCGGCATCGCGCTGTCGCCCGCCGTGCTGGACTGGCTGGCCTCGCCCTGGCCGCCCGTGCTGCTGCCGCTGGTGGGCGCGCTGCTGCTGGCCGCCATCGGCTCCGCCCGCCTCGGGGCACGCGTGGCGGTGGCCGTGGCGGCGCTCAGCCTGTGCGGCGTGGCGCTGCTGGGCTTCGTGCCGTTGCAGGGCGACCCGGGCCTGCTGCGCCCCGACCCGCTGAACATGTTGCTGCTGCTGCCCGCGGGGTTGGTGGCGCTGGGCGGCGCCGTGGCGGTGCTGCTGCTGCCGTTGCCCGAAGGCGCCGGCCGCGCCTGGAATGCCGCCACCCTGGCGCTGCTGGGGCTGACCAACCTGGCCCTGCTGGCCGATGACCTCGCCCTGGCCTGGATGGCGCTGGCCTTGTGCGGCCCGGTGCTGGCGCTGCTGGTGGCCATGAAGCGCGGCGCCCCCGCGCTGGCCGCCGCCTGGAAGCTGGTGCTACTGTGCGGCGCCGCTTCCGGCCTGGGGCTGCTGGGCGTGGTGGTCATCGCCATGGCGGCGCAGCCGGTGGCGGGCGAGGCCGCGCTGTCCTTCGAAACGCTGATGCGCGTGTCGCGCGAAGCCGAGCCCGGCCCGCTGCTGCTGGGCTTTCTGTTTATCCTCGCCGGGCACGGCACGCTGGCGGCGCTGGTGCCGGTGCACCTGTGGCTGCCCGCCGCCATGGCGGCGGCGCCGACCCCGCTGCTCGCCATCCCGGTGGCGCTGCTGGGCAATGCGGCGCTGCACGCTGTGCTGCGGGCCCGCGCCGTGGCCACGCTCAGCCCGTCCTGGCTGCCGCCGGGGGCGCTGCTGCTGGCGGCGGGCCTGGCCGGCATGGGCATGGCCGCCTGGATGCTGTGGCGGTCGCGCGACACCGGTCGTTTTCTGGCGGCCTGCGCCCTGGGCCAGACCGGCCTGGCGGCGGTGGCCTTTGGCCTGGGCGGGCCGGCGGTGATGGCGGGCGTGCTGCAGATGGCCGCCGCCCTGCTGGCGCTGGCCGCCGCCGCCTTGGGGCTGGACCGCGCCACCCGGCTGCGTGGCGGCCGCGGGCTGGCGCGCCTCGGCGGGCTGGCGTCCAGCGACCCGCGGCTGGCCTGGGCGCTGGCCGCGGCGCTGGGCGCCATGGCCGGCCTGCCGCCGCTGGCGCCGTTCGTGGCTGAGTTCCTGCTGGTGCAGCAGGCGGTGGCACGGTTGCCCTGGCTGGCCTTGCCGCTGGGCGTGGCGCTGGTGCTGCTGGCCGGTGCCACCTTGTCGCGCACCCGGCGCCTGTGCTTCGGGCCGCCGCCCGGCCATGCCGCCGTGGCAACCGGCGGCGGGGGGGTGCTGCTGCTGATACTGCTGCTTCTGCTCGCCTTGCTGGGCCTGGGCCTGTTTCTGCCGACACCCTTGGCCGCGCTGCTGGCCGAAGCCGCGCAGGTGGCGCCATGACCGCCGCCGGGCTGATCCGCGCCGCGCCGTTGGCCGGCCCGCAGCGCCACCAGCTGGACCCCGCCGACTGGGCCACGCTGGCCGAGGCATTGCGGCACGACCACGCCCTGGACTTCCTGGGCCTGTGGGGCAGCCCCGGCGCCGTGCATGCCGCGTTTCGCGAAGGCGCCGCCCTGCTGCTGACCAGCGTGCCCGCCCCGGACGGCCACTACGCCGCGCTGTCGCCCGCCCGGCCGGCCGCGAGCTGGCACGAACGCGCGGTGGCCGACCTGTTCGGGCTCTTGGCCGAAGGCGGCACCGACCACCGCCCCTGGCTGGACCACGGCCGCTGGCTGCTTGCCACGCCGATGGACGAGCGCCCGCGCCGCGCCGGTGGCGAGCCGCCGCAGCCCGAATGGCGCCCGCCCCCGGGCGAGGACCTGCACCAGTACCCGCTCGGCCCCGTGCTGCCCGGCTTCGGCCCGGCGCACCTGCGGCTGCACCTGCGGGGCGAGCGGGTGCAAACGCTGGAAGCCCTGCTGGGCTACGGCCATGTCGGCCTGCTGGGCGCCATGCTGGGCCGGTCGCCGCGTGCCGCCGCGCGGCTGGTGGGGCGCATCTCGGCCGATGCCGCCGTGGCGCATGGCTGGGCCTTTGCCCGCGCCGCCGAAGCCGCCACGGGCGCCGAGCCGCCGCCGCGCGCCGTGCTGCTGCGTGCCGTCATGGCCGAGCTGGAACGGCTGGCCTGCCACCTGTCGGATTGGGGGCACACCGTGGGCATGGCCGGGCTCGCGGTCGCGCGGTCGCGTTGCGTGATTCTGCGGGAAGGGCTTTTGCGGGCGCAGGAGGTGGCCTTCGGCAGCCGCCTGCTGCTGGATGCCGTGGTGCCCGGCGGCGTGGCCACCGACCTGTCGCCGGATGGCGAGGCCGCGCTGGCCCACGCCATGGCGGCGGTGGAACAGGCGCTGCCCATGCTGCAATCGCTGCAGGACCGCCATGTGGGGCTGCAGGACCGGCTGGCCGGCGCGGCACCCCTGGCAGGAGCCCGTGCCATGGCGCTGGCCACGGGCGGCATTGCCGGCCGCGCCGCCGGGCGTGACGTCGACCTGCGGCGGGACATGCCCTACGGGCCTTACCCGCGCTTCGCCTTTGCCATGCCCACCGCTACCATCGGCGACGCCGAGGCCCGGCTGCGGCTGCGGCTGCGCGAGATGCCGGAAAGCCTGGGGCTGATCCGTGCCGCCCTGGCCCGCCTGGAGCCGGGGGCGCTGCTGGCGCCGTTGCCGGTCGGCGCCGGCGAGGGGGCGGCCATGGTGGAAGGCCCGCGCGGCGACGTGCTGCACTGGCTGGCGTTGGACGACCAGGGGCTGATCGGCGCCGCCTTTCCGCGCGATGCTGCATGGGGCCACCTGCCGGTGCTGGAAAGCGTCATGGCCGGGCGGCCTTTCGGCGAATGGCCGGTCGCGCTGGCGTCGCTCAACCCCTGTCTGGAAGGCGCCGACCTGTGACCCTTCGCCTGGCGCCATCGCTGGACCCGGCCCCGGTGCCGCACCCCGACACGGTGGCGGCGCTGGCCGCGCGGGTGGAAGCCGCCGGCCGCATTCGCCTGGGGCGCAGTCTGGCGGTGATGCTGCTGCGCCCTGGCGGCTGCGCCGGCTGCGCGGGGGAAGGCCGCGCGCTGGCGGATGCCCCCTATGACATGGCGCGCTTCGGCCTGCGCTTTGTCGATTCGCCGCGCGAAGCCGACGTGCTGCTGGTGGCCGGGCCCGCCACCCGCAACATGACCGAGGCGCTGGGCCGCTGCTGGTCGGCCATGGCGGAGCCGCGCTGGGTGGTGGCGGTGGGCGATTGCGCCGCCGGCACCGGACCCTTCGAGGGTAGCTACGCGCTGGAAGCGGGCGGCGTCGGCGCGGTGCTGCCGCTAGACCTGGTGGTGCCCGGCTGCCCGCCGGCGCCGACCCTGATTCTGGAAGCGCTGCTGGCGCTGATGGAAGCCCAGGCCTGACGGAAGGGACGTGGCGGGGGAAGGCGTTCCGCGAAACGCCTTCCCCCGTCTCGTTTCCGGCTTAGTTCGAGAAGGCGGGCATTCCGGCAAAGGTGTTGCAGGCAGCCAGCTCACCCTTTTCCAGCCCGGTGCGGAACCAGCGGGCCCGTTCGGCCGAGGAGCCGTGGGTGAAGCTTTCCGGCCGCACCCGCTGCCCGGCTTCGCGCTGCAGCTTGTCGTCGCCCACGGCGGCGGCGGCGTTCATGCCTTCCTCGATGTCGCCCTGCTCCAGGATCCGCCGGGCATCATTGGCCTGCTTGGCCCAAAGCCCGGCAAAGCAATCGGCCTGCAGCTCGATCCTTACCTGCATGGCGTTGGCGTCAGGGCCACCGGCACCGTTCTCGACGCGCTGCGCCTGCTGCAGGATGCCCAGCTGGTTCTGCACGTGGTGGCCGACCTCGTGGGCGATGATGTAGGCCGCGGCGAAGTCGCCCTTGGCACCGAGCCGCTGCTGCAGCTGCGCCATGAAGTCGAGGTCGATGTAGACCTTGCGGTCGGACGGACAATAGAACGGGCCGACCTGCGCCTGGGCGCCGCCGCAGCCGGACTGCGTCGCGCCGCTGTACAGCACCAGCGTCGGGTCCTGGTACTGGCGCCCCAGCCGGCTGAACTGCGCGCGCCACACCTGTTCGGTTTCGCCCAGCACCTGGGCGGCGAAGCGGCGGCCGGCATCGGCGTCCGGCGCCGGGCGGCCCTGCTGGGTGGTTTGCTGCTGCTGCTGGGGCGCGGGGCTGCCGCCGCCGCCGCCCAGGATGATGGACGGGTCGACGCCAAGGAACAGGCAGACCAGCAGGATGGCGACGCCGCCGATGCCGCCGACCGCGATGCCGCCGCCACGGCGCCCGCCGCCAAAGCCGCCGCCCTGGCCGCGCCGGTCTTCGACGTTTCCGCTTTCTGGTCCATCCAGCCGCATCGCTTTGCCCTCCTGTGGCGATACCGGGCTCGCCCGGGCAGGGCGGCAACGCGGTGCCTCAGGTCAAGGTTGCGTCGCCGGGGCGGCCCCATGAAAAAGGGGCCGGCCGGATTGCTCCGGCCAGCCCCAGGTGCCGCCCTTCACGAGGAGGGGCGGCGATCGGCGGCGCGCCTGCCGGGAAGAGGCGGCCGCCGAATTCCGAAGTCAGCCCTGCGTCGCGGCGCGGTGCGCGCGGCGGGCGTGCGTGGCCTGGTGGCGGCGCGCCGGGGCGGGGTGCGCGCGGTGGTGGCGTGCGGCGCGGTGGGCGCGCGGCTGCGTCGTGCTGCTTTCGGCCACATCCGAACGGGCCGGCTGGGCGGCGGCGGGCGCGGCGGTCAGCGCCAGCGGCGCGCCCAGGGCGAGAACGGCAAGAAACAGGTGGATGGGGCGGAACATGCCGTGAATTCCTTGGTGGCGGGCGGCTCTGGGGATGGCGGCCACCGCACCACGCCACCATGCGGCCCGGCATCTCTCGCCGGCATGGGCCAGCGCTGAACTTATGGTAATTCTGCTGCGCTGAAGCCTATAAAAGGCACAGCAGCTGCAATTCCCGCCGCATCGCTTCCGGCATCAGCTCGGCGCCCGTGGCCTCGGCGCCGCCGCGCAGATCGGCCGGCGCGTCATCGACCGGCAGATAGCGCCAGCCCTGGAACGGCTTCATGCGCCGTGCTTCCACCGGCACCAGCGTGGGGTGCAGGATCAGCGCGCAACGCGGCGTGCCATCGGCGCCGGGCTGGCTTTGGATGTCCAGCAGCTGCTGGCGGGCGCACAGCAGGCCGGCGATCACCCAGAAGATGGAGCCGCCGTTCAGCAGCTCCTCCGCGCGCTTGGGCATCATCCGCGTCACGTGCCGCAGCGGCGGGTCGCTGCTGGCCCGTTGTTGCTGGATGGCGCGCAACGCCGCGAGGTCGCGCGGGCCGACGGACAGCTTGATGAGGTGCAGCACGGCGGGCATGTGCCGTCGCCCCCGCCGGCCCGCAAGAGCCCGCGCGTTTCACGACCGCTTAACCGCGCCGTGCGCAGGATGGCCTTCCTGACCGACGGAGTGCCGGATGCGCCTGTTCCTCAACCTGTCCGTGGGCATGAAGCTCGCCCTGTCCGCCGTTCTGGCGCTGCTGCTGCTGGGCGGGCTTGGCCTGCGAACGCAGGCGCGGATGCAGGAGGTGATCGCGCTGGATGCCGTGCAGCGCAGCACCGGCACCGCCGACGACGCGCTGCGCGACGCGCGGACCGAGGCGGTGCGGGCGGATGGCTACAGCCTGGCGGCCGTCAACGCGCAGGCGCCTGGGCCGGCGGCGCAGGCGAGCGCCGCGGCGGTGCGCCGGCTGGACGCCTTGCAGGACCTGGCCCGCCGCGCCGCCGCTCTGGCGCCGACGCCCGGGGCCCGCGCTTCCGTGGAAGCCTCGCTGCCGCTGGCGACACACTATGCCGAGGTGCAGGGGCAGGCGATGGCCGCGCGGCAGCGGCTGCTGGAACTGCGCGACGCCCGCTTCTTTCCGAGCCTCGGCGCCTATGACCAGCGCTTCGAGGGGGTGACCAACAGCCTGGTCTTCGAGGTGGAAGGCGCCGAGCGGCAGCAGGACCTGCGCGACCGGCTGATGGCCTTCCACGGTGCGGTGGGCGAGATGCGCACCGCGATCCAGCGCTTTCTGGCGACCGAGGAGCCCGACCAGGCCCGCCGCGTGCGCCGCGCCGCCGCGCAGTTCCGCGTGCATGGCCGCGGCGCCACCGCCGTGCCCATGTCCCCCCGCCTGCGCGAGGATCTGGACGCGCTGCTCAAGGCCGGCGACGCCATCGCCGCCGCGGCCGCCGAGCTGGTGACGCAGACCGAGGCGGCGGCGGTGCACCGCGCTGATGCGGTTGTGCCGGCGCGCGACGGGCTGGAGCAGGCGCTGGCCGCGGCGTCCGGCGAGATGGCGGAAGCGGCGGCGCAGGGGATGGACGCCGGCCGGCGCGCGCTGGCCAGCGTGCGGGACGAACTGCTGGTCGCCTCGGCCGCCATCGTGCTGCTGCTGTTGTTGTCGGCCTGGGCCACCACGCGGGCGGTGGGCGCGCCGCTGCGCCGCCTGGCGCCGCTGCTGGCGCGCATCGCCGGGGGCGACACCGCCATGCCCGTGCCCGACCGGAACCGGCGGGACGAGATCGGCCGCATCGCCCAGGCGGTGGAGGAGCTGCGCGGCCGGGTGGCGGAAGCCTTCGCGCAGAAGCAGATGATCGAGCAGATGCCGGTGGGCGTGATGCGCGCCGACCCCAAGGACGACTTCCGCATCGCCTTCATGAACCCCGAGATGCGGCGCATCCTGGACAGCGTGCCGCAGATCCTGCCCTGCCCGCCGGGCGAGGTGCTGGGGCAAAGCATCGACATCTTCCACCGCGACCCGTCCCACCAGCGCGCCCTGCTGGCCGACGGTTCCCGCCTGCCGTTCCGCGCCCGCATCACCGTGGCGGGCGAGGTGATGGACCTCAACGTGTCCGCCATCCGGGACGGGCAGGGCGCTTATGTGGGGCCGATGATGGTCTGGACCATGGTGACCGAGCAGGCGCGGCTGGCCGACACCTTCGAGGCCGAGCTGGGCGGCGCGGTCGGCGGGGTGGCCACGCAGACCGCGACGCTGCAGGACGCCGCCCGCCGGCTGGCCGAGGCGGCCGCGACCTCGGGCCGCGAGGCGATGCTGGTGGCGGATGCCGCCGGCCGGGCGGATGCGGACGTGCAGTCGGTGGCGGCGGCGGCCGAGCAGATGGCCGCCTCCATCACCGAGATCACCCGCCGCGTCGGCGAATCCGCCGAGGTGGCCGGCCGCGCGGTGCAGGAAGCCCAGGCGACGGACGAGACCATGCGCGGGCTGTCCGACAGCGCGGCGCGGATCGGCGACGTGGTGCGGCTGATCGGCGACATCGCGGGGCAAACCAACCTGCTGGCTCTGAACGCCACGATCGAGGCGGCGCGGGCGGGCGAGGCCGGCAAGGGCTTCGCCGTGGTGGCCAGCGAGGTCAAGAACCTGGCCGGGCAGACCGCCCGCGCGACGGAGGAGATCGGCCAGCAGATCGCCGGCATGCAGGCCGCGACCAGCCGCGCGGTGGAAGCGATCCGCGGCATCGGCAGCACGGTGGAGCGGACGGCGGAGATCGCCACCGCCATCGCCGCCGCCGTGGAGGAGCAGGGCGCCGCGACGCAGGAGATTGCCCGCAGCGCCGCGCAGGTGGCGGAGGCGACCGGCACGGTCAGCCAGCGCATCGGGCTGGTGCGCCAGGTGGCGGCCGACACGGGCGAGGCCGCCGGCGGCATGCTGGGCGCGGTGGAAGCGCTGGCCGGCCAGTCCGGCGTGCTGCGGGACCGTTCCGCGACCTTCCTCAAGGCGATCCGCGCCTGAGCGCGCGCTTGCCGGGCCCGGGCGCTTGGGGGTAGTGCCCCGGCACGCCCGGGCCGCGTGCCCGGCACGGAAAGGGATGCGCAGCATGGGCTACAAGGTCGCGGTCGTCGGCGCCACCGGCAATGTGGGGCGCGAGATGCTCAAGACGCTGGCGGAGCGGGCCTTCCCGGTGAGCGAGGTCGTGGCGCTGGCCTCGGGCCGCTCGGCGGGGCAGGAGATCTCCTTCGGCGAGAAGACGGTGCTCAAGGTCCAGAGCCTGGACAAGTTCGACTTCAAGGGCACCCACATCGCCCTGTTCTCGCCCGGGGCCTCCGTTTCGGCGATCCATGCGCCGCGCGCGGCGGCAGCGGGCTGCGTGGTGATCGACAACACTTCCCAGTTCCGCATGGACCACGACGTGCCGCTGGTGGTGCCGGAGGTGAACCCGCAGGCGCTGAGGCACTTCGCCAAGCGCCGCATCATCGCCAATCCGAACTGCTCCACCATCCAGATGGTGGTGGCGCTGAAGCCGTTGCACGACGTGGCGCGCATCAAGCGGGTGGTGGTCGCGACCTACCAGTCCGTGTCCGGCGCGGGCAAGGAGGCGATGGACGAGCTGTTCACCCAGACCCGCGGCATCTACGTCAACGACGCGGCGACGCCCGAGATCTTCACCAAGCCCATCGCCTTCAACTGCATCCCGCACATCGACCGGTTCATGGACGACGGCTTCACCAAGGAGGAGTGGAAGATGGCGGTCGAGACCCGCAAGATCCTCGACCCCGACATCCAGGTGGTGGCCACCGCCGTGCGCGTGCCAGCCTTTATCGGCCATGGCGAGGCGATCAACGTCGAGTTCGAGAGCGCCATCAGCGTGGAGCAGGCCTTCGAGGCGCTGCAGGACGCGCCGGGCCTGACCGTGCTCGACCGGCGCGAGGACGGCGGCTACGCCACCCAGGTGGACGTGGCGGGCGAGGACAGCGTCTTCGTGTCCCGCCTGCGCGCCGATCCCACGGTGCCGCACGGGCTGGCCTTCTGGTGCGTCGGCGACAACCTGCGCAAGGGCGCCGCGCTGAACGCCGTGCAGATCGCCGAGGAAATGGTGCGCCAGGGGCTGCTGGCTTCCGTGTCCGCCTGAACCGCCCCCCGGGGCCCGCTTTCGCCTGTGGTGCGCGGCGGGTCCCGGGCATCTTCGCGTGCCTGGATCGGGGCTTTCCGCCGTCAACTCGCGAAAGCGTGTAGAATTACGGCGCTAAAGCCTTGGTATGACCCCAATTTCTTCCGCATCCGCAGCCAAGGTTGTGGCGTTGACGGGGCGCACGGCTGAACAGCAGGCGTGAGCGACCGGCGTCACAGCAAGGGATGAGCGACATGCGGATCACGATGGGCAAACTCGGTACGGCGGCGGCGCTGGCGATGGTGCTGGGCACCGCGGCCTGCTCCAACCCCTATGACCCCGGCCAGCGCGCGGTGGGCGGCGGGCTGCTCGGCGCCGGTGCCGGTGCTGCGGTGTCCGGCATCACCGGCGGCAACGTCGGCACCGGGGCCCTGGTGGGTGGCGCGCTGGGCGCCGTCGGTGGCGCGGTGACCACGCCGTCCGCCCCGGCCTATGGCCCGAACGGCGGCTATCCGCCGCGTGGCTACCAGCGCGGCTACGGCTACTAAGTTCCCGCGCGCGGGGGAAAGGCCGGCCGGGGCACGCCCCGGCCGGCCTTTCTGCGTTGCGCCCGGCGCATTGCGGCACCGATCTTTGCCCCGCGCGCGTTGACGCTCGACGGCAACGCACCATAAAAGCCCTGTGACACTTCGCCGTCCGCCGCTGCCCCGGCGGGCCGGCCATGTGCCCCTGAATGAGGCGGAGCGGGATCGGTCCATGTCCAAAAGCAAAGATGCGCGCGAGGCCCTGATGACCGGCGTCCGCACCGACGGAACCCGGGTGGCGCGGCCCTTGTCGCCGCACCTGCAGGTCTACGACATGGTGCAGATGACCTCCGGCCTGTCCGTGCTGAACCGCGCCACCGGCATCGCCTGGACGGTGGGCATGGCGTTTCTGGTGTGGTGGCTGGCCGCCGCCGCCGCCGGGCCGCAGGCCTATGCCAACGCCGCCTGGTTCTTCGGCTCCTTTCTGGGCGTTATCGTCCTGGGCGGGCTGACCGCGGTGGCGTGGTTCCACACCTTCGCCGGCATCCGCCACATGTACTGGGACACCGGCTACGGCTTCGGGCTGCCCGAGATGCTGAAGACCGGCTGGGCCACCCTGATCGCCACCGGGGTCATGACCGCCCTGACGTGGCTCATCGCCCTGATCTCCTGGTAAGCGCGGAGCACCCGACCATGAGCGAACCCTCCGGCACCGTCCGCCTGCAATCCCCGCTCGGCCGCGTGCGCGGCCTGGGCTCCGCCAAGGGCGGCACGCACCACTGGTGGATGCAGCGCGTCACGGCCATGGCGCTGCTGCCGCTGACCCTCTGGTTTGTGCTGTCCGTGGCGCGCCACACGGGGTCCAGCCACGCGCAGATCGTGGAATGGATCGGCCGGCCGTTCAATGCGGTGTTGCTGCTGTCATTCGTCGCCATATCCTTCCAGCACGCCGCATCCGGCATGCAGGTGGTGCTGGAAGACTACGTGCGGGGCGAGGTTCCGCGCATGGTGTCCATCATGGTGGTGAAGGCGCTGTGCTGGATCCTGGGCCTGCTGGCCGTGCTGTCCGTGCTGCGCATCGCGCTGTGAGGCGTGGCCGGCCTGGGGCCGGCAAAGGCGATTGAAGATTCTCTGGTGGCGGCGCCCCCTGGCGCAGGCCGCCGCCTTGAAGTGAACGGATCGGGACCGATGAACGCGATCACCATGCCCTCCTCGGGCGCATACCGCATTGTCGACCATACCTACGACGTCGTCGTCGTGGGCGCGGGTGGCGCCGGTTTGCGCGCCACCTTCGGGATGGGCGCGGCGGGGCTGAAAACGGCCTGCATCACCAAGGTCTTCCCCACCCGCAGCCACACCGTGGCGGCGCAGGGCGGCGTCGGCGCCAGCCTTGGCAACATGGGCGAGGACAACTGGCGCTGGCACATGTACGACACCGTCAAGGGGTCGGACTGGCTGGGCGACCAGGACGCCATCGAATACATGTGCCGCGAGGCGGTGCCCGCGATCATCGAGCTGGAGCACTTCGGCGTGCCCTTCTCGCGCACCGAGGACGGCAAGATTTACCAGCGGCCCTTCGGCGGCCACATGCAGGACTATGGCAAGACGCCGGCGATGCGCGCCTGCGCCGCCGCCGACCGCACCGGCCATGCCATCCTGCACACGCTGTACCAGCAGAGCCTGAAGCATAACTGCGAGTTCTTCGTGGAATACTTCGCGCTCGACCTGATCATGGACGAGGACGGCGCTTGCCGCGGCGTCATGGCCTGGAACCTGGAAGACGGCACCATGCACCGCTTCCGGGCCCAGACGGTGGTGATGGCGACCGGCGGCTACGGCCGCGCCTACTTCTCCTGCACCTCGGCGCATACCTGCACGGGCGATGGCGGCGGCATGGTGCTGCGCGCCGGCCTGCCGCTGCAGGACAACGAGTTCGTGCAGTTCCACCCCACCGGCATCTACGGCTCCGGCTGCCTGGTGACCGAGGGCGCGCGCGGCGAAGGCGGCTACCTGACCAACTCGGAAGGTGAGCGCTTCATGGAGCGCTACGCCCCCACCGCCAAGGATCTGGCGTCGCGCGACGTCGTGTCCCGCGCCATGTCCATGGAGATCCGCGAGGGCCGCGGCGTCGGCCCGCACAAGGATCACATCCACCTGCACCTGGAGCACCTGGGCGGCGAGCTGCTGCACGAGCGGCTACCCGGCATTTCCGAGACGGCGAAGATCTTCGCCGGCGTGGACGTGACCAAGGAGCCGATCCCGATGCTGCCGACCGTGCACTACAACATGGGCGGCATCCCCACGAACATCCATTGCGAGGTTCTGCGCCCCACCGCGACCGACCAGGATGCCACCGTCCCCGGCCTGATGGCGGTGGGCGAGGCGGCCTGCGTGTCCGTGCACGGCGCCAACCGCCTGGGCACCAACTCGCTGCTCGACCTTGTGGTGTTCGGCCGCGCCGCCGCGCTGCGCGCCGCCGACACGCTGAAGCCCGGCGCCACGCAGCAGCCGCTGCCGGCCAAGGCGGGCGAGATGTCGCTGGACCGGCTGGACCGCGTGCGCCACGCCAAGGGCTCGACCTCGGTCGCGGAGCTGCGGCTGAACATGCAGCGCACCATGCAGACCCATGCCGCCGTGTTCCGCACCTCCGAGCTGCTGCAGGAGGGCGTGCAGAAGATGGACAAGGTCGCCGCCGGCTACAGCGACATCAGGATCGCCGACCGCTCGCTGATCTGGAACAGCGACCTGGCCGAGGCGATGGAGCTGGACAACCTGATCGGCAACGCGCTGACCACCGTGGTCGGTGCCGAGGCCCGCAAGGAAAGCCGCGGTGCCCACGCCCAGGAAGACTACCCCGAGCGCGACGACGCCAACTGGATGAAGCACACGCTCGCCAAGGTGGACGGCAACTACAAGGTCAGCCTCGACTACCGTGACGTGAAGATGCGGACCCTCACCAACGAGGTCCAGGTCTTCCCGCCCAAGCCGCGCGTTTACTGAGGAAGGAGCGGGACCATGGCCACTTTCACGCTGCCCAAGAACTCGACCATCGGCACCGGCCAGACCTACCGGGCCGAAGCCGGGGCCAAGAACGTCAAGTCGTTCAAGATCTACCGCTGGGACCCGGACACCGGCGAGAACCCGCGCTACGACACCTATGAGATCGACCTCGACAAGTGCGGGCCGATGGTCTTGGACGCGCTGATCAAGATCAAGAACGAGGTCGACACCACGCTGACCTTCCGTCGCTCCTGCCGCGAGGGCATCTGCGGTTCCTGCTCGATGAACATCGACGGCATGAACACGCTGGCCTGCCTGAAGCCGATCGAGGACGTCAAGAAGGCCGACGTGCGCATCACGCCGCTGCCGCACATGCCGGTGGTCAAGGACCTGGTACCGGACCTGTCGCAGATCTACGCGCAGCTCCGCTCCGTCGAGCCCTGGCTGAAGTCCGACACGGCGCCGCCGCCGGATGGCGAGCGCCTGCAGTCCAAGGAGGAGCGCGCCAAGCTCGACGGGCTGTGGGAATGCATCCTGTGCTTCTGCTGCTCCACCTCCTGCCCGTCCTACTGGTGGAATGGCGACCGCTACCTCGGCCCGGCCGTGCTGTTGCAGGCCTATCGCTGGATCGCCGATTCGCGCGACGAGGCGACGGGCGAGCGCCTGGACAACCTGGAAGATCCGTTCCGGCTGTACCGCTGCCACACCATCATGAACTGCACCGCCGCCTGCCCGAAGGGCCTCAACCCCGCCCAGGCGATCGGCTCCATCAAGCAGCTGATGGTCGAGCGCCAGGGCTGATTCGCCCGGCGTGACGGAACAGGGCCCGCCGGTGCGAACCGGCGGGCCTTTTTCGTGCCGGCGGCGCTTGGCGAAGCACCCTGGCACCGCCGCGGCCAATCCCATTTGGCTAACATCCTGTTCCGAAAAGAGAACGACCGCCGGGTTTGGGCCGGTTTCGGCACTGCGGCAAGCCGGGGCGTGGCTGCGATTCCTGAGGATTGGCAAGCACTTCCCGGGTGATCTTCAGCTCACACGGTTGCCCTGGCGGGTGTGAAAGGCTATGCCGCGAAGCCATGGACGGCTCCTCCACGCCCACCAAGACCGCCGAAGGCCCGTTGCCGGCCTATCGTGCCCGCGTGGCGTCGGGCGCGTTGCGCACTGACCCGGCGCAGGCGCTGGCGGCCGAAACCCTGCAGGACCTGTGGCGCCGCCTGCGCGGTTACGACCCGAATGTGGAGGAGGCCGCCAAGGCCAGCGGCGGCGGCGGCTTCATGGCCCGCTTTTTCCGCCGCAAGCCGGTGGACGAGGCGCCGGGCCACGCGCCCCAGGGCCTCTACATGGTCGGCGAGGTCGGTCGCGGAAAGTCCATGCTGATGGACCTGTTCTTCGATTGTGCCGACGTGCCGCGCAAGCGCCGCATCCACTTCCACCAGTTCATGCAGGACTGCCACGCCCGCATCCACGCGTGGCGCAAGGCGAACCCCGGTGAGACCGACCCCATCCCGCCGCTGGCCGAGGCCATCGCAGGCGAGGCCGCGCTGCTGTGCTTCGACGAGTTCCAGGTCCACGACATCACCGACGCGATGATCCTGGGGCGGCTGTTCGAGGCGCTGTTCGCGCGCGGCGTCGTGGTGGTCGCCACCTCCAACACCGCGCCGGCCGACCTGTTCAAGGGCAAGCCGGGGCGCGACGCCTTTCTGCCCTTCATTCACTTGATCCAGCAGAAGGTGGCCGTGCTGCACCTGCAGTCGGCGCAGGATTACCGGCGCGACCGCATCCATGGCCTGCCCACCTGGCACGTGCCGGCGGATGGCCGGGCCGAGCGGGCGCTGGACAGTGCCTTTCTGGAGCTGACCGGCCAGCGGCATGGCGAGCCACGGACGCTGGCGTTGCTGGGCCGTTCCATCAGCGTGCCGCAGGCCGTGGGCGGCGTGGCGCGGGCGGATTTCGACGCCTTGTGCGGCAAGCCGCTGGGGCCGGCCGACTACCTGGCGCTGTCCACGCATTTCCACACCCTGGTGCTGGATGGCGTGCCACGCCTCGGGCCCGACAATTTCGACAAGGCGCGACGCTTCATCACGCTGGTCGATACGCTTTACGAGCACCGCTGCAAGCTGGTGGCGTCGGCCGCCGCCGTGCCGGATCAGCTCTACGAACAGGGGGAGAACGCGGCGATGTTTCAGCGCACCGCCTCTCGCCTGGAAGAGATGCAGAGCCAGGATTACCTGCGCCTGCCGCACCTCACCTGAGGGGGTTGAGGGGCTGAGGGGGCGCGCCCGCCGGGGGGAAATCGGCTGGCGTGCCTGGTTTGGGGATTATTGGGGGAGTTTGTCATGCGTTTGATTCCGTTGGCCCTGCTGGGCCTGTTCGCCGTTGCCGCCGCTGTTCCGTCGGCCTCCGCCGCCAGCCCGCGCGACCGGGGCGCCGCCGCCAAGGTGGTGAAGCCCGCCGCGCGGGCCGCGGCACCCGTGGTGTCCCGCGGCACCACCGCCCGCGCCCCGGCGCCGCGCCTGGTGTCGCGCGCCGCCGCGGCGCCGGCGTTGCGCAACGGCCCCGTGGTGCGCGGCCGCACGGCCGTGACCGTGTCGTCCGGCTCTCGTGCCCGGCAAACCGCCAAGGCGACCGGCCGCAGCATCCAGCAGCAGCCGCAGGTGGCCCGCGGCAGCATCCGCGGCGGCGCCTATGAGGAGGTGGCCGAGGCGCCGGCGCGCTTCACCGGCCGTGGCGCCCGCTACACCTCCTGGCAGTCCGGCCTGCCGGCCGCCAGCGGCGACCAGCGCGACTGCCCGGCGGGCACCATGTCCACCCTGGCGCGCGGGCATGCTGACGTGGTCCGCTGCATGCCCCTCTGACCGGGGGAGCGGCGCCGCCAGCGGCGCCGTTTTCGCTGCACCGCACCGAATCGCGGTGCCCCCCGCCTTGTCGGGGCTGGCGGAGGGGAGTAGGAAGCCCGCGCGAGATTCCGGATTTCCGTCCTCTACCCCGCAAGTCCCGGGAAGGAAAAAGCCTATGGCCCGCAAGAAGATTGCGCTGATCGGCGCTGGCAACATCGGTGGCACGCTGGCCCACCTGATCGGCCTCAAGGAACTGGGCGACGTCGTGATGTTCGACGTGTTCGGCGGCGTCGCCGCCGGCAAGGCGCTCGACATCATGCAGTCCAGCCCAGTCGATGGCTTTGACAGCCACATGACGGGCGGCAGCGACTACGCCGCCATCGCGGGCGCCGACGTGGTGATCGTCACCGCCGGCTTCCCCCGCATGCCGGGCATGAGCCGCGACGACCTGCTCACCAAGAACGCCGGCGTGATGGGCCAGGTGGCCGAGGGCATCAAGCAGCATGCCCCGGACGCCTTCGTGATCTGCATCACCAACCCGCTGGACGTCATGGTCTGGGCGCTGCAGCAGAAGTCGGGCCTGCCCGCCAACAAGGTCGTCGGCATGGCCGGCGTGCTGGACAGCGCGCGCTTCCGCACCTTCCTGGCCGAGGAGTTCAAGGTCTCGGTCGAGGACGTCACCGCCTTCGTGCTGGGCGGCCACGGCGACACCATGGTGCCGCTGACGCGCTATTCCACGGTCGCCGGCATCCCGGTGCCGGACCTGATCAAGATGGGCTGGACCACGCAGGAGCGGATCGACGCCATCGTCAACCGCACCGCGAATGGCGGCGGCGAGATCGTCAAGCTGCTGGAAAAGGGCTCCGCCTTCTACGCGCCGGCCGCCTCGGCCGTGGCGATGGCCGAGAGCTACCTGAAGGACAAGAAGCGCGTCCTGCCCTGCGCCGTGATGCTGAACGGCGAATACGGCATGAACGACTTCTATGTCGGCGTGCCCGTCGTGATCGGCGCCGGCGGCGTGGAGAAGATCGTCGAGGTGGAGTTCACCGGCGACGAGAAGGCCGCCTTCGACAAGTCCTGCGACGCGGTGAAGAAGCTGGTGTCGGACTTCAAGGCGCTCGGCGTCTGACGCTCCCTGGGCCGGGGCGTTCGCGCCCCGGCCGGTTTTCCGGCCGGACACGCGGCCCCAGCTCCAGACAAAGGGTGAGCGGATGAATATCCATGAATATCAGGGCAAAGAGCTGCTGAAGCGCTACGGCGTCGCGGTGCTCGAAGGCCATGTCGCCTGGAATGCCGCCGAGGCGGAAGAGGCGGCAAAGAAGCTGCCCGGCCCGGTCTATGTGGTGAAGTCGCAGATCCACGCCGGTGGCCGCGGCGCCGGCCGCTTCAAGGAAGACCCGAACGGCAAGGGCGGCGTCCGCGTCGTCAAGTCGGTCGAGGACGTGAAGGCGGCCGCCGAGGCGATGATCGGCAAGACGCTGGTGACCAAGCAGACCGGCGAGGCCGGCAAGCAGGTGTCCCGCGTCTATGTCGAGGACGGCTGCGACATCAAGCGCGAGCTGTACCTGTCCCTCTTGGTCGACCGCGACACCTCGCGCATCGTCATCATGGCCTCGACCGAGGGTGGCATGGAGATCGAGGAGGTGGCCGAGAACCACCCCGAGAAGATCCTCAAGGCCGTGGTCGACCCGGCCTCCGGCGTGTCGGGCTTCCATGCCCGCAAGCTGGCCTTCGGGCTGGGCCTGGAAGGCAAGCAGGTCGCGTCCTTCACCAAGTTCGTCTTGGCGCTGTACAAGGCCTTCATCGAGCTGGACTGCGCCATCGTCGAGATCAACCCGATCGTCGTGACCGGCGCGGGCGAGATCATGGCGCTGGACGCCAAGGTCTCCTTCGACGACAGCGCGCTGTTCCGCCACAAGGACCTGGAGGCGCTCCGTGACGACACGGAGATGGACCCCAAGGAGCTGGAAGCGGTCAAGAACGACCTGAACTACGTGGCCCTCGACGGCGAGATCGGCTGCATGGTGAACGGCGCCGGGCTGGCGATGGCCACCATGGACATCATCAAGCTCTACGGCTCCTCGCCCGCCAACTTCCTGGACGTCGGCGGCACCGCGACTGCGGCCCGCGTCACCGAGGCGTTCCGGATCATCACCTCCGACAGCAACGTCAAGGCGATCCTGGTCAACATCTTCGGCGGCATCGCCAAGTGCGACATGATCGCCAACGGCATCGTGGAAGCCGCCAAGACGCTGACCCTGTCGGTGCCGCTGGTGGTGCGCCTGGAAGGCACCAACGTCGACCTCGGCAAGAAGATCCTGGCCGAGTCCGGCTTGGCCATCATCCCGGCCGACAACCTGGCCGACGCCGCCGAGAAGGTCGTCGCCGCCGTGAAGGGAGCCAAGTAAGATGGCCATCCTCGTCGACGCCAACACCAAGGTCATGACCCAGGGCTTCACCGGCTCGCAGGGCACCTTCCACGCCGAGCAGGGCATCGCTTACGGCTCGAACTATGTCGGCGGCGTGACGCCGGGCAAGGGTGGCCAGACCCACCTGAACCTGCCGGTCTTCGACACCGTCGCCGAATGCGTGGAGAAGACGGGCGCCAATGCCTCCGTCATCTACGTGCCGCCGCCCTTCGCCGCCGACTCCATCCTGGAGGCGATCGACGCCGAGGTGCCGCTGATCATCTGCATCACCGAGGGCATCCCGGTGATCGACATGATCAAGGTCAAGCGCGCGCTGTCGGGCTCCAAGTCCCGCCTGGTGGGTCCGAACTGCCCGGGCGTGATCACGCCCGGCGCTTGCAAGATCGGCATCATGCCGGGCCACATCCACAAGCCCGGCTCGGTCGGCATCGTGTCCCGCTCGGGCACGCTGACCTATGAGGCGGTGGCGCAGACCACGGCGGCCGGCCTCGGCCAGTCCACCTGCGTCGGCATCGGCGGCGACCCGGTGAAGGGCATGGACTTCACCGAAGTGCTGGAGATGTTCCTGGCCGACCCCGACACCAAGCAGATCGTGATGATCGGCGAGATCGGCGGCCAGAGCGAGATCCAGGCGGCCGAGTTCCTGGCCCGCGAGAACAAGAAGGGCTCCAGCACCTACAAGCCCGTGGTCGGCTTCATTGCCGGTGCGACCGCCCCTCCGGGCCGCCGCATGGGCCATGCCGGCGCCGTGATCTCGGGCGGCAAGGACACGGCCGAGGCCAAGATGTCGGCGATGCGCGAGGCCGGCGTGCACGTGGCCGACAGCCCGGCGGCGCTGGGCTCGACCATGGTCAAGGCCATCGCCGGCTGATGACCCTGGCGATGCGACATGGCGGCACCCCCGCCCGCCGGCCCTTCGGGGCCGCGCGATGCGGATTGCTGCCATGACGCCGCCATACATTCTATGTTCATGCACGCCGCCCCTATATCAGGGGCGGCGCTGCATTTTGTGACGTCCATGTTAGAGAAAGCCGCCCCGACCTGAAGGCAGGCGAGGCGAGGAGGAGCTGATGGCCGGTATCGATATCCTGGCGAGTGCGATGACGGGGGCGAACGCCACCTTCCTCGCCGATCTCTATGCCCGCTGGGTGGATCAGCCGGACAGCGTGGACGCCTCCTTCCAGGAGCTGTTCGCGGCGCTGAACGACGACGCCCGGGCCGTGATGCAGAACGCTTCCGGCGCCTCCTGGGCCCCGCGCCCGCGTGGCGGCTTCGCGCCCGAGCCCGAGGCGCCCAAGCCCGATCCCAAGGCCAAGCCGGGCGCCGCGCCCGCGGCCAAGCCCGCCGACCCCGCCGCCGGCCGCCAGCAGGTGCTGGATTCGATCCGCGCCCTGATGCTGATCCGCGCCTACCGCGTGCGCGGCCACCTGGAAGCGCAGCTCGACCCGCTGCACCTGCAGGTCGCCAAGCCGCATCCCGAGCTGGACCCCAAGACCTACGGCTTCTCGGACGCCGACCTCGACCGGCCGATCTTCATCGACCGCGTACTGGGCCGCGAATCCGCCACGCTGCGCGAGATCATCGCCACCTGCCGCGCCAGCTACTGCGGCTCGATCGGCGTCGAGTTCATGCACATCCAGGACCCCGAGCAGAAGGCCTGGATCCAGCAGAAGGTCGAGGGCGCGCCCTGGCTGCAGGGCTTCGACGGCGCCGCCAAGCGCGGCATCCTGCAGCAGCTGACCGAGGCCGAGGGCTTCGAGGCCTTCTGCGCCCGCAAGTATGTCGGCACCAAGCGCTTCGGCCTTGAAGGTGGCGAGGTCACCATTCCCGCCGTGCAGACGGTGATCGAGGCCGCGGCCAATGGCGGCGTGGGCGAGATCGTCATCGGCATGGCCCATCGTGGCCGGCTGAACGTGCTGGTGAATGTGGTGAAGAAGCCCTTCACCCGCATCTTCGCCGAGTTCAAGGGCATCTCCGCCAACCCGGACGACGTCCAGGGCTCGGGCGACGTGAAGTACCACCTCGGCACCTCCACGGACATCGAGATCAACGGCCGGCAGGTGCACCTGTCGCTGCAGCCCAACCCGTCGCACCTCGAGGTCGTGGACCCGGTGGTGGTGGGCAAGGTGCGCGCGCGCCAGGACATGTCGGGCGACACCAAGGGCCGCCGCAGCGTCATGGGCATCCTGCTGCACGGCGATGCCGCCTTCGCCGGCCAGGGCGTGGTCTACGAGACCCTGGCGATGAGCCAGCTCATCGGCTACCGCACCGGCGGCACGGTGCATGTGGTGACCAACAACCAGATCGGCTTCACCACCGTCCCCGCCCATGCCTATTCCGGCCTGTACTGCACCGACGTCGCCAAGTCCGTGCAGGCGCCGATCCTGCATGTGAACGGCGACGACCCCGAGGCGGTGGTGTTCTGCGCCCGCATGGCGGCCGAATACCGCATGCAATTCGCGTCCGACATCGTGCTCGACATCGTCTGCTACCGCCGCCACGGGCACAACGAGACGGACGAGCCGGCCTTCACCCAGCCGACCATGTACGCCCGCATCAAGGAAACCAAGACCACCCGCACCCTTTACGCGGAGCGTCTGGCGGCCTCGGGCGCCGTGCCGGCCGACGACAGCAAGGCCATGCTGGACAGCTTCAACGCCCAGTTGGAAGACGCCTACCAGGCCGCGCAGACCTTCAAGCCCAACAAGGCGGACTGGCTGGAAGGCCACTGGTCCGGCTTGAAGGCCGCGGGCTCGGAGGAAAGCGAGGTCGAGGACGGCACCGCCGTGGCGCTGGACACCCTGCGCGAGGTGGGCGCCGCGCTCGCCCGCGTGCCGGAAGGCTTCACCGCCAATTCCAAGATCGTCCGCCAGCTTGAAGCCAAGAAGAACGCCATCGAGACGGGCGAGGGCATCGACTGGGCGACCGGCGAGGCGCTAGCCTTCGGCACCCTGCTGCTGGAAGGCCACCGCATCCGCCTGTCGGGCGAGGACGTGCAGCGCGGCACCTTCTCGCACCGCCATTGCGTGCTGATCGACCAGCAGACGCAGGCGGAATACATGCCGCTGAACAACATCCGCGACGGCCAGAAGCGGATGGAAGCCTTCAACTCGCTGCTCAGCGAGATGGGCGTGCTGGGCTTCGACTACGGCTACACCCTGGCGGACCCGCAGACCCTGACGCTGTGGGAAGGCCAGTTCGGCGACTTCGCCAATGGTGCGCAGGTGGTGATCGACCAGTTCATCGCCTCGGCCGAGACGAAGTGGCTGCGTATGTCCGGGCTGGTGATGCTCTTGCCGCATGGCTACGAGGGGCAGGGGCCGGAGCATTCCTCCGCCCGCCTGGAGCGCTACCTGCAGCTTTGCGCCGAGCGCAACATGGCGGTCTGCAACTTCACGACGCCGGCGAACTACTATCACGCGCTGCGCCGCCAGCTGAAGCGCAACTACCGCAAGCCGCTGATCGTCATGACGCCCAAGTCGCTGCTGCGGCACAAGCTGGCGGTCAGCTCGCTGGCCGATTTCGCGCCCGGCAGCCACTTCCAGACCGTGATCCCCGAGGTAGACGCCATCGCGGCGCCGGAGCAGGTGAAGCGCGTCGTGCTGTGCACCGGCAAGGTCTACTACGACCTGCTGCAGGAGCGTCGCGACAAGGGCGTCAAGGACGTGGCGATCGTCCGCATGGAGCAGATGTATCCCTTCCCCAAGGCGACGCTGTCCCGCGTGCTAGCCGAGTACAAGAACGCCGAGGTGGTGTGGTGCCAGGAGGAGCCCGAGAACATGGGCGCCTGGACCTTCCTGGACCGGCGGATCGAGAAGGTCCTGCGCGACCTCGGCAACAAGGCGCAGCGGCCCGTGTATGTGGGCCGCGAGGAAGCGGCGAGCCCGGCCACCGGCTCCGCCAAGGTCCATCAGCAGCAGCAGGAAGCCCTGGTGCGCTCCGCGCTCGGCCTGTCCTAAAGTTCATCCGAGCAAGCACCCGGTAAAGAGGCGATACGATAGATGACTGAGATCCTGGTCCCCACCCTGGGCGAAAGCGTTTCCACGGCCACCGTGGCGAAGTGGATGAAGAAGGCCGGCGATGCCGTCGCCGCCGACGAGCCGCTGGTGGAGCTGGAAACCGACAAGGTGACGGTGGAGGTGAACGCCCCCGCCGCCGGCGTGCTGGAAGCCATCGCGGCGGATGAGGGCGCCGAGGTCGAGCCGGGCGCGCTGCTCGGCACCATCGCCGCCGGCAGCGGCGCGGGGGCTGCCAAGCCGGCCGCCGCGGCGCCCGCCGCCCCGGCCGCGCCCGCCGCCGCCCCGGCCCCCAAGGTGGAGGCGCCGCGCGCCGCCACCGGCCCCGTGTCGGTGCCGGGCGGTGGCCATGCGCCGCTGCCGGCGGCCGCCAAGATGATGGCGGAGAACAAGGTTTCGGCCGAGCAGGTCGGCACCGGCACCGCCAAGGATGGCCGCATCAGCAAGGGCGACGTGCAGGACTTCCTGGCCCGCCCGGCTTCCGCCGCCGCCGCCAAGCCCGCCGCCGCCAAGGCCCCCCGCGCGCTGGAAGGCGGCGAGGAGCGGGTGAAGATGACGCGCCTGCGCAAGGTCATCGCCACCCGGCTGAAGGAGGCGCAGAACACCGCCGCCATGCTGACCACCTTCAACGAGGTGGACATGACGGCCGTGATGGGCCTGCGCTCGGAATACAAGGACGCCTTCGAGAAGAAGCTGGGCGCCAAGCTCGGCTTCATGTCCTTCTTCGTGAAGGCCTGCGTGGCCGCGCTGAAGGAATACCCGGCGGTGAACGCCGAGATCGACGGCGACGACATCGTCTACAAGAACTTTGTGCACATGGGCATCGCCGTGGGCGGGCCGAATGGCCTGGTCGTGCCGGTGCTCAAGAACGCCGACCAGATGGGCTTCGCCGAGATCGAGAAGACCATCGCCGGCTTCGGCAAGAAGGCGCGTGACGGCCAGCTGAAGCTGGAGGAGCTGTCCGGCGGTTCCTTCACCATCACCAACGGCGGCATCTACGGCTCGCTGCTGTCCACCCCGATCCTGAACCCGCCGCAGTCGGGCATCCTGGGCATGCACTCCATCAAGGAGCGCGCCATGGTGGTGAACGGCAAGATCGAGGTGCGGCCGATGATGTACCTGGCGCTGTCCTACGATCACCGCATCGTCGACGGCAAGGAGGCGGTGTCCTTCCTGGTGCGCGTCAAGGAAAGCCTGGAAGACCCGCGGCGCCTGCTGCTGGACCTGTAAGGCCCACCTTCCTTCCCATGGAAGGCCAGGCGGCGAGGATCGCGCGACATGCGGTCCTCGCCGTTTTTTTGTTGCCGGGTCTCCTCCGGCTGGGGGCGGTCGTGCTGCTCCGGCCCGGTCAGGCGCCGGCGCTGGAACTCACGCCCGTGAACCTGCTGTTCGGTGCCCGGGTCGCCTGAGAAGCCTTTCACAAATGCCGCCGGCAGGGGCTCTGGACCAGCGCGGTGCTGCTGCTCGTCAGCTTGGCGCTGCCCGGGCTGGCCCTGCTGCAGGATGCTTGGGGCAGGCCGGAAGACCGCGCGGCACGGAGCCTGGTGCCCGAGGCGCTGGGCACCGTCGCCGGGCTGTGGTTGGTCGCCGCCCTGGGCGCGGTGCCCGCGGCGCGGGACGGGCGCCGCCGCCGCGCGGCCTGACCGCCGTGCCATGCCGGGCGCGCGACGCTTTTCCCGGCCCGCCGCGCGCCTCGCCCCTTGCCCCCCGGGCGTGACCGGGCCAGTTTCCCGGCGACCTCATCTGTCAGGCGGGAACACGTCCTCATGTCCGAAAGCTTCGACGTCATTGTCATCGGTGCCGGCCCCGGCGGCTATGTCTGCGCCATCCGCGCGGCGCAGCTGGGCCTCAAGGTCGCCTGCGTCGAGAAGCGGGAAACGCTGGGCGGCACCTGCCTGAACGTCGGCTGCATCCCCTCCAAGGCGCTGCTGCAGTCGTCCGAGGCCTTTGACGAGACCCAGCACAAGTTCGCCGACTTCGGCATCAAGCTGGAGGGCGTGACCCTGGACCTGGCCCGCATGCAGGCCCGCAAGGGCGAGGTGGTGACGGCCAACACCAAGGGCGTCGAGTTCCTGTTCAAGAAGAACAAGGTCACTTGGCTGAAGGGCGCGGCCAAGATCACCGCCCCGGGCAAGGTCGAGGTTGCCGGCCAGTCCTATGACGCCAAGAACATCGTCATCGCCACGGGCTCGGACAGCATGCCGCTCAAGGGTGTCGAGGTGGACGAGAAGCAGATCGTCACCTCCACCGGCGCGCTGGAAGTGGATGCGGTGCCCAAGCACCTCGTGGTCATCGGCGGCGGCGTGATCGGGCTGGAGCTGGGCTCCGTGTGGCGCCGGCTCGGCGCCGAGGTGACGGTGATCGAGTTCCTGGACCGCATCGTGCCGACCATGGACAACGAGGTCGGCAAGCAGTTCGAGCGCGTGCTGTCCAAGCAGGGCATCAAGTTCAAGCTGAAGTCCAAGGTCACCGCCGCCGCCAAGGGCGCCGATGGCGTGACCCTGACGGTGGAGCCCGCCGCCGGCGGTGCCGCCGAGGAGATCAAGGCCGACGTGGTGCTGCTGTCCATCGGCCGCCGCGCCTATACCGAGGGCCTGGGCCTGGATGCCGTTGGCGTCGCGGTGGATGAGCGCGGCCGGGTCAAGACGGACGCCCACTTCGCCACCAACGTGCCGGGCATCTACGCCATCGGCGACGTGATCACCGGCCCCATGCTCGCCCACAAGGCCGAGGACGAGGGCGTGGCGCTGGCCGAGATGCTGGTCGGCCAGCATGGCCACGTGAACTACGGTGTCATCCCGAGCATCGTCTACACCTGGCCGGAAGTGGCCTCGGTCGGCGAGACGGAGGAGGAGCTGAAGGCGCGCGGCCAGGAATACAAGTCCGGCAAGTTTCCCTTCATGGCCAATGGCCGCGCCCGCGCAATGGGCGACACGGACGGCTTCGTGAAGATCCTGGCCGACAAGGCGACCGACCGCGTGCTGGGCTGCCACATCATCGGGCCGGATGCCGGCACGCTGATCGCGGAAGTGGCGATCGCCATGGAGTTCGGCGCCAGCGCCGAGGACGTGGCCCGCACCTGCCACGCGCACCCGACGCTGAACGAGGCGGTCAAGGAAGCGGCCCTCGCGGTGGACGGGCGGGCGCTGCACGTCTGATGCGGGCCAGGGGGCGCCGCCCCCTGGACCCCCGCCGGGGTGGTTGAACCACCCCGGACCCCGGCGTCTGTTTTGTCTTTCCCCCGAGGGTCGATGACCCTCGGGGACTGGGCGTTCAGTTCCGGCGACTCTTTTTTAAGAAAACTCAGCGGGCGCCCCCGCTCATCCTGAAAGCCCGAAATCTGCTTTCAGATGCCGGGGTCCGGGGTGGCTCAGCCATCCCGGCGGGTGGGTCCAGGGAGGGCAGCGCCCTTCCTGGCCACGTCATCCACTTCGCGGATGCGCCTTCTGCCATGTCGCCAGCAGCCCCACCGCGTCCACCGAGGTGTAGCGCTGCGTGGTGGACAGGCTGGCATGCCCCAGCAGTTCCTGGATCGCCCGCAGGTCGGCGCCCGCTCCCAGCAGGTGCGTGGCGAAGGAATGCCGCAGGGCGTGCGGCGTGGCATGTTCCGGCAGCCCGGCGAGGCGGCGGTAGGTTTGCAGCGCCCGCTGTGCCACGGCGGCGTTCAGCCGGTCACCGCGAGCGCCGACGAACAGCGGCGCATCCGGCGTGGCGCCGCCACGGCTGCTGAGATAGGCGGCGATGGCCTCCGCCACCGCCGGCAGCACCGGCACAACGCGCTGCTTGCCACCCTTGCCCAGCACCCGCAGTCCGGTGCCGGCGGTGGGGGCATCGCGCACGTTCAAAGCCAGGGCTTCGGAGATGCGCAGGCCGCAGCCGTAGAGCAGGGTGAACAGGGCGGTGTCGCGCAGGGCCAGGCCGACGGTGTTCTCCACGTCGCCGGTATGGGCGGCGACGTCGCGGGCCTCGGCTTCGCGCAGCGCGCGTGGGGCGGGGGGCTTCAGGCGGGGGCCACGCAGGCCGGCGATGGCGTCCGGCCGGATGCCGTGGTGGCGGGACAGGAAGCGCAGAAAGGCCCGCACGGCGGAAAGCTGCCGGGCGCGGGTGGCATTGCCGGCGCCTACAAAAGCACGGGCGGCCAGGAACGCGCGCAGGTCGGCGGGGCGCAGCTCGTTCAGGCTGGCGAGATCCGCCTCGGCGCCATGGTGCCGCGCCAGGAACTGCAGCAGGTCGGTCAGGTCGGCGCCATAAGCGGCCAGGGTGTGCGGGCTGGCGCGGCGCTCTTTCTCCATCCAGGCCAGAAAGGCAGCGCGGGCCTCGAAGCCGGTCACGGGCGTGCCAGCCGGGCCGCCAGGGCGGCGGCCAGAAAGCGCAGGCTGGCGGCGCAGCCCTGGGGCAGCGCGGCGCCCGCGCGGGCGCCCAGCACCAGCAGGGCGGGCGGGCCGGGCAGGGGCAGCCGCGCCAGGGCGTCGCGGGCGATCAGCGCGGCGGCCTCGCCATGCAGCAGGGCGGCATCGGTGGGCGCGTCGCGCAAGGCGGTGTCGCGGCCGGGGGGCAGCAGGCGGGCGATGCTGCCGGCGGGCAGGGTCAGGCGGTGCCGGGCAGGGGTGTCCTCGCTGGCCAGCACGCAATGCTCCAGCCCCAGCAGGGCGGGCCATTCCTGGGCCACGGCCTCGGCGGCGTCGGGCGCGGCGATCAGGGCCAGCACCGCCTGCTGCGCGCGCTGGGCGAAGCCGCCGCCGGCGCGGGCGCTGGCGGCGAAGCTCTGGGTGGCGGCGCGCTCGGCCGCGATCATCGCGGCCATGTGGTCGGCCAGCCCTTCGCCATGGATGCGGCGAGGGGGGGTGAGCAGCCGGTACAGCTCCGGCCGCTCCGCCAGGAAGTCGGGGTTGGCGCGCAGCCAGGCGGCAACCTGCTCCGCGCCATCCATCACAGGATGGACTGGCCGGTCTTCTGCCAGTCGGCCAGGAAGGCCTCCAGGCCGCGGTCGGTCAGCGGGTGCTTGATCAACTGGCGGATCACCGAGGCGGGCAGGGTGGCGACGCCGGCGCCGAGCTTGGCGGCCTGCACCAGGTGCAGCGGGTGGCGGATGGAGGCCACCAGCACCTCGGTCTTGATGGCCGGGTAGTTGGCATAGATGGTGACGATGTCCTCGATCAGCATCATGCCGTCCTGCGCCAGGTCGTCCAGCCGGCCGACGAAGGGGGAGATGTAGGTGGCGCCCGCCTTGGCGGCCAGCAGTGCTTGGGCGGCCGAGAAGCACAGCGTGACGTTGACCGGCGTGCCTTCCTGGCTCAGCGCCCGGCAGGTGCGCAGCCCCGCCTCGGTCAGCGGCACCTTGACCGCGACGTTGGAGGCGATGGAGCGCAGGAACTTGCCTTCCGCCAGCATCCCGTCGAAATCGGTGGCCGTCACCTCGGCCGAGACATGGCCCGGGGTGATCTCACAGATCTCGGCGATCACCTCGGCCATCTTGCGGCCGGACTTGGCGATCAGCGACGGGTTGGTGGTGACGCCGTCGACCATGCCGAGTTCGGTGAGCGCGCGGATATCAGCCACTTCGGCGGTGTCGACGAAGAACTTCATGCCGGAATTCCTGGTGTTGCGGGGCATGCCGCCCCAATTGCATGGCGTGTGCTGGAGATCAGAGTAGCCGATGAGCGGCGCGAGGCGAAAGGCCGCAACCGAGATGTCACCGCTCAGGCCCCGCCTGCGCGTGCTGCTGCCCCTGCCCCTGGCGGGTGCCTATGACTACCGGGTGCCGCAGGGCATGGAGCCGCCGCCGCTGGGCGCCTTCGTGGTGGTGCCGCTGTCCGGCCGCGCGATGATCGGCGTGATCTGGGACGGCGACGCCGATCCCGCGCTGCCCGAGCGCAAGCTGCGCGACATCGAGCAGGTGCTGGACGTGCCGCCGATGACGGCGAGCCTGCGGAAGTTCGTCGACTGGGTGGCGGCCTACACCGTCAGCCCGCCGGGTGCCGTGCTGCGCATGGCGATGAGCAGCCCCTCGGCGCTGGAGCCGCCGGCGGCGCGCGCGGGCTGGCGCCTGTCCGCCGCCGGCCGCGCCACGCTGGAGCGGGGCGGCAAGGTCACCCCCACCCGGCAGCGGGTGCTGGAAGCCATGGCGGGCGAGCTGGACGGCGAGCCGCATCTGGCCTCCGCCATCGCCGCCGCCGCGGGCGTGTCCACCGGCGTGCTGCGCGGCATGGCCGATGCGGGGCTGCTGGAGCCCGCGCTGATCGCCCGCGCGGTGGAGTTCCTGCCGCCCGACCTGAAGCGCACCGGCCCGCAACTGGGCGAGGACCAGCAGGTGGCCGCGCGCGCCATGCGGGAAGGGGTGGCCAAGGGCGGCTTCGGCGTCACGCTGCTGTCCGGCGTCACCGGTTCGGGCAAGACCGAGGTTTATCTGGAGGCAGTGGCCGAGTGCCTCGCGCGCGGCCGGCAGGCGCTGGTGCTGCTGCCCGAGATCGCGCTTTCCGCCCAGTGGCTGGAGCGGTTCGAGGCGCGCTTCGGCGTGCCGCCCGCCATGTGGCATTCCGAGCTGGGCAGCAAGCGGCGGCGCGACACCTGGCGCGGCGTGGCGGAAGGCCGCGTGCAGGCGCTGGTCGGCGCCCGCTCGGCGCTGTTCCTGCCGTTCCCGGACCTCGGCCTCATCGTGGTGGACGAGGAGCATGAGACCGCCTTCAAGCAGGAAGAGGGCGTGGTCTACCACGCCCGCGACATGGCGGTGGTGCGCGCCCGGCTGAACGAGGCCGCCTGCGTGCTGGTGTCCGCCACCCCCAGCCTGGAAACGCTGACCAACGCCGAGAACGGCCGCTACAGCAGCCTGGACCTGCCCAACCGCCACGGCGGCGCCACCCTGCCCAGCGTGCAGGCGATCGACCAGCGGGTGACGCCGCCGGAACGCGGCCGCTTTCTGTCGCCCCCCCTGGTGCAGGCGATCAACGAGGCGATCGGGCGGGGTGAGCAGGCGATGCTGTTCCTGAACCGCCGCGGCTACGCGCCGCTGACGCTGTGCCGCACCTGTGGCCACCGCATGCGCTGCCCCAACTGCACCGCCTGGCTGGTGGAGCACCGCATCCAGAAGCGGTTGCAGTGCCACCACTGCGGCCATGCCGAGCCGATCCCGCCCGCCTGCCCGGAATGCGGCGCCGAAGGCAGCATGACCCCGCTCGGCCCCGGGGTGGAGCGGGTGCAGGAGGAGGCGGCCGAGCTGTTCCCCGACGCCCGCCGCCTGGTGATGGCCAGCGACACGCTGCCCGGCCCGGCGGCGGCGGCGGAAGCCGCGCGGGCCATCCAGGCGCGCGAGGTGGACCTGATCATCGGCACGCAGATCGTCGCCAAGGGTTGGCATTTCCCGCATCTGACGGTGGTCGGCGTGGTGGATGCCGACCTCGGCCTCGCGGGCGGCGACCTGCGGGCGGCGGAGCGCACGGTGCAGCTTTTGCACCAGGTGGCGGGCCGCGCCGGGCGGGCCGAGGCGCCGGGTCGGGTGCTGCTGCAATCCTGGAACCCGGAGCACCCGGTGATGCAGGCGCTGATTTCCGGCGACCTCGCGGGCTTCATGGCGGCCGAGGCCGACCAGCGCCGCCCCGGCCACTGGCCGCCCTTCGGCCGGCTGGCCGCGCTGATCGTGAGTTCCGAGGATGAGCGGGAAGCCGACCAGATCGCCCGCGACCTGGGGCTGGAAGCGCCCGGCGGGGAAGGGGTGGAGGTGCTGGGCCCGGCCCCCGCGCCGCTGGCCCTGTTGCGCGGCCGGCACCGCCGGCGGCTGCTGATCAAGGTGCGGCGGGACGTGGCGGTGCAGCCGATCCTGCGCGAATGGCTGAGCCGGGTGCGTGTGCCCAACTCGGTCAAGGTGCAGCTGGATGTGGACCCGGTGAGCTTTCTGTGACGCCCCTGGTATGCCGGGGCGGGCGCAAGGGGCTCTAAATTGAAGGTTCGGTAACGAATCAGGCGCGGACCCGTTGCCGCCCGCCGACCGGGCGTGTTAAGGCCGGGCCGCCGCGACGGAACGCTTTTCCGGACGCGTCGTCATTGCTGCCCGGGGCGGATTTCCCGTCCCAGGGGCAGCCAGGATAACAGAACGGGATTGTCCGTGGCCTCCGAAGCGCCCACCGCCTCGCCGAACACGTCTATCGCCTCTGGTCCCGCCGTTGGTCATGCCAGCGGCCTGGCCCAGCGCTACGCGCTGGCGCTGCTGGAACTCGCCAAGGACCGGAAGGAGGTCGACCGCGTGGCGACCGACCTCGACCGCCTGTTCGCGCTGTGGCGCGAGGATGCCGGCTTCCGCTCCTTCGTGCAGGACCCGCGCCTGGATGCGGGGTCGCAGCGCCGCGGCGCCTTTGCCATCCTGGAGCGCGCCGGCATCGCCGGCGAGGTGCGCAACCTGGTGGGCGTGCTGATCGCCAACCGCCGCCTGGGCGCCCTGCCGCAGGTCGCCAGCGCCTTCGGGCAGCTGCTTGCCGAGCAGCGCGGCCAGCAGACCGCCGAGGTCGCCACCGCCCATCCGCTGACCGACGTCCAGCGCACGCAGCTGACTGCGCGCCTGACCGAGGCCGGCTATTCCAACGTGAAGCTGGTCGAGCGCACCGACCCCTCCCTGCTGGGCGGGTTGGTTGTGCGTATCGGCGCCAAGCTTTTCGACAGTTCGATCAAGTCCAAGCTGCAGCGCATGCAGTATGCCATGAAGGGGGCCGCCTGATGGATATCCGTCCCGCCGAGATCTCGGAGATCCTGAAGCAGCAGATCGCCGGCTTCGACGCCGAAGCGAATGTTGCCGAAGTCGGCACCGTCTTGACCGTGGGCGACGGCATTGCCCGCGTCTACGGCTTGCAGAACGTCATGGCCGGTGAGCTGGTGGAGTTCCCCTCCGCCGGCCTCAAGGGCATGGCGCTGAACCTCGAAACCGACAACGTCGGCATCGTGCTGTTCGGCGACGACAAGAACGTCAAGGAAGGCGACACCGTGCAGCGCACGGGTGACATCGTCTCCGTGCCGACCGGCCGTGGCCTGCTGGGCCGCGTGGTCGATGGCCTGGGCAACCCGATCGACGGCAAGGGCCCGCTGGTCGACGTGACCCAGCAGCTCGTCGAGGTGAAGGCGCCGGGCATCATCCCGCGCAAGTCCGTGCACGAGCCGATGCAGACCGGCATCAAGGCGATCGACGCCCTGATCCCGATCGGCCGCGGCCAGCGCGAGCTGGTGATCGGTGACCGTCAGACCGGCAAGACCGCCGTCATCATCGACACCATCATCAACCAGAAGCCGATCAACCAGGGCACGGACGAGAGCAAGAAGCTCTACTGCATCTACGTCGCCATCGGGCAGAAGCGCTCGACGGTCGCGCAGCTGGTCCGCACGCTGGAAGAGAACGGCGCGATGGAATACTCCATCGTCGTCGCCGCCACGGCCTCCGACCCGGCGCCGATGCAGTTCCTGGCGCCCTACACCGGTTGCGCCATGGGCGAGTACTTCCGCGACAGCGGCAAGCACGCCGTCATCTTCTACGACGATCTGTCCAAGCAGGCCGTCGCCTACCGCCAGATGTCGCTGCTGCTGCGCCGTCCGCCGGGCCGCGAGGCCTACCCGGGCGACGTGTTCTACCTGCACTCCCGCCTCTTGGAGCGCGCGGCGAAGATGGGCGAGGCCGCCGGCCTCGGCTCGCTGACCGCGCTGCCGGTGATCGAGACGCAGGCGGGCGACGTGTCCGCCTACATCCCGACCAACGTGATCTCCATCACGGACGGCCAGATCTTCCTGGAGACCGAGCTGTTCTACAAGGGCATCCGCCCTGCCGTGAACGTCGGCCTGTCCGTGTCGCGCGTCGGCTCCGCCGCCCAGATCAAGGCGATGAAGCAGGTTGCCGGCAAGATCAAGCTGGAGCTGGCCCAGTACCGCGAGATGGCGGCCTTCGCCCAGTTCGCCTCGGACCTCGACGCCTCCACCCAGGCCCTGCTGGCCCGTGGCGCGCGCCTGACCGAGCTGTTGAAGCAGCCGCAGTTCCAGCCCGTGCCGGTGGAGGAGCAGGTGGTGTCCCTGTTCGCCGGCGTGCGCGGCTACCTGGACGCGATCCCGGTCAACAAGGTCGGTGCCTTCGAGCGGCAGCTGCTGTCGGGGGTCCGGTCCGAGAAGCCCGAGATCCTGGCCGGCATCCGCGACAAGAAGGAGCTGTCCAAGGACAACGAGGCCGCGCTGGTGTCGTTCCTGGACGGCTTCAGCAAGTCCTTCTCCTGAAGCGAGGCTAGGGGAGCACACCCATGGCCAACCTGAAGGACCTGCGGGGGCGCATCAACAGCGTCAAATCCACCCGCAAGATCACCCAGGCGATGAAGATGGTCGCGGCGGCGAAGCTCCGCCGCGCCCAGCAGCAGGCCGAGGCCGCGCGCCCCTATGCCGAGCGCATGGAGCGGATGCTGGCCTCGCTCGGTGCCGCCGTCGCCGGCAGCCCGGACGCGCCCAAGCTGCTGGTCGGCTCCGGCGCCGACAAGGTGCACCTGCTGGTCGTCGTCACCGCCGACCGCGGCCTGGCGGGCGCGTTCAACACCAACGTCAGCCGCTATGCGCGCAATCTGGTCCGTGACCTGGAAAGCCAGGGCAAGACGGTCAAGGTCATCACGGTGGGCCGCAAGGGCGCGGCCTATCTGAAGCGCGAGCTGGCGAGCCGGGTGGTCGAGGAGATCAACTACGTCGGCAAGAAGCGCGTGGGCTTCGAGGAGGCCGACACGCTGGCCACCCGCATCACCGCGATGCTGGAAGCCGGCGAGTTCGACGTCTGCACCCTGGTGTACAACCGCTTCCGCTCGGTGATCGCCCAGGTGCCGTCGGCGCAGCAGCTGATCCCGACCGTGCTGCCCGCGGCCCAGGCGACACCCGCCGACGGTGCCCAGGCGTGGTACGAGTACGAGCCGGACGAGGCCACCATCCTCGCCCAGCTGCTGCCCAAGAACCTGGCGATCCAGATCTATCGCGCCATGCTGGAAAACTCGGCCGGCTTCTTCGGCAGCCAGATGAACGCGATGGACAACGCCACCCGCAACGCGGGCGACATGATCAACAAGCTGACCCTGACCTACAACCGGACGCGTCAGGCCAACATCACCCGCGAGCTGATCGAGATCATCTCCGGTGCTGAAGCGCTCTGAGGGAATCACCGCCATGAAGAACAACGTCGGCAAGGTAACGCAGGTCCTCGGCGCCGTCGTGGACGTGCAGTTCCCCGAAGAGCTGCCCGGCATGCTGAACGCGCTGCAGCTGAAGATCGGCGACCGCACCCTGGTGCTGGAAGTCGCGCAGCACCTGGGCGAGCGCACCGTGCGCACCATCGCCATGGACACGACCGACGGCCTGGTGCGCGGCACCGAGGTGGTCGACACCGGCAAGGGCATCTCCGTGCCGGTGGGCGAGGGCACGCTCGGCCGCATCTTGAACGTCATCGGCGAGCCGATCGACGAGCGCGGCGCGGTGCCGCACGACAAGTCCTACACCATCCACCGCTCCGCCCCGCTGTTCGAGGACCAGGCCACCTCGGCCGAGATCCTGGTCACGGGCATCAAGGTCATCGACCTGCTGGCCCCCTACCTGAAGGGCGGCAAGATCGGCCTGTTCGGCGGCGCCGGCGTCGGCAAGACCGTGACCATCCAGGAGCTGATCAACAACATCGCCAAGGGCCATGGCGGCGTGTCGGTCTTCGCGGGCGTCGGTGAGCGCACCCGCGAGGGCAACGATCTCTATCACGAGATGATCGATGCCGGCGTCATCAAGCTGGGCGAGAACGGCTCCACCGAGGGTTCCAAGGTGGCGCTGGTCTATGGCCAGATGAACGAGCCGCCGGGCGCCCGCGCCCGCGTCGCGCTGTCCGGCCTGTCGATGGCGGAATACTTCCGCGACGAGCAGGGCCAGGACGTGCTCTTCTTCATCGACAACATCTTCCGCTTCACCCAGGCGGGTGCCGAGGTCTCGGCGCTGCTGGGCCGCATCCCCTCCGCGGTGGGCTACCAGCCGACGCTGGCCACCGACATGGGCGCGCTGCAGGAGCGGATCACCTCCACGAAGAAGGGCTCGATCACCTCGGTGCAGGCCATCTACGTGCCCGCCGACGACTTGACCGACCCGGCGCCCGCCACGTCCTTCGCCCACCTGGACGCGACCACCGTGCTGAACCGCTCGATCGCCGAGCTGGGCATCTTCCCGGCCGTCGATCCGCTGGACTCCACCTCCCGCGCGCTCGACCCCCGCGTGATCGGCGAGGAGCACTACAACACGGCGCGCGACGTGCAGCGCATCCTGCAGACCTACAAGTCCCTGCAGGACATCATCGCCATCCTGGGCATGGATGAGCTGTCGGAAGAGGACAAGCTGGTCGTGGCGCGCGCGCGCAAGATCCAGCGTTTCCTGTCCCAGCCCTTCCACGTGGCCGAGGTGTTCACGGGCTCGCCGGGCGTGTTCGTGAAGATCGAGGACACCGTCCGCTCCTTCGCCGCCATCGTGAAGGGCGAGTACGACCACCTGCCGGAAGCCGCCTTCTACATGGTCGGCGCCATCGAGGACGCGGTGAAGAAGGCCGAAGGCCTGAAGACCGCGGCCTGAGGATAGAACAGCACCATGGCGACCTTCGACCTTGAACTGGTGAGCCCGGAGAAGCTGCTGCTTTCCCGGCCCGTCGAGATGGCGATCATCCCGGCGGCCGAGGGCGACATGGGCATCCTGCCGGGCCATTCCCCGATGATCGTCGCCCTCAAGGGCGGCGTCATCGAGGTGCGCGGCGGCGGCTCGGCCACCGAGCGGCTGTTTGTCGCCGGCGGCTTCGCCGAGATCACGCCGACCCGCGTGACGGTGCTGGCCGACGAGGCCACCCCCGTCGCGCAGATCTCGCGCGCCGAGGCCGATGCCCGCGTGCGCGAGGCCGAGGCCACGTACCAGGCCCAGGCCAACGACGCGCCCGAGCTGCGCGAAAAGGCGATGGACCGCCTGCTCGCCGCGCGGGCAATGCGGGATGTCGCCGGCGCGGCCTGACGCGCCGTCATCCCCTTGAAACATGGCGCCGCGCACGGGACATTGTCCCCTGCGCGGCGTTGTCGTTTCAACGCTGCCACAACACAGGTCGGGAAGCACCATGAAGCATTGGCGTATCGAGCAGGTGGAATGGGACCGCTTCGATCCGTCGAAGATCGACCCTGGCATCATCCCGCTGGTCAAGGCGGCGGCCATGGTCGAGAAGAACGGCGTGGACTATGCGCAGTACCTCAAGGGCGTGTTCGTCGACGACCCCGACTTCCGCCAGGCCTCGGACAACTGGGCGGTGGAGGAGGTGCAGCACGGCGATGCCCTGGGCAAGTGGGCGATGCTGGCCGATCCGTCCTGGGACTTCGACGAAAGCTTCAAGCGCTACCGCGAAGGCTACAAGATCGACGTCAATGCCGACGCCTCCATCCGCGGCAGCCGCACCGGCGAGCTGATCGCGCGCTGCATGGTCGAGACCGGCACCTCCTCCTACTACACCGCGCTGGGCGAGGAGACGGAGGAGCCGGTGCTGAAGGAGATCTGCCGGCTGATCGCGGCGGATGAGTACCGCCACTTCAAGCTCTTCTACGACCACATGAAGCGCTACCTGGCGCGCGAGAAGCTGTCCTTCCTGCAGCGGCTCAAGGTCGCCGCCGGGCGCATCGGCGAGAGCGAGGACGACGAGCTGGCCTTCGCCTTCCACTGCGGCAACGACCCGGTGGGTGTGCCTTACGATCATAACCGTTGTATCGCTGGCTATATGAGCCGGGCCATGGGTTACTATCGCTACCGGCATATCGAGCGGGGCATGGGCATGGTCTTCAAGTCGATCGGGCTGCCGCCGCGCGGGCGGATGTCCACCATCGCGGCCAAGGGTGCGTGGCGGCTGCTGTGCTGGCGGCGCGACAAGTTCCAGCGCGACCTCGGCGGCGCGGCGAACGAGAACGCCGGCAACGCGGCGCGAGCCGCCTGATGCCCCCCCTGACCCGGCGGCTGTTGCTCGCGGCCGGGTCGGCCGGCGCGGCGCATGCCGCCCTGGCCCAGCCGGCCACCGCCGGGCTGGGGGAGATCGCCAAGGCCAACGGCATCACCTTCGGGGCCGCCGCGCAAGGCGGCCTGCTGGGCCGCGACCCGGCCTATGCCGCCGCCTTTCAGCGCGAATGCGCGCTGCTGGTGCCGGAATACGAGGGCAAGTGGGCGGCCCTGCAGCCCGCCGCCGGGCGCTTCGACTTCAAGCCGCTGGATTCGGTGCTGCGCTGGGCCCGCGCCAACGGCAAGGCGGTGCGCGGCCACACCCTGGTTTGGCACAAGGACCTGCCCCCCTGGGCGCAGGCCGCGCTGCTGGAAGGGCCCGAGCGGGCGCGTGCGGTGCTGGCCGCCCACATCAACGGCGTGCTGGACTACACCCGCGCGCAGCTGCGCGACTGGGACGTGGTCAACGAGGTGGTCGCCGACCCCGCCGGCTCCGACACCCCGCAGTCGGAGCCGGGCAACCTGCGAGCCTCGCCCTGGCTCGCGGCGCTGGGCCCCTCCTACATCGATACGGCGCTGCGGCTGGCCCGCGCGCGCGACGCCACCTTGCGGCTGACGCTGAACGAATACGGCATCGAGGAAGCCACCCCCGCCGCCGACGAGAAGCGCCGCCGCCTGCTGGCGCTGGTGCGCGGCCTTTTGGAGCGGGGCGTGCCGCTGGACGCGGTGGGGCTGCAATCGCACCTGCAGCTGGCCAAGCCCTTCGACCCCGCCGTGCTGACGGGCTTCATCACCGCGTTGCGCGACCTCGGGCTCGCGGTGCTGATCACCGAGCTGGACGTGCGCGAAAGCTGGGACGCGCCGCAGGAGCTGCCGGCGCGCGACGCTCTGGTGGCGGAACGCACGCATGCCTTCGTGTCCACCGCGCTGGCCGCCGGCGTGCGCAGCGTGCTGTGCTGGGGGCTGTCCACCGGCCATTCCTGGCTGAGCACGGAACCCGCCGTGGCAATGCCGGAAGGCCGCATCCACCGCGGCCTGCCGTTCGACGCGCAATGGCAGCGCCTGCCCATGTGGGACGCCCTGGCCCGCGCCTTCGCCGGACGCTAACCTCCGCCGCATCATGCGCTACATCTCCACCCGGGGTCAGGCCCCGGCTCGCGACTTCGAAGACGTGCTGCTGGCGGGGCTCGCCGAGGATGGCGGGCTGTTCCTGCCCGAAACCTGGCCGGTGCTGAGCGCCGGGGAATGGCGCGCCCTGCGCGGCCTGCCGTATGCCGAGCTGTCGGCCCGGCTGATGGCCCTGTTCACCGGCCCCGGCATCCCGGAAGCCGAGCTGCTGCGGATGACGCGGGCGGCCTATGGCGGCTTCGGCCACGCGGCCACCGCGCCGCTGGTGCAGATCGAGCCCAACCTGTTCTCGCTGGAGCTGTTCCACGGCCCGACGCTCGCCTTCAAGGACATGGCGATGCAGCTGCTGGGGCTGTTGTTCGACCACGTGCTGGAAAAGCGCGGCGAGCGCATCACCATCGTCGCCGCCACCTCCGGCGACACCGGCTCGGCCGCCATCGAGGCCTGCCGCGACCGCGCGGCGATCGACATGGTGGTTCTGCACCCGGAAGGCCGCACCAGCGAGGTGCAGCGCCGTCAGATGACCACGGTGCTGTCCTCCAACATCCACAACATCGCCGTGCAGGGCAGCTTCGACGACTGCCAGGACCTGGTGAAGGCCATGTTCGGCGACGTGCCCTTCCGGCAGGAGATGCGGCTGTCCGCCGTCAACTCCATCAACTGGGCGCGCATCGCGGCGCAGGTGCCGTACTACGCCTACGCCGCGCTGGCGCTGGGCGCGCCAGACCGGCCCGTGGCCTTTTCCGTGCCCACGGGCAATTTCGGCAACGTCCTGGCGGCCTGGGTGGCGCGCCGCATGGGCCTGCCGGTCGAGACGCTGATCGTCGGCGCCAACCGCAACGACATCCTGGCCCGCTTTCTGGTGTCCAACGACATGTCCATGCTGCCGGTGGAGCCGAGCCTGTCGCCCTCCATGGACATCCAGGTGTCGTCCAACTTCGAGCGGCTCCTGTTCGAGCTGCTGGGCCGCGACCCGGTGGCCACGGCCGACATCATGACCCGCTTCCGCGCCGAGGGCCGCATGCCGGTGCCGGATGCCGCCTGGAAGCAGGCGACCACCCTGTTCGCCGGCTTCACCCTGTCGGACGAGGGCACGCTGGAGGAGATCCGCCGCCTGTACGCCGAGAGCGCCTACCTGGCCGACCCGCACACCGCCATCGGCACCGCCGCCGCGCGAGCGCTGCGGCCGCAGGACTGTTCCATCCCGGTGGTGGTGGCCGCCACGGCGCATCCGGCCAAGTTTCCCGATGCGGTGGAGCAGGCCACCGGCTTCCGCCCGCCGCTGCCGGCCCGCCTGGCCGACCTGTACCAGCGCGAGGAGCGCTTCGCCGTCATGCCCGGCGCGCTGGCGGACATCGAGGCGGCGGTACGCGCCCACGCCCGGCGCAAC